>NZ_AKJE01000025.1 GCF_000282495.1 Pseudomonas sp. GM79
GTGTGGCCGACATCGCCGGCAACACCGGCAGCGGCACCACCAGTTCCGGCAACTACACCATCGATACGGTGCTGCCGACCGCGACCATCGTGGTTGCCGACAATGCGCTGAGAATCGGTGAAACGTCGCTGGTGACCATTACCTTCAGCGAAGCGGTCAGCGGTTTCAGCAACGCCGACCTGACCATTGCCAACGGCACCCTGAGCGCCGTGAGCAGCAGTGACGGCGGCGTCACCTGGACCGCGACCTTCACGCCGACCAACGCCATCACCGACACCACCAACCTGATCACCCTGGATAACAGCGGGGTGCAAAATGCTTCGGGCAATGCCGGTAGCGGCACTACTGATTCCAACAACTACGCGATCGACACCGTGCGGCCAACGGCAACCATCGTGGTTGCGGACGCGGCACTGGGGGTGGGGCAAACATCGGTAGTGACCATCACGTTCTCCGAGGCGGTGACCGGTTTTACCACGGCCGACCTGACGGTGAGCAACGGTACCCTAAGCAGTCTGAGCACCAGCGATAACATCACCTGGACCGCCACCCTGACGCCGACGGCGAGCATCACCGATTCGACCAACCTGATTACTCTGGACAACACCGGGGTCCTGGATGTGGCCGGAAACGCGGGTGCCGGCACCACGGATTCGAATAACTACGCAATCGACAGCCAACGGCCGACCGCCACTATCGTGTTGAGCGACACGACCCTGAAACCGGGGGAGACGTCGCTGGTGACCATCACCTTCAGTGAAGCGGTGACGGGTTTTGACAACAGTGATTTGAGCATCGCCAACGGCACCTTGAGCGCGGTCAGCAGCAGCGACGGTGGCATCACCTGGACCGGGACCTTCACCCCGACTATCGGGATTACCGACGCCAGCAACATCATCACGCTGAACAACAGCGGCGTCTTGGACCTGGCCGGCAATACCGGGTCAGGCACCACCAACTCGGCCAATTATGTGGTGGAAACCGAGGTGCCGACCGCCACCATCGTAGTTGCCGACAATGCCCTCAAGGCCGGTGACACCTCGCTGGTCACTATCACTTTCAGCGAAGCAGTCAGCGGTTTCAGCAACGCCGACCTGACCGTTGCCAACGGCACCCTCAGTAACGTTTCGTCTGTCGATGGTGGCGTGACCTGGACCGCGACCTTCACACCTGCGGTCAGCGTGACGGACACCACTAACCTGATCAGCCTGGACAACAGTGGTGTGACCAACGCGTCGGGCAATAGCGGTGTTGGCGTGACCGACTCCAATAACTACGCGATTGATACCGCTCGCCCTAACGCGACCATTGTGGTGGCGGACAATAAGCTGGGCATTGGTGAAACCACCACGGTGACCATTACCTTCAGCGAAGCGGTGTCCGGTTTCGACCTGTCGGACCTCAGCGTGGCCAATGGTGTACTGTCGAACCTGGCCAGTAGCGACGGCGGTGTGACCTGGACCGCCACACTCACACCGACCGCGAGCCTTAACGATGCGACCAACCTGATCCTGCTCGACACCGGCAATGTGCTCGACGCGGCGGGGAATGCCGGCGCCAGCATCGCCATTTCCAACAACTACGCACTCGATGCGACTCGCCCGACCGTCACCATCGTGGTTGCCAACCCGAACCTGGGCATTGGCCAGACGACGCTGGTGACCTTCACGTTCAGTGAGGCGGTAAGCGACTTCGATTTGTCGGACTTGAGCGTCACCAACGGCGAGCTGACCAATCTGGCCAGCAGCGACGGCGGCAAGACCTGGACCGGAACGTTCACCCCCACCGCGAACATCACCGACCCGAGCAATTTCATTGCGCTGGACACCAGCAACGTGACTGACCTGGCGGGCAACATCGGCGCCAGCGTCGCGGTGTCCAACAACTACGCCATCGACGGCGAACGGCCGACGGCCACGGTGGTGGTTGCCAACCCGAACCTGGGCGTGGGCCAGACCTCATTGGTGACCTTCACCTTCAACGAAGCAGTGAGTGGCTTCGACCTGTCCGACATCAGCGTGGCGAACGGCAGCTTGTCCAGTTTGAGCAGCAGCGATGGCGGTAGAACCTGGACCGCGACCCTGACGCCGAACGCCAATGTCAGCAGTGGCAACAATGCGATCAGCCTGAGCGTCGCTGGCGTCAGCGATTCAGCAGGCAACACGGGCAGCGGTGTCAGCCTATCGAACAGCTATGCGATCAATACGGTCGTTGCACCGTCGTCGCCGATTGTCGTGGTGCCGCCGGAACCGGAATTCCGGGCCTCGGATCCTGTCAGCGTGCCCGATCTGCCCAACGTGCCATTACAACCGATCATCTTCACTGCGCCCACTGGCGATCTCGGTTCGCCGCTGACCTTTACCCCGCTGTTTGAACAGCGAGTGATCGGCAACGGCATTCGGCCTTTGGGCGATATTTTCATGAGCCACGGGGCGCTGACGCCTAGCTTTATCGCGCAGGTATTCAGCAGCAGTGAAAACGGTGGCGATGGCTCAGGTCACGGCTTCCTCGGTTTTGGCGGTGGCGACGGCGGGGTCTTTGGCAGCAGCACGCTGTCAAATCTGTTCAATCAGGACACGGGCAGTGAGGGGGACTCGCTGAACGCCTTCGGCCATAACTCAATCAGGATGGGAGATGCTTCCCAAGGACTGCGCGGTGTGTTTGGCGCACCGAGTCTTGGTCAGCAATTGCAACAACTCAAGGACACCGAGCAGCGGCAGGTCGAAAGCCTGGCCGCGGCTTTGCACCAGGTCGGCATCAGTGAAATGCAGGCCTGAAAAAACCATTAAAGCAGGGCGGCACCTGGGGGCTCCAAGGATGAAGAGAAGTCAGAAGTTATTCGGCGCCAGCCTGCTGGCGCTGGCGATCAGCGGGTGTGCAGTCACCAGTGAACCGATCGAACGCAGCGTCAGCCAACAGCGCGCCAAAAGCGATCTGCAAAACATGTACAAGGGGCAGGAGCCTCTCAGCGGCCCGCTGACCCTGCACCAGGCCATGGCCCGTGCGGTGAAATACAACCTCGAAGGCCGGCTCAAGATCATGGAAGAGGCCTTGGCCAAGCGCCAACTCGACCTCGCCAGTTTCGACATGCTGCCGCGCATGGCGCTGGATGCCGGTTACGTGGGGCGCAACAACGTCAGCGCCTCCAGCAGCCAGAGCGTCGAGACCGGGGCCCAGTCCCTGGAACCGTCGACCTCCCAGGACCGCGACCGTGAAGTGGCGGACCTGACCATGGTCTGGAACGTGCTCGACTTTGGTGTCAGCTACATCAGCGCCAAGCAACAGGGCGACCAGCGACTGATCGTCCAGGAGCGTCGGCGCAAGGTTATCAACACCATCGTGCAGGACGTGCGCTCGGCCTATTGGCGAGCCATGGCCGCCGAACGTTTGCTCAAACAGATCGACAGCCTCATGGTCCGGGTCGAAACCGCTCGCACCAATAGCCAGAGCATGAGCGAGCAGCGTATCGGTGATCCGATTCAGGCATTGGGCTATCAACGCTCGCTGATCGAAGCCACCCGGCAACTGGAAGAACAACGCCGCGCACTGTCGTTGGCGAAAACCGAACTGGCAACGCTGATCAACCTGCCGCTGAGCACCGAGCTGACCCTGGCGACCCAGGATGATTACATCATCCCGGAACTCAAGGTCGATCTCGCCAGCCTGGAACAGGAAGCCCTGACCAGTCGGCCGGAGTTGCGCGAGCAGGATTACCAGACCCGGATCAGCGCCGCCGAAACCCGCAAAGCCATGCTGCGTCTGCTGCCGGGGCTGGAGTTTGCCGCTGGCGGGCATTACGACAGCAACTCGTTTTTGGTGGAGCAGGGCTGGGCGGATTACGGGGTGAAAGTCACCTGGAACCTGTTCAATGTGATTTCCGCGCCCGCCGCGATTGACGTCGCCAAGGCTGGTGAAGAAGTCGCCGCGGCGCGCAGGCAGGCGATGTCGATTGCCATACTGGCGCAGCTTTACGTGGCCAACGCCAACTATCGCGAGGCGATGCGGCAGTTCAAGACCAATCAGCAACTGTCAGACATCGATGGGCAAATCGTCGGCCAGCTGCGCAATCGTCATCAGGCGGCCGGGCTGGGCGAACTGGACCTGATCCAGGGCGAGCTGAACACCTTGCAGGCCGATCTGCGACGCGACCTGTCTTACGCCGATCTGCGCAACGCTTACGGGCAGATCTTCGCCAGCGCCGGTCTCGATCCGCTGCCGGACGAAGTGCAATCGACCGAAGTCCAGTCCATCGCCACGGCCCTGGCCAATCGCGAAGAGGCCTGGGCGGCGGGCAACATCTCTGTGCCGGTGGCCCATGCCCCGGTCCAATAATCTGCTGGCGCCGACGGCGAGCATCAGCCGCGCCCAAAGGGAGACCCGCAACGGCCATCGCGGCACGGCAATTCTGCTGACCGGTTTGCCGGCCGCGGGCAAATCGACATTGGCCCAGGCACTGCACGCCGAGTTGTTCGAGCACGGCGTGCAGAGTGTGGTGCTCGATGGCGACGGACTGCGGGTCGGGCTCAATCGCGATTTGGGGTTTACCGACAGCGATCGCCTGGAAAACATCCGCCGCGCCAGTGAACTCGCGGCACTGTTGGTCGAGAACGGCCAGATCGTCATCCTCGCGATGATCGCGCCTTTGGTGGAGTTGCGTGAATTGTTCGCCCGACGATTGGGGGAGGATTACCGTGAAGTCTGGTGCAGCGCCTCGTTGGCGGTGTGTGAACAGCGTGACCCCAAAGGTCATTACGCCCGCGCTCGACGGGGTGAGTTGGCGGGGTTCACCGGTATTTCCGCGCCTTACGAACCACCGCCATCCGCATCGTTGGTGCTCGACACAGGTGTGCAATCGGTGGAGGCCTGTCTCGACCGTTTGCTGACCTGGCTCGGCGAATGCGCGGTGCTGCCGAAACGATGAGTCGGCCGGCCTTCTCCCGCTTGCCGGTAACGGTGGATTTGCCGTTGCTGTTGCAGGCACTGACGGCGATTGGCGAGGGCGACTGGCACAGTCACTTCAATAGCGATTATTACGCTGGCGACTGGAGCGGCGTGGCACTGATTTGCGCGGCCGATGCCTTGACTGAACTGTCGCCCGGTCGCGGCGAGACGCTGTTGCGTGAGCCTTGGCGGCGGGATGTTCGATGGCAGCAAGGGCTGCGGGATCTGCCGCTGCAGATCGTCTGCGCGCGTCTGCTGCGGCTCGGCCCGGGCGGGCGCATCCATGAACATCGCGACTATGACCTGGGCGCGCCAGACGCTGACTTGCGTCTGCATATCCCGTTGCTCAGTCCACCCCGAGTGGACTTTCTGCTGGACCGCCAGCGCATGCCGATGGCCGCTGGCGAATGCTGGTTTCTCGACCTGTCGCGGCCTCATCGCGTGGACAATCGCGATACCCGGGCACGGGTTCATCTGGTGCTCGATTGCCGGCCCGATACCTGGCTGGAGCAAGCGATTCTCGACGGGTTGGCAACCACGCCGCTGCCGCAAATCGGTCATGACGCTTTAGCGCAGTTCCAGGCGTTGGTGGCCAGCGATCCGCAGCTGTGCAAGTCCTTGCAGGGGTTGCAGGACAACGAAGCCTTTATCGTCCGTACCCTGGAACTGTCCGCCGAGCGTGGACTTGCGTTCACCGCTGAAGAACTGCGCGCGGCGATGCGCGACGGTCGCCGTCAATGGAATGAACAATGGAGCGCCTGAACCTGGAAGGCTGGTTGCCGATTCGCGTGTGGCAAGAGGCCGGGCAATGGCAAGTCGACTGGTGCTGGTTCGGTGACACACCGCTGCATCAGCCGTTTTTTCGTGAGGCCGTGGAAGACGCGCTGCGACTGCCGTTCAATCAGGCGTTTCGCCGGAAAACTGCATTGTCGACCCTCGCTGACTGGCAGGTTTGCAGCCCTGGGCTGGCCCCGAGTGCGTTTATCTTTCATGCCTCGCGATGTGGCTCGACCCTGATCAGCCAGATGCTGGCGCAACTCGACAGCCACATTGTCGTCAGCGAGCCACCGCCGCTGGATGCGCTGTTGCGCAGTGATTTGCCCGCCGTCGAGCGCCGTGCTGCCATCAAAGGGTTGTTGTCCGCCTATGGTCAGCGTCGGCTCGGTTCGGAACAACGACTGATCATTAAGCTCGATGCCTGGAACATCACTGAATTGCCTGTGTTGCACGAGTGTTTTCCCGAAACGCCTTGGTTGTTTGTGTACCGCGATCCGCTGGAAATCGCCGTCTCGCATCTGCGTCGCCCGGGCATGCACATGGTGCCGGGGATGATCGGGGCGAGCGGGCTGGACGACGAATTGCCGTTCGATAGCCGCGAGGATTACATCGCCCGGCGGGTGGGGCGGTTACTGGCGTCGGGGTTGGCGCAATGCCGGGCGTTTGGCGGCCTGGCGGTGAACTACAGCGAACTGCCACAGGCCATGGCCGGGCGATTGGCTGAGTTTTTCGGGTTGGATGAATTGCAGCGTGAGCAAGTGTTCGCGGCAGTGGGACAGCATGCCAAACAGCCGTCGGACGTGTTTGTCGGAGACAGCGATGACAAGCGTCGCGAGGCCACGGCCCTGTTGCTCGAGCGGGTAGAGCGTTGGGCGCGAGCGCCGTATGAGGCGCTAGTTGCCAAGTCATGTATCGACGGCACTGACGCCATCGCGAGCAAGCCCGCTTCCATATTGGATGGGGGGCGCCCCCGTATTTCTTGAACATCCGAAATCCACTGTGGGAGCGGGCTTGCCCGCGAAAGAGGTGTGTCAGTCAACATTGATGTTGAAGCTGATGGCCCCTTCGCGAGCAAGCCCGCTCCCACAGTAGTCCTGGGGTGCACACAGCATTTGTGAACGCCCAAGATCAAATGTGGGAGCGGGCTTGCTCGCGAAAGCGATCTTCAATTCACCACAAATCTATCGAGCTAAACCTTGGCCCGAGCCTGCATCTGCGACTTCTCCCAATGATCCAGCGAGTAGGAAGGCTGCGATCTGTTCAAGGCTTGGACGACAAATCCGCCATCCCCTTGAGCAATTCGATCGGCAGCGGAAAGACGATAGTCGAACTCTTGTCCCCGGCAATCGAACTCAGCGTCTGCATGTAACGTAATTGCATGGCCCCCGGCTGACGACCGAGCATTTCGGCGGCCTGCATGAGTTTTTCCGAGGCTTGCAACTCGCCTTCGGCGTGGATCACCTTGGCCCGACGTTCCCGCTCGGCCTCGGCCTGCTTGGCGATGGCACGAATCATCGATTCGTTGAGGTCCACGTGCTTGATCTCGACGTTGGCCACCTTGATGCCCCAGGCGTCGGTCTGCGCGTCGAGCACTTGCTGGATGTCGACGTTCAGCCGTTCCCGTTCGGCCAGCAATTCATCGAGTTCATGTTTACCGAGCACCGCCCGCAACGTCGTCTGCGCCAGTTGGCTGGTGGCCATGAGAAAGTCTTCGACCTGAATGATCGCCCTTTGCGGATCGAGCACGCGGAAATACAGCACCGCATTGACCTTGACCGAGACGTTGTCCCGGGTGATGACGTCTTGCGGCGGTACGTCGAGCACCACGGTACGCAGGTCGACGCGAACCATTTGCTGGACCACTGGAATCAGCAGGATCAGGCCTGGGCCCTTGACCTGCCAGAAGCGTCCGAGCTGGAACACCACGCCGCGTTCGTATTCGCGCAGGATACGGAAGGTCGACCCCGCCAGTGCAATCAGCAGTAACAGCAGCGCGGCAAAACCCAGTTGCAGACCCATGACTATTCTCCGCCATCATTGTTCATACGGGCGCCGCGTCAGCCGCGACCACTTCCAGCAATAGACCCTTGCGTGCCACTACCCGGACCTGTTGACCCGGCTGCAGCGGTGTTTCGCTCATTGCCTGCCATTGCTCGCCTTGCAGGTGCACCCAGCCGATATAAGCACTACCGGCCTGCAACGACGTTATCGGCGTCACGCTGCCCAGTAATTCGTCGTCACCGGTGACGTTGCGGCGCGGTCTGGTTTTCAAGGCGCGGATCAGCAGGAACGTCAGCAGCAATGCGCTGATCAGCCCCAAGCCGATTATCAAGGGAACGGGGACTTCGGCATTGGTCAGAATCACCGCCCCAATCACGAACATCACAAGGCCGCCCAAGCCGACCACGCCGTAATTAGGCAAGGCCGCCTCGGCGATCAGAAACGCAATGCCGAAGGTGATCAACCAGAGCCCGATGGGATCGGGAACCAGCACCACGAGAGTGTCCGCCGCGAAAACCGGTCCGTTCAGGGCCAGCAGCAGCGTAATTGCACAGCAACGCATGTTCACTTGACCCTCCGGGAGAGTCATCCGTCCGCGAGCCGTTCATGACTCTGTATACCAGTCTAGTTGACCCTGCATTGGTATGAATTTTGACCAGTGTCGACAGCGTCCGACGGGCGGATTTCCCGCCGGATCCCACCAGCGGGCCTAGACTTTTAAGGGAGGCAAAAGTTAACCATCGTCCGCGATTCGTTGCTGCGGACACCGAGGTGCATCATGCGTATGGCAAAAACCGTACAGAACAGCCTGGACAAGGCCCACTGCGAATATGACATCGTTTCCCACCCGCACTCGGCCAGCAGCCTTGAAACGGCTCGGCTCGCGGGTATCCCTGCCGAACGGGTCGCCAAATCGGTGATCCTCGACGACCGCCACGGGCATTACTTGATGGCCGTGCTGCCTGCCAGCCGTCACCTGGACCTGAGCAAAGTCCGTGGCAGCAGCGAATGGCAAGTCACCCGGGAAAGCAACCTGCCGCACCTGTTCGACGATTGCGAACGCGGCGCCGTGCCTGCACTGGGTGAATCCTACGGGATGGACATGGTCATCGACCCACAGCTGACCCGGCAGAAAGATATTTACCTGGAAGCCGGCAACCACAACAACCTGGTACACATGAGCGTGCCGGAATTCTTGAAAATGGTGCCGCATGCCGAAGTGTGCGAGTTGAGTCTTTCGGCATAACAGTCGCCCCGACTGACGTCATCGCGGGCAAGCCTCGCTCCTACAGGACTTGCGAAAACCCTGTGGGAGCGGGCTTGCCCGCGAATAGCCGCACCGCGGTCACCCATCCAATAAGCGATCACAAGGAGCCCGACATGGAATCCCCAACCCACAGCCTCCCATCCCTGTTCAAACAACTCGGCCTGCCGGATGACGCCGAAAGCATCGATAAATTCATCGCTACCCATTCACCGCTCAAACCCGAACTGCACCTGGCGGACGCGTTCTTCTGGAGCGAGAGCCAGGCAGAGTTGCTGCGTGAGGAGATTCTGGATGATGCGGATTGGGCGGAGGTGGTGGATCAGCTGGATGTGCTGTTGAGGAAGGGGCGGGGGGTGTAACAATCATCTTTCTGGTGGCCACTGTCGGGACGTATGCGCTAGAGCGAGTATCCAGATCGCGTCTGGCCCCAGTTCATAAACGACACGATAGCTCTGATGTGGAATTAACTCGCGGGTACCTGCAATGATTCCGCCAGGGCCGCTTTCTGGGTATTGGGCAATGCGGGATATCGCGTCTTTGAAGCGATTGTCCATGTCGATGGCGGCTTGCGGGTTGACGGCATGCAGGTAATCCCAAATGTCTGCACGATCCTGTGCTGCTGTTGGCGTCCAGATTATCTTCATTCTTGTATGGCTGCTCGCACTCGCCTGGCAGTGAATTCTGCTTCAACTTCCTCATTTGTCAGGCCATCCCCAGCGCGCATGGAAACTCGGGCCTTGTCGACCTTACGTTGCAGGAATGCTTCGTACTCGCGCGATTCTCGCTGGGTTTGAACGAATTGACGCATCATTTCCCTGACGATTTGAGAGGCAGGACGATGAGAAGCTTCTGCTTCGGCCATGAACTGTTCACGCAATTCGGGTTCGAGTTTCATCGTAAAAACGGCTTGTTTTGACATGTCCAAGTCCTCGGAATATGTACTGACGAAGTATATACATCTTCACTACATTCTTTGGTTCAAGCTTGTACACGTCACGACAGACGGACGTTCCTTGCATTGCGGCCGGGAAAGCGGACGAACGCAAGGGTCACACCCCGGCAAACCCTGAGGCCGTTGCTATGCTTTGACTTGATGGGGGCGCGTGGCGAACCCGTCGATCAAGGCTTGCGTTGATCATGGGGATCTAATAATGAAAAACCCTTACGCTCCCGGCTTCTGGTGCGCCATTGCGGCATTGGTTTTGCTGTCGGCCACCTATTTCTACGGCGTCATGCTGGCCCACCAACTCGACACGGCGCTGATATTCCTCGACAGCGCGGCGGCGTTGATCGCCGTGATGGCTATCGTGGTGGTCGCCTGGGCTTCATTACAGAACCAGCGCATCAAGAAGCGACAACTTGAACAAGGCAAGACCCTGGTGCTGATCTGGGACACCAAGGTGGCTTTGCGTCGCGTCGAAACGGTGTTCGACCGGTATTTCTGGGGCAGTTACTGGCAACCGGGGCGCACGTTCCAGGAAGTCATGGGCGAACTCACCGGCACGCCGCTGGAAAAAAGCCTCGAAACCTTGAAAAAACAATGCCTGGCGCTGGACAAGCAAGTGGCCGATGAAGGGTGGCACTGGCTCAACAATGCGCGAGAGCTGTCCGATGTCGCCAACGCCATGGCCCGTGAACGCTATCAGCTGGATTTCTGCGACCCGCGCGCGGAAGTGACCGGCGGGGCGGTGATTAATCGGGATTTTGAAGTGCTGGTGTATACGTGGACCGCACGGTTGAAAAGCTTCGATCATCAGCTTGATGAAATTGAAGTGCAGTATTCGTGAATTGAGGTTGGCTGGACTGACGCCTTCGCGAGCAAGCCCGCTCCCACATTGGAATGCGTTCCCCTGTGGGAGCGGGCTTGCTCGCGAAGGCGATCGGATAGTCACCGAAACTCTCGACCCTTGCCAGTTGTCCACAGGCAGCCACATCCCCTGGACACTCTTTCACCTTTAATCATTGGGCCGCTTTGCGGAGCAAATGCTAATCTCCACCCCACTTCCAGCGCAGTCGGAACCGTAACCCGCCATGGGTTCAGGGAAGACGACCACACTTTCAACAACGGACATTGAACGGATACTTCATGAATAAATCAGCAGGCGTGCTACTAGGAATTGTCGTGGCCATCGGTGCAATCAGCGCTGGCGGTGCGTGGTACACCGGCAGCAAACTCGACGGGGTGCTGACCACCTCGATCGCCGACGCCAACAAAGAGCTGCAAGCCGCGCTGGCAGGTTCCAACGGCACGGCGTCGCTGGAACTGGTGTCGCTGGATCGCCATGTATTCAGCAGCACCGCGCACTACCGCCTCAAGGGCGAAGGCGAAATGTTTGGTGAAGCACCGGTCGAGTTGCTGTTCGTCGACCGCATCGAACACGGTCCGCTGCCGTTCTCACGCCTGGTGTCGCTGAAGTGGTTGCCGGTCCTGGCGACCAGTCACTACGAGCTGGAAAAGACCCCACTGACCGAAAAGTGGTTCGCTGCCGCCAAGGACAAATCCCCGGTCAAAGGCGTGGTTAACATCGGCTACGACAATTCCACCAAGGGCACCCTCGAGTTTCTACCGCTGGAAACAGCACTGGATGATAAATCCAATCTGACCTTTTCCGGTATGAAACTCGATGTAGCCGCCAGTGCCCAGGCGCAAAAGGTCAAGGCAGACGGTTATATGGACAGCCTGAAGCTGACCACCGTGGCTGAAGATCAGACCCCGGTGCAGGTCGAGCTCAATGGCTTGACCGTGGCCAGTAACCTGAACAAAAGCACGTACGGCTATTACACCGGCGAAAACACCGTCGTGCTGACCAGCAGCAAAACCACCTTCGGCGCCAAGCAATCGGTACTCGGCGTCAAGAACTTTGAAATGAAGAACCAGACCGAGGAAACGGGTACCAACGCTTCGGGGCGTGCCGATTACAAAGTCGGTGAAGTGTCCTTGAACGGCAAGGTTATCGGCTCTGCGAAGATGGCCATGAGCCTGAAAAATCTCGACATCCCGTCAACGATGTCGCTGATGCAGATCTACCAGACCAAACTGCAACCCTACGAAAGGGCCGCCGCTGAAGCCGCTGCCGCCGGTGAACCGGCGCCGGAGCTGAACCTGACCCCGGCTGAAGAGGCTCAGGTCAAGACCGGCCTGGAGAAACTGCTGGCCGCAGGTCCCCAAGTGGCCCTGGAAAACCTGTCGTTCAACACCAGCAACGGCGAAAGCCGCGCCAACCTGGTGCTGGACCTGACCAAACCGCAGTCCATGGACCTGCCGCCAGACCAGTTGGTCAAGCAATTGATCGCGCTGCTGGACTTCAACCTCTTGGTGTCCAAGCCAATGCTGGTTGACGTGCTTACCGTGCAATCGCAAATCGACGGCCAGACCGACGCCAAGCTCATTGCCGATCAGGCGAGCGCAACCGCCGACATGTTCAGCAGCATGGCGGTGGGCACGCAACTGGCGAAACTGGACGGTAACAACGTCGTCACCAAGCTGCACTACGCCAACAATCAGGTGGACTTCAACGGCCAGAAAATGACCCTCGAGGAATTTGTCGGCTTCGTGATGAGCAAACTCGGTGGCACGGGCGACGTCAGCATCCAGTAAAAACTACAGGCTTCAACACAACGCCTGGCCTCTGCAATACGCAGACGCCGGGCGTTTTGCTGTCTGGGTTTTCGAAACGGGGAGAGGGGGGAGGAGGTTCCAATGCCAGTCAGTCAAGCGCAATCCATGTGGGAGCGGGCTTGCTCGCGAAGGCGTCGTGTCAGTCAATATCAATGTCTACTAACAGACCGCTTTCGCGAGCAAGCCCGCTCCCACAGGTTCTGCATCTTGACTGACTGGCATTGAGAGAAGGCCCGAGCACCACGAATCTGAACAATTATTGTGCGCTGAATAGTTGACTTCGCTTGCATGCAAAACTGCGTCGATAAAGCCTGGCCGGGTCTTTCGATCCGGCTTTCCGCTACGAATGGGCAAGGGGACATTGCGACCCGGCTGGCCATGTAAGGATGCTGACGAATGCCGTGTATTGCTGGTCCCTTTATTCATCGTGGTTTACGCCCCTTGTTTCGCGTTGCGCTGTGCGGCCAATTGCTGTGGCCGGTGCTGGCGTTCGCCGATACGCCTTATGACCAAATGGTTCGCGATGCACGAGCCGGCAACTACACGCCTGCGCTGGCTGTATTGCGCCAGGTGCCAGTCAACCAGGCCACCACCGGCCAGATCAGCGATCACTTGCAGATCGCCAGCTGGGCAGGCCTGGACGCTGAAGTGGTTTGGGTCTATGAAACCCAGGGGCACAATCGGGCGTTGCCGGTTCAGGCCCTGACCGCCACCGCGCGTGCCTATCGCAACCTCAAGCGCTGGGACTCGGCGACCCAGGTGTACAACAAGGCTCTGGCCCTTGACCCGAAAAATGCCGACCTGCAGCTGGGGTTGGCGATGACCCAGGCCGACGCCGGTAAGCCTGACGAGGCGGTTGCCCGCGCCAAGGCTCTGGTGGCGGCGAAACCGGATGACCCTTCCCGCCGCTTGGCCCTGGCGTACGCCTTGACCCGCGCCGGTGCCACCTACGACGCATTGTTTGAATACGACCAGGCTTTCATCCGCGCCGGCAGCAAGCCCGACGTCGCTCGGGAATACGTGATTGCCCTGCAACGCGCCCGCCTGCCGGAACCGGCCTTGCGCCTGGCGCATCAGCGGCCGGGATTGCTGGATCCGGTCACGCTGCGACGTCTTGAAGGTGATCTGGCCGCAGAACGCGTGCGGCTGGCCGAGCTGGCCACCCGCAGCGAAAAAGAACGTTATCTGATCGCTGATCGGGCTCTGGCCGATTACGACCAGTTGCTGACGACCTGGACGCCGGATCCTCAGGCCCACGATGACGTCATCCGCTGGCGAATCGATCGCATGGGCGCCCTCAAGGCCCGCGCGCGCACCGCTGATGTGATCGCCGAATACCAGAAATTGCTCGCCGAAGGTGTGAAGATTCCGACCTATGCCTTGCGTTGGGTGGCGTCGTCTTATCTGGACCAGCGTCAGCCAGAAATCGCCACCGATTTGTATCGTCAGGTGCTGGTCGCGCCGGATGCCGATGTCGGCGACCGTCTGGAAGACAGTACCGCGCTCTATTACGCCTTGCTCGAAAGCGATAAGGCCGATGAGGCACGTCAGGTCGCCGAGGACTTGGCCAAGACCCAGAAGCCACGGATCGAGCTCAAGGGCTTGCCGGTGGGTAATCCCAACGATGAATGGATGGACGCGCAGCAACTCGCTGCCCAGGCCGGCACCTACGGCGCTGATCTGCCGTCGGGTGAGCAGCGTTTGCAGACGCTGGTGGATCAGGCCCCGGGCAACCTCGGCCTGCGTCTGGCCCAGGCCGATCTGTACCTGGCCCGGGACTGGCCCCGGCGCGCCGAGAATCAGCTCAAGGAAACCGAGAGCATGGCGCCGCGGGACATCGGGCTGGAAGTTGCGCAAGGTCACACCGCCATGGATCTGCAGGAATGGCGGCAGATGGATGCGCTGACCGACGATGTGGTCGCGCGTTTTCCGGGCAACCGTCAGGTCCAGCGTTTGCAGCGCCAGCGTGCGGTCCATGACATGGCCGAGCTGCGGGTGGAGGCCTACGGCGGCAAGAGTTATGGCGGGGGCAACGGCGACGCCGGGGCGGTCAACGGCAGTCGCGATTTCGGCATCGAAACCACGCTGTACAGCCCGCCCATCGATGAAGACTGGCGCGTGTTCGCCGGTGTCGGTTACGCCACCGGCGACTTCCAGGAAGGCACCGGCCACCATCGTTTTCAGCGCGTCGGGCTAGAACGCCGGACTCGCGATATGACCCTGGAGGCGGAAGTCTCCAACCATTCCTATGGCTTCGGTGACAAACAGGGCGCGCGCCTGGCGATTGCCCGAGACATCGACGATCACTGGCAGTACGGCGGCAGCCTCGAATACCTGTCGGCGCAAACGCCGTTGCGGGCCTTGAACAGCGACATCACCGCCAACGGCGGCAGCGGTTTCATCCGTTGGCGCGCCAATGAGAGCCGCGAGTGGAGGCTGGCGGTCAGCCCCTCGCACTTCAGTGACGGCAACAACCGTGTCGAAGCCTTGCTCACCGGTCGCGAGGGTGTTTACCGCGCGCCGGGGTTGCAGGTCGACCTCGGCCTGGAGGTCGGCACCAGCCATAACTCCAAGTCCGACGACGTGCCGTATTTCAACCCCAAATCCGACTTCAGCGTGCTGCCGACGGTGAACGTCAATCACGTGCTCTACCACCGCTACGAAACCTCCTGGAGCCAGCAGTTCCAGGCCGGTGCGGGCACCTATAGCCAGCGCGATCACGGGACCGGCGGCGTCGGCCTGTTGGGTTACGGCCAGCGCTACAGCTGGAACGACGTATTCGAGGTGGGCGGCCTGCTGAGCGTGATCAACCGGCCTTATGACGGCGACCGCGAAACCGATCTGCGCCTGCTCGTCGACCTCACTTACCGCTTCTAGAAGAGTTTGAAGATGCCTTTTATTTCGCGTTTCATCCTTTTGCTGGGAGTGCTGTTGATCAGCGCCTGCGCCCAGCAAGCCCCGGCCTTCGCACCGCCGTCCGAACGTCCGATGCCGGCCAATGAAAAGCCGTGGCCGAAAAACCACGTACTCGGAATCGCTTACCACGATGTCGAAGACCGTGACCCCGATCAGGCGGTGGTGGCCGTGCGCACCGAGCGTCTGCTCGAGCAACTGGCGTGGCTGCGGGAGAACAACTACAAGCCGGTCACCATCAACCAGATCATGGCCGCTCGCAACGGTGGCCCCGAGCTGCCGCCACGGGCGATCGTGTTGAGTTTCGACGATGGGTATTCGAGCTTCTACACCCGCGTTTTGCCGGTGCTGCGCGCCTATAACTGGCCCGCCTTGCTGGCGCCGGTCGGGGTATGGATCGATACGCCGCTGAACCAGCCGGTGGATTTCGCCGGTACACCGCGCAAGCGTTCGGACTTCCTGACCTGGGAGCAGATCCGGGAGATTTCCCGATCCGGCCTGGTGGAAATCGCCGCCCACACCGACGCCAACCACAAAGGCGTGTTGGCCAACCCGCAAGGCAACCTGCAACCGGCGGCCGCGACCCGGCGCTATGACGCGGCTACCGGTCGCTATGAAACCGAAGCGCAATTCCAGGCCCGGATGCGCGCCGATGTGGCGGCCATCTCGGAGAAGATCCTCAAGGTCACCGGTTACAAACCGCGTGTCTGGGTCTGGCCCTATGGCGCGGCGGACGGCACCTCGCTGCAAGTGGTCAACGAGCAGGGTTATCAGATGGCCCTGACTCTGGAAGACGGCCTCGATGCCCTCGACAACCTGATGAGCAGCCCGCGCTTTCTGGTGGCCTCGGACCCGGATGGCGAACACTTCGCCAACAGCATCGTTTCGGTGCAGGCCGAATCGCCGATGCGAGTGGTGCATGTGGACCTGGACAACGTCTACGACCCGGACCCGGCCCAACAGGAAATCAACCTCGGCAAACTGATCCAGCGCATGGCCGACATGGGCGCCAATACGGTGTTTCTGCAAGCCTTCGCCGACCCTGCCGGCGATGGCCTGGTGCACTCGCTGTACTTCCCCAACCGGCACCTGCCGATGCGCGCCGATATCTTCGACCGCGTGGCCTGGCAGTTGCGCACTCGGGCTCAGGTCAAAGTCTATGCCTGGATGCCGGTGCTGAGTTTTGCCCTCGATTCGAAGCTGCCACGGGTCACTCGCTGGAACCCGAAAACCGGCGTCACCTCGATCGATCCGGACCAGTACAAGCGCTTGTCGCCATTCGATCCGAACGTGCGGCGCATCATCGGTGAAATCTACGAAGACATGGCGCGCCTGACCTCGGTCGACGGCGTCCTCTATCACGATGACGCGGTGCTGTCGGACTTCGAAGACGCCGGCCCTGAAGCCCTGAAGGTTTACGCCGCCAACGGTCTGCCGGGTTCGATTGCCGCCCTGCGTGACGATCCGGTCACCTTGCAACGCTGGACGCGGTTCAAGAGCCGCTACCTGATCGATTTCACTCACGAACTGACCGCCAAGGTTCGCGCCATTCGCGGCCCGCAAGTGAAAACGGCGCGCAATATTTTCGCCGAGCCGATGCTCAACCCCGAGAGTGAAGCGTGGTTCGCGCAGAACCTCGACGACTTCCTGGGCGCCTACGACTGGACGGCGCCGATGGCCATGCCACTCATGGAAAAACAGAGCCGCAAACAATCCGGCCCTTGGCTCGAAGCGCTGGTGGCAACGGTCAAATCGCGCCCCGGCGCACTCGAGCGCACGGTGTTCGAATTGCAGGCCCGTGACTGGACGAAAAAAACCGACGCCGACATCGACGGCGAACAGCTGGCTGACTGGATGGGCCGCCTCAAGCGTCAGGGCGCCACCAGTTTTGGTTACTACCCGGACAACTTCCTCGAGAACCAGCCGGACCTGAAAACCGTGCGGCCCGCGCTCTCCAACAAGTGGAATCCATAACATGCTGGACAGACTTTTAGCCCTGCTGGTTCTGGCGATCGTCCTTGGGGTTCCCCTCGGGCTGATCTTTCTGCTCACCGGGCAATTCCTGATGGACTTCGTGTTCTTTTATCCACTGTTCATGTCGGGACTGTGGATCGCCGGCGGCCTGTATTTCTGGCTGCATTGGGAGCGGCACTGGCCGTGGCAGGACGATACTTTGCCGCCAGCGCTGGCCGGCGAACCGCTGATCTCGATCCTGATCCCTTGCTACAACGAAGGCGACAACGCGGCCGATACCATCCATGCGGCGCTGGCCCAGCATTACCCGAACATCGAAGTGATCGCGATCAACGACGGCTCCAAGGACAACACCGCCGCGGTGCTCGATGCACTGGCGGCGCAGGATCCGCGTCTGCGGGTGCTGCACCTGGCGGAGAATCAGGGCAAGGCCGTGGCCCTGCGCATGGGCGCCATTGCGGCGCGCAGCGAGTATCTGGTGTGCATCGACGGCGACGCATTGCTGGCGCCGAACACCGCGGCGTATCTGGTGGCGCCGATGCTCGACAATGCGCGCCTCGGCGCCGTGACCGGCAACCCGCGAATCCGCACCCGTTCGACCTTGATCGGCCGCGTACAGGTCGGCGAGTTCTCGTCGATCATCGGCCTGATCAAGCGCACCCAACGGGTGTTCGGGCGGATCTTTACCGTCTCCGGGGTGATCGTCGCTTTCCGTCGCACGGCGCTGAACCGGGTCGGCTACTGGAGCCCGGACATGATCACCGAAGACATCGACATCAGTTGGAAGTTGCAACTGGATCACTGGAGCATTTTCTACGAGCCCCGCGCGTTGTGCTGGATCCTCATGCCGGAAACCCTCGGCGGCCTGTGGAAACAGCGTCTGCGTTGGGCCCAGGGCGGCGCCGAGGTGCTGTTCAAAAACATCCGTGGCATCTGGCAATACCGCCATCGTTACCTCTGGCCGCTGCTGTTCGAATACTGCCTCTCCACCGGCTGGGCCTTCACCTTTCTGCTGTCGGTGATTTTCTGGGGCGTCGGCAAATTCATCGAGATGCCGCCCGCCATTGCCGTTGATCACCTGATGCCACCGGCCTTTACCGGACTGCTGTTGGCAGTGGTCTGTCTGGTGCAATTCGCGGTCAGCATCCTGATCGATCGCCGTTACGAAAAGGGCCTCGGCAAGACCATGTTCTGGGTGGTCTGGTATCCGCTGGTGTTCTGGCTCATCAGCCTGCTTACCACCCTGGTCAGCTTCCCGAAAGTGCTGTTCGGTCAACATCAGAAGCGCGCGCGTTGGGTCAGTCCGGACCGGGGCATCAAGCCGCTGAATGACGATGAAGAGGAAGTCATCAAATGAAAATCATCAGAACCCGGCAGCGGCCCTTTCTGGTCGTGATCGATGTCTTTTTAACCGTGCTGGCCTGGGTCGGTCTGCTGTATTTACTGGTTCGGGGTTTGTGGCCGTTGGTCGATACCCATGACGGCCCGCGCATCGATGCGTCGTTTTTCGACGCCCTCGGCACGTTGCAGATTTACCTGTGGGTGGCGTTGTTGAACGCGGTGATCCTGATCACATGGGCGCGTTATCAACAGCGCAAAAGCAAGAGCTTCGCCCAGCGCCGTTTGCCGGCGCCGGTGGTGGATGATCAGGGGCTCAGCAAAAGCTTCAAGCTGACCGGCGACCGATTGGCGAAACTGCGCACGCCGGGCTCGATGACCATTCATAACGATCAGGATGGCGATGTCAGTCATGTCGTTACGCACTTCTTCCCGGTCGCCCCGGCTGACCTACCGCCGCCTTTGGCGCCGCTTGAGCATCCGCTGGTGATCCGCCTGTCAGCCGAAGATGACGATAACCGAGAGCCAATGAGCCACGTCTGAGCCCAGTGCATTGGCCGGCTCTATGTAGGAGCTGCCGAAGGCTGCGATCTTTTGATTTTCAGCGGTTTTGAAAATGCCAAAGATCAAAAGATCGCAGCCTGCGGCAGCTCCTACGGGGGAATGCGGAAGATGTCGGTCAGCCAACATCCCGAATCAGCCTCCACGCCTCATCCACCGACAACGGCTGTTTCATCCGTTCAGCGAGCATCGCCATCGCCCGCTCTTCATCGCAGGCCACGGCCGCCGCCACAACACCGTTCTTGCCGAACAGGCCGATAAACGGTGGATGGTCAGGATCGCCTTTGAACTCAACCTCGTCCCAGGCCTGGGCGTGACCGAGGTAGTCGTAGTTTTTGCCGAAGTGCCAGGTCCAGAAATACGGCACGTCGAGGTAGCGTTCGTCGCCGCCGAGCATGTTCGCCGCCGCAATCCGCGCCTGTTGCTGGGCCAGGCGCCAGTGCTCGATCCTTTTCGGCTGGCCGTTGAGCGGGAAGGTCGCAATGTCGCCGACGGCCCAGATCCCGTCGGTCACGCGCATCCCACCGTCGACCTTCAACGACAGATCCTTTTCTTTGGGCAAATCGGCAAACGGGGCCGTTGCCGGAGTGACGCCAATGCCGACCAGCACCAGATCCGCCGGCAAGCGCAGACCATTGTCCAGCAGCACTGCTTCGACTTTGCCTGCGCCTTCGATCCGGGCCGCTTCGCCATTGGTATGAAACACCACGCCGTTGGCCTCGTGCAGGGCACGAATCGCTTTGCCGACGGCATCGCCGAAGTGCGCCTCGAACGGGATGGCATGGCGGGCCAGAACGGTGACATCCAGGCCGTACTGACGCAGGGATGAAGCGGATTCCAGAGCAATGAAACTGTCGCCAACGATCACTGCCCGTTGACCGGGTTTTGCGCTCGTCAGAATCCGCTGCGCCTGGGCCTTCGAGCGCAGCACGAATACCTGCGGCAGGTCGGCGCCAGGTAGCGACAGGGTTTTGGGTATGCCGCCGGTGGCGATCACGGCGGCGTCATAGCTCAACGATTGACCATCGGCCAGGCGCAGAGTCCGGTTCGCTGCATCCAGGCCCATCACATCACTGTTTATCCGCTCAATGCGCTGTTCTTGATAAAAGTTTTCATCGCGCAGAGGTGGCACTTCGTCCGGCGGCATCTCGCCTGCAATCACGAATTTGCTCAACACCGTACGGTCGTAGCCGGCCTCGGGCTCACGGTCGATCAGCAATACCCGGCCGCCGAAGCCTTTCTCCCGTAGCGCTGCGGCACAAGCCGTACCGGCGGCACCGGCGCCGATAATGACAAAGGTCCGCTTATCATCAGCCGGCGGTGTGCTCGCGGTGGGCATTGGCTGGTCATCGACCCAGACCTCATCGTCGCGGATTTCAAGCGGGTAGCGTCGCAGACTGTCCAGGGACGGCGGCTCGCATAACGCGCCGTCTTCGAGCCGGTACGCTGCCTTGTGCCACGGGCAGATCAGCCGCCCCTCACACAGCGCACCTTTGGCCAAGGGAGCCCCGGCGTGCGGGCATTTACCCTGATAGGCGCGCAATTGATCGCCGAGCCGCAGCAAGACGATTTTCGTCTTATCGATCCGGACTTCAAGGCCACGGTCTTGGGGTACATCGGCGAAACGGGCGACGCGATGCAGGGCCATGATCGATCTCCTGGCAAGTGTTTCACTTAGGAGTTTGGCGCTTATTCCCAGGTTCAGCCAATTCTGCTGCCAGCGCACGAACGGTCCGGCTATAGTTTGCCAGCCGACGACGGCCTCACCCGCACAAGGTGCTCCGGTATGACCCGATTGACTTTTTTGACCCCTTGGCTGGCGGCCGTTGCAGTCGCCCTTTGCGTGCAGTTTCCGGCGCAGGCCCAGGAGCGTTTCACCCTCAGCATTCCCGGTGTTTCGGACAATCGTCTGTTCACATCGGCGGCGGCCAGCGATGCCAGCGGTTGCGGCGGCAAGAACCAGTCCCCGGCCCTGAGCTGGAACGCCGGCCCCCAGGGCACCCTCAGCTACGCCATCGTCATGCACGACCCGGACGGCCAGAAAGGCCTGGGCGTCGATCACTGGATTCATTACGGCATCAAGGCCACGACACGGCAGATCCCGGCCGGTGTCGGTGCCAAATCTGCCCTCGAAGGCGTGGGCGGCACCAACATCAAAGGCACCACCGGTTACATTGGCCCTTGCCCGCCCATTGGCGACAGCTCCCATCACTACATCATTCAGCTTTACGCCCTGGACCTGGCGCCAGACGCCTTGCCTGCCGGTCTGACCCGCGCGCAACTGATGGAACAAATCAAAGGCCATGTTCTGAAAAACAGCAGCGTGGTGCGGCGATATCACCGCTGAAGATTTTTTCCGGCGATTAACCCGAACCTGCCGGGCTGTCCGTCTCAGAGGATGAATGAGTCAATTTCCTCCTGAGGTCAGCCCCCATGTCCCTCCCTCTGCATTTCCTCCGCCCGGCCGCCCAGGGTTTCGCCGCCGGGTTGTTGCTGGCCGTTGCCGGTTGCGGCGCGTCATCCACGCCAGACTCTGAGACGAACAGCCCGGCAGCGGTTGCGCCACCGATTCAAGAGGCGCCGAAAACTGAAGCGTTGGTGCGCCGCGAAGCAGACATGGCGGACACCTCGATGGCCAAGCGCAGCGCGCGACCGGCACCGTTAGTCGCTTTCGCGCCCATGCCGGCCGGTGAGGCTTATCCACAGGGCTATCGGGATGAGCAGCGGGAGCAATATCAGGCGTTGGCCGATAACCCGATTCACAGCGTGACCGAAGCACCGGTCTCGACCTTCAGTGCCGATGTCGACACCGGCGCCTACGCCAATGTCCGGCGCTTGCTCAATCAGGGGCGCTTGCCTCCCGAAGGGGCGGTGCGGCTGGAAGAAATGGTCAATTACTTCCCCTACGACTACGCCTTGCCCACCGATGGCTCGCCGTTCGGCGTGACCACCGAGCTGGCGCCGTCGCCATGGAACCCGCATACCCGATTGCTGCGCATCGGCATCAAGGCATCCGATCGCGCGGTGGCGCAACTGGCTCCGGCGAACCTGGTGTTTCTGGTGGACGTGTCCGGCTCCATGGACCGTCGCGAAGGTTTGCCGCTGGTCAAAAGCACCCTGAAATTGCTGGTCGATCAATTGCGCGAGCAGGACCGGGTTTCACTGGTGGTCTATGCCGGAGAGACTCGCGTCGTCCTGGAGCCAACTTCCGGACGGGAAAAAGCAAAAATTCGTATCGCCATCGATCAATTGACTGCGGGCGGCTCGACCGCCGGCGCGTCGGGTATCGAACTGGCTTATCAAATGGCGCAACAGGCGTTTATCCCCAAAGGCATCAACCGCATCCTGCTGGCCACCGATGGTGACTTCAACGTCGGCATCAGCGACTTCGACAGCCTCAAGCAAATGGCTGTGGATAAACGCAAGACCGGCGTGTCCCTGACCACCCTGGGTTTTGGTGTGGATAACTACAATGAACACCTGATGGAACAACTGGCCGACGCTGGTGACGGCAACTACGCCTACATCGACAACCTGCGCGAGGCGCGCAAAGTGCTGGTGGATCAGCTCGGTTCGACTTTGGCGGTGGTGGCAAAAAACGTGAAGCTGCAAGTGGAGTTCAACCCGGCGCAGGTCAGCGAATATCGGCTGTTGGGTTATGAAAATCGCGCCTTGAAGCGTGAGGATTTCAGCAACGACAAAATCGATGCCGGAGAAATCGGTGCAGGACATACGGTGACCGCGTTGTATGAAATTGTGCCCAAGGGCGAGAAGGGCTGGCTGGAACCGTTGCGCTATGGCAATGCTGCGGCCGATGTTTCCGCAAAAACCGGAGAATTGGCGATGCTGCGAGTGCGTTATCAGTTGCCGGAAGGTGGGAACAGTCGCTTGATCGAGCGGCCAATCCTGAAGGGTGAGGCCGGCAAACTCTCGGCCGCCAGCGATGACCTGCGCTTTGCCGCCGCCGTCGCTGCCTTTTCCCAGCAGCTCAAGGACGGGCGCTACACCGGCGATTTCAGCCTGAAAGACACCGAAGCCCTGGCCCGTGGCGCACGAGGTGACGATCAGTTCGGCCTGCGCAGTGAGTTCGTGCAGTTGGTGGAGTTGGCGCAGAGCCTGCGAACCCCGACGGCTTCGAATCAACAGCCCAATGACAACCGGATAGAGTGAAAGAGGCCAGCACTGACATGTCCGATCCTGTAATCAGCTCAGCCGCCGGCAGCGACGAATCGCTGCTGGCGCGCTACCGCTCGGGCGACGGGCCGGCGTTCGAAGTTTTGTACGCCCGCCATCGCCAGGGCCTTTATCGATTCCTCCTCGGCCTCAGCGGCAAGCCCGAACTGGCCGAAGAGGTGTACCAGGAAACCTGGCTGAGTCTGATCCGCAGCACCAGTCAGCCACAAGGTCGGGCGAACTTTCGTACCTGGCTCTACCAGATTGCCCGCAACCGACTGATCGATCACTGGCGCAAACACGGAATCCACAACCCCTTGCACGACAGCTATGACGAGCAAACCCATGCACTGATCGATGACGCGGCCGACCCCGAACAACTGCTAAGCCTGAGCCGCGACGGTCAACGCCTCGAAGCCGCCCTGCAAACCCTGCCCGCCGACCAGCGCGAAGTGTTCCTGCTGCGCGCCCACGGCGACCTCGACCTGCCGCAGATCGCCACCCTTACCGAAACCCCGCTGGAAACCGTAAAAAGCCGCTTGCGCTACGCCCAGCAAAAACTGCGTCGGCTGCTGGCCGAGGAGGTACTGACATGACTGACGCCCGACAAACACCGCCATCGCCCGACGATGAAGTGCTCAAGCATTTTCGCGATCACAGCAGCGGCGAACCACCGGCGCATCTCGACGCCTTCATCCTCGCAACGGCCCATCGCGAAGCCCCCGCGCCGAAGCCGAACCTGTGGCAACGCTGGGTGCAGGCCTGCCAGAAACCCCGCTGGCAAGTGGCATTCGCCAGCCTCGTCGGCGTCGCGCTGATGCTGGCACTGGTGCAACGCACGCCGGAACAACTGCCGAGCTATGACTTCGCGCCTGCGCCCAAAGCCTCCGCACCGCTCTCCAAACAGGAAGCCGCTGAAGCGAATGAACCCGCTGCTCGCGCCCAGGCTGCACCAGCCGGCGCCATGTCCGCGCCCGCACCGGCTGCGCCAATGGCGGAGTTTTCTGCGCCGTTGCAGCGCGAGTCGATCAATAGCCAAATGGCTGACGAAGCCAAAGTCAGCAAACGCGCAGCCGCGCCGGCCAAGTCATTGGATGATCAATTACGTGAAGTGATACGCCTGCAAGACGCCGGTCAAACCCAAGCCGCCGAGGCGCTGATGACGACACTGCACAAGCGCTTCCCCAAGGAAAACCTCACGGCCCGACTCAAGGATTTGCAGAAGAAATGAGGTGAACAGCGGTCGGCAAATTTGGCATCGACACCCGAAAGCGCGCACTATCAGCCCATAGCCGATGCGTTGGAGGATGCCGTGGCCCAAAAAATCGACCGCATCGCCCAAATGCTCAACTGCCCGGTGAAGGGTGAGGAACTGCGGCGAGCAGTGACTGAGAGTCGTAAGGAATTTCTGCTGGCGAAGCAGGAAGAGGAAGCGCTTGAGGAAGACGTCCTTGATGATGAGTTGATCGAGGACGAAGAAGACGATGATGAGTACGACGAGTTTGACTGGACGACAGAATGAAAAAACCGCTTTGGCGGTTTTTTGATCAATGGCAGTTGTTCGATTAAACCGAACAACTGCATCCCTTCAGCAAGTCGCCTTGGGGCATGAAGAAAGCCCACAAAAAAGCCCCAGACCCTAAGATCTGAGGCTTTCTCACTCTACATATGGTGCACCAGGCGGGATTCGAACCCACGACCCCTGCCTTCGGAGGGCAGTACTCTATCCAGCTGAGCTACTGGTGCGATGCGGGCGCCATGATACTCATATGCACTGCGGGCGTCCATGCTGCTGAATCGTCTGCCTTTTTCAAAAGCGTAACCTACGATTGCTACGCTGATCAGAAAAAATAGGCAAATGCGGCGTTTTCGTTCTTTTTTTCGAACAGCCTATTGTCCTTTACCCCCTTTGATCCTAGGATTCGTTTGAGATTTCAAACGCTCTTGTCTGGGTGCTGAACCGCACGAGTTCGATCAGTGCGCTATTTATGTGCTTCAGCCCGGTGAATGATTTCCCTGACGGCAGCCTATAAGGCGCCTTTCTACAATCATAATTCGCTCCGCCTCGCGCGGTGCTGTTAAGGAAAGCCGACATGCAGCTTAAAGACACCCAGTTGTTCCGCCAGCAAGCCTTTATCGATGGCGCTTGGGTCGATGCGGACAACGGTCAGACGATCAAGGTCAATAACCCGGCAACGGGCGAAATTCTGGGCACTGTGCCGAAAATGGGCGCTGCCGAAACCCGCCGTGCGATTGAAGCCGCTGATAAAGCGCTGCCGGCCTGGCGTGGGCTGACCGCCAAGGAGCGCGCGAACAAGCTGCGTCGCTGGTTCGAACTGATCATCGAGAACCAGGATGATTTGGCTCGCCTGATGACTCTGGAGCAGGGCAAGCCATTGGCTGAAGCCAAGGGCGAGATCGTTTATGCCGCTTCCTTTATCGAGTGGTTTGCCGAAGAGGCCAAGCGCGTCTACGGTGACGTGATTCCGGGCCACCAGCCAGACAAGCGCCTGATCGTGATCAAGCAGCCGATCGGCGTGACCGCTGCGATTACTCCGTGGAACTTCCCGGCCGCGATGATCACCCGTAAAGCCGGCCCGGCCCTGGCCGCTGGTTGCACCATGGTGCTCAAGCCGGCTTCGCAAACCCCGTTCTCGGCATTCGCGCTGGCTGAACTGGCTCAACGTGCCGGTATTCCGAACGGCGTGTTCAGTGTGGTGACCGGCAGCGCCGGCGATATCGGCAGCGAGCTGACCGGCAACCCGATCGTGCGCAAACTGTCGTTCACCGGTTCGACCGAAATCGGTCGTCAGTTGATGACCGAGTGCGCCAAGGACATCAAGAAAGTTTCGCTGGAACTGGGCGGTAACGCGCCGTTCATCGTGTTCGACGACGCGGACCTGGATAAGGCCGTCGAAGGCGCGATCATTTCCAAGTACCGCAACAACGGCCAGACCTGCGTTTGCGCCAACCGCCTGTACATTCAGGATTCGGTCTACGACGCGTTCGCCGAAAAACTGAAAGTGGCCGTGGCCAAACTCAAGATCGGCAACGGTCTGGAAGACGGCACCACCACTGGCCCGCTGATCGATGAGAAAGCCGTGGCCAAGGTTCAAGAGCACATTGCTGACGCCGTCGGCAAAGGCGCTACCGTGTTGGCGGGTGGTAAGAGCATGCAAGGCAACTTCTTCGAGCCGACCATTCTGACCAACGTGCCGAACAACGCTGCCGTGGCCAAGGAAGAAACCTTCGGTCCATTGGCGCCACTGTTCCGCTTCAAAGACGAAGCGGATGTGATCGCGATGTCCAACGACACCGAGTTCGGTCTGGCCTCGTACTTCTATGCTCGTGACCTGGGCCGTGTGTTCCGTGTGGCTGAAGCCCTGGAATACGGCATGGTCGGCGTCAACACCGGGTTGATCTCCAACGAAGTCGCACCGTTCGGCGGCATCAAGGCGTCGGGCCTGGGCCGTGAAGGCTCCAAGTACGGCATCGAAGATTACCTGGAAATCAAATACCTCTGCCTGGGCATCTAAGGCAAGGCATTGCTTCAAGCGCAAAGGGCACGAGAGCGCTGTCCCTTTGCGACGCTTCAAACGGAATTTTCTCTGTGGCCGGGAAAGCTGTGGCAGTCGATCATCGCATGCTGCCGTAGTTGCCTCCCCGCCGCACTTTCCTTGAACCACGCCGCCCGATGAGCGGTGAATGAGGACACTATGAGCAAGACTAACGCATCCCTGATGAAACGCCGCGAAGCTGCTGTACCGCGCGGTGTTGGCCAGATTCACCCGATCTTCGCCGAGTCCGCGAAGAACGCCACCGTGACCGACGTTGAAGGTCGCGAGTTCATCGACTTCGCCGGCGGCATCGCTGTGCTGAACACCGGTCACGTGCACCCGAAAATCATCGCCGCCGTTACCGAACAGCTGAACAAGCTGACCCACACCTGCTTCCAGGTACTGGCCTACGAGCCGTACGTGGAAGTGTGCGAAAAAATCAACGCCAAGGTGCCGGGTGATTTCGCCAAGAAAACCCTGCTGGTGACCACCGGCTCCGAAGCCGTGGAAAACTCGATCAAGATCGCCCGCGCCGCCACTGGCCGTGCTGGCGTAATCGCGTTCACCGGGGCTTACCACGGTCGCACCATGATGACCCTGGGCCTGACCGGTAAAGTCGTGCCTTACTCGGCCGGCATGGGCCTGATGCCAGGCGGCATCTTCCGCGCGCTGTACCCGAACGAACTGCACGGTGTGAGCATCGACGATTCGATCGCCAGCATCGAGCGCATCTTCAAGAACGACGCTGAGCCGCGTGACATCGCTGCCATCATCATCGAGCCAGTTCAGGGCGAAGGCGGTTTCTACGTCGCGCCTAAAGAGTTCATGAAGCGTCTGCGCGCCCTGTGCGACCAGCACGGCATTCTGTTGATCGCTGACGAAGTACAGACCGGCGCTGGCCGTACCGGCACCTTCTTCGCCATGGAACAGATGGGTGTTGCTGCTGACCTGACCACCTTCGCCAAATCCATCGCTGGCGGTTTCCCGCTGGCCGGTGTGTGCGGCAAGGCCGAATACATGGACGCTATCGCTCCAGGCGGCCTGGGCGGTACTTACGCCGGTAGCCCGATCGCTTGCGCCGCGGCCCTGGCCGTGATGGAAGTGTTCGAAGAAGAGCACCTGCTGGACCGTTGCAAAGCGGTTGGCGAGCGTCTGGTGACTGGCCTCAAAGCCATCCAGGCCAAATACCCGGTCATCGGCGAAGTGCGTGCCCTGGGCGCAATGATCGCGGTCGAGCTGTTCGTCGACGGCGACAGCCACAAGCCGAACGCTGCTGCAGTGGCATCGGTTGTGGCCAAGGCGCGTGATAAGGGCCTGATCCTGCTGTCGTGCGGCACCTACGGCAACGTTCTGCGCGTACTGGTACCGCTGACCTCGCCGGACGAGCAACTGGACAAAGGTCTGGCGATCATCGAAGAGTGCTTCGCCGAGCTGTGATCCGAGTGCTCTGATTCATTTGTGATCTGATCGACAAAAAACCCGCCTCGGCGGGTTTTTTTATGGTGCTTGAAACACATCAGGGCAATTGAGCTGTATCGAATGGCCATCATTGACTAAGGTGCAAGCATTGCCGTTGGAGTGTGCGATGACTGCTGTGGTTTTACCTGCTATACCGCGTGTGCTGATTGCCGAGGCGGACCCTTGGTCTCGCGATCTGCTCAAGCAGGTGTTGTTGAATGTGCGCTGCGACGCGCGGCTGGACCTGTGTGCCGATGGCCAGGAGACCTTGCAGCTGTTGGCGGAAAATCCTTATGACCTGGTAATCGTCGACTGGGAGTTGCCTGGCGTCGATGGCCTGAACGTTCTGCGCAGTGTCCGGCAGCGTAAGCGTAATCCGCCGCTGCCCTTCATTCTGATGAGCAGCCGTAACGACAGCGCCAGCGTGCGCGAAGTCTTGCCCCTGGCGCCCACGGCGTACCTGACCAAACCCTTGAACATCGAAAGCCTGACCCAGCGCCTGCAGGATTTGTTGCTGAACGCCGGCGAAGAGGTGTCCTGTGAGGCGCCTTCATTGGCGCCAGGCATGACCTTGTCGGTGTACCTGGAGCGACGTCGCGAACTGGCGGAGGGTGCGCCGTTGATGACCGATGTGCAGGTGGCGATCAAACGTAGCCTCAACCCCGATGGCCTCGATCTGACGCGGCTGGAAGACGAAATCCGCACTGATCCGCAAATTACCGCTGTCCTGATCGCCGCCGCCAACAGCGCAGCCCAGCATCATGGCGTCGCTGTGCAAACCCTGGCCCAGGCGCTGCAACGCTTGGGCACCGGGCAAAGCATGAACCTGATTCTGGGGCTCGCTCTCAAACGCAGTGCCCGGCTCAGTGATCCGCAGCTGGCGGACTATGCCGAGCGTTATTGGGAGTTGTCGCTGCACACCGCCGAATACGCCCGGACACTGGCGCGTTTGCTGGATCTGGATCAGGCGCGCTGTTATTGCGCAGGCATGCTGCATTGCCTCGGCGACCTGGCGTTGCTGCGTTGTTTGCAGGAGTGGAAGCAGGCCGGCGGTGAGCTGGATGAATGGCAAGAAGTCGGCGATGTATTGGCCGAATTCGGCGCGGCCTATGGTTCGGCGCTACGGACCCGCTGGCGGCTGCCCTTGGAGCTGCGGGAGCTGATTGCGGCGGTTTACCAACTCGGTGGCGGGGTTTACTCCCGTGAAGCGCTGGTGATGAACATGGCCGCGCAACTGGCGCGCCTGACCGAGCATGAGGGGATCGAGGCGCTGGCCAAGAGCCGCACAGCGCGGTTGCTCAAGATCGGATTGCCGGAATTGATGCGTTTGCGCAAAAAATAAGCTCAACCCAGACCCTTGTGGGAGCGGGCTTGCTCGCGAAGAGGGTGTGTCAGCCACATTGATATTGACTGACACACCCTCTTCGCGAGCAAGCCCGCTCCCACATTTGGTCCGTGTCAGGTCTGTCAGCCAGAAATGATGCGGTTCTTGCCCTGGCGCTTGGCCTGGTACATCGCCGCATCGGCGCGGGCGAACAGCCTGTCGATGCTTTCATCCTCGTATGTAAGGCTGCTCAGGCCCTGGCTGACGGTGATGCCGAAGGTCTGGTTGTCATGGCTGAAGCTTAACCGCTGAATTTCCCGTTGCAGACGCTCGGCCACTTGCATGGCCATGTCCGGTGCACAGCCGGGAAACACCGCCGCGAATTCCTCACCGCCGATCCGTCCGAACAGATCACCACGCCGCAGGGCCGCGCGACCGCTCTCGGCGATGCGTTGCAGCACCTTATCGCCCTCCTGATGGCCGTAGGTGTCATTGACCACTTTGAAGTCATCGATGTCCAGCAGCAGGAACGCCATCGGCGCACCGTTCAACCGCGCCTGCTCGAATTCGCGATGGGCGCATTCGAAGAAGTGTCGGCGATTGCTGCTTTGGGTCAACACGTCGGTGCTGGCCAGATGTTGCAGCTCGGCTTCCATCTGCTTTTTTTCGGTGATGTCTTCGGCAATGCCGACGATGATCACCGGTTGACCCGGCTCGGCCTGACGGTTGATGAAACACTTGTCGCTGAGCCAGCGCACCTGGCCGTCGGCAGCGATGATGCGGTACTCGCGGTCTTCAACGGCGCCTTTGACCAGCACTTGCGCCAGGCTACGCTCGGCGTAGTCCAGATCGTCGGGATAGACGCTGTCGCGCCAGTGGTTGTAGTCGGACAGCAACAGACCGGCGGGGCGGCCGAAAATCCGTTCATAGGCCGGGCTGACGTAAAGCACCTGACGGGTTTCCCAGTTGAATGCCCAAAGCACGGCGTTGACGCTGACCAGCAGCGAGCTGAACAGCTGTTCGCGTTCGCTCAGGCGTGCCACTTCACCCTGGGCATGCATCAGCGCCATCAGGGTTTGCGCGGCCTCGGGCCACTGTGGAAGGGATGTGTCTTGTAGGCTTTTATTAACCATCGGCACAAATCTCAAAGGGCGTGCCGCTATGTCGACAGCGGCCAAAAACAGAGCCCGCCTGGATGGCGAAGTGTCTTTGAGATAGGGGATTTGGAGCGAAGTTCCCGGTATTTGTGGTGATGGGGGAGGAGGCCGCTGGGCGGTACTGGCGATGCGTTTGTAGGAGCTGTCGCAGGCTGCGATCTTTTGATCTGCTCTTTCAAATCAAAAGATCGCAGCCTGCGGCAGCTCCTACAGGTCAGGTGGCAGGGCGCAGGGAGTAGGTTTTCAACTGGCCGGCGAAGTCACGCAGGGATTGAATCCCGCTGGCCTCGGCCTCGTGTACCCAATCCTTGATGGCGGCCAGCATGTCGTGACCATTTGAGCTGGTCTTGACCCAGATCTGTTGCAAGGCCAGGCGTTTCTCGTAAATTACCTTCAGCGCCTGGCTGTGCTCGAGCATGGTCTGGATGCGCATATGGTGCTTGTCGTCCAGCAGGCTGGTTTCCCGCGACAGCAAGCGCTTGGCCCGGTGGAACTGATGACGGACCGAGTGATCGACCTTTTCCAGCTCTTGCTTGACCAGCGGCGCGATCACCAGCTTGCGGTATTGAGCCATGATCTGGAAGCGGTTGTTGAGGATCGCCATGGCAGTGTCCATGTCCAGGCTGCCTTTGCCTTCAACGCGGTGGGCGATCGGCGCAACCCGCTGGACCTTGGCCAGACGCAGGAAGCTGAAAACCTGGATCCAGGCCCAGCCGAGGTCGAATTCCCATTTCTTCACCGACAGTTTGGCTGAGTTAGGGTAGGTGTGATGGTTGTTATGCAGTTCTTCGCCGCCGATCAGGATGCCCCAAGGCACCAGATTGGTCGCCGCATCGCGGCATTCGAAGTTGCGGTAGCCGATGGCATGGCCCAGGCCATTGACCACGCCTGCGGCCCACACCGGGATCCACATCATCTGGATGGCCCAGATGGTGATGCCGATGGTGCCGAACAGCAGCAGGTCGATGACGCCCATGATCGCCACGCCCAACAGCGGGAAGCGGCTGTAGAGGTTGCGTTCGATCCAGTCTTCGGGGCAGTTCTTGCCGTAGATGCGCAGGGTTTCGGGGTTTTCCGCTTCGGCGCGGTACAGCTCGGCGCCTTTGCGCAGAACGGTGGACAACCCCTTGATGACCGGGCTGTGCGGGTCATCGACGGTTTCGCATTTGGCGTGGTGTTTGCGGTGGATGGCGGTCCACTCACGGGTGTTCTGCGCCGTGGTCAACCACAGCCAGAAGCGGAAAAAATGTTTCAGGCCGGCATTGAGCTCAAGCGAGCGATGGGCTGAATAGCGATGCAGATAAACCGTGACGCCGACGATCGTCACGTGGGTCATCAGTAGGGTGACTGCCACCAGTGACCAGGGCGATAAGCCAAGAAAACCTTCGTACCACATAGCCTATAGGACCCTCGATAAAGAAAAAAACAGCCGTTGCATTATCACTTAGCCCACAGATAAAACCAGTCGCCCTTTCAGATAAGAGTGGCTGGATGTGTCTTTAATCTATAATTCCAGCCTTTTTGTAGGGACATGGACGCTCTAATGTCAGCCACCTATCGCGATGCTTTGCGTGCAGCGCTGCTCTACCTGGTGCTTTCCGTCGCCTGGTTCCAGTTTAGTGGTTATTTACTGAACAGGTTCTTCGATAGTTCCCCCGACCTCCTGCGCTGGCAGCTGATCAACGGTTATGCCTGGGTGGCGTTCAGTGCCGGACTGATCTTCATTGCGCGGGCGCGATTGTTTCGCTGTCTGGGTGTCGGCGCCAAGTTGCGTGAGCGTAATGCAGACAGGGAACGTTTGCGTCAGGCGGCAGCGGTGTTCGATTGCACCCGTGAAGGGGTGCTGGTCACTAATAGCAACGGGTTGATCGTCCATGTGAACCGGGCGTTCATGGAAATCACCGGCTATCAGCGTGAAGAAGTGCTGGGGCAGCGACCGAACATGTTCAAGTCGGGCCATCACCCGCCGGTTTTCTACCAGGTGATGTTCGCGGCACTCGACAGCCTTGGTGAGTGGAGCGGAGAAATCTGGAATCGCCGTAAAAACGGCGAGATCTACCCGCAATGGCAGACGATCCGCCTCATTCGCGACGATCAGGGACGGCTCAGCCAGTACGTTGCGGTGTTTTCCGACATCAGCGCGATCAAGAACTCCGAGCATGAATTGACGCATCTGGCCCATAACGATCCGTTGACCGATCTGCCCAATCGCCTTCTGCTAACCGACCGTGCCGGGCAGGCCGTGGCCTCGGCGCAGGTCCACAAGCGCGGTTGCGCGTTGCTGATGATCGACCTCGATCATTTCAAGTTGATCAATGACAGTCTCGGTCACAGTGTCGGTGACCAACTGCTCAAGGCTGTGGCTGAGCGCCTGAATGCCTTGTTCGGCCCGGGCAACACTCTGGCGCGGCTCAGCGGCGACGAATTTGCGGTATTGACTGAAAACTGCCCGCAACCGGGGCATGCCGCGGCGCTGGCTCAGCGAGTCATCGATGGCCTTAAGGAACCGTTCCAGATCGACGGACATCCGCTATTTATCAACGCCAGCATCGGCATCAGCCTGTTTCCAAGCGATGCCTTGAGTGCCGAGCAACTGTTGCGCAACGCCGACTCGGCGCTGTTCAAGGCCAAGAGCGCTGGCCGCGACGGCTATGCCCTCTACACCGAAGAATTGACCGCGCACGCCCAGCAGCGCGTCGAGATCGCATTCCAATTGCGCCGAGCGCTGGAGCAACAGCAATTGCGGGTTTATTACCAACCCGTGCATGACCTCAAAACCAGTCGCCTGATCGGCGTCGAGGCTCTCGTGCGCTGGGAGCATCCGCAACGTGGGTTGGTGTCGCCGGCTGAATTCATCCCCATCGCCGAACGCACCGGGCTGATTGCCGAGATCGATGCCTGGATCATGCGTCAGGCCTGCCAGCAGATGTGCCAGTGGCAAGCGGCGGGCGTGGTGTTGTCGTTTGTCGCGGTGAACGTTTCTTCTCGCCTGTTCGCCCGACGCGAGTTGTATCAGCAGGTGGCTCAGGTGCTGCACGACACCGGGCTGGATCCGGCGTATCTGGAGCTGGAAGTCACCGAAAGCGCGGTGATGGAAGACCCGGAAGTGGCGCTGGAGCAGATGCATCGCTTACGCGAGTTGGGCGTGCGGCTGGCCATCGACGACTTCGGCACGGGCTATTCATCGTTGCTGCGGCTCAAGCGTTTGCCGGTGCAAAAGCTCAAGATCGATCAGGGGTTTGTCGCAGGCTTGCCGGGTGATGAGGATGACGCGGCGATCGCGCGGGTAATCATTGCGCTGGCGCAGAGCATGGGGATGCAAGTGCATGCCGAGGGGATCGAGCAGGTCGAGCAGGCGAGTTTCCTGTTCGAGCACGACTGTGATTTGGGGCAGGGGTACTGGTTTGGGCGGCCAGTGTCGGCGGCATCATTGGATTGGGCTCGGGCGCCAGTGATTTCCTGAAAGCGAAAAGATCGCAGCCTTCCTGCAAGGGGTCGGTGAGCCCCTGTAGGAGCTGCCGAAGGCTGCGATCTTTTGATCTTCAAGCTAATAACGTTCCGCAAATCCTTGCCCCATCAAATAATGCCTTCTAGTTATATAAACATTCTTAAATAGTCTTTTTAAGAATATCCGCGCCTATCTACTATTGCCCTTACGCCGTAAGCAGTGCCCGCCACTGCCAGGCATATCTCATTAAGGAGCAGCACCATGAGCGCATCCCTACGTAGTGTTGACGGGCAGGACGAAGCCACCATTTTGCGTGAGATCCAAAGCGCTTTGCGCGATCTGCGCTTTGGCGCGGTGGAAATCACCGTGCATAACGCCCAGGTGGTTCAGATCGAACGCAAAGAGAAATTCCGTTTGCAGAGCCCGGGCAACAAGCCGAGCTGAAGCGAAAGATTGAAAGATCAAAAGATCGCAGCCTTCGGCAACTCCTACGGGAGGCTGATGTAAAGGCTGCGATCTTCGAACAGGCAACCCGTTCCAGACCATAAGAAAAAGCCAACACATCAAGAATTCCAGGAGCTTTCACCATGTCGTCGATTCGTCATTTTGCTTTGGCCGCCCTGGCCAGTGCCCTTTTTGCTGGTTCCGCGGTTGCCAAGGATTACGAGCTGCTCAACGTGTCGTATGACCCGACCCGTGAGCTGTACCAGGAGTACAACGCCGAGTTCATCAACTTCTGGAAAAAGGACCACGCTGGCGACAACGTGAAAATCCAGCAGTCCCACGGTGGTTCGGGCAAGCAGGGCCGGGCGGTGATCGACGGTCTGCGGGCCGACGTGGTGACCCTGGCCCTGGCTGGTGACATCGATGAAGTCGCCAAGCTCGGCAAGAGCCTGCCGGTCGACTGGCAGAAGCGTCTTCCGGAAGCGAGCACACCTTACACCTCGACTATCGTGTTCCTGGTGCGCAAAGGCAACCCGAAAGGCATCAAGGACTGGGGTGATCTGACCAAAAACGGCGTGGAAGTCATCACCCCGAACCCGAAAACCTCCGGCGGCGCACGCTGGAACTTCCTCGCGGCCTGGGCTTATGGCCTGAAAGCCAACGGCGGTAATGAAGCCAAGGCCAAAGAGTACGTGCAGACCCTGTTCAAACACGTGCCTGTGCTGGACACCGGTGCTCGCGGCTCGACCATCACCTTCGTCAACAACGGTCAGGGCGACGTGTTGCTGGCCTGGGAAAACGAAGCCTTCCTGGCGTTGAAAGAAGACGGCGGTGCCGACAAGTTCGACATCGTTGTACCGTCGCTGTCGATCCTTGCCGAACCACCGGTGGCCGTGGTCGACAAGAACGCCGAGAAAAAGGGCAACACTGACATTGCTGAAGCGTACCTCAAGCACCTGTACAGCCCGGCCGGCCAGGAAATCGCGGCGAAAAACTTCTATCGTCCACGTAACAAAGAAGTGGCCGCCAAGTACGCCAAACAGTTCCCGACACTGGAGCTGGTGACCATCGACAAGGACTTCGGCGGCTGGAAAACCGCGCAACCGAAATTCTTCAATGACGGTGGCGTGTTCGACCAGATTTATCAGGCGCAGTAACCTGAAATAGATCAGCCAATGCGCAATCCATGTGGGAGCGGGCTTGCTCGCGAAGACAGCGGCACAGTCAACATTGATGTCGCCTGAGGCACCGCCTTCGCGAGCAAGCCCGCTCCCACAGGTTTAGCACTTAAGTGGCTGGCATTGGCTAACAGGCCCCGATTTCACCGTCGGGGCTTAGCGCGTTCTCAACCAAGGACTTTTATGTCGCGTCGTATCTCCCCCGTCATACCCGGCTTCGGGCTGACGCTGGGCTACACCTTGGTGTACCTCAGCTTGATTGTGCTCATTCCACTGGCGGCGATGTTCGTGCATGCCGCTCAACTTACCTGGGAGCAGTTCTGGGCGATCATCTCGGCGCCACGGGTGCTCGCGGCGTTGAAGCTGAGTTTCGGCACCGCGCTCTATGCCGCGATCATCAACGGCATCATTGGCACGCTGCTGGCCTGGGTGCTGGTGCGCTACACGTTCCCGGGACGCAAAGTCATCGACGCGATGATCGACCTGCCCTTTGCTTTGCCCACAGCGGTGGCCGGTATCGCGCTGACCGCGCTGTACACCCCCACCGGTCTGGTGGGTCAGTTCGCGGCGGACCTGGGCTTCAAGATCGCGTATACCCCCCTCGGTATCACCCTGGCGCTGACTTTTGTAACACTTCCATTCGTAGTACGTACGGTACAGCCTGTACTGGCCGATATCCCTCGCGAAGTGGAGGAGGCGGCAGCTTGCCTGGGGGCGAAACCGTTACAGGTTTTCCGCCATATCCTGGTGCCGGCGCTGCTACCAGCCTGGCTGACCGGTTTCGCATTGGCCTTTGCCCGCGGGGTCGGCGAGTACGGTTCGGTGATTTTCATCGCCGGCAACATGCCGATGAAAACCGAAATTCTGCCGCTGCTGATCATGGTCAAACTCGACCAGTACGATTACACCGGCGCCACCTCCATTGGTGTACTGATGCTGGTGGTTTCCTTTGTCCTGTTGCTGCTGATCAACTTGCTGCAGCGGCGCATCGAAACCCCATAAGGAGGCGCGAAAAATGTCCCAATCGTCTATTGCAGCAGCCTCCTCGAACGCCGCCCGCCGTGGCAGTGCCACGTCGCGGCGAGTCTTGATCGGCCTCGGCTGGCTGATCTTCGCGCTGTTTTTGCTATTGCCGTTGTTCATCGTGGTGTCCCAGGGGCTGAAGCTGGGCCTGGGCGCGTTCTTTACCGCGATCTTCGAGCCGGACGCCTTGTCGGCGTTGAAACTCACCGTGATCGCGGTGCTGATCTCGGTGCCGCTGAACCTGGTGTTCGGTGTCAGCGCGGCGTGGTGCGTGAGTAAATACTCGTTCCGCGGCAAGAGCATGCTGGTGACCCTGATCGACCTGCCGTTCTCGGTGTCGCCGGTGATTGCCGGTCTGGTCTATGTATTGATGTTCGGCGCCCAAGGCCTGTTCGGCCCGTGGTTGCAGGATCACGACATCCAGATCGTCTTCGCCTTGCCGGGCATCGTGCTGGCGACGATTTTCGTCACCGTGCCGTTCGTGGCACGTGAGCTGATCCCGCTGATGCAGGAACAAGGCACTCAGGAGGAAGAGGCCGCGCGCCTGCTTGGCGCCAATGGCTGGCAGATGTTCTGGCACGTCACCGTTCCCAATATCAAATGGGGCCTGATCTATGGCGTGGTGCTGTGCACGGCCAGGGCCATGGGTGAGTTCGGTGCGGTGTCGGTGGTTTCCGGGCACATTCGCGGGGTGACCAACACCCTGCCGCTGCACGTCGAGATCCTCTACAACGAATACAACCACGTGGCCGCGTTCGCCGTGGCGAGCCTGTTGCTGATCCTGGCGCTCTTCATCCTGCTGCTCAAGCAGTGGAGCGAAAACCGTATTAACCGCCTGCGCGCCAGCGCCGCGGAGGAATAAGTCATGTCGATCGAAGTGCGTAACGTCAGCAAGAACTTCCACGCGTTCAAGGCGCTGGACAACATCAGCCTGGACATTCAAAGCGGCGAACTCGTGGCGCTGCTCGGCCCGTCCGGCTGCGGCAAGACCACGTTGCTGCGAATCATCGCCGGCCTGGAAACCCCGGATCAGGGCAACATCGTGTTCCATGGCGAAGACGTTTCCGGCCACGACGTGCGTGATCGCAACGTCGGTTTCGTGTTCCAGCACTACGCCTTGTTCCGGCACATGACGGTGTTCGATAACGTCGCGTTCGGCCTGCGCATGAAGCCGAAAAACCAGCGTCCGAGCGAGAGCCAGATCGCGGTGAAAGTCCACGAACTGCTGAACATGGTGCAACTGGATTGGTTGGCTGATCGCTACCCGGAACAACTCTCCGGCGGTCAGCGTCAACGCATTGCGTTGGCTCGTGCCTTGGCGGTGGAACCGAAAGTCCTGCTGCTCGACGAACCCTTCGGTGCGCTGGATGCCAAGGTCCGTAAAGAGCTGCGTCGCTGGCTTGCACGGCTGCACGAAGACATCAACCTGACGTCGGTGTTCGTGACCCACGACCAGGAAGAGGCGATGGAAGTCGCCGATCGTATCGTGGTGATGAACAAGGGCGTGATCGAGCAGATCGGCTCACCGGGCGACGTCTACGAAAACCCGGCCAGCGATTTCGTCTATCACTTCCTTGGCGACTCGAACCGTCTGCATTTGGGCGAAGACCGGCACGTGCTGTTCCGTCCACACGAAGTGTCACTGTCGCGGCATGAGCTGGAAGATCACCATGCGGCTGAAGTGCGCGATATTCGTCCGCTGGGCGCGACTACGCGGGTGACGCTGAAGGTCGAAGGTCAAAGCGAGCTGATCGAAGCCGAAGTGGTGAAAGACCACGACAGCCTGGTCGGATTGGCCAAGGGTGAGACGCTATTCTTCAAGCCCAAGGTCTGGCAGAAAGTCGCCAACATTTAAGGGCAAAAGCATCGCGGGCAAGCCCGCTCCCACAGTGAATCTGCGTTGAACACACATCTGTGGCCAACCCAAAACCCTGTGGGAGCGGGCTTGCTCGCGAAAGCGATCTACGCCGCAGCACCTTTCTGACGCAAACGCACACCGCCCACTCGCGCCTCGATCTGCTCTTTCAGCTCACGCCGCATCCCGAGCAAAAACGCCAGCTCAACCACCACGAACAACGGTCCGACAATCAACCCCGTCACATCATCGACAAACGCCGGTTTGCGCCCTTCGTAATGATGCCCGACAAACTGAATCGCCCACCCCACCACAAACATCCCGATGCCGCTGGCCAGCCAGACCAGCGTACTTTGCTGCGCGAGTACCTGGCCCGCCCAAATGCACAGACCGAGCAACACAGTCATCAACACCCCAAGACGAATCTCCAGGCGCAGGTAAAACCACGCCGATGCCATCGCGACCAGCACCGCCGGCGAAATCCAGCCTGCGCCCCATTGCGGCCGCGACAGCAACACCGCAACCGCCACTACAATCAGCGGGATACCGATAAAGTGGCTGGCAATATTGCGCGGGTCACGGTGGTAGGCGGCGTATTGACTGAGATGGTCAACGAGGCTTTTCATTGTTATTCCTCCTGTAGGGTGATGGATGATGCCCCGGGTTTCATCTTTCGCTCTGTCAGCCAGGCGACAATCTCCAGGAGTTTTCATGGACATGCAGATTTGGCGTTCTCGCCTGGATACGGGGCAGTGGTTCAGTCATTTACCTGTTCCTTTACAGGATAGTCTGCTGACTGCGGCCCGGGTTCGGCGCCTGCCGTCGGGGCAACTGCTATTCAAGCGCGGTGATCCGCCGTGCGGGCTGTATGCAGTGCTCGAAGGTTCGGTGCGCATTGGTGCGGTGAGCGAGCAGGGCAAGGAAGCGCTGCTGAGCCTGGTGGAAGCGCCGCACTGGTTCGGCGAAATCTGCCTGTTCGATGGCCAGCCGCGAACCCACGATGCCTATGCCGTCGGCCAGTGCATCCTGTTGCACATCCCGCAGGCGACGCTGCTGAAGTTGCTCGACCAACAACCGGTTTACTGGCGGCAACTGGCGTTGCTGATGAGCCAAAAACTGCGCCTGACCTTCATCAACCTCGAACAGCTCAGCCTGATGCCAGCCCCGGCACGCTTGGCTCATCGCTTGCTGATGATCGCCGAGGGTTACGGTGAAATCGACCCGCCGCGCCGTGTTCTGCAACTGCCTCAGGAGCAACTGGCGTCGATGCTGTCGCTGTCGCGCCAGACCACCAACCAGCTCCTCAAGGATTTGCAGGGGCAAGGGATTCTGAATCTAAAGTATGGCGAGATCGAGATTCTGGATGCCGAACGGTTGCGAGCATTGGCGGTGATTTGACGTGCACCTGTAGGCGCTGCCGAAGGCTGCGATCTTTTGAAATCACCACGGTATTGATGGGCTTTATCCGCGAACGCGCCTAGCCTGTGACGACGACAATCGAGGTGTGCCATGCGTGTGTTGCTAGTGGAAGACGAACCCGAAACCGCCAGCCTCCTGGCCAAAGGCTTGAGCGAAGCGAGTTACGCGGTGGATGTGGCGCTTAATGGCATGGACGGCCGGCGCTTTATCGAGTCCGGTGAGTACGAACTGATCATCCTCGACGTGATGCTGCCGGGACTCAACGGCTGGCAATTGCTGCAACAGATCCGCAAGCTCGGCGACACGCCGGTGCTGCTCCTCACCACCAAGGATGGCATCGAAGATCGGCTGCGCGGGCTGGAATTGCATGAGGATGATTACCTGCTCAAGTCGTTTGCCGTCAGTGAACTGGTGAAGCGGGTGCGCAAGTTGTTGCGGCGGGATCGCGGGCGCTGAAGGTTTGCGGCGTATGGACTACCGCCTTCGCGAGCAAGCCCGCTCCCACAGGGTTTTCGGTTGTTCACAACATTGTGATTCACACAGGTTCACTGTGGGAGCGGGCTTGCCCGCGAAGAGGCCGGAAAACTCAAAACACCTCTCGGATCTGTCACTGCAACCCATCCCGAAACTGCCCCGGCGTCATCCCGGTCCAGCGCTTGAACGCACGGCTGAAGCTGCTGGTGTCGGCGAACCCCAGCAGGTAACTGACTTCGCTCAACGAGCATTGCGGGTCGCGCAGGTGCAGCAGCGCCAGGTTTTCCCGACTTTCGTTGAGCAGCGTATCGAACCGACAACCTTCGTCCGCCAGGTGCCGTTGAAGGCTGCGCAGACTCAAGTGCAGCGCTTGGGCGATGCATTCGGCCGACGGTTCACCTTCGGGTAATTGCTCTTCAATGGCGTCACGAACCTTGCGCTCCCAGGTCAGGGGTTTGAGTTGCGCCAGGGTGCGTTTGAGCACGGTTTCGTTGTGTTCGGCCAGTTCCGGGTTGGCATCGTCCAGGTGACTGTCGAAATCCACCAGGGCGAATTCCAGTCGGTCTTCGTCGGCGGCGAAATATACCGGCGAGCGGAACACTTTGTGCCATTGGTGCGGGTCGGCCGGTTCCGGACGACGCAGGTAGACCGCCAGCGGGGCGTAGTCACGGCCCAGGCGATTGCGGCAGGTGCGCACGTAAATCGCCGCGAAGGCGTCGATGGCCTCGAAGGCTGGCGCGGGGTTGCCTTGGGGGATTTTCAGGCGGAAGTAGTAGCGATCCTCAGCGCGGATCAATTCCAGATCCAGCGCGTTGCTGACCACCTGGTGATAACGCACGATGCGCTCGAAGACTTCCCGCAGGCTGCCACTGGCCACCAACGCATAACCCAGCGCATGAAACGTGGTGGGGCTGACGAAGCGCGACACCCGCAAGCCAATCGCCGGGTCGCCGCTGACCTGCACCGCGATGTGCCACAGGCGCGTGGTGCCGGACAACGGGTAACGGGCGTTCGGGTCGTCCATCAACTGCGGGTCGAGCCCCGCCTGTTGGCACAGGGCTGTGCTGTCGAGCCCCAGCGCATCGAGCTGCTTGCGCAGTGCGCGGGTCCAGCTGGCGAGGGAGGTCGGTTCAGTCATGTTGATTGGCGCGTCCGGTCAACAGGTTGGCGTTCACGGCTACCGCTCTGTAAATCATCACAGGGCAGGATGCGAACATCAATAACCAGAGGATGGAAGCATGGACGGTACTTGTGCAAGTCCCCAGCGACTGAATGCAGCACAGCGATCAGCGCATATTCGCGAGGTGGTATTGGCCAAAGGCGTCGAACTGCGCCAGCGCTACCCGATTCTTACCCATCAGGACGCCCTGGGCGCGGGTATTCTGACCTTCGCGTTGGCCGGGATGATCGGTTGCGCAGCGCTGTACATCACCGGGTACATGGCCTGGTGGGTATGCCTGTTGCTCAACGCGTTTTTCGCCTCGCTGACCCACGAGCTGGAGCATGACCTGATCCACAGCATGTACTTCCGCAAACAGCGCGTGCCGCATAACCTGATGATGGGCCTGGTATGGCTGGCACGGCCGAGCACCATCAATCCCTGGATCCGCCGTCATTTGCACCTAAACCATCACAAGGTGTCCGGTACCGAAGCCGACATGGAAGAGCGGGCGATCACCAACGGTGAGCCGTGGGGAATCGCGCGGCTATTGATGGTCGGCGACAACGTGATGTCGGCGTTCATCCGCATGCTGCGGGCCAAGACCCGGGCGCACAAGTTCAGCATCATCAAGCGCTTTCTGAAGGTTTACGCACCGCTGGCGCTGGTGCATTGGGGGGCGTGGTACGTGTTCCTCGGTTTTCACTCCGCCAACGGCATCGCGCATCTGCTGGGGGCGCCCATCGAATGGTCGGCGACTACTTTGGCGGTGATGCAGGTGATCGACATCGCGGCCGTCGTGATCATCGGCCCGAATGTGTTGCGTACGTTCTGCCTGCACTTTGTCAGCTCGAACATGCACTACTACGGTGACGTGGAACCGGGGAACGTGATTCAGCAGACCCAGGTGCTGAACCCTTGGTGGATGTGGCCGTTGCAAGCATTCTGCTTCAACTTTGGCAGCAGCCACGGGATCCATCATTTTGTGGTGAAGGAGCCGTTTTACATCCGGCAGATGACCGTCCCGGTGGCGCACAAGGTTATGCGCGAGATGGGGGTGCGGTTCAATGATTTCGGGACGTTCGGGCGGGCGAACCGGTTTGTGCGCAAGGACACCACCGAGACGCAGGAGGTGCGTGCCGCTCAGGTTTGATGATGTAACCGGAAACTCAAATGCTGGTCATCAATTTGACCCAAAGGGACGATACGGTGTGACGCAAGCAGTGATTCGTATATGCGATTCAGGTCTATTAAAGTAATTAAACATTCCTTTATCGGATAACCGTTTCAGCCAATTATCGCGTCACAGCGATGTTGATCAGCGCTAACAGATTTCGAGTTTCCGGGGCCGTCTCCTTGGCAGGGTGCGGTCCCTTTTTTTATCCCGGATAAAGTGCCAGTCAGTGAACCCTGTGGGAGCGGGCTTGCTCGCGAAGGCGTCGTGTCAGTCAATATCAATATCAACTGACAGACCGCCTTCGCGAGCAAGCCCGCTCCCACATTTGATCGTGTTATATATTCGATATGGGTCTTAATAAATAGCTTCTTATTCCTTAACGAATATAACTCTCCTCCCTATACTCGGTCACGAACAGACACGCAGCAGGAGAGCTTCCCCATGCGCAACGAATCAATTCGCTACCTGATTGTGCCGGGCTGGCAAGGATCGCCAGAAGATCATTGGCAAACCCATTGGCAGAACAGCCTGCCAAACAGCGCGCGGGTGGAGCAAGCCGACTGGCTGACGCCTCGTCGTGAGGACTGGGTCGCGGCACTGGCCGAGGCGATTGCCGCCGACAGCACGCCAGTGATTCTGATCGCCCATAGCCTGGGTTGCATCACGGTTGCGCATTGGGCCGCCACGGCGCCGTTGCAGTTTTTGCGTCAGGTGCGCGGCGCCTTGCTGGTCGCGCCAGCGGACGTCGAACGCCCGGCTTGCGCGCCGGCGCTGCGCAACTTCGCACCGATCCCGACTCATTTGCTGCCGTTCCCGAGCCAGGTCGTCAGCTCCGACAACGACAGCGCCGTGAGCGCGCCACGAGCCCTTGAACTGGCGCGCCAGTGGGGCGCCGAGGCGGGGATTTTATCGGGGGCCGGGCACATCAACGTGAAGTCCGGTCACCAGCGTTGGGAGCAGGGTTTTGCGTACCTCTATCGTCTGCAAAACCGCATGGAGCAACACGCCCTGCGTCGCGCCTGAACCCTTTATATTTTTTAAAAAACGCCCCCGTCTGCCGGCGGTTTTGGGCGGGAGTCTGCCATGAGCTTGCATGAAACCTTCGGTCAGCCGCTGCTGACCTTTCCTGACGCGGAAAAAAGCCCGTTGAGCATTCGCGCCAAGGCGTTGGTGTTTGTCGATCCGCGTTCCCGGCAGTTGCGCCAGGAGCTGGAACAACTGGCGCCACGTTCGATCTCGGTATTGATCCGCGGTGAAACCGGCAGCGGTAAAGAACTGCTGGCGCGGCATATCCATCGCGCCAGTGATCGTGGCGGGTTGTTCGTGTCGGTCAATTGCGGGGCGATCAGCCCGACCTATGCCGACGCTGAACTGTTCGGCTACGCCGCCGGCAGTTACAGCGGTTCGGCCAGCAGTCGCGCTGGCTGGTTCGGTTCGGCCAATGGCGGCACGCTCTATCTGGACGAGATCGGCGACTTGCCGTTGCCAATCCAGATCAAGTTGCTCGCAGCCCTGGAAAACCACGAAGTCACTCGCGTTGGTGCTCAGCAGCCAAGCCCGGTGGACGTACGTCTGGTGGCCGCCACCAGCATCGATCTGGTTCAGGCCGTGGCTGCCGGAAAATTCCATGAGCGGCTCTATCACTACCTCAGTGAAGGCCAGCTCGAACTGCCAGCCTTGCGTGAAAGGGTGGGCGATATTTTGTCGCTGGCCGAATACTTCCTCGGCATCTACAGCCAACGCCTCGATCTGCCGGTGCCATTGATCAGCGACGCCGCACAGCAGCTGCTGGAGCAGCACAGTTGGCCGGGCAACACCCGGGAGCTGGAGAACGTCATCCACTTTGCGTTGTTGGTGAGTACCGGCGATGAGATTTTGCCGGAGCATTTGAATTTGCCCGAGGCATCGGTATCGCTGCTTCAGATCGAACAGCAACTCAAAAAAATCCTCGGCAACGGGTCCGCCGCCGAGAAAGAGGCCTTGAAACAACTGCTCAAAGCCACCGGGCTTGTGTAGGAGCTGGCGCAGCCTGCGATCTTTTGATCTTGATTTTCGGTGCCTTTGAAATCGCCAAATCAAACGATCGCAGGCTTCGGCAGCTCCTACATCGGGCGTGGCGGTTGTATGAACAAAATGGAATATGAAAGTGAATAAAAGATATTGTTCGGGAATAAAAAATCCCGGTATTGTCCGCGTCACGCCAGCGATAGCACATCACTGGCACTCGTACTAATTAGCCGTCGTCGATGATGGCCGCGAATTTCGATAAGGACACTGCATGAAAAAGGTTCTGTTGTTTACCGCATTGGCGGCTGCCCTGACTGCGGGCCTGGCCCAGGCTGGCGAGAAACTGGTGGTTGCGGCGACGCCGATTCCACATGCCGAGATTCTTGAATTGATCAAGCCAACCCTCGCCAAAGAAGGCGTGGACCTGGAAATCAAAGTCTTCACCGACTACGTTCAGCCGAACGTGCAGGTCGACCAGAAGCGTCTGGACGCCAACTACTTCCAGACCCTGCCGTACCTGAAAAACTTCAACGAAGGCAAAAGCACTAACCTGGTGACCGTGATCGGCGTGCATGTCGAACCCTTCGGCGGCTACTCGAAGAAAGTCAAAAGCCTGGCTGAGCTGAAAGACGGCGCAACCATCGCCATCCCGAACGAAGGCAGCAACAGTGGCCGTGCCCTGATCCTGCTGCAGAAGGCTGGCCTGATCGAGTTGAAAGACCCGAAGAACGCCGTGGCCACACCGAAAGACATCGCCAAGAACCCGCACAACTTCAAGTTCAAGGAACTGGAATCGGCCATGCTGCCGCGTGTTCTGGATCAGGTCGACCTGGACATGATCAACACCAACTACGCGCTGGACGCGGGTCTGAACCCGGCTAAAGATGCACTGGTGATCGAAGGTGCCGATTCGCCTTACGTGAACTTCCTGGTGGCGCGTCCAGACAACAAGGACAGCGTTGCCATCCAGAAACTGGCCAAGGCCCTGACCAGCCCGGAAGTGAAGGCATTCATCGCCAAGAAGTACAGCGGCGCGGTACTGCCGGCGTTCTGATTGGCCGCAGTCTCAAACCCCTTCAAGGTTTCAACGCCGACGGCTGATATAGCGTCGGCGTTTTTTATTACGCCAAGATCAAAAGATCGCAGCCTCGTTTCACTCGACAGCTCCTACAGGGTGTACACCATCCCAATGTAGGAGCTGTCGAGTGAAACGAGGCTGCGATCTTTTGCTTTAAAGTTTCAGGCCACCCGCGCCTTCAGCGCCTTGCGCAACGCCACCAGCAATTTCACGATGTCTTGCGGATCCAGCCGCTGCGGCACGTTTACGTCAGCCATTTTTCTCTTCCTTGTGATGGTTCGGCCGGGGGGAGTCTGGCCAAAAGCTGTACGTCCTTGGAGGGGCTTTTTGAAAAAAAGATCCGTCCTACGGCTGAAAGAAAAATAGTCGTCTTCCCCAGTCTCGGCAAATCCGCAGGATAGTCTTTTGCGTGATATCAATATGCTTTAACGGTATTTAAATTCTTCTTTTTATGCCTTTAAAGTCGGTTCCTGCCGGGTGGTTATCCACTGCCCATGGACTGCGCCATCGTCGCTTACCGAGCGGCGTACAGGATGTTCAATGATCTTCGATTACGCTTTTATCCTCAGCACTCTGCCGACGTTTCTCAAAGCCGTGGGCGTGACGCTGCAGGTCGGCTTTATCGCCATCGGCACTTCGTTGCTGGTGGCGCTGATCAACGCGACGATTCTGGTGTTTCGCACCCCCTACCTTCAACGCCTGGTCGGGCTGTATGTGGAACTGGCACGCAACACGCCACTGCTGATTCAGTTGTTCTTCGTCTACTTCGCCTTACCGGCGCTGGGCATAAAAGTCTCGGGCTTCGCGGCGGCAATCATCACCATGACTTTCCTTGGCGGTGCCTACCTCACCGAAGTCCTGCGTGCCGGCGTGGATGCGGTGCCCCAGGCGCAACTTGAGTCCGGCCGCTCCATCGGCTTGTCCCACGATCAATTGCTGCGCTACGTGATCCTGCCGCAGGCCGGCATTCTCAGCCTGCCGTCGCTGTTCGCCAATTTCATTTTCCTGCTCAAGGAAACCACCGTGGTCTCGGCGGTGGCGGTGCCGGAGATTCTCTACACCACCAAAAGCTACATCGCGCTCTACTACAAAACCTACGAAATGCTCGCCGTGCTGACGCTGATTTGCGTGCTGCTGTTTTTGCCGTTGTCGCTGCTGCTCAGCCGTCTGGAAAGGAGGCTCCAGCATGGCCAGTTCGGGTCTTGAGTTGCTCTGGGTGTCGTTGCCGCAACTGGGCAAAGGCGCTGCGCAAACCCTGTCGATCTCTTTTTTGAGCATCGTCATCAGCACCGTGGGCGGCGTGCTCTACGGCGTGATGCGAACGCTGAATTCGAAATGGCTGAACGCGGTTCTGCGGGTCTATCTGGAGCTGTTCCGGGCAATCCCGGTGCTGGTCTGGCTGTATTTGCTGTTCTTCGGCTTGCCGATCTTTTTTGGGCTGAGCCTTCCGAGCTTTTGGTGCGCGGTGCTGGTGTTGTCGCTGTGGGGCGCCAGCGAAGTCGGTGAAGTGGTGCGCGGCGCGTTGCATTCGTTGCCGCGCGGCCAGCGTGAGGCCGGGCTGTCGATTGGCCTGGATGGCCCGCAACTCTACGGCTACGTGCTGCTACCTCAAGCGCTGAAACGCATGACGCCGCCAACCATCAACGTCTACACGCGCATCATCAAGACCAGTTCCCTGGCGGTGCTGATCGGCGTGGTGGATGTGATCAAGGTCGGCCAACAGATCATCGAACGCACCTACGAATCGGTGCTGATCTACGGCGCGCTGTTTCTGTTCTTCTTTTTCATTTGCTACCCGCTGTCGGCCGCTTCACGCGTGCTGGAGCGGCGCTGGACGCAAGCATGAGTGCATTGATCGAGTTCAAGGGTTTCAACAAGTTTTTCGGCGAGCAGCAGGTGCTCGACGGCATCGACCTGCAGGTGAAACCGGGCGAGGTGATCGTCATCCTCGGCCCCAGCGGCTGTGGCAAAAGCACCTTGCTGCGCTGCCTCAACGGCCTGGAAGTCGCGCATAGCGGCAGCTTGAATTTTGCCGGGCGCGAGTTGCTGGACAAGGGCACCGACTGGCGCGAAGTGCGTCAGCAGATCGGCATGGTGTTCCAGAGCTATCACCTGTTCCCGCACATGAGCGTGCTCGACAATCTGTTGCTCGGCCCGCTCAAGGTACAGAAGCGCGAACGCCGTGAAGCCCGCGCGCAGGCCGAGGCCTTGCTGGAGCGCGTGGGTCTTTTGGACAAGCGCGACGCCTTCCCGCGCCAGCTCTCCGGCGGCCAGCAGCAACGCATCGCCATCGTCCGTTCGCTGTGCATGAACCCCAAGGTTATGCTCTTCGACGAAGTCACCGCGGCCCTCGATCCGGAAATGGTCAAGGAAGTGCTGGAAGTGATTCAGGGCCTGGCCCGCGAGGGCATGACCCTGCTGATCGTCACCCACGAAATGGCCTTCGCCCGTGCGGTGGCCGACCGCATCGTGTTCATGGACGCCGGGCGCATCCTTGAACAACACCCCCCCGAGATTTTCTTTACGAACCCGCAAACCGCACGAGCGCAGCAGTTCCTGGAGAAGTTCTCCTACGTCGCCGCACTACCCAAAACGACTCAAACAAAGGAACTGGAACTGTCATGAAAACTGCCAAGTCTTCTCTGCTGCTGCTCCCGCTGTTCGGCCTGGCGCTGCTGGCCGGCTGCAACAAAACCGAAGAACCGACGAAGCCGAAAGCCGCAAGCGTCAGCACCGCACCGGCCGGGTACCTGGAAAAAATCAAAGCCCGGGATAAGCTGATCGTCGGCGTCTTCACCGACAAGCCGCCGTTCGGTTTTGTCGATGAGGCCGGGCGCTACGTGGGGTTCGATACTGATATCGGTCGTCAATTCGCCAAGGATCTGTTGGGCGATGAGAACAAGGTCGAATTCGTTGCGGTGGAGCCGGCGAGCCGGATTCCGTTCCTGCAAAGCGACAAGGTCGACCTGATCCTGGCCAACATGACCGTCACCCCGGAGCGCAAGGACGCAGTGGACTTCACCAACCCGAACCTCAAGGTCGCGGTGCAGGCACTGGTACCGCAGGCGAGTTCGGTGAAGAACCTTGATGACCTGGCGACCCGCACCACCATCGTGACCACGGGCACCACGGCGGATATCTGGCTGACCAAGAATCATCCTGACTGGAAACTGCTGAAGTTCGAGAAAAACTCCGAGTCTTTGCAAGCCCTGGCCAATGGTCGCGGCGACGCTTATGCGCAGGACAACCTGGTGCTGTTCAGCTGGGCCAAGCAGAACCCGGGTTACCGCGTGCTGGAGGAAAAACTGGGTGCTGAAGCACCGATCGCTCCGGCGGTGAAGAAGGGCAATATCGAACTGCGCGACTGGGTGAATGTGGAGTTGGCGAAGTTGGGTGAGGAGAAGTTTTTGCTCAAGCTGTACGACCAGTATGTGCGTAAAGAATTGAGCGATGACACCCAGCCTGAGAGCGTGATTGTCGAGGGTGGGAAGTGGCAGGGGTGATTCTTCAAGTTCTGTGTTGACCCGCCTGCCGTCTTCGCGAGCAAGCCCGCTCCCACACTCGATTTTCAGTGGACACAAGACTTGTGTCCGTCCCCGATCAAATGTGGGAGCGGGCTTGCTCGCGAAGCTTTTTCAGACGCTGATCAATCCGGCCAATACCACGCCGGCTCATCCAGCATCCGCTGCCCGACCATCCCGGTCTGGCCGAAATTCTTCTCCAGCACAATGCAATTGCATTCCGGGTCTTGCTGCAGCGCCGAGATCAACCGCCGCGCATGGGACACCACCCAAACCTGACACTGTTCGGACGCTCGAATAATCAAGCGTGCCAACGCCGGCAGCAGGTCTGGATGCAGACTGGTTTCCGGCTCATTCAACACCATCAACGTCGGCGGCCGAGGAGTCAGCAATGCCGCAACCAGCAACAAATAGCGCAACGTCCCATCCGATAACTCGGCGGCGGACAACGGCCGCAACAATCCTTCCTGATAAAACTCGATCGCAAACCGTCCGCCCTGCAGCGGCGCGATGTTCAACGTTGCACCGGGGAATGCATCGCTGATCGCTGCCTGCAACGCTTCGGGATCGCCGATTTCGCGGATGGTCTGTAACGCTGCGGCGAGGTCGCGACCGTCGTGGTGCAACACTGGCGTGCGGGTGCCCAGTTGCGGTTGGCGCACTGGCGCGTCGGCGTCGCTGCGAAAGTGGTCGTAGAAGCGCCAGCGGCGGATGAACTCACGCAGCTGCAAGACTTCCGGCGAGGTGCGCAAGCTACCGACCTGATCGAACAGGCTGTCGAAGTTCGGCGTGTGCTGCGCCAGTACTTCCCAGCCGCGACCGACCCGAGCGCGGATCATCGGGCCGTCGCGATCCACCAGCAGGCTGGCCGGGCGATAGAACGGCCCGGACCAGATGCATTCCTTTTTGATTTCCGGGTCGAGGGAAAAGTACGTCACATGATCTGGCAGCGGCATGGGTAGCCCCAGCGCGATCGCATAACTGAAATCATCACCGGCAAAGCCCAGACGCAAACGCTTGGGTGACTGGCGCACGCTTGCCTCGACCGGCACTTCGCCGTTACGCATACGCCGGCTGATGTTTTCCGGCCCGGCCCAGAATGTCGAATCCAGCCCACCCTCGCGGGCCAACGCATTGACCACGCCACCTTGAGCGGTTTCCGCCAGCAGGCGCAAGGCGCGGTAGAGGTTGGACTTGCCGCTGCCGTTGGGGCCGGTGATCAGGTTCAACCGGCCAAGCGGAATCACCAATTTATTGATCGAGCGGTAATTGGCCACCGCGAGGGTTTTGAGCATGGGAAGCTTCCTGCTGCATGGTTCGTCATTCTGCCTTATTGTCGGCAACACAATGATCCCTGTGGCGAGCGAGCTTGCTCGCGCTGGGCTGCGAAGCGGCCCCAAAGCCATTCAATGAGGTGTGTCAGGTAGAACGAGATAGCAGGTGTTGCGTCTGCTGCGCAGTCGAACGGGAGCAAGCTCCCTCGCCACAGGTAAGCCCCACGCCGCAAGGTGTGCAGCAACCCCGTGCAGACGTGGAACGCTGTTCTAAGCTCACAGTCGTATCGTCACTGGCAGGTTTGTACAACGCAAAGGAGTTTGCATGGCAGGTCCCGGATTGAAATTCATGGTTGGCCTGAGCCTCATCGCCCTGCTGACCGCCTGTGGCGATAAAAAGCCCGTCGAGAAGGACCGCCCACGAGTCTTCGTGCAAGAGGTCAAGCCAACCGATTACGCCGCCGCAGTGACACTCACCGGCGACGTCCAGGCGCGAGTGCAAACCGAGTTGTCGTTTCGTGTCGGCGGCAAGATCATCCAGCGCATGGTCGATGTCGGTGACCGGGTTTCGGCCAAACAAGTGCTGGCCAAGCTCGATCCCAAGGACCTGCAAACCAGCGTCGACTCTGCCCAGGCCCAGGTCGTTGCCGAACAGGCGCGGGTCAAACAAACCGCCGCCGCCTTCGTTCGCCAACAAAAACTCCTGCCCAAGGGCTACACCAGCCAGAGCGAATACGACTCCGCCCAAGCCGCCTTGCGCAGCAGTCAGAGCGCGCTGACCGCCGCTCAAGCGCAATTGGCCAACGCCCGTGATCAACTGAGCTACACCGCGTTGATTGCCGATGCGCCGGGGGTGATTACCGCGCGCCAGGCTGAAGTCGGCCAAGTAGTACAAGCCACAGTGCCGATTTTCAGCCTGGCCCGGGACGGCGAGCGTGACGCGGTGTTCAACGTGTACGAATCACTGCTGACTGAGCCGCCGGCGGATAGATCGATTGTGGTCAGCCTGCTCGACAACCCGAAAATCAAGACTACGGGCACCGTTCGGGAAGTCACGCCAGCCGTATCCGCGCAGACCGGCACGGTGCAAGTCAAAGTCAGTCTCGACAGTCTTCCCGAGGGCATGCAGCTCGGATCGGTAGTGAGCGCCACCGCAAAACCGGTGGGCAAAACCGCAGTGGAGCTGCCTTGGGCGGCGCTGACCAAGAACCTCAGCGACCCGGCCGTGTGGCTGGTGGACGCCGAGGGCAGGGCGCAATTGCACACCGTCACCGTCGGCCGTTACCTGACCGGCAAAGTCATTGTCAGCGCTGGCCTCAACGGGGGCGAAAAAGTCGTCACTGCGGGTGGCCAGTTACTGCATCCGGGTGTGCGCGTGGAGATTGTCGAAAACACCTACCAGCCCTCAGCGACAGGAGCCCAGCCATGAAGAGTCTGTTGCTGTTGTCCGCCGGTTTGTTGCTGGTCGCCTGCTCCAAGGAGGAAGCGCCGCCAGAACCGGTTCGGCCGGTGTTGTCTGTGGAAGTGAAGGCGCTCAATCAAGAAAACCTCGGCCGGTTTGCCGGCAGCATCCAGGCCCGTTACGAAAGCAACGTCGGTTTCCGGGTGCCGGGGCGTATCGCCAGCCGTAACGTCGATGTTGGCGCAGAAGTCCAGAAGGGCGCGTTACTCGCGACCCTCGACCCCACCGATCAGCAGAACCAGTTGCGCTCCGCCCAGGGTGATCTGGCGCGGGTTCAGGCGCAGCTCATCAACGCTCAGGCCAACGCCCGGCGTCAGCAGGAACTGTTCAATCGCGGGGTTGGCGCACAGGCGCAGCTGGACATCGCCCAGACCGACCTGAAAACCACCCAGGCGTCCCTCGATCAAGCCAGGGCTGCTGTCGATCAGGCACAGGACCAACTCAACTACGTTGAGCTGCGCGCCGATCACAAAGCCATCGTCACCGCGTGGAACGCCGAAGCCGGGCAAGTAGTCACGGCCGGCCAGCAAGTGGTGACCCTGGCGCAGCCGGACATCAAGGAAGCGGTGATCGACCTGCCCGATACCCTGGTCGATCAGTTGCCAGCCGACGTGGTGTTCCAGGTCGCCTCACAACTGGACCCGAGCATCACCAGCACCGCCATCGTGCGCGAGATCGAACCCCAGGCGCAAAGCGCGACCCGCACCCGTCGTGCCCGCCTGAGCCTGGCCGATACGCCGCCGGGCTTTCGCCTCGGCACGGCGATCAGCGTGACCCTCAGCTCCGCGATCAAGCCGCGCCTCGAACTGCCAGTGAGTGCGCTGCAGGAGGTCGATGGAAAACTGCGGATCTGGGTCGTTGATCCACAGACGCAAACCGTTTCGCCACGGGAGGTCAGCCTGATCAGCCGGACTGATGCCACGGTGGTCCTGGCCAACGGCGTGAAAACCGGCGAGCGGGTGGTCAGCGCGGGCGTGAACAGCCTCAAACCGGGGCAGAAAGTGAAAATTGACGAGGGCAGCCCGCAATGAAAGGGAGTTTCAACTTATCCGAGTGGGCCCTCAAACATCAGTCGTTTGTCTGGTATTTGATGTTCGTCGCGCTGCTGATGGGCGTGTTCTCGTACCTGAACCTGGGGCGCGAAGAAGACCCCTCGTTCACCATCAAAACCATGGTGATCCAGACTCGTTGGCCCGGCGCGACCCAGGAACAGACCCTCAAGCAGGTCACTGACCGGATCGAGAAAAAACTCGAAGAACTCGACTCGCTCGACTACGTGAAAAGCTACACCCGCCCAGGCGAATCAACGGTCTTCGTTAACCTGCTCGACACCACCAGTGCCAAGGACATCCCGCAAATCTGGTACCAGGTGCGCAAGAAGATCAACGACATTCGCGGTGACTTCCCGAAGGGCCTGCAAGGGCCGGGTTTCAACGATGAGTTCGGCGACGTGTTCGGTTCGGTGTACGCCTTTACCGCCGATGGCCTGTCGATGCGCCAGTTGCGCGATTACGTGGAACAGGTGCGTGCCGAAATCCGTGAAGTCCCGGGGTTGGGCAAGGTCGAGATGGTCGGCGAGCAGGATGAAGTCCTTTACCTGAACTTCTCCACTCGCAAACTCGCCGCGCTCGGCATCGATCAGCGTCAGGTGGTGCAGAGCCTGCAATCACAGAACGCCGTGACCCCGGCCGGGGTGATCGAGGCCGGCCCGGAGCGGATTTCGGTGCGGACCTCGGGCCAGTTTGCCTCTGAAAAAGACCTGGCCAATGTCAACCTGAAACTCAACGATCGCTTCTATCGACTGGCCGATATCGCCAACATCAGCCGTGGTTACGTCGATCCATCGACCCCGGAGTTTCGCTTCAACGGCCAGCCGGCCATTGGCCTGGCGATCGCCATGAAGAAGGGCGGCAACATTCAGGACTTCGGCAAGGCGTTGCACCTGCGCATGGATGAACTGACGGCGGACCTGCCGGTGGGCGTCGGCGTGCATAACGTGTCCGACCAGGCCGACGTAGTGGAAGAAGCCGTCGGCGGTTTCACCAGTGCGCTGTTCGAAGCCGTGGTGATCGTGCTGATCGTCAGCTTCGTCAGCCTTGGTGTGCGCGCCGGGCTGGTGGTGGCGTGTTCGATTCCATTGGTGCTGGCGATGGTCTTCCTCTTCATGGAATACAGCGGCATCACCATGCAGCGGATCTCCCTCGGTGCGCTGATCATCGCCCTCGGCCTGCTGGTGGACGATGCGATGATCACCGTGGAGATGATGGTCACACGCCTGGAAATGGGTGAAACCAAAGAGCAAGCGGCGACCTTCGCCTACACCTCGACCGCATTCCCGATGCTCACCGGCACCTTGGTCACCGTCGCCGGTTTTGTGCCGATCGGCTTGAATGCAAGCTCGGCCGGTGAGTACACCTTCACGCTGTTCGCGGTGATCGCAGTGGCGATGCTGGTGTCGTGGATCGTCGCCGTGCTGTTCGCCCCGGTGCTCGGTGTGCACATTCTGAGCGCCAATGTGAAACCTCACGACGCAGAGCCTGGGCGCATCGGTCGGGCGTTCAATGGCGGCCTGCTCTGGGCCATGCGCAATCGCTGGTGGGCCATTGGCATCACCGTGGCGCTGTTTGTGCTCTCGGTGTTTTCCATGCAGTTCGTGCAGAACCAGTTCTTCCCGTCCTCCGACCGCCCGGAAATTCTCGTCGACCTGAACCTGCCGCAAAACGCCTCGATCGCCGAAACCCGCAAGGTGGTGGACAAGCTCGAAGCGACGCTCAAGGATGACCCGGACATCGTGCGCTGGAGCACTTACATCGGTGAGGGGGCGATCCGTTTCTACCTGCCCCTCGACCAGCAATTGCAGAACCCGTACTACGCGCAACTGGTGATCGTCAGCAAAGGCCTGGAATCGCGCACGGCCCTGACGGCGCGACTGCAAAAGCGCCTGCGCGAAGAATTCGTCGGTGTCGGCAGTTACGTCCAGGCGCTGGAAATGGGCCCGCCGGTAGGGCGGCCGATTCAGTACCGGGTCAGCGGCAAAGACATCGATCAGGTGCGCAAACATGCGATTGCCTTGGCCACCGAGCTGGATAAGAACTCGCACATCGGCGAAATCATTTACGACTGGAACGAGCCGGGCAAAGTCTTGCGCATCGACATCGCCCAAGACCGGGCACGGCAACTGGGGCTGTCGTCGGAGGATGTGGCGAACCTGATGAACAGCATCGTCGTCGGCTTGCCGGTCACGCAGGTCGATGATGATATCTACCTGATCAACGTGGTGGGTCGTGCCGAGGATGCCGAACGCGGCAGTCCGAAAACCCTGGAGAACTTGCAGATCGTCACCCCGAGCGGCACGTCGATTCCGCTGCTGGCGTTTGCCACGGTGCGTTATGAACTCGAACAGCCGCTGGTCTGGCGTCGTGATCGCAAACCGACCATCACCATCAAGGCCGCGGTGCGTGACGAGATTCAGCCGACCGACCTGGTGCAACAGCTAAAGCCGGACATCGACAAGTTCGCCGCCAGTTTGCCGGTGGGCTACAAAGTCGCCACCGGCGGTACGGTAGAGGAAAGCGGCAAGGCCCAGGGGCCAATTGCCAAAGTCGTGCCGTTGATGCTGTTTTTGATGGCGACCTTCCTGATGATCCAGTTGCACAGCGTGCAGAAGCTGTTCCTGGTGGCCAGCGTCGCGCCGCTGGGCCTGATCGGCGTGGTGCTGGCGCTGATCCCGACCGGCACGCCGATGGGCTTCGTGGCCATCCTGGGGATTCTGGCGCTGATCGGCATCATCATCCGCAACTCGGTGATTCTGGTGACCCAGATCGACTCTTTCGAGAAGAGTGGCTACACGCCGTGGGACGCGGTGGTGCAGGCCACGGAACACCGGCGCCGACCGATTTTGTTGACGGCGGCGGCGGCGAGTTTGGGGATGATCCCGATCGCCCGGGAAGTGTTCTGGGGGCCGATGGCCTACGCGATGATTGGCGGGATCATCATCGCGACGTTGCTGACGCTGCTGTTTTTGCCGGCGTTGTACGTGGCCTGGTACAAGGTTCGCGAGCCGAAGAAAGAGGTGCAGTGAGGCGAGCGCTGCGCGCTCTGTTCGCGAGCAAGCCCGCTCCCACATTCGATCGCGTCCGTCTGGACAACTCGGTCGAATGTGGGAGCGGGCTTGCTCGCGAAAGCGTCAGTACCGACACCTCAGACTTGAGCTGCTTACACCTTACGCCAGACACTCGCCAACCAAGGCTGCTGCTCCCGCGGCAACCCCGCCGGCCGGTAGTAATGCTCAAGCTCCACAAACCCCGCTTCAGTCAGCATTTGCTGCCACACCTGAAGATCGTAATACGCCCCATAACGCGGCCCGTTCCAGCCTTCCTGATTCTCGCCACGAGGATTGGAACTGAACAACACGCCACCCGGTTTCAACGCCCCGCGCAGTTGCTTCAGCACCCGAGGCAACTCCTGACTCGGAATGTGAAACAGCACCGCATTGGCGAATATCCCGTCGAAGCGTTCGGCCGGCAGGTCGAGCTTCAGAAAGTCTTGCTGCCAGACTTCGCAACCACTGTCCTCCCGGGCCATCTGTGCAAGCTTTTCAGAACCATCGAGCCCGATGGCGCTGTGGCCCAGGCGGGTGAAGGTTTTCAGATCACGGCCAGGGCCACAGCCAAAGTCGAGAATGCTGAACGGCGCTTCACCCTGAATATGCCGCAACAGGGCATCGATGTTCTGGCTGACATCGTGATCGCGAGTGCCTTCACGGAAGTCCTCGGCCACCGCGTTGTAATGGCCCAGGGTGGTGGAAGTGATCTGCTCCAGGTCGTCGGGAGTCTGTTTCATGGTTGGCTGCGCAGGTAATTGGGATTAGCCGAATATACGCCATGACGCCGAGGGCTGCTGCGCAGCCATTCGCGAGCAAGCCCGCTCCCACACTGGATCGCGTCGAACACAAATTCCATGTTCACCGAAGATCGAATGTGGGAGCGGGCTTGCTCGCGAAAGCGGTATCACTGGCGACCAATGACTTTAGCCAGACTCAACTCTGTTTCATCCCCAGACATTCAATGGACCGATCAACCATCGCCTTGGCAATCTCCAGCAAATGCCAGACGGAGAACACCAACGCCCGATCGGCGCCCTTGAGTTGATCGCCGCACTGATACGCCGTGACCGAGGCGCAGCGCAGCAGATCAGCCACATAAAGCTGGGCGTCTTCGAAGCTCACGTCTTTGCTGACGTTGTAGAAGCGTAATTCATCGGGCGCCGTCGGCTGCTTGCCGGTGAGGTGGAAATCGATCGCACGGTAAAGCGCGGAACGGTCCTTGAGCAGGTCGTCGGTGAAGGCTTTGTTGGAGGATGTGTCTGGGGGTGGATCTGGAATGGATCTTTCCATGAATGTTGCTCCTATTGCTGCATGGGAGCCGTCACTTTTCGCCTACTAAACGATGGGTGGCGGCTGTACGCAGGTTAGTAGGCCGGTCAATAGGAAAACCGGTGCACCCGAGGGCGCCCCACGCACAGCCACCATATTCAACATCCGGAAAAAGTGCCGGACATGAGTATGAAACGCTATGCGCCTATTGATCCGGGCTACTAAACCCGATCACTGATTTGCAGTGACGAACCGAGACTAGCCACCAGATTCTGTCGGCGCAAGCGAGCGGAATGATCTAGGAAATGTCCTGCAAATGAAAGGGATCGGGCCTGCTGGCACTCTGATTTTTTTGTGCGAAAACTTCCCCTTCAAAGGGTGAATTTGATGCCGCCAAGATCGCAGCCTTCGGCAGCTCCTACAGGTGGCGTGCCCGGCGCGAATTCCGGGTGGACGCCAAACCCTGTAGGAGCTGCCGAAGGCTGCGATCTTTTGATCTTTGCTTAACGCTTGTTCAACCCCCGCGCCAACCGATCCCCACCCAACTGAATCACCGCCACCAACACCACCAGCAACACAATCACCGTCAGCATGATCTGGCTATCGAACCGCTGATACCCATACCGATAAGCGATGTCCCCCAACCCTCCGGCCCCAATCGCCCCGGCCATGGCCGAGGAGTTGATCATGGTCACCAACGTAATGGTGAAACCCCCGACAATCCCCGGCAGCGCCTCGGGCAGCAGCACATGCCAGACGATATGCCAGCGTCGGCAGCCCATCGCTTGCGCCGCTTCAATCAACCCATGATCGACCTCGCGCAAACTGACCTCGGCGATGCGTGCAAAGAACGGCGTGGCCGCAATGGTCAGTGGCACCACGGCTGCCCAAACGCCGTAGGTGGTGCCGACGATCAACCGGGTAAACGGAATCAGCGCCACCATCAGAATCAAAAACGGAATCGAGCGGAACAGGTTCACGAATGCACCCAATGCGCGGTTCAACGCCGGTGCTGCGTAGATCCCGCCCTTGGAACTGGTGACCAGAATCACCGCCAACGGAATGCCCGCCAACAGTGCAATCAACGACGACACACCCACCATCAAAAACGTGTCGATAAAACCCTGAAGCAAGCGATCAAACCACATAACCCAGCACCTCCACCTGTTGTGCCCAGTGGCCGGCGCGCTGACGCAATTCCTCGGCGCTGAGGGACGATCCGGTCACCGCCAGCAGCAATTGCCCGAGCGCATGGCCCTGAATCCGTTCCACGCCCCCTTGCAGCAAGCGCACGCGACCACCGAGGGCGCTGAACAGCGCCGCCAGGTCTGGCTCGTCGCTGGCGCTGCCGGTGAACTGCAAACGCAACACCACAGCGGCATCCGAAGACGGCGGCTGCGCTCGCAAACGGCTTTGCAGTTCTTCCGGCAGAGCGTGTTGCAATGGCGCGAGCAAGGTCTTGCTAACCTCATGTTGCGGGTTGCCAAAGACTTCCCAGACCGGCCCTTGCTCGACGATTTGCCCGTGTTCCAGCACCACGACCCGATCACAGATATCGCGGATCACCGCCATCTCGTGGGTGATCAGCACGATGGTCAGGCCCAGGCGCTGATTGATCTCGCGCAGCAGGCCGAGGATCGATTGCGTGGTCTCCGGATCCAGCGCCGACGTCGCCTCGTCGCACAGCAGAATCTCGGGATCATGGACCAGTGCGCGGGCGATGCCGACGCGCTGTTTCTGCCCGCCGGACAGCTGCGCCGGATAAGACTTGTGCTTGCCTTGCAGGCCGACCAGTTCCAGCAAATCACGGACCTTCTGCTCGCGTTTTTCCTTGGGCACACCAGCAACTTTCAGCGGCAATTCGACGTTCTGCCAAACCGTCTTGGCCGACATCAGATTGAAGTGCTGGAAGATCATGCCGATCCGCCGCCGCAGGGCCACCAGGCGGTCTTCGTCGAACTCGCTGATGTCCACCTGATCGATCAGCACCCGCCCGCTGCTCGGTTGTTCGAGGCGGTTGATGGTGCGGATCAGCGACGACTTGCCGGCGCCGCTGCGACCGATGATGCCGAACACTTCGCCGCGCTGGATCGCCAGGTCGATGCCGTGCAGGGCCGCCACCGGACCTTGCTGACCGTTGTAGGTTTTGCCGAGGCCGATGAAGCGCACATGGGCGCGATTGAGCTCTGGGTGCAGTTCGGTTTGTGTGGCGTTATGTGGCTCCGGAAGTTCCAGTCGCCGTTGGATCGCGGCCGTCATGCTCAGCTTTCCCAGCCGGCTTGATAGAGCTTGCCGTGGGCTTTATCCAGCGCTGCACGCACGGCTGGCGAATGCTGGTAGATGTCGACGAATTTGATCAGCCGCGGGTCGGTTTTGCTTTTCGGCTGGATCACGAACTGGATCACGTATTCCTTGTGATCGAGGCCATCGAATAGCAGGGCGGAGCTGGCATCGAAGGTCTTCGATAGTCGGATGTAGGCCGGGTAGCCCTGGACCAGATCGGCGTCGTCGTAGGCGCGCACCAGTTGCACGGCCTCGACCTGAAGGATTTTGATTTTCTTCGGGTTGGCGATGATGTCCTCTTCGGTGGCCTTGTAGCCGACGCCCGGTTTGAGGGTAATCAACCCGGCCTTGGCCAGCAGTTGCAGGCCGCGACCGCTGTTGATCGGGTCGTTGGCGATGGCCACGCTGGCGCCTTCGGGCAACTCGTCGAAGCTTTTGTATTTCTTCGAATAGAGGCCGACGTTGTTGATGATGCCCGGGGCGAACGGCACCAGGTCAAAACCGGCGGCGGCCTTGGCGTTTTCCAGGAACGGGATGTGCTGGAAGTAGTTCACGTCGATGTCGCCCGAGGCGAGGCTGACGTTGGGGGCGATCCAGTCGCTGAACTCCACCAGTTCGACTTTCAGGCCTTGTTTGTTGGCTTCTTCTACTGCAGCTTCCAGGGGAATGGCGAAGGCGGCGGTGGTGCCGACTTTCAGTGGGGCGTCGGCGGCGAAGGTGACGGAACTGAAGAGGCCGAGGGCCAGGGCCAGTGCTTTGACTGGGTGGGTTAAGAGTTTTTTGGTCATGATGGTTTTCCAGTCAGGGCATTGAATGTGTGGTGTTGGGTCGGGCCTCTTCGCGAGCAAGCCCGCTCCCACAGTGGATTGAGTCGGGCACAAATTTTGTGTTCGCCACAGATCTAATGTGGGAGCGGGCTTGCTCGCGAAGCTTTTAGCGCCGGTAACCGGCGCCTGTGTGTTGCTCAGGCAAATGCGCTTGGCCATGAAACAGCTTTTCCCGCAGGCTGCCGTTGTCGTAAGCGGTCTTGTACGACCCTCGGCGCTGCAACTCCGGAATCACCAGTTCAATGAAGTCCACATAGCTTTCCGGGGTGACAATCCGTGTCAGGTTGAAGCCGTCCAGGCCAGTTTCAGCGATCCACGATTCCAGCTCATCCGCCACCTGCTGCGGCGAACCGACCACGGTGATGTAGCGGCCACCGAGGGCGTGTTGTTCCAGCAATTTGCGGCGGGTCCAATCGTTGTTTTGCAGGTTCTTGGTGGCGGACTGGATGGCGTTGCTCTTCACGTACTGGATAGGTTCGTCGAGTTCGTACTCGGAAAAGTCGATCCCGGTGGACGCCGAAAAATGCGCCACACCGGCCTCGGCACTGGCGTAGCTCAGGTACTCGGCATGCTTGGCCCAGGCCAGTTCTTCTGTCTCACCGACAATCACGTTCAAGCCCATGAACACCTTGATGTCCCAGGGATTGCGCCCGGCCTCGACGGCGCTGGCGCGCACCTTGTCCACCTGAACTTTGGTCGACGGTTTGTTCTGACCGCTGATGAACACGCACTCGGCGTGGCGCCCGGCGAACAACAAACCGCGATCGGAACTGCCGGCCTGGAACAGCACCGGCGTGCGTTGCGGCGATGGTTCGCAGAGGTGATAACCCTCGACCTGATAGAACTCGCCCTTGTGCTCGACCTTGTGCACTTTGTCTGGCTGGGCGTAGATCCGTTGCTCGCGGTCGTTGAGCACCGCGCCGTTTTCCCAGCTGCCTTCCCAGAGTTTGTAGAGCACTTGCAGGTACTCGTCGGCCTGGTCGTAGCGGCGGTCGTGTTCCACCTGTTCGCTCAGGCCCATGGCCTTGGCGGCGCTGTCGAGGTAGCCGGTGACGATGTTCCAGCCGACCCGCCCACGGCTCAAATGATCAAGCGTCGACAGGCGTCGGGCGAACAGATACGGCGGTTCGTAGGTCAGGTTGGCGGTCAGGCCGAAGCCGAGGTTTTTGGTGACGGCGGCCATGGCCGAGACCAGCAGCAGCGGGTCGTTGACCGGCAACTGGATCGACTCTTTGAGTGGCACATCCACCGAGTTTTGATAGACGTCGTACACGCCGACGATGTCGGCGATGAACAAACCGTCGAACAGTCCGCGTTCCAGCAACTGAGCCAGTTCGGTCCAGTACTCGATGGTTTTGTATTGGGTGGAATTGTCCCGTGGATGCGTCCACAGGCCATGGTTGATGTGCCCGATGCAGTTCATGTTGAACGCGTTGAGCAGGATTTTCTTTTTGGCATCAGCCATCAAATGGTCCCTCGCAATGGAGGGTTTTCATCGTTGAGGTAGTAATTGCCGATGGCGTGATATTTCCAGCGCACCGGGTCGTGCAGGGTATGCACCCGGGCATTGCGCCAGTGGCGATCCAGGCCGTGTTCGGCCAGGGTCGCCTGGCTGCCGGCCAGTTCGAACAGTGTGCTGCCGGCGGCGAGGGAGATTTCGGTGCTGATGGCGCGGGCTTCGGCGACGGCAATCGACGCGGCGGCGACGGTCTCGGCATTGGTGTCGGCCTGGGCCTGGTCGAGGAATTCGCCGGAGCGTTCCAGCAGGGCTTCGGTGGCGTGCAGACGAATACTCAAGTGGCCGAAGCTCTTGATGGTCAGCGGGTCTTCAGTGGCTTTTTCATGAGTGGCGTCGATCCACGGCCGGGTCTTGGTGCGCACAAAATGCAGTGCATCTTCATACGCTGCGCGGGCGATGCCAGTGTCGATGGCGGCATGGAGAATCTGCGCCAACGGGCCGACGGTGGTCGGGCGTTCGAAAGCGCTTTGAAACGGGATCACGTCCTCGGCGGCGACGTAGACGTGCTCGAACACCACTGAGCCGCTGCCGGTGGTGCGCTGGCCGAAGCCACTCCAGTCGTCGATCACCGTCAGGCCTTTGCTATTGCGCGGGACGAAGGCCAGTTGCTGCACGCCGTTTTCATCCACCACTGACGTGGGGATGCGCTGGGCGTAAATCGCGCCGGTGGCGTAGAACTTGCGGCCGTTGATGCGGTAGCCGTTGCCATCGCGAGTCAGGCTGGTGACGCGATCATGGGCGGTTTTGGTGCCCAGTTCCGCGAGTGCATTGCCGAAGCGCTGGCCGGCCAACACTTCGGCGTACAGGCGTTTTTTCTGCTCATCGGTGCCGTTCACGCGCAGCACTTCAAGGGCATAGAAATGGTTCTGCGGGATTTGTCCGAGGGAGCCGTCGGCCTGGGCGATCAACGCGATGACCTTGGCCAGGGTGACGTTGGAAACCCCAGCGCCGCCGTATTCTTTTGGCACGCTGATGCCCCAAAGACCCGAACGGGAAAATACTTCCAGTTCCGGGTACGGCAAACGACGCTCGCGGTCGCGCAGGGCGCTGTCGCGTTTGAAATCGTCGGCCAGGTCACTGGCGACGATCAGGGCTTGTTCATCGCTGGTGATGACCGCGACGTGGTGAGAATGAGTCATGTGTTTCTCCAGGGATCTGGTCAAAAAGGTTCTGGTGGTCAGATCCAGGAATGCCGCGCAGGCAAGGTTCCATTGAGGTGGTAAGCGCCAACCGCGTGATACTTCCAGCGCACCGGGTCGTGCAGCGTGTGCACTCGGGCATTGCGCCAGTGGCGGTCGAGGTTGAATTCGGCGAGGGTGGCGCGGCTGCCGGCCAGTTCGAAGAGCTTTTCGCTGGCCAGCAGCGAGATCTCGGTGGTCAGCACTTTGGCTTCAGCCACGGCAATCGAGGCGCGCGCAGCGGACTCGGCGGTGAGCGGCGCGGCGTTGACCTGATCGAGTATTTGCCCGGCCTTGCGCAACAACGCTTCGGCGGCGTGCAGTTCGATTTTGAGCTTGCCGATGTCGGCGATCACATAGAGGTCGTCGCTGGCCCGGTCGACCTTGGCGTCGATCCAGGGGCGTGCGCGTTTTTGCACGAATTCGATGGCGTCATCGATGGCGCCCCGGGCAATGCCGGCGTCGATGGCTGCTTGAATCAACTGCGACACGGCGCCTTGAGTATTCGGGCTGTCGTTGATCTTCCAGTTATCCACCACCAGCTCGGCGTCGACCCGCACGTTGTTGAGCAAAATGGTGCCGCTGGCAGTGGTGCGCTGGCCGAAACCCGACCAGTCATCAACGATGCGCAGGCCTGGGGTGCCGCGACGTACGAAGGCCAGCACTTGCTTGCCGTCGTCGTTCAGCGCCTTGACGGCCACCCAGTGGGCGAACAACGCGCCGGTGGAATAGAACTTCTGCCCGTTGATGACGAAGCCATCGCCATCGGCGGTGATCCGAGCCTTGAGCTCCAGGGTATTTTTGGTCCCGCGCTCCGGTCCCGCGTTACCGATCCGCCAGCCTTCGAGCACACTTTTGAACAGCTGTTTTTTCTGTGATTCGGTGGCACTGCCGAGTATCAGGTTGAGAATCCCTAACTGGTTCTGCGGGATCTGCCCCAACGCCGGATCGGCCGCGGAAATGATCGCGAACACCGAGGCCAGGGTGACGAATGAAACCTGCGGGCCGCCGTATTCTCGCGGGATGGAAATACTGCCCAGACCGCTGCGGGTGAACTGTTCGATTTCCGACCACGGCAACTTGCGTTGCTGGTCACGTTTGGCTGCTTGCAAGCGGGCGACTTGCGCCAGCTCGTGGGCCGCCTTGATGGCTTGTGCGTCGTTGCGCAAGACCTGCGCGGGCAACAACAATGGGGCGATGTCCAGATCACTCTGGACGATTGCGTCTGCCAAACTGGACATCAGTGCCGCTCCTTGGCTGCACGCAATGCCCTGGCGATTTGCACTGGGGTGATTGTGTTCCGGACCATACCTACCTCACATCTCATGAAAGCGCCGCATGGGTGCGGCGAACGAAAAACACGAATGTCCGGTGGTCCGGTGTATATACCCTAAACGTGTATAAATAATTAATGAACTAACTTTTAGGAATATGTATAGAAGGTCATCGTCCTTAAAACCGCCAAGATCGCAGCCTTCGGCAGCTCCTACAGGGTGTACGCCAATCCATGTAGGAGCTGCCGAAGGCTGCGATCTTTAGATGTTGCACAGGGGACTCACCGCTTTTGAGGCTCCGCGGCCATGAGCGCTTCTTTCGGCGGCACTTTCAGGTAGGGATTGGCACAGCCGATCTTCAGTGTGCGTGCCGGTGCCCACCGCGAGTTGTTACCCACGCGGTCGAGGATGCAGTAGGTCACTTCCAGTCGAAGGTCTTCGCCGGCTTCGACAATGATCGCCGGGGGTACCCACACCTGAATCGGCTGACCCACATCGCAAGCCTTGAGCTTGGGCAGGTCCATGCGCACGTCGCCCCAGCGCAGGGTGATCTCGTCCTCGGCGGCCATGTTCAGGTACGGTTCGATGGTTAACGGGACACCGCGTTTGACCTGGTTCGGATTGACCCCCTGACGGCGAATGGTCTCGGGGATAAACACCGGCGCCAGGCTCTGGTTTTCCTCATCGCAAAGGGGCGAGGGCAGGCCGCCCGGGCAATCGAGTTTGATCTGGAAGCGCGCCGCCGGTGATACCGCTGGCCCTTGCCCCACCTGCATGACCTTGTAATGGACGCGGGCAGAACCATTGGCTATGAAGCTTTCCGGCACCCGCAGACTCACGGCTGTGCTGCCATGATCGGCACTCAAGACACAGGAGGCCACGTAGCAGTTGTCCCAAAACAGCTCGATCAGATCGCCTTCATCCATGCCGGGGTAGGGTGGCACGTCGATCATAAGGTGCGCGGCCGAGGTGATGTTGATACCGGCCTTGTGGCTTTGCGCCAGGGTCGGGGCTGCAAGTTCAGGTTTGTTGGAAGTGCTGGTCATGGGTTTCTCTCCTTGAGGCTTTGCCGCGAAGTCCATTTCTGAAAGATCGAAAGGCGTGAATTACCAAGCAACAAAACGATTCGCTATTGGCGCGATTAAATAATAATGAGTGTGATGGCTGTTGCCTGTTGGGAACTAGATAAGAGTGCGCTTGAATAGGTGTCAATAGCGTGGGTTGGTTAAAGGTTAGTTCTTGCGTGATTCAGAAAGCTCCTACGCAGTATGGTTAATAAACCGCATCACTCTGTCGAATAAAGTGTGGTATTTGGTGGGTTTTAGGCCTCTGAGGCAGCAACCCTCTGAGCGTGGGTAGCAGGGTATTTTATAAATTTCAGGCGATATGAATCTGTTGCAGGACATATATATGTACCGCATGGGATGCCGGGAAGTTATTTAGGGTGGGGGCGAATTGTGTGAGTCGTTGGAGGATGCTATTGGCTTTTATAAAGCGGAGTTAATGTCACTTCCATCCATGGAAGTTGACAATTTTTGAGTGGGGCAGCACTAAGCGTTATTAAGAAACTTGCTGAGAAACTGCTTCGTCCGTTCCTCTTTCGGGTTCGCAAACAGTGCCTTGGCTTCGCCTTGTTCGACGATTACACCCTTGTCGAAAAACACTACACGGTTGGCCACGTCCCGGGCAAAGCCCATTTCGTGGGTAACGATCACCATGGTGCGTTTCTCCTCGGCCAGGCCGCGGATGGTCGCCAACACTTCACCCACCAGTTCCGGGTCCAGCGCCGAGGTCGGTTCATCGAACAGGATCACTTCCGGTTCCATCGCCAGCGCCCGGGCAATCGCCACACGCTGTTGCTGACCGCCGGAGAGGCGTCGCGGGTAAGCGTCTTCCTTGCCCGCCAGGCCGACCTTGGCCAACAGCTTTTTACCCAGGGCAACGGCTTCGGCGCGCGGGATTTTTTTCACCACCAACGGGCCTTCGATCACGTTTTCCAGGGCCGTGCGATGGGGGAACAGGTTGAAGTTCTGGAACACAAAGCCCACGTGCTGGCGCAAGCGCCGTACCAGGCTCTGCTGCTGGTTCAGGGGGCGGCTGCCATCGATCTCGATGTCGCCGACCTTGATCCGGCCGCTGCTGGGCTCCTCGAGAAAATTCAGGCAACGCAGGAAGGTCGTCTTGCCCGAGCCGCTGGGGCCGATGATCGCCACCACCTCGCCTTCCTTCACCTGCAGATCGATGCCGTTGAGCACCACCTGACCCTTGAACTGCTTTGTCAGTTTTTCCACGACAATCATTGGGTCAGGACTCCTGGTCGTGCCGATTGACCCGCGCTTCCAACTGGTTCTGCAGGTGCGACAGTACAGTCGCCAGAACCCAGTAGATCAGCGCAGCGGCAAGATACATGGTGAAAATTTCGAAGGTGCGAGCGGTAATCAGCTGTGCCTGACGGAACAGCTCCGGCACCTGAATGGTAGCTGCCAGCGCCGTGTCCTTGACCAGCGAGATAAAGCTGTTGCCCAAAGGTGGCAAGGCCGTGCGCGCCGCTTGCGGCAGAATGGCCCGGCGCAGGGTTTGCGCGCGGGTCATGCCGATACTGGCGGCGGCTTCCCACTGGCCGCGCTCGATGGAGCTGATGGCTGCACGCAGGATTTCGCAGGCGTAGGCAGCCATGTTCAGCGAGAAGCCGATCAGGGCAGCCGGCAGCGGATCAAGTTCGATGCCCAATTGCGGCAAGCCGTAATAGATCACGAACAGTTGCACCAGCAACGGTGTGCCGCGAAAGAACGACACGTAGATGCGGGCGATCCAGCTCACCAGTTTGAAGCGCGACAGCCGCATCAACGCCAGGCCGAAGCCCATCAGCAGGCCGAAGAACATTCCGCCCAGGCTCAGGATGACCGTGTAGTACGCGCCCTTGAGCAGAAAGGGCGCGGAGTCCAGCGCAAGTTGGAAAGCTTCTCCCATTATTGAGTGACGTCAGCGCTGAAGTATTTTTCCGACAGCTTTTTCAGCGTACCGTCGGCACGCAGCTTGTCGATGGCTTTGTTCACCGCGGCCAGCAGCTCAGGCTCGCCTTTGCGCAGGGCAATACCGGCTTCCTGGCGGGAGAACGCTTCGCCGGCGGCGGCAGTGTCCTTGGCCTTCCTGGCATACTCCAGCGCGGCCAGGCGGTCGATCAGAATGGCGTCGATGCGGCCGACGCGCAGATCCTGGAACTTGCTCGGATCATCTTCGTAGGTGCGGACGTCAGCCTTAGGCACATTCTCTTTCACCCACTGCTCGTAGTTGGTGCCCAGGCCTACGCCGACTTTTTTGCCGGCCAGATCGGCGGCGGTCTTGATGGTGTCTTTGTTTTTGGTCAGGGTCAGCGCCTGAATCCCGGAAACGGTGTAAGGCGTGGAGAAGTCGTACTTCTTCTTGCGCTCTTCGGTGATGGTCACCTGGTTGATCACCGCGTCCAGACGCTTGGATTCCAGGGCGGCGAGGATGCCTTCCCATTTGGTCGGCTGCAGTTTGACCTTCACGCCCAGCTCTTTGGCCAAGGCTTCGGAGAACTCGACTTCGAAGCCGCTCAGTTTGCCGGCCTCGTCGACGAAGCTGAACGGTGGATAAGTGCCTTCCAGACCGACGTTGATCACGCCTGCGTCCTTGATTTTTTGCAGTTGCTCACCGGCCACTGCCTGCCCGAGCAGGCCGGCGCTCAGCGCCAGGCCCAGCGAACCCACCAGCAGATTTCGACGTAATGCGGAAAAATTCATGACAAGCCCCTGTGTTTTCTTATGGAAGACGCTTAAGGAAAGTTGGCAAATTCGGGATTTGAACGACTGCGATATCCTGCCCTAAAGCAGCTTATGCGTCTTGCTGCAAATTCGCCTGCGGCGTGACTATATGATGTTGCCTTTAGATAGGAAAATACTAAATATTAAATTTGTTATTCTTTTTGGAGATATAAGATATCTTCGAAAAGATCGCAGCCTGCGGCAGCTCCTACATGGATCATGCACGCCGCAAATTCCGGGTTAACCCCTATCCATGTAGGAGCTGCCGAAGGCTGCGATCTTTTGATCTTCGATCCTTACAAAAAACTTGTATAGGCGAACAACGCCGGCGCCCCGCCGGTGTGCAGGAAGATGATCGGGCCGTCATTGAAGCGCTGGCGCCCAATGCCGTCGAGCAATCCGGCCATGGCCTTGCCGGTGTACACCGGATCCAGCAACAACCCTTCCTGACTCGCCAGCAGCTTCAGCGCCGACAGTGTCCCGGCATTCGGCTCGCCATAACGCGGGCCGAAATATTCGTCCCACAAATCGATTTTGAAATTCGCCGGCAGGCCCACACCCAGCAACTCGGCCGTGCGCTCGGCGAGGCCTTGGACTTTCGGTCGTTGATCTTCATCGCTACGGGAAACGGTCACGCCGATCACTGGCAAATCCGGCAGTGCTTCGCTCAAGGCCAGCGCCAGGCCGCTGTGGGTGCCGGCACTGCCGGACGCCAGCACCACCGCGGCGAATTGCAGCCCGGTGTCCTTGATCTGTTCGGCCAGCTCCAGGCCGGCACGGACATAACCCAAAGCGCCCAATGCATTCGAGCCACCAATCGGCACCAGATACGGCTTCTTGCCGTTACTGCGCAGACGCGCGGCCAGCGCTTCCAATTGCTCGTCGGCGTTGTCGAGGTTTTCCACCAGCTCGACCTTGGCATCGAACAGGTCCAGCAACAGCCGATTGCCGTTGCCGATATAGTTGCTGTCGTCAGTGCCCAGCGGATTTTCCAGCAGGGCCACGCAGCCCAGGCCAAGCTTGGCCGCAATGGCAGCGGTCTGGCGCACGTGGTTGGACTGGATCGCGCCTGCAGTGATCAACGTATCAGCGCCTTGGGCCAGGGCATCGGCGGCCAGGTATTCGAGTTTGCGCAGCTTGTTGCCGCCCAGTGCCAATGGCGTCAGGTCATCGCGTTTGACGTACACATCGCGGCCTAGCCAGGTCGACAGGCGTTCGAGTTTTTCCAGGGGGGTAGGATGACCGAGCAGGTCGAGGCGGTTAAAGCGGGCAAGCTGTTGTTTGATCATGGGTCCGTACTGGCGGAGGAAGATGTCAGGACTATAGGCACGGGTATTTAGTCGGGCAACTGCCAATCGCTTATAGCCAAAAGTGTTGATCTCAGCACTATTGGTTCTTAATTCGGCTGCAAGCCGTTGCCGTAAAGTAATCGCGGTTAACGCGGCCAGACAGTCCGGCCGCCCGTGAGGAGTTTTTACCGTGAGCGAGCGTTCCAGCCATTGGCAATTGCAGACCATCGTCAGCCAACTGCGTACGGCGCGCGAGCAGTGGCGCGCACAAAACGGCCGTGCCAGCGGCGAGCAGGGCGGTCGCGAGTTGCCGTCCCGAGCGGCCATGGCGGATATTCTCGAAGCCTTGTGCGGTGCGCTGTTCCCGATGCGTCTGGGCCCGGTGGATTTGCGCGAGGAGAGTGAAGACTTCTACGTCGGCCACACACTCGACGTGGCGCTGAACGCGTTGCTGGCTCAGGCGCGGCTCGAACTGCGTTACGCCGCGCGCCACAGTGCCCAGGCCGACACTGAAGTCGAGGCCAAAACCATCCAGATCATTCAGGATTTCGCACTGGCTTTGCCGGGGCTGCGCAGTCTGCTGGACACCGACGTACTGGCGGCCTATCACGGCGACCCGGCGGCTCGCAGTGTCGATGAAGTGTTGCTCTGCTATCCGGGAATTCTGGCGGTGATTCACCATCGTCTGGCCCATCATTTGTATCGCGCCGGCTTGCCGCTGCTGGCGCGGATCAGCGCGGAAATCGCCCACTCGGCCACCGGCATCGACATCCATCCGGGGGCGCAGATCGGTCGCAGTTTCTTTATCGATCACGGGACGGGTGTGGTGATCGGCGAGACCGCGATCATTGGCGAGCGCGTGCGGATTTACCAGGCGGTGACCCTGGGCGCCAAGCGCTTCCCGGCGGACGAAGACGGCCAGTTGCAGAAGGGGCATCCGCGGCATCCGATCGTCGAGGACGATGTGGTGATCTATGCCGGGGCGACGATTCTGGGGCGGATCACTATCGGCAAAGGCTCGACCATTGGCGGCAATGTCTGGCTGACCCGCAGTGTGCCGGCGGGGTGCAACCTCAGCCAGGCGAATTTGCAGCATGATGATGGGACGCAGAAGTAAGCCTGTGAAAATGTTCGCTGTCTGATCGGCCGCCTTCGCGAGCAAGCCCGCTCCCACATTAGATCGTGTACCTGTCCCGCGCCTCGGCCTAATGTGGGAGCGGGCTTGCTCGCGAATGGTTTCAAGCCGAACCAGGATAATGGCATTTAGCTAATTTCCCGCTGAACGAATCCCCCCAAACCCGCGTCATACCCATCCTTGAGCTAGCGTACGAAAAGTACCGCCGAGCCCTGCGATTAGTCCTTAGCCCCCTATCCATGTTTAACTTGAACGCTCATTCAAGTTAAACCGCCGGTTTGCTGCCCGCTCACAACAGGAGGCTTGCCTTTGCCGAGTCCGTTATTGATTGCCCTGTTTCACCCCCTTGAGGTGCACCTTTCATGAGTGCACCGTCCACCCCCGCAAGCGGCCAGGTCCGCATGAATCCGCCGGTTTTTTATTTCGCGGCGACCTTCATTCTGTTGTTCGCCGTTGTGGTCATGGCGATACCCGAACAGGCCGGTGCCTGGCTTCTGGAAGCGCAAAACTGGGCGGCCAACACGGTCGGCTGGTACTACATGCTCGCGATGACGCTGTATCTGGTCTTCGTGGTGGTCACCGCCTTGTCTGGCTACGGCAAGATCAAGCTCGGTGCCGACCACGACGAGCCCGAATTCAGCTACCTGTCCTGGGCCGGCATGCTGTTCGCCGCCGGGATCAGCATCACGCTGTTTTTCTTTTGCGTGTCCGAACCGCTGACGCACCTGGCACAACCGCCGCAAGGTGAAGCCGGCACGGCGGACGCGGCGCGTCAGGCAATGCAGATTCTGTTTCTGCACTGGGGCCTGCACGGTTGGGGCGTGTTCGCTTTCGTCGGCATGGCGCTGGCCTATTTCGCCTATCGACATAACCTGCCGCTGGCCCTGCGTTCGGCGCTGTACCCGCTGATCGGCAAGCGCATCAACGGCCCGATCGGCTACGCGGTGGATGGCTTCGGCATCATCGCCACGGTATTCGGCCTCGGCGCGGATATGGGCTTTGGTGTTTTGCACCTCAACTCAGGGCTCGACTACCTGTTCGGCATCGCCCACACCCAGTGGATTCAAGTCGGCCTGATCACGCTGATGATGGGTGCGGCGATCATCGTCGCGGTGTCCGGCGTCGATAAAGGCGTGCGGGTGATGTCCGACATCAACATGCTGCTGGCCTGTGCGCTGCTGCTGTTTGTGTTGTTCGCCGGCCCCACCCAGCATTTGCTCAACACGCTGATCCAGAACCTCGGCGATTATCTCGGCGCCTTGCCGATGAAGAGTTTCGACCTCTACGCCTACGACAAACCCAGTGACTGGCTGGGTGGCTGGACGGTGTTCTACTGGGCCTGGTGGATTGCATGGTCGCCGTTCGTGGGCCTGTTTATCGCACGGATTTCCCGTGGCCGGACCATCCGTGAATTCGTTTTCGGCGTGCTATTGATTCCGCTCGGTTTCACCCTGGCGTGGATGTCGATCTTCGGCAACAGCGCCATCGACCAGGTCCTCAACCACGGCATGAGCGCGCTCGGTATGTCGGCCATCGACAACCCGTCGATGACCCTGTACCTGCTGCTGGAAACCTACCCGTGGAGCAAAACCGTGATTGCGGTCACGGTGTTCATCAGCTTCGTGTTCTTCGTGACCTCCGCCGACTCCGGCACGGTGGTGTTGTCGACGTTGTCCGCCAAGGGTGGTAACCCGGATGAAGACGGGCCGAAATGGCTGCGAGTGTTCTGGGGCGCGATGACGGCGTTGGTGACCAGCGCGCTGTTGTTCTCCGGCAGCATCGATGCACTGAAGTCAGCGGTGGTGCTGACCTCGTTGCCGTTCTCGTTGATTTTGCTGCTGATGATGTGGGGGCTGCACAAGGCGTTTTATCTGGAGTCGCAGAAGCAGATCGCACAACTGCATTCCCTCGCGCCGGTGTCCGGCTCGCGGCGCGGTGGTTGGCGTCAGCGCTTGAGTCAGGCGGTGCATTTCCCGTCGCGCGATGAGGTCTATCGCTTCCTCGATACGACGGTGCGCCCGGCGATTGAAGAAGTGACTTCCGTGTTTGTCGAGAAGGGTTTGCACGTGGTCACTCAGCCTGATCCGGCCAATGACAACGTCAGCCTTGAAATCGGTCATGGCGAACTGCATCCGTTCATCTATCAGGTGCAGATGCGCGGTTACTTCACGCCGTCGTTCGCCCGTGGCGGCATGGGTTCCAAGCAACTCAACAACCGTCGTTACCACCGGGCCGAAGTGCATTTGCGCGAGGGCAGTCAGGATTACGATCTGGTGGGCTACACCAAGGAGCAGGTCATCAACGACATCCTCGACCAGTACGAGCGGCACATGCAGTTCCTGCACCTGGTGCGTTGATTGAGAAGGGTGGCGCTGACGTCTTGTCAGGCGTCAGTGCTCATCGTCATGAACAACACCAGCGCCGCCACCGGTACGCCGAATACCGCGCTACCCACCACCAGTTCCGTGCTCAACGGCTGGCCGGCGTTGACCATGCCGACCGCGCCGTTGATCAAGGTCAACGCCAGCCACAGCACGACAAAGCTGTAGGCCAGGGTCTGACGGGAGAAACCGATTTTCTCGCCGATGAACAGCATCAGCGCCAGCAGGACCAGGCCGAAGGTGATGATGATTGCTGTGTGCATACTGAGTTTCTCCCTTCAGATGTACTGCCCTTGAGGCCGCCTTCGCGGGCAAGCCCGCTCCCACAGTGGTCGCGGGTGTTCACAGGCGTTGTGTTCACTGCCGATCCTGTGGGAGCGGGCTTGCCCGCGAAGGCGGCCTTGCTGATTCACCCCAATACATCGAGCATAGTTAAACCAACCCACCATTCACCCGCAAAATCTGCCCATTGACCCAAGCCGAATCCGGCCCCACCAGAAACGACACAACGCGAGCAATATCCTCCGGCTGACCCAAACGCTCCAGTGGAGGCATCTTGGCGAAAGTCTGGATTTGCTCTTCGCTCTTGCCGTGCAAAAACAGGTCGGTAGCCACCGGGCCAGGCGCCACGGCATTGACGGTGATGTTGCGCCCGCGCATTTCCTTGGCGAACACCTGGGTCAGGGATTCCACAGCCGCTTTGCTGGCGATGTACACCGCGTAGCCCGGCAAGTTAAGGCCAACGGTGCTGCTGGAGAAGTTGATGATCCGGCCACCGCTGTTCAGACGCGTCGCCGCTTCACGCAGTGTGTTGAAGGTGCCGCGAGCGTGGATGTTGAAGTTCTGGTCGAACAGTTCATCGCTGTGTTGCGCCAGTGGCAGAACCTTGAGGATGCCGGCGTTGTTGACCAGCACGTCGACCTTGCCCAGTTGGGTTTCGGTTTCGTCGAACAGTCGACGTACATCATCGGCGTTGGCCACATCAGCCTTGATCGCTATGGCCTGATGCCCGGCCTGACGCAACTCCACAACCATTTTCGAGGCTTCAGTGGCGCTGCTGGCGTAGTTGATGGCGACGGCGAAACCTTCATTGGCCAGTTGCCTGGCGATCACAGCGCCGATGCCGCGGGAGGCGCCGGTCACGATGGCAACTTTCGAAGTTTGAGCAGTCATGGCGTTGATTCCTTGGAGTGGTTTTGAAGTGGAGCCAGACTCACATGTTTACTCAGGCCAATAAATGCATGAGAGTTGTCTTGACTGTTCAATAATCACCAACAATCGAGTACCAGGAGTGACCCGTGGATCAAGTCAAAGCGATGAAGGTGTTCGTGCGGATCTACGAGCGCAGCAGCTTCACCCTGGCGGCCGATGACCTGAATCTGCCGCGGGCGACGCTGACCCACACGCTGAATCAGTTCGAAGCCTGGCTCGGCACCCGTTTATTGGAGCGCAGCACTCGCAAGGTGCGTCCGACCCTGGATGGCGAGGCGTATTACCTGCGTTGCGTGCAGTTGCTGGCGGAACTGGAAGAGGCCGAACTGGCATTTCGCAGCGTAGCGCCGAAAGGGCGGTTGCGAGTGGATCTGCACGGTACCTTGGCCAAGCACTTCGTGATCCCGGCGTTGCCGCAATTCATGGCGCGCTACCCGGATATCGAACTGTCCATCAGCGAAGCCGACCGCTTCGTCGACCTGATCGCCGAAGGCGTTGATTGCGTGTTGCGCGCCGGCACCTTGGGCGACTCGGCACTGATCGGTAAACGTGTCGCCAACTTGCGGCAGATTACCTGCGCCAGCCCCGCCTACCTGCGCAAATATGGCGAACCGAAAAACCTCGAGGACCTGAAAAAACACCGCGCGGTGAACTACGTTTCGCGCACCACCGCCAAGTTGTTTCCGTTTGAATTCATGGTGGATGGCGAGCTGCAAGAAGTGACCATCGATGGCGCATTGTCGGTGTTCGGTGCGGAGATTTATGCCGCCTCGGCGATTGCAGGCCTGGGGTTGATTCAGTGCCCGCACTACCGAATGGAAACGCTGATTTCCCAAGGGCTGGTGCGGGAAATCCTCACCGACACACCACCGCCGCCGATGCCGGTTTCGGTGCTGTATCCCCATAACAAACACATGTCGCCACGGGTTCGGGTGTTTGTGGATTGGTTGGGGGAAGTGTTTGCGGGCGCCCGGTAACCGATGGTCTGCGGGTAATCCGGCCTGCTTGTGTTCGGCTAATATTTATCAGAGTGTGTATGGTGTGTATTGCGGGTGTGATCATCGCGTAATGTGCTCAGCAGATGCTGCCCACAAGGACGAAGGTGATGCGAAGTCGGGAAATGATCAGGATGATCGAGGAGGATGGTTGGTATCTGGTGGCCGTGAAAGGTAGCCATCATCAGTACAAGCATTCGTGCAAGTCAGGCAGGGTGACGATAAAACACCCTGATTCGGATCTTCCAAAAGGAACGATCAACAGCATATTGAAACAGGCGGGTCTGAAATGAGGCCCGACATCGGAAACGAGAGCCTCGAAGGGGCCACATCACAGGAAGGACTCATCGAAATGAAATTCCCGGTCGTTCTGCACAAGGATGCCGACTCAGAATACGGAGTGATTATCCCGGACGTGCCGGGGTGCTTCTCTGCGGGCGCTACTGTGGCACAGGCATTTGAAAACGTGAAAGAAGCGTTGGCTTTGCACTACGAAGGTCTGGTCGCCGATGGTGATCCACTTCCGCAGGTGCGTGAGATTGATGCTCATCTGGATAACCCTGATTACGCTGGCGGCGTGTGGGGGGTGGTCGAATTCGATATCACGCCTTATTTCGGCAAGTCGGTGCGCTTCAATGCCACGCTTCCTGAGCAGTTGCTTGAGCGTATCGACCAGACGGTCAGACGAGATCAGCGATACAGCTCAAGATCTGGTTTTTTGGCGGCTGCCGCGTTGCGTGAGTTGTCGGCGTAAACGTTGGGAGTGGATATCGGCGCTATGCGGTGGGTCAGATTTAATAATCTATGAAACGTTTCAGCATTTTCTCGAGTCCGAGGTTTATCGGCGTTTGTCCAAGCGTATGCTGGGCAACTTGCAAAGCAGTCGATACCCCATTCAAGACAGACAAGAGAGGATTCGATGACCTACACCGCTGCCGAAAATCGCTACGACTCCATCCCTTACCGCCGCGTGGGTCGCAGCGGGTTGGTGCTGCCGGCACTGTCCCTGGGCTTGTGGCACAACTTCGGCGACAGCACGCCGATCGACACCCAGCGTTCGTTGCTGCGCACGGCATTCGATCTGGGCATCAACCATTTCGACCTGGCCAACAACTACGGCCCGCCGTACGGCAGCGCCGAGATCAACTTCGGTCGTTTGCTGCGTGAAGACTTCAAGCAGTACCGCGACGAGTTGATCATTTCCAGCAAGGCCGGTTGGGATATGTGGGCCGGCCCTTACGGTCAGGGCGGCGGTTCACGCAAGTACGTGCTGGCCAGCCTCGACCAGAGCCTACAACGCCTGGGCCTCGATTACGTAGACATCTTCTATTCCCACCGCTTTGACCCGGACACGCCGCTTGAAGAAACCGCCAGCGCACTGGCCACTGCCGTGCAGCAGGGCAAGGCGCTGTACATCGGTATCTCGTCGTATTCCGGGGTGAAAACCCGTGAAATCGCCGGGTTGCTGAAGGAGTGGAAAGTACCGTTGCTGATCCATCAACCGGCCTACAACCTGCTCAACCGCTGGGTGGAAAAGGACCTGCTGGACACCACCGATGAACTCGGCACCGGCGTGATCGCCTTCACGCCGTTGGCTCAGGGGCTGTTGACCGACAAGTACCTAAATGGTGTGCCAGCGGATGCACGGGTCAATCGTCCGGGCGGTGGTTCGCTGCAGGCGGCTCACCTGTCCGAAGCCAACATCGCCCATGTGCGGGCGCTCAATGAAATCGCCAAACGCCGTGGTCAGAGCCTGGCGCAGTTGGCGCTGGCCTGGACCCTGCGCGATCCACGGGTGACCTCGGCGCTGATCGGCGCGAGCCGGCCGGAGCAGATTATCGAGAATGTCGGGGCGTTGAAGAATCTGAATTTTAGCGTGGAAGAACTGGCGGAGATTGATCGGTTTGCCCAGGAGGGTGGGGTCAATCTTTGGGAGAAGCCTTCGACGGCGGAATAAGTGTTCGGCGCCGGGTCTTCTGGCGCCTGTCACATAGCTTTCGCGAGCAAGCCCGCTCCCACATTAGACCGAGTCCTTAGATAAGAATGCGATCACCTGTGGGAGCGGGCTTGCTCGCGAAGAGGCCCTCATAGCCACTGAAGAAGCTGGGTGCTCACCGAAAGAAAGGCACATCCCCCAACACCGTCGCCCGCTGCATCACCCGCCGTGCCGGGCGGTAATCATCCACCGCGTGATGTTGGGTCACACGATTGTCCCAGAACGCGATGTCGTCTTTCTGCCAGCGCCAGCGGATGGTGAATTCCGGTCGTGTGGTGTGGGCGAACAAGAATTTCAGAATCACCTCGCTTTCCGTTTCCGACAGCTCATTGATCTTCGACGTGAACCCTTCATTGACGAATAGCGACCGGCGCCCGCTCACCGGGTGCGTGCGAATCACCGGGTGCGATAGCGGCGGGTTCTTGCGTCGGGCTTCTTCCCACTGGGCCAACGCGTCCGGTGTATTGCCATAGCGCTCCAGGGGGAACGAACGGGTGAAATCGTGAGTTGCGGTCAGCCCTTCCAGCAGGGTTTTCATCGGTGCGGACAGTGCTTCATACGCCGCAATACCACTGGCCCACAGCGTGTCGCCGCCAAATTCGGGCAGCAGTTTGGCGCTGAGCACTGCACCCATGGCCGGGGTCGGCAGGAAGGTCACGTCGGTGTGCCAGATCGCGTTGTCCCGCACGTCGGTGACGGCGGTGTCGAGGATCAGCACTTCTGGCTGCTCAGGCACGTTCGGGTAGATCGGATGAATGTGCAGGTCGCCAAAATAGGCGGCGAACCGCGCTTGCTGCTGCGGCTCGATCGGCTGGTCGCGGAAGAACAGCACTTGATGCTTGAGCAGCGCCTGCTCGATGGCATCGCGTTGCTCAACGTTCAGCGGCTGGCTGATATCGATACCGCTGATTTGCGCGCCGAGGGCGGAGCTGAGGGGGACGATTGTCAGGTTACTCATGGTGGTTCTCTTCGAATTCTGTATCGAGCTTTTGTGGGAGCGAGCCTGTGGCGAGGGGACCTTGCCCCGGGCTCAACCCTGTGGGTACCACACCAACCGCTCCGCCGCCGGGTTGCGCTCTTCAACCTGAAACCCCAGCGCCAGGTAATGCTGGCGCGCATGGGGATTGTTGGCCCAGACCACCGTCGCCACCGGGCAGCGGATTTGTTGCGCGGCTTTCTGTACGCCTTGCAGCACCGTCCGACCGTAACCCTGGCCTCGGGCCTGTGGAATGAAGGCCAGGTACAGCACGCGAATTTCATTGGGGCCAAAGTCGGTGGTCAACGCACCGATGGCCGTGTCGAGTTTCTCTATCACATAATGCATGGCGTTGGGGAAGTTCTCCCCCAGCCCTTGTTCCTGCACTTTGAATTGCTGGGCAACCACCTGCTCAACCACCTCCTGCTCACCGTCGATCCATTGCAGATCCGGCCGCGCCGCTTGGTAAAGGCTGTGCAGAAAAGGTCCATCGCTGGTCCGCGAAGGCCTGACCACCAGGCCGTCCGCTGCCACTGAGTTGCTGTTCGCCATCGCTGTCCTCCCTTAGAAACCGCTTTCCCTGACCCCCAAGGCCGCCATTCGTCGCCAGGCAACGCCCAGCAACGACTCGCCGCTGCCCTGCAACACCACAATGCCGCGCAACGGCTGCACCGGTGTCGGCGTATTTTCGAGGATGCTCAACCGCGCGCCGTACTGCGCCTGTACCGGCTCGGCGCGCTGATGCTGGTCACGGCGCACGGCAATCGGCCCATGGTGATCGGAGGTCAACGCTTCCTGATCGACATAAGCCGCGCCGTTGGTATCGATTTCGCTCAATTGCACGGCGATTGCCGGGTGCATCGGGTCATCGGCGATGAACCGTCCGCTGGCCCCCGGGGCGACACGCCAGAGTTCGGCTTCGGCCAGATAACCGCGCAACCGCGCGCCGTCTTCGACCACCCGCGCCAAGGGATCTTTGGTCGAAAGCCAGCGGCCGACCGTTAACTGCGGCAGCAGATCGCGCACCTTGCCTGTATGGGGGGCGCGCAATAACAGACGCTCGCGCTGGGCGGCCAGGCCCCGATATTCGGCCACGGCTTCGGCCAGGCGCTGTTCGACGATACCGGCATCGGCCGCAGTTTCGCTACGGCCGGCCTGACGACGCATCTGTAATTGCTGAATCTGGATTTCGCGACGGACGATGGCCTGGCGTGAATCCAGATCCGGGGATTCCAGTTCGATCAGCACCTCACCTTGAGCGACGATCTGGCCGTCGTGCACATTCACCGTTTTGACCCGCGCCGCCACCGGCGCGTGCAGGGCGCTGGCGCGTCCGGCCTCAAGCATCGTCGGCAACTCCACCGCGCTGCGCCATGGCAACGCCAGCAGCAACAACAGCCCAAGCAACGCCAGACCGCTGAGCAGTACCCGAGGCGCATGTGCCTGTTCACGACGGCTCCACCATTGCCGCCATTCGCTCAGGATCGGCAGGAAGATGAACCACACCAGTTCCACCAGCATCAGGAAGATCCCTAACACTTTGAAGAACAGGTGATAGACCGCCAGCGCAATCCCGAAAAACAGCACCGCGCGCCACAGCCACGCGCCATACCCCCAGATCAATAAACGCCGCTGCATTTTCGGCGACCAAGGCTCCGGTGCCGGGGCTGCGTAGCCGAACAAAAACTCGCGCAGCCGCCAGCGGCACAAGGCAAAGGCCCGCCCTTGAAGGTTGTCCACTTCCCAGAAATCACTGAGCAAGAAGTAGCCATCGAAACGCATGAACGGGTTGAGGTTGATCACCAGTGTGGTGATCCAGGTCGCACTGGCGAGCATGAACGCCGCAGTACGCCCAGGGCCGTCAGGCAGCAGTGACCAAGCGAGCAGCGCGATACACGCCAACACCAGTTCCGCCAGCACTCCGCCGGCACCGATCAGCAACCGCGCACGTCGATCATTAACCCGCCAGGCGTCGCTGACATCCGTGTAAAACATCGGCAGCAGCACCATGAACGCCACGCCCATGCTTTGCACCCGACAACCGGCGCGCTTGGCCATGAAGGCGTGGCCGAACTCGTGGCACAGCTTGGCGAAAAACAGCGCCACAGCGAACGCCAGCGCACCGCCGAGGCTGAACAGGTGCGGAAAGGTCGCGATAAACCGCTGCCAGTCCCGTGACACCAGAAACACCCCGAGCCCTAGCGTCGCGGGCAATCCGTAGCGCAATGCACGCGGGCCGAAACGCTCCAGCCACGGCCAGGCGCGATTGAGAAAGGTGTCCGGGCGCCACAGCGGAATCCGGAAAAACAGGTATTGATGCAGCAGGATTTGCCACAGGCTCTGGCGCTGGGCCGCGGCCTTCAGGCTATAACTGGCGCGCTGCGACGGGTCGAGGGCGCTGATCAGATCGTGGCCGCGCAAAAACTCCAGCAATTGCTCAAGCGCCGCGCCATCCAGCGGTAGCCCCGGCTCGCGATTGGCGGCACGCAGCACTTGCTCGGGATCGCCCAACGACCAATGGCGCAGCAAGCGCATCGCCGCCGCACCGAGTTTGAAATAGCGCCCGCGCACCGGGTCGGCCAGGGTCCAGCGCGGCGACCCGTCGAGGGCCGGGGCCGCCGCCGACAATTGCAGGTCTGCCCGCAGGCTCGGCAGGCTCATCTACAGGCCCACGCTCTGGCGCAACCCGGCCAGCGGTCGGCGCAACAGGTACAACGCCAGCGGCGCACGGTCGCCGAAGACTTTCGCGGTGCCACGCAGGCCGATGCGCGGTGGCGCGGCGTCGAACGTCGCATCCAGTCGATAAGCCAGTTGCCCGCCAGCCGTGGGCTGCGCCTCGTAGGCCGAACGTTCGAGTTTGGCCAAGTGCCGCTGCAGCGGATCGCTGTCGAGAAACAGTGCGACCTGCGCGCCCGGTTCCAGGGCAATCGCATCACCCACGGCCAATTCGATGCGCAATTCGGCCTGGTTCGGGTCGGCAATTTCCATTAACCGTTCACCGGTTTGCACCGGTTTGCCGGTCCAGCGCTCGGCGTCGGCGAACACCGCGATACCGTCCCGCTCGGCGCGTACCTCGCTGCGTTTGAGCAGCTCCCGGGCGTAATCCCGTTCAGCGCGCTTCTGTTCCACTCGCGCCGCCAGCAGATCGATTTTCGAACTGGATTCGGCATCGGCGAAGGAACGTTGGGAATTGGCCTTGAGTTCCGCTTCGGCAACGCCCAGGGCGCGCTCGGCCACATCGGCCTGAGCCTTGAGCGTGGTGCTTTCGAAGCGCAGCAGCAGGTCGCCGGTTTTCACCGCCTGATTGGGTTTGACCAGAAACTCGGCGATCACCCCGTCCAGCGGCGCGGCGACCACCCGACCGCCCAACGGGACGACTTCGGCGGGGGCCAGCACCGATTGGCGCACCGGGATCAGCAACCCGAGCAACAACACGGCAACCAGCGCCACCTGACGCTTGCGCGTCCAGCGCAATCGCCATGGTTTGCGCGGTTGCTGCGCGAGCCAGGCATGGCTGTAGGTGTCGCCCAGTTGCGACAGCAGCACTTGTTCGGAAGGGTTCCACGGCACATCCCGCGCCAGCCACAGACCGCCGAACACCTCGCCCTGATGATCGATCAGCGGCAGCCAAAACACCTGAGCGGCTGACAGACTTTGCCAGTCGGCCAGAATCGATTCGCTAAGGAGATCAGGCGCAATCACCCGCGCCTGTTTCAGCACCTCAAGCTTGAACAGCTGCGCGACCGCTTGCTCGACAAACGCCACGAACGGCGCATTCGGTTCCACGGCACTGACACCGGTAACCGCCTGCACCTTGCCGGCGATCAACAGCGCGGCATGGCGGAAACCGAACAGCGCCTGACCGTCATTGACCAGGCTGTAAGCCAGTTGCGAAGGCGTGCGCGCGGCGCGGGTCTGGCGTTCGAGGTCGAGAAACCTGGCGAACACCTGCTCGGCGCCGCCGGTCACCGGGGCGTTCATTTGAGCTCCGCGAAATGCGCCGTTCCGCTCATGCCGGCCAACAGACCGTTGGCGTTGGGCAGCGCCGCCACCAGCAGCAAAGTCTGGCTGCCTTCGTCGATCCGCGCACCGAGGCGTTTGACCGTGGCATCCAGCGGCTGACCGGTTTCATCGGGGACAAAACTGAAGGTCTGGCCGGGCTTGAGCTTGCCCATCCAGCGCGACGGCACCAACAGGTGAATTTCCAGGGTGCGGTTATCGACCACGTCCAGCAACGGCGTGCCGGCGGCAACGCTTTCGTAGCGCTTGACCTTGCGCTCGACGACCTGGCCATCAAACGGCGCAACCACGCTGCAGCGTTTGACCTGAACCTGATAGACCTGCGACTGCGCCTGAATCTCGCTAACCTTGGCCTCGGCCCGCGCCACTTCAAAGCGCCCGACTGAATTCAACGCCGCCAGTTGTTTGTTGTGCGCCAGTTCTTCACCAGCACCACGGCTGGCGGCCTGAGCCGCATTGAGCTGAGCCTGATAAGCCGAACAGTCAAACCGCGCCAGGGTGTCGCCTTTTTTGAACGACTCGCCCTCACTGAACGGCAACTCGACAATCCGCCCCGACAACTCGCTGGCCAACACCGCCTGATCCCGGGCTCGCAGCACACCACGGGCTTCACTGCTGGCCGACGCATTCCCGCCAACCGCGCTGTTTTCCAGCAGCGGATCGTCTGGCGCAGGCGTTTGCGCCTGTACTACGCACGTTACAAAGGTTAATCCCGCAACCCAAACACGAAAACGCCGCATAACCGTAACTCCCTGACGGATGAGCGGAGTCTAAGACAGCGGGAGTGAGCGTCAAGCGGATGGCCATCATTGGTTGAAAGAGCGTGCTCGCTGTTCAGTATTAATTGCCTTACAAATCATCCAGAAGGTTCCTACACCATAGCCGGACAGCCACAGATTGCAGACGTAGACCTGACACCTTAATCTCGCCGAACTAAACCTTGTACGCAGCGATTAAATTCGCTGGCAGTCAGGGTGAAGAAACCGGCTCCGGCCCAATGCCTGTCAGTTAAGCGCAATCCATGTGGGAGCGGGCTTGCTCGCGAAGACGGCGGCACAGTCAACATTGATGTCGCCTGATACGCCGCTTTCGCGAGCAAGCCCGCTCCCACAGGTTCCGCGCCTTAACTGACTGGCATTGGGCTCCGGCCGGTTTTTTCGTTTTTCTGCGCGCAGATCAGCGCTGCGCCGTCTCCGCCAGCGGATACACCGACTCCCATCCCCCACCCAACGCCTTATACAAACCAACCATCGCCAACGACACCCCGGTCGAGCTCTCGACCCACTGTTGCTGGGTCGCCAGCAATTCGCCTTGCACGGTGAGGACGTTGACGAAATCCACCACCCCTTCGACGTATTGCTGTTGCGCGGTGCGCAGGGCGATCTGGTTTTGGCGCACGGCTTCGGCGAGGCTGTCGCGGCGCAGTTGGCTGGCGTTGTAGGCGGTGAGCTGATCGTCGATTTCATGCCAGGCCCGCAGCACGGTTTGCTGATAGGCCAGCGCCGCTTCCTGTTGTTGAGCTTCGCGCAGGTGCAACATCCCGCGCAGGCGACCGCCGTCGAACAGCGGCAGGCTGAACTGCGGGCCGATGCCGAACGAACGCGAGCCCCAAGAGCCGAAATCGCTTAGTTGCAGGGCCTGCGAACCGATGTTGCCCGACAAGGTGATTCGCGGATAAAAGTCGCCCTTGGCCACGCCGATGCTGGCGGTCGCGGCATGCAGACGGGCTTCTGCCTGCCGAATGTCCGGGCGGCGCTCGGCCAATTGCGACGGCAAGCCGATGGCGACCTGACGCGGGGTTTGCGGCACGGGAGCGTCTGTGGATAACTCGGCGGACAACGCTTGCGGCGGTTCGCCCATCAACAGGCTCAGGGCGTTGATCAGTTGCGACTGACGCTGCTCCAGCGCCGGCAAACGTGATTCGATGGCCGCGACTTGCGCAGCGGCTTCGGCGACGTCCAGATCCGTCGCCACGCCGTCGGCCAGGCGCAGTTGCGAGAGTTTCAAACTGTGCCGGGCGACGTCGAGGTTTTGCTCGGTGACGGCCCGCGTGCTTTGCACACCGCGCAGTTGAATGTAGTCCTGAGCGGTTTCGGCAAGCACGGACAGCAGCACGCCGCGACGATCGTTTTCCGCCACTTCCAGCGTGGCATCGGCGGCTTCGGTTTCACGGCGCACACGGCCCCAGAAATCCAGTTCCCAGGAGGCGGAAAAGCCGGCGTCCCACAGGTTGAACGCCGAGTCGCCGTTGTTGCCCGACGGATCGTTCAGGCCTTCACCGCTGTTGCGTTTGCGCCCGTAGCTGCCGGTGGCGGCGGTATTGGGATAGCGGTCGGCGGTGATCACCTGACGCGCGGCTCGGCTTTGCTGCAAGCGGCTGCTGGCGAGTTTCAGGTCGAGGTTGTCGGTCAGGGCGCGTTGGGTCAGGGCCGAGAGTTTCGGGTCGTGGAATACTTCCCACCAGCGTTCGTCCATTTCGCTGGGAATGATCTGACTGGCGGCGGCTTTGGCTGGTTTGGACCATTCGGCCACTTGTTGCGGCTGAGGTTTTTGGAAGTCCGGGCCGACGGTGCACGCCGAAAGGCTCATGACCAGCAAGGCATAAAGGGGGATGTGAGGCCACTGGCCTCTTCGCGAGCAAGCCCGCTCCCACACTGGATCTCTTTTTATGCATGAAGCTTGGGCACCCAGCAGATCAAATGTGGGAGCGGGCTTGCTCGCGAAGACGTCAGCCCTATCAACAAAAATCTTCATCGTTGCGCGACCTCATGCTCGCCGGTACTGGCAGTATCAATCCTCGCCTCCACCGACATCCCCACCCGCAACCGCTCGGCCAATGGCTGGCCCGGATCGAGGAGGATTTTCACCGCAATCCGTTGCACAACCTTGGTGAAGTTGCCGGTGGCGTTGTCCGGTTTGACCGAGGCAAAAGTCACGCCGGTGGCCGGTGCGATGCTCTCCACGCGGCCGCGCAGGGCTTCGCCGCCGAGGCTGTCGACATGCACTTGCACGCTCTGCCCGGGCTGTACGTCAGTCAGTTGGGTTTCTTGAAAATTGGCGACCACATAAGCCCGCTCCAACGGCACCACGGCCAGAATCTTGCTGCCCGGTGTGACATAGGCACCGACCCGCACCGCGCGTTCGCCGACCATGCCGTCCTGAGGCGCAACGATGCGCGTATAGGACAGCTCATAACTGGCCATTTCCAGCGCCGCTTGCGCTCGCTTCAGCCCACCTTCGGCCGCATCACGCTGGGCGGTCAGGATCTCCACTTGCTTGCGTTCCGCCGCCAGCACCGCTGTGGCATTGGCCAAGCGAGCGGATGCCTGATCGATGCGTGTGCGTGCTTGCTGAGCATTTTGCACCGTGCCGGCGCCGACCCCGGCGAGATGGTTGTAGCGGTTCAGTTCATGCTCGGCGAAGGCCATTTCAGCCTTCGCCGAAACCACCGTGGCCTGGGCCTGAGCGATCACCGATGTCTGGCGCTCCAGGGTGGCCCGAGCGTTCTGCAACTGCGCCCTGGCCACCAGGGTTTCAGCGTCCGCGGCTTCAGCGGCAGCGCGTAGATCGCGGTCGTCGATCAACGCCAGTAGCTGTCCGGCCTTGACCAGCTGGTTGTCTTCCACCAGCACGTCCTTGATAAACCCCGCCACGCGAGGCGCCACCCGGGTGTAGTCCGCCGAGACGAAAGCATCGTTGGTGCTCTGCTGTGTACGCTTGCCGAACAAGCCCGGCGCCAGCAGGTAAATCAACACGCCGAGCGCCATCGCTGCGGCAATGCCGACAGCGACTTTTTGCTTTGATTGAGTCGTCATAAAAACCTTCTGTTTCAGTGAAGCATTCAAGTCGGCGCGCGCGGTGGATAGATCCGCGTCGGCAGCCAGAAAATCAGCAGGATCAGCGCCACGGCGACGCCGGCCATGCATAGATAAAGATCGGAGGAGGTCAGCACTAGGGCCTGTTGATGCAGTCGGTGAGCCAGGCTTGCGTTGTCGCTTTGGATCAGGGGCGAGTTACCAAGGTTGTCCACCAGCATGGTCGAGTGGAAATGCAGCCTTGCAGTGGTCAGCGCCTCGATCACCCCGGTGGCGATTACCGCCGCCAGGCCTTTCACGGTATTGAACCAGGCCGAGGCGTACGGCCCTTCCATCGGAGTGATGCTGCCGGTGGAAAGCATCAACAGCGGCAGCACGGCCATGGGCTGCCCAAAAATCTGCAGCCATTGCAGGACATAGAAATCGTCGCGAATCCATGCCGACGTCAGCTGCGAACCACCGAGGCAAGACAGCGTCAGCATGCTCAGGCCGATCCCCAGCACCCAGCGGCAATCGACCCAGCGCAGGTTGCACAGCGCCGCCACCAACGGCAGCGCGATCAACTGAGGCAGCGCCGCCAGCAGCATGATCGGCGCGGTCTGCACCGGCCGATAACCCTGGACCTGAGCCAGATAACTGGAGGGAATGATGACCACCGCGAGCAACACCACAAGCACGCCGGCCAGCGTCAACAGCGCGAACGACAGGTTGCGGATACCCAACATCTGTAACTTGAAGAATGGAATCGGTTGCGACCACTCATTGATCAGAAACAACACCAGCAACAGCAACCCGCCGCCGAGCAGTCCACAGATCAGGCTCGACTCGAACCAGTCCAGCCGATTGCCTTGCAGAATGCCGATCACCAGCATGCAGATCGCCGGGAACCCCAGCAGCAAGCCACGCCAGTTGAATGACTTGAAGCGCTCCAGCCGCAGCGGATCCTGGGGCAAACCGTAGGCCACCGCCGCCATGGCAATCAGGCACGGCACGACGATTTGCCAGAAGGTCCATTGCCAGCCGACGTACTCGGTCCACAACCCGGCCAGCGGTGTACCGAGACCGGGGCCGAAGGTTGCCGTCAGGGCATAACCGGCCAGGCCATAGAGTTTCACGTTGGCCGGCAGGAACCGCAGGGCAACGGTCATCAGCATCGGCGGCAACGCGCCGCCTGCCAGGCCTTGCAAGGTGCGCATGACCAGCAGGCTTTCGTAATTCGGAGCGAACGGGCACAACACACCCAGCAGGGTGAATGCACTGATCGCGTACAGCGTGAAGCGGCGCAACGAAAACGTCACCGAACACCAAGGGGCAAACGCCATGGCAGCCACCGAGGTCGCGGTGTAACTGGCGACCAGCCAGGTGCCTTCGTCGTAACCGATGGACAACGCGCCGCGGATATCGGCCAGCGCGACTTTGGTCACCATCTCGTTCAGGCCCGACACCAGCACCGCCAGTAACACGCCCACCAGGCCGATGATGATTCGCGGGCCGAAGACCGGTGGCGCGACGGCGGCCGTTGGTTTGGCCGCAGCGATAGGCGCCGTGACCGTGAGGGAAGTCATGTACTGCAAGCTCCGGAAGGGGAATACCGAAGCATTTTAGGGAGAGGGAACGCTGACGAAAATTGACTTATTGGCAGCTTATAAGTGCGTTTCATGCAGCAATCAAATCGGATGGCTGGCCAATTTTTGAAACGACACAGATCCCCTGTGGGAGCGGGCTTGCTCGCGAAGGCGGTGTGTCATTCAGCATTGATATTGACTGACATACCGCTTTCGCGAGCAAGCCCGCTCCCACAAGGGGTTGCGTCAACTCAGCTTGGTTGTGCCGCCAACCACGTCTCGTCACAACAGGTCTTGAGGGTTTCACGCATCCAGCGATGGGCCGGGTCCTTGTCGAAACGCGGATGCCAGGCCTGGGTCAGCATGAGGGTTGGCAATGGAATCGGCAGGGTGAACGAGCGCAGTTTCAAGCCCAGGCGTCGCACGCTCAGCAGCGCCTCCTTGGGCACCGGCAGAATCAGATCGGAATCCGGCAAGGCGAACATCGCCGCATGGAAACTCGGTGCAATCACCGCCACCCGCCGCTCCAGGCCCAAGGCGTTGAGCGCTGTGTCGATCGGCCCGCGGGCGATCCCGCGACGGGACATGCTGATATGGGAAAATCCGGCGTAACGTTCGGCGGTGATTTCTTCGTCGAACAACGGGTGATCTTCACGCACCAGCCCGACAAAGTGCGTGGAAAACAGGTTCTGAACCTTCACTTCCGGCATCAGCGGACGATTGTTGCTGACGCTTAAATCGATGCGCCCTTCGCGTAACGCTTCGTCGTCGCCATCGCCCTCAGGAACGAAGCGCAATTCGCAATGCGGGGCCTGGCGTTCCATCGTGTCAAATAGCTTGCCGCCGTAAACGCCAACAAAGAAATCATTGGCGCGAATGCTGAACCGCCGGCGCAAACTGCCCAGATCCACCTCATCGGCGGAGCGGAACAGCAAAGCGGCCTGCTCCACCAGGTCCCGCACCTGCTCGCGCAACTCCAGTGCCTTGGGCGTCGGCACCAAGCCTCGACCGGCGCGCACCAGAATCGGATCGCCAATGGCCTCGCGAATCCGCGTCAGCGTCCGGCTCATCGCCGCCGGGCTGAGGTTCATCCGCCGTGCAGCGCCTACCACACTGCCTTCATCGAGCAAGGCGTCGAGGGCGACCAACAGGTTCATGTCCGGGAGTTGCATGCTGAGCACTCGTGTCTGATCTGGATTGATTCAGACGCAATGCTAGCAAACATCTGCCTGACGAATGTATTGGCAGGTCTGTGGGAGCGAGCCTGCTCGCGATGGCGTCAGCTCAGACGCCGCGTTAAGCCGACTTGGCCAAAATCAACCCAGTCTCACTCGCCGCTTCCAAGCGAATCGCCACAAACTTCGATGTCGGCGTATGGCTGCCATCCCCAGTGCTTTCCAGCGGCACCAGCGGATTCACTTCCGGATAGTAAGCGGCCGCTTGCCCGGCAGGAATATCAAACGCCAGCAACGTGAAACCCTTCACCCGACGCTCACGGCCATCATCCCAAATCGAAACAATGTCAGCCTTCTGCCCGGGTTTGAACCCGAGGCGAATGATGTCGGCTTCATTGACGAACAGCACATCGCGCTGACCTTTCACCCCGCGATAACGGTCATCAAGACCATAAATCGTGGTGTTGTACTGATCGTGGGAGCGCATCGACTGCATGATCAGGTCCGGCAGCACGCCGGTGGCGCGGGTGCGCTCATGCACTAGATGTTTGGGCAGCCTGTTCGCACGGAAGTTGGCCCGACTCGATGGGGTATTCCAGCGACGTGCACTGGCGCTGTTACCCAGGTAGAAACCACCCGGGTTCTGGATTTTCTCGTTGAAGTCCCGGAAGCCCGGGATGGTGTCGGCGATCAGGTCGCGGATGCGGCTGTAATCGGCCACCAGCCAGTTCCAGTCCACCGGTTTGCTGCCCAGGGTTGCGGCGGCGATCCCGGCGATGATTGCAGGCTCCGAGCGCATCTGGTTCGACAGTGGCTGAAGCTGACCGTTGGAGGCGTGGACCATGCTGAAAGAGTCTTCCACGGTCACCGCTTGGGCGCCTTCGGCCTGGATATCGATGTCGGTACGACCCAGGCACGGCAGGATCAGCGCGTCTTTACCGTGGGCCAAATGGCTACGGTTGAGCTTGGTGCTGATCTGCACGGTCAGGTCGCAGTTGGCCAGAGCCTGGAAGGTACGCGCGCTGTCCGGGGTGGCTTGGGCGAAATTGCCGCCCAGGCCGATGAAGACTTTCGAGCGGCCGTCGGCCATGGCGTGAATCGCCTCGACCACGTTGTGGCCGTTTTCACGGGGAACCTTGAACTGGAAGCGCCGCTCCAGAGCGTCGAGGAACGCCACCGGCGGACGTTCGTTGATGCCCATTGTCCGGTCGCCCTGCACATTACTGTGGCCGCGCACCGGGCACAGGCCGGCACCCGGCCGGCCGATGTTGCCGCGCAACAGCATCAGGTTGGCGATTTCCTGGATGGTCGCCACCGAATGACGATGCTGAGTGATGCCCATCGCCCAGCACATGATCACGTTCTTGCCCTTGGCGTACATGCGCGCCGCTTGCTCGATTTCCACCAGGCTCAGGCCGGACTGTTCCACGATCTGCTCCCACGGGGTGTCGTCGACGATGCCGAGGTATTCCAGAACGTTGACGCTGTGTTCATTGAGGAAGTCGTGGTCGAACACCGCAGGCTCACCAGCCTTCTGCGCATCGCGCTCCCATTGCAGCAGGAACTTGGCCATGCCGCGCATGATCGCCATGTCGCCGCCCAGTGCCGGGCGGAAGTACGCGGTGTTGGTCGGCTTGTCGCCGTTGGTGAGCATTTCCAGTGGGTGCTGTGGATGCTGAAAACGTTCCAGACCACGTTCTTTCAGCGGGTTGATGCACACCACCTGAGCACCGCGTTTCACCGCTTCGCGCAGGGGTTCGAGCATCCGCGGGTGGTTGGTGCCGGGGTTCTGGCCCCAGACGAAAATCGCATCGGCGTGTTCGAAATCATCGAAGGTCACGGTGCCTTTGCCGACGCCAACGCTCTGCGCCAACGCAACACCACTGGCTTCGTGACACATGTTTGAGCAGTCGGGGAAATTGTTGGTGCCATAGGCGCGCACGAACAATTGATAGAGGAACGCCGCTTCGTTGCTGGCGCGGCCCGAGGTATAGAACTCGGCCTGATTCGGGTTCGACAAACCGCGCAGATGTTTGGCGATCAGAGTGAAGGCGTCATCCCAGCTGATGGGTTGGTAGCGATCGGTTTCGGCGTTGTAGCTCATCGGCTCGGTCAGGCGGCCCTGATATTCAAGCCAGTAGTCGCTCTGTTCCAGCAGCGAGGTGACGCTATGTTTGGCAAAGAATGCAGCGTCGACACGGCGTTTGGTCGCTTCCCAGTTCACCGCTTTAGCGCCGTTCTCGCAGAACATCACCATGCCCTTTTCCGGAGAATCGCCCCAGGCGCAACCGGGGCAGTCGAAGCCGCCGTTCTGGTTGGTCTTGAGCATTATGCGCAGGTTTTTCAGCGCGTTATCGCTGGTCAACCAGGCTTGGGCGACGCTGATCAGCGCGCCCCAGCCACCGGCTGGGCCTTTGTAGGGCTTGTAGCGAGGGACAGGTTTCTGGTCGGCTTGACGATGTTGACTCACGCTTGATTCTCCGTCGCGGGGCTGTAGACCCGCGGCGCACTTTTCTGCGGCAGGTGGATGAGGTTGAGGTTGTGTCGACGGGCCCATTGCACGGCAAGGCCCGTGGGCGACGATAAACTGACCAGGGTCTGAATGCCGGCGCGTAAAACTTTCTGGATCAATTCAAGGCTGCAACGGCTGGTGACAATCGCCAGGCCGCCAGTGATCGGGATCTTCTGGCGGATCAACCCACCGATCAGCTTGTCGAGGGCGTTGTGTCGACCGATGTCTTCACGGCCCAGCAATAATTCGCCGTTGCTGTTCATGAACACCGCCGCATGTACCGCGCCGCAATGTTGGCCCAGCGGCTGGAATTCGCCGATGCGCTGGCGCAGGCCGTCCAGCCATTCGGTCGGGGGCAGTGGGGCGCCGGGCAAGACTTTGAGGTCGGGCAGCGCTTGCTCAACCGCTTCCACGCCACAGAGTCCACAACCGCTGGTGCCGGCCAGTTGCCGACGCTGCTGCTTGAGGTTCCAGAAGGCGCGATTGGCGATGGTCACTTGCGCGTATTGCGCCGAACCCGAGCCGCTGAGTTGCAAGTCGTAGATATCGCAAGCGTCTTCGATGATGCCGCTGCCGAGGCTGAAGCCGACGATGAAGTCTTCAAGATCCGTTGGCGTCACCAACATGACTGCCTGGCTGATGCCGTTATAGGCAATCGCCAACGCGACTTCCTCGGCCAGCGCGGTGCTGGCCGATTCGGTGTATTCAAGGTTGCAGTAACTGTACGTCTGGCTTGCGGCGGTCGCGGGCGTTTCAACGGCAGGCGCCGCGCGGTCAGGGCGCTTGGCGTTCATGGGCTCACCAACGGTTGGTCAGCTTTAAGCCTAGGCGCGTCAACGTGTCGCGTCTAATTGCTATTACTGATCTGCCGATAGATGACGTCGATCAAGAGTCGGCCATTGATTGTTGATAGATCGCGAAACAGGCTTCTGCAAGCGCCGAACGCGGAGCGCTACGACGCATGATCAGCCCCAGCCGGGCGAGGGTCTGGGCACTTTCTATGGGTTGCAGGCGTAAGTGATCGGTGAGGTTTTCTAGACCGCCAGCCAGCGGCATCACGGCGCAGCACAGGCCCCCGTGTACCGCTTGTAACAATTGGTGGACCGCATCGGTTTGCAGCAACAGTTGGGGGGCCAAGCCACGGCTGTGGAAGTTATGGTCGATGGACTGGCGAAAATGCATGCCGCTGGTGAGCATGCCCAACGGCAGTTCAATCAACGATTTCCAACTTAAGGGCGCGTCGCCGAAACTGAAGAAACGCTGATCGTAGAGCAAGCCCATGTGGGTTTCGCTGAAAGCCAGTGAATCGAAACGCTCACCGTCCAGACGCTCCAGGTACGACACGCCGAGGTCGAGACGGTTGTTCGCCAGCTGCTCGAGGATCTGCTCGGAACTCAGGGCCGAGAGTTCGAAGCGCAGGTTCGGGTGCTCGGCGTGCAGGCGCTGCATCAGCGGTACCGGGTCGAAACTCGACAGCGGCACCACGCCCAGACGCAACGTACCCACGAGGTTGCCGCGACAGGCTGCCGCTTCGGCCTGCAAACCGTCGTAGGCCGCCAGCACCGTACGCGCCCACGCCAGCACGCGCTCGCCCGGCGCGGTGAAACCTTCGAAGCGCTGGCCGCGGTTGACCAGCGGCAGTTCGAGTTCTTCTTCGAGGCTGCGCAGGCGCATGGACAGGGTCGGTTGGGTGATGTGGCAGCGCGCGGCGGCCTGGCCAAAGTGCCGGGTTTCGTCGAGGGCGATGAGGAATTTGAGCTGCTTGATGTCCATCTTCGCTCCAGGGCGCGGGCAAGGTTTGCGATTCTACCGCCTGCGCGGGGTTGGGTCATTGGTCGGCTGGGAACCGGGCTGTGCAAGGCTGGTCTAGTCTTTGGCGTCTGGAACCTAAACCCCAAGGAGAGCGCACCATGAGTATTTTTAGCTTTGTGAAAGAAGCAGGCGAAAAACTTATTGATCTGCTGACGCCTGGCAATGCGAATGCCAGCGAGCAGTTGAAGGAACACATCCGCAAGGTCGGCCTGGGTAATCCGAATGTTCAGGCGACAATCGAGGGCGACAAAGTCATCGTCACCGGTGAAGTGGGGAGCCAGGAAGAGAAGGAAAAGATTCTGTTGGCCGTGGGTAATATTGCCGGTGTCGGCAGTGTTGATGACCAGATCACGGTGACCGGGCCGGTGGCGAAGGCCGCTCGCTTCGTTACAGTGAAAAAGGGCGACACCCTCAGTGCGATTTCCAAGGCCGAATACGGCGACGCGAACAAGTACAACAAAATCTTCGAGGCCAACAAACCTATGCTTTCGCACCCGGACAAGATCTATCCGGGGCAGGTGTTGCGGATTCCTGAGTAAGGTTCAAGACCGTGTGATGGCTTTCGCGGGCAAGCCTCGCTCCCACAGGTTTTGTGTCGTTCGCGTAGAGTGCACACGACACAAAACCTGTGGGAGCGTGGCTTGCCCGCGATGCAGGCGACTCGGTCTAAAGTCCTGCGATGAGCTCCCGATAATCCCCCACCGCCGCAAACTCGGCCGTGTCCTTGGGCCCTTTGCGGCTGTCCGGCTCGCTCACGGCCAGCAGATGCGCCACGCCAAAATTGCGCGCACTGCGCAGAATCGGCAACGTATCGTCGATAAACAGACTGCGCGCCGGGTCGAAGCCGATGTCGGCTTGCAAGGCATCCCAGAACTGTGGGTTTTCCTTGGGGAAACCGTAATCATGAGAGCTGATCAAGCGCTCGAAATACGGCGCCAGTTCAATTCGTTCCAGCTTCAATGACAGCGAGTCGCGGTGGGCGTTGGTGATCAGTACCACGCGTTTGCCGGACCGTTTGATCGCCGCCAGAAAAGTGTCCGCATCCGGACGCAGGGCGATCAAGTGCGCGGTTTCGAGTTTCAGTTCGCGCACCGACAGCTTCAGCTCGGCGCTCCAGAAATCCAGGCAGTACCACTGCAACTGGCCGGCATTGCGTTCGAACAGCGGCTGTAATTCCAGCTCCGCCATGGCCCGGCTCACCCCGTGCAGCTCGGCATAACGCTGGGGCAGGTGCTCCATCCAGAAATGGTTGTCGTAGTGCAGGTCCAGCAGCGTGCCGTCCATATCCAGCAAAACGGTATCGATGTCATGCCAGGGCAGCAGGGACATAAAACTTCTCCAGCGGTAAAAAAGATATCCGGGATAAATAATCAGGATAGGCCGGGTATAGTAACCCGCTTACGCCAAGGAGCCTCTCATGCGCCAGAAACCCACCGTACTCGCTCGCGAGATCGTCGCCACCAGCCGTTTGTTCTGCGTCGAAGAGCTGAAGTTGCGCTTTTCCAATGGCGTGGAGCGTACTTACGAGCGTCTGGTCAGCAAAGGCACCGGCCATGGCGCTGTGATGATTGTGGCGATGCTCGACGCGGAGCACGCGGTGTTGGTGGAGGAATACTGCGGCGGCACCGATGCATACGAACTGTCCCTGCCCAAAGGGTTGATCGAGCCGGGCGAAGACGTGTTGGCGGCGGCCGAGCGCGAACTCATGGAAGAGGCCGGGTATGGCGCGCGACAGCTTGAGCATTTGACCGAGCTGTCATTGTCACCGGGCTACATGAGCCAGAGGATCCAGGTGGTGCTGGCCACTGAGCTGTACGAAGAGCGCCTGGAGGGTGACGAGCCCGAGCCGATGGGGGTGGAAAAGATCAACCTGCGTGAATTGTCGTCTTTGGCGCAGAATCCACGATTCACCGAGGGCCGTGCCTTGGCGGCGCTGTATCTGGCCCGTGACCTACTGACTCAACGAGGGGTGTTTTTACCGTGAGCTTGAATTTTCCCCATCCGTTGATGGCGCCAGTCGTTGAACTGGCTTTGAAGGCTGGCGAGGCGATCCTGCCGTTCTGGCGCGTCAACGTTGCTGTCACTGCAAAGTCCGATGATTCCCCGGTTACAGCCGCCGACATGGCCGCTCATCACGTGATACTGGCCGGACTGACAGCGCTGGATCCGAGCATTCCGGTGCTGTCCGAAGAAGACGCCAATATCCCCCAGAGCGTGCGCGCCGGGTGGCAGCGCTGGTGGCTGGTCGATCCGTTGGACGGGACCAAGGAGTTTATTTCCGGCAGCGAAGAGTTCACCGTCAACATTGCGCTGATCGAGCAGGGGCGGGTGGTGTTTGGTGTGGTGTCGATGCCGACCAACGGGCGCTTTTATGTCGGCGGTTCAGGGTTGGGTGCCTGGCGTGGTGATAAAGGTGGCGAGCCATTGCCGATTCAGGTTCGCGAGGTTCCGGCTGCGGGTGAGCTTTTCACGGTGGTCGCCAGTCGTCGGCATTCGAGCCCTGAGCAGGAACGGTTACTCGCGGGGTTAAGCGATAGCCTGGGTGAGTTGCAACTGGCGAACATCGGCAGCTCGCTGAAATTTTGCCTGCTGGCGGAAGGGGCGGCGGATTGTTATCCGCGGTTGGCGCCGACTTCGCAGTGGGACACGGCGGCTGCGCAAGGCGTGCTGGAAGGTGCGGGCGGTGAGGTGCTGGATTTGAGCGGTGAGCCGTTCTGTTATCCGGCGCGGGAGTCGTTGCTGAATGAGTTTTTCCTGGCGCTGCCGGCTAAAGCGGCTTGGCGGGAGAAATTGTTGGCTTTGGCTCGGGGTTGAAGATCAAAAGATCAAAAGATCGCAGCCTCGTTTCACTCGACAGCTCCTACACAGCTCCTACACAGCTCCTACACAGCTCCTACAGGGGACGCGTTTCTCTGTAGGAGCTGTCGAGTGAAACGAGGCTGCGATCTTTTGCTTTACCGGTGAAGGACATACTGCCCGGTAAACCGCACCGCATCCTCTTCACTCCCGGTATTCACGATCCGTGAATGCAGCGTCAACCGCGCCCGACCGTACCGCTGATACATCGCCAGAAACTTCTTCCAGACTGCCGCACTCGGTGCCTGGCAAATCGCCGTTGCGTCCATGGTGACCGGCAGCGGGTAGCTGATCTGCCCTTCCTGAATCACGATGTGCCCGTCTTCGATGATGCCTTCTTCACGCAAACGCAAATGCAGCCAGCCCCAGCCGGCCAGCACTGCGCCGCAATACAGGCTGCCACCGAACATGGTGCTCTTGTGATTGACGTTGGCCGCAAGCGGCAAGTGCAGGCGCAGTTGTTGATCGTGCCAGTCGAGCACTTTGAGGCCCATGTCCCGCGTGAGGGGGATGTCAGAATGGAGGATCGATTCCAGGTGACGACTGTCGCGGTTCATTCACGGGCCTTTTGTTTGAAGGGGATGATTTTACGGTAGCTCAATCAAGGTCGTCGGTGGGGCTGCTGGCGCCGCTGTCGCCGAAGTTCAGACCATGCTTGCGCAGTTTGTCGTGCAAGGTTTTGCGCGGAATCCCGAGCGCTTCGGCAAGGCTGCGCACGGAGCTGTGCGAGCGCGCCAGTTCGGCGGCAATCAAGCTCTTCTCGAAGTTCTCCACTTGCTCGCTCAGGCCGCCGCTGACCACTTCAATCGTGCTGCCGACGCCGCCATCTGGCGCACTGTTGTCCAGCGCCAGTTCCAGACCCAGGGCAAAGCGTTCGGCGGCGTTCTGCAGTTCACGTACATTGCCTGGCCAGGTGTGGCGCAATAGCAGCGCCCGGTGTCCCGGTTGCAATTCGTGGGGTGGCAAACCGTGGCGGGCGCTGGCTTCATCGGCGAAATGCTGGAACAGCATCAGCGCATCTTCGCCTCGCTCACGCAGCGGCGGAATGCGCAGCGGTGCGACGTTCAAGCGGTAATACAAGTCGGCACGGAAACGGCCCTGATCAGCGGATTGACGCAGGTCCTCCTTGGTTGCGGCAATGATGCGGATGTCCAGCGGGATCAGCTGGTTGCCGCCCAAGCGCTCGACGACCCGCTCTTGCAGCAAGCGCAGCAATTTCACCTGCACGTCCAGGCTCATGCTTTCGATTTCATCGAGGAACAACGTGCCGCCATTGGCAAATTCGAACTTGCCGATGCGACGCTTCTGCGCGCCGGTGAAGGCTCCTGGCTCGTGGCCAAACAGCTCGCTTTCCACCACCGACTCGGCCAGGGCCCCGGCGTTGATCGCCACGAACGGGCCGTTACGCCGACTCGACAAGTCGTGCAGCGCGCGGGCCACCACTTCCTTGCCCGCACCGGTTTCGCCGAGGATCAGCACGTCGGCCTTGGTCGCCGCCAATGCACCGATCTGCTCGCGCAGGCGCAGCATCGGTGCCGATTGCCCAACCAGTCGAGCGCTCAGTTCGTTGCGATCGCTAAGGGCCAGGCGCAGGCTGCGGTTGTCCAGCACCAGCCGGCGCAGGTCCAGGGCACGACGCACGCTGTCGAGAAGGGCGTCGCTGGCGAAAGGTTTTTCCAGAAAGTCATAGGCCCCGGCGCGCATGGCTTGTACCGCCAGCGGAACATCGCCGTGGCCGGTGATCAGCAGCACGGGTAGCTCCGGGTCCTGGGCGTGGAGTTCGGTCAGCAGTTCGAGGCCGTCCATGCCTGGCATGCGGATGTCACTGACCACCACGCCCGGCCAGTCACGCTCCAGTTGCCCGGCCAGGCCTTTGGCTTCAGCCAGCGGCAGGATTTTCAGGCCGGCCAGGTCCAGGGTCTGGCTCAGGGCCTGGCGCAGGTGGGGATCGTCGTCGATCAACACGACCTGGATGCGGTTGTCGATGGTCATGCACTTCGGTCCTCGGACGGTTGCAGGCTCACGCCCGGTGCGCCTGCGCGCAATTTCAGGGTAATCAGGGCGCCACCTTCCTTGTGGTTGGAGAACGACAATTCACCACCGAAGGCGCGCATCAGGGTGTCGCAAATCGCCAGCCCCAAGCCAAGCCCCTGAGTGCGGGTCTTGGTGGTGTAGAAGGGCTCGCCGGCACGACCCAGCGCTTCCAGGCAGAACCCGGGGCCGTTGTCGCGAATGTACAGATTGACGCCGTCGGCGGTGGACTCGGCACTCAACCAGAGTTTACGCGGCGGGCCTTTTTCCGTCAGGGCGTCGAGGGCATTGGCCAGCAAGTTGCCGAGTACCTGACGCAGGCGCGTTTCCCCGGCCTCGACCCATAAGGTGGCAGCCGGCAGATCACGGATCAGCTCGACTTCCATGCTGCGCCGACGCTTGGCCAATAATGCCAGCGCGTCGTCTAGTGCCGGTTGCAGGGCCACGCTTTCCGGGGCGTGGCGATCACGCCGGGCGAAGGCGCGCAGGTGAGCGATGATCGAGGCCATGCGCCCGGTCAATTCGCTGATCAGCTTGAGGTTGCCGCGAGCATCCTCGGTGCGCTGATGATCGAGCAGCACTTCGGCGTTTTCCGCGTAGCTGCGAATTGCCGCCAGCGGTTGGTTGAGCTCATGGCTGATGCTCGCCGACATCGTCCCCAGCGCCGAGAGCTTGCCGGCCTGCACCAGGTCATCCTGAGCGCGCACCAATTCCTGCTGAGCGTGTTCGCGCTCCAGCACTTCCTGCTTGAGTCGACGGTTGAGGCCTTCGAGGTCGCTGGTCCGTTCGGCGACCCGGCCTTCCAGTTCGTGGCGGGCCTTGCCTTCGAAGGCGATCCGCTCCAGGTAATGGCGTCGGCGCTGCATCATCAAGCCCAGCAGCAGCATCAATACCAGCAGCGTTGCGCCGCCAATGGCCACGACGGTGCGTACCGGACGATCGATCAGGGTGCGCGGCGCAAGGATACTGACGCTCCAACCGGTTTCTTCGATCTGCCGGGTTTGAGTCAGCCAGGCGTTGGCGTCGAGATTCAACGGCTTGGGATCGCGGGTCGGGTAGGGTTGAATCGCGGTGATGGCCTCGCGCTCTGCCTCGCTCAATGGGCGTGTCGAGCGGAAACGCCACTCGGGCCGCGAGGTGAGGATGACCACGCCATTGTGGTCGGTGACCAACAGTTGTTCCGGGGTTTTACCCCAGAGGCTTTCGGTGTGGTCGAGGTCGACCTTGACCACCAGCACGCCGATGATTTTTTCGCGATCGCGTATCGCCGCCGCGAAGAAGTAACCGCGCTTGGCCGAGGTGGTGCCCAGGCCGAAGAAGCGCCCCAGACGCCCGGCCATGGCTTCGCTGAAATAAGGACGGAAAGCGAAATTGCGGCCAACGAAGCTGTCGTGTTTGTCCCAATTGGAGGCCGCCAGCGTCTTGCCGGTGGTGTCCATCAGGTACATGACTTCGGCGCCGGTCTGGGCACTGATGTTTTTCAGCAGGCGATTGGCATTGCCCTGAATCACGCCCTCGTCGGGTGCAGCCAATGTCGCACGCAGAGCAGGCAGCTCGCCGAGAATCTGCGGCAACACTTCATACCGATGCAGAGTGCCCAGCAGGTTGGCGACGTAAAGGTCGAGGGTCTGACGGTTCTGTCCGGCCAGTTCGCTGCGGTAGTAACGCTCGGCCAAATGCTCCAGAGGCCAAAGCAAGGGCGCTAGGCACAACGCGAGTAGCGCCAGGCTGCGCCAGCGGGGTCTGCGGGGGAGAGTTGGAGTCATGAGCATCAAGCGTCTATGGGTATAGACGCATTATGCCTAGGCTTGCGGGCGCAGTCTGCGCACCTGGGATCAAGTGCGCGCTGGCGGTGAAAATTCACACAGGAATTCAGGAAAAGACTTCAGCGTCCTTGAGGAGCGCGGCGGACTGATCCTTGGCTGATAGTTTCGGTGCTTCGTCCAGCTGCCAGTCGATGCCCAGGTCCGGATCGTCCCAGCGAATGCTGCGCTCGGCCGACGGGGTGTAGTAGTCGGTGGTCTTGTAGAGGAACTCGGCGAAATCGCTCAGTACCACGAAACCATGGGCAAAACCTTCCGGTACCCAGAGTTGGCGATGGTTGTCGGCGGACAGGCGTACCGCCACCCATTTGCCGAAATGCGGCGAGCTGCGGCGAATATCCACCGCCACGTCCAACACCTCACCGGCGGTGACGCGAACTAGTTTGCCCTGGGTGTTTTCCAGCTGGTAATGCAGGCCGCGCAGTACGCCTTTTTGCGAGCGGGAATGGTTGTCCTGAACGAATTGGGTGTCCAGGCCAGTTGCCTCTTCGAAAGCCTTGGCGTTGAAGCTCTCATAGAAGAAACCGCGCTCGTCACCAAATACCTTGGGTTCGATGATCAGAACACCGGGCAGGTCGGTGGTGACTACATTCATGGTGTTTCTCCGGCAATAGGCGTGATGGTCGATATTCTTACGCAAAGTGGCGGCGGGTGCGAGTGGGGCGGTGGTTCAGGGGATAAAATTCGTGAAGTCGCTGTATTTCCATCAGTAAAAAAACTGGTGATCTCTCACCTGTTAATCGACCTCACCGAAATACCACTGCTCGGCCTCATAGGGTTGTCCGTCGCAATCTTCAGCGGTAAAGCGCAAACCTCTTTCTTTCATCCCGTCCGGAAGAACGAGACCCCATTCCGTTGCGAGGCTTTTGTCCGCTGGGCAGTATTCACTATCGATTAGCGGGATGTGACTTCGGTGGTAGTCCAGATTGGTGTAAATGCAGATTTCGCTGGTGAACATGTCTGGCAGGCAGATAACCGTGATTACTCGACAGTCGATGGCATTTTTCGGTCTGGCCTGGCGTATGTGATGCGCTGCATTGATCATTTGTTGAGCGCATTCTTTGCGTATGGCAGTGGTCGCTTGTTTACCCTCTACCAGTGTCGTGATAACCGGAATTTTCCAGTTGCAGTATTTCTGTTCGAGCGTCAGATCGTCCGGAAAATAGCCCTCGAAGCGAGAGGCCCAGGCTGCGAGGCCTTTCAATCGACGTGGGATGTTTCGGATTTTTTTGTTTGAGAGTGCAAGGCGGCGCATCGTCATGGTGGCGACTTTATCCTGGGCGGTTGAAGAATCCTTTGTGGCTATAGGTTGGAATCAGGAACAGTGAAAGGCAATCCGAGATTGCTGTAGGAAAGTTCATCTGGGTGATCGCTGACCGGAAACTATCCCCAATGCCGACTCTCTGGCCGGTATAAGGGGGTTGCGCATCGCCCCAAGCAGTGGCGATATAAGCGCCTAATAAAATTTCAGGGGTCGTTGTATGCCGCTCGCCACGTTGATTCACCGCGCCAGTCTGCCCAGCCCGCAGGTGTCTGCGGCGCAAGCGCTTGAGCTGCTGAAAGAGCATTACGGGCTGAGCGGGCGGTTGCAGGCGCTTGGGAGCCAGCAGGATCTCAATTTCCGCGTCGACAGCGAGCAGGGGCGTTTTGTCCTGAAAATCTGCCGTGGTGATTACTCGGCGCTAGAGCTGCAAGCTCAACACGCAGCGCTCAAGCATCTGGCTGAACATTCCGGCGTGCCGGTGCCGGGAGTGATTGCTGCCAAAAATGGCGCAGACTTGCTCTCACTTGAGGTTGGGGGCCAAGCAGTGCATGTGCGTCTGCTTGATTACATCGACGGCCAGTCCCTGACGCACCTCAATCATCTAAGCCATTCAGTGGTCGCCGGTTTCGGTCGGCTCTGCGGCGAAATGGACCTGGCGCTGGCCGGTTTCAATCACCCAGGCCTTGAGCGCACCCTGCAATGGGACGCTCGCCACGCCAACGCGTTAATCGCTCATTTGCTGCCGGTGATCCAGGATGACCTGCAGCGAAAGCTGATCGCCGAAGCCGCTGAACAGGCCGAGCGCCATTTGCAGCCCTTGGTGGACAAGCTGCCGGTGCAGGCGATTCACATGGACATCACCGACGACAACGTAGTCTGGCAGCGAGATTCGCAGCGCCAATGGCAGTTGCAGGGCGTCATCGATTTCGGCGATCTGGTCCGTACCTGGCGGATCACCGATCTGTCGGTGACTTGCGCCGCGCTGCTGCACCATGCCGATGGCGATCCGTTCTACATTTTGCCGGCGGTTCGGGCTTATCACGGGGTCAATCCGTTGCAGCATGAAGAGTTGCTGGCACTCTGGCCGCTGATCGTCGCCCGCTCGGCAGTGCTGGTGCTGAGTGGCGAGCAGCAGGTCAGCGTCGATCCGGGCAATGAGTACAGTCGCGACAACCTGACCCATGAGTGGGAAATTTTCCGTGTTGCCACATCGGTGCCGTTGGCGTTGATGGAGGCAGCGATTCTTACCGCCGTCGGTCAAAGCCTGCCGAGCATCGGCAGTGAAGACTTCGCGCCATTGTTGCCGAGTCTGGTGGGGCGTGAGTTTGCGTTGATCGATCTGGGCGTGCTCAGTCCGCATTTCGAGGCGGGTAACTGGGAGCAGCAAGGGATCGATCTGCATCTGCTGACTGAGGCCGCCGCGGCTCATGGTCTGGCGGCCAGTCGATATGGTCAGTATCGTCTGTCCCGCACCCGGCCGGACTGCGCCAGCGAACCGGATACTTTCCCGCTACACGTTGCATTGCGAGTGCCCGATGGCACGGCGGTCGAAGCGCCGTTTGCCGGCGTTATCCATATCGAAGGGGAGAACTTGCTGCAACTGGATGGCCCAGAGCTCAGCGTCCGATTGTGGGGTGTGGCCCCATCGGTACGCAGTAGCGCGGCGCTGGTCAAAGGCCAGGTGCTGGGTTCGGTCAGCGGGCCGTTGATCGTGCAGTTGTGCCGAAGTGCTCAGCTAGATGCGCCGTTGTTTTGCACACCTTCGCGCGCAGCAGCTTGGCAGGCACTGTGTCCGTCACCTGCCGTGTTGTTGGGCCTGGCCTGCGATGCGCAAGAAGAGCTCGACCCGCAGACATTGCTCGCCCGCCGTGACGCGAGTTTCGCTCGTTCCCAGAAGCACTATTACGTCGACCCACCGCGCATCGAGCGCGGCTGGCGCAATCACCTGATCGATATGCAGGGTCGCTCTTACCTCGACATGCTCAACAACGTCGCGGTCCTGGGTCATGGCCATCCGCACATGGCTGCCGTCGCCAGCCGGCAGTGGTCGTTGCTCAACACCAATTCGCGTTTCCACTACGCGGCGATTGCCGAGTTTTCCGAGCGTTTGCTGAAGCTGGCACCGGACAACATGGATCGAGTATTCCTGGTCAACAGCGGCACCGAGGCCAATGATCTGGCGATCCGCCTGGCCTGGGCCTACAGCGGCGGTCGCGACATGCTCAGCGTGCTGGAGGCGTATCACGGTTGGTCAGTCGCGGCGGACGCGGTCTCGACTTCGATTGCCGACAACCCCAAGGCCTTGAGCAGCCGTCCGGACTGGGTGCATCCAGTGACCGCGCCGAACACCTATCGCGGTGAATTTCGTGGTATCGACAGCGCACCGGACTACGTGCGCAGCGTCGAACACAACCTGGCGAAAATCGCCGAACAAAAACGCCAACTGGCCGGTTTCATCTGCGAGCCGGTGTACGGCAATGCCGGCGGTATCTCGTTGCCGCCGGGTTATTTGAAGCAGGTCTATGCGCTGGTCCGCGCTCAGGGCGGGGTATGCATCGCCGACGAAGTGCAGGTCGGTTACGGCCGCATGGGCAAATTCTTCTGGGGCTTCGAAGAGCAGGGCGTAGTGCCGGACATCATCACCATGGCCAAAGGCATGGGTAACGGCCAGCCGTTGGGCGCTGTCATTACCCGACGGGAAATTGCCGAAGCGCTGGAGGCCGAGGGTTACTTCTTCTCGTCAGCCGGTGGCAGCCCGGTCAGTTGCCAAATCGGCATGGCGGTGCTGGATGTGATGGAAGAAGAAAAACTCTGGGAGAACGCGCAGGTTGTGGGCGGGTATTTCAAAGAACGTCTTGAAGCGTTGATTGACCAGCATCCGTTGGTGGGAGCGGTGCATGGTTCCGGTTTTTATCTGGGCGTGGAGTTGATTCGCAATCGAGAAACCCTGGAGCCCGCGACTGAAGAAACCACGGCGTTGTGCGATCGCCTTCGTGAGTTGGGGATCTTCATGCAGCCGACGGGTGATTACCTGAACATTCTCAAGATCAAGCCGCCGATGGTTACGTCGCGTCAGAGCGTGGACTTCTTCGTCGACATGCTGTCCAAAGCCTTGGATGAGGGCCTATAAGCAGCGCCGCTGACCCCCTGTAGGAGCTGCCGAAGGCTGCGATCTTTTGATCTTTAGCGATATCACCAATGCCAAAAATCAAAAGATCGCAGCCTTCGGCAGCTCCTACATTGGAATCGCGAAATACCGATTGTTATCGGCTTTGAGTGAGTTGTTTTCGACAGAAAGAATATTTATCGCTTTAAAAGCCGATTTTTATCGGCTATAAAGTCGCCACTGCCCACGGTGTGGCTGAACCACGCCCGGTGCTGCCTCTTTCTGTCATTGGTCGATGCCACCCTCGACCCTCAGCACTTGCCCAGGAGATGATTCATGAGCCGTATCGTTACCGTCGCCGCTACCCAGATGGCTTGTTCCTGGGATCTTGAAGCCAACATCGAGACCGCTGAAAAGCTGGTCCGTGAGGCCGCGGCGAAAGGCGCGCAAATCATCCTGATCCAGGAGCTGTTCGAGGCGCCGTACTTCTGCCAGAAACCGAACCCTGACTACCTGCAGCTGGCTACGACGGTAGAAGACAACGTCGCCATCAAGCATTTCCAGAAGGTCGCCAAAGAACTTCAGGTTGTTCTGCCAATCAGCTTCTACGAGCTGGCCGGTCGCGCACGTTTCAACAGCATCGCGATCATCGATGCCGACGGCAGCAACCTCGGGATTTATCGTAAAAGCCACATTCCAGACGGCCCTGGCTACCACGAAAAGTACTACTTCAACCCGGGCGATACCGGCTTCAAAGTCTGGAATACCCGTTACGCGAAAATCGGCGTGGGCATCTGCTGGGATCAGTGGTTCCCTGAGTGCGCCCGCAGCATGGCGCTGCAAGGCGCGGAAATCCTGTTCTACCCGACCGCCATCGGCAGCGAGCCACACGACAAGACCATTTCGTCCCGCGATCATTGGCAGCGCGTGCAACAAGGCCATGCCGGCGCCAACCTGATGCCGCTGATTGCCAGCAACCGCATCGGCAACGAAGAGCAGGACGGCTACGACATTACCTTCTACGGCTCGTCGTTCATCGCCAACCAGTTTGGCGAGAAAGTCCAAGAGCTGAATGAAACAGAAGAAGGCATTCTGGTTCACAGTTTCGACCTCGATGAGCTGGAGCACATCCGCAGCGCATGGGGCTCATTCCGTGACCGTCGCCCGAACCTGTACGGCGCGATCAAAACCCTCGACGGTTCCCTGGAGTCCTGAACCATGACCACTTTGAACAGCACCCCTCGCACCGACGGCTTTTACATGCCCGCCGAATGGGCACCACAGACCCAGACCTGGATGGTCTGGCCCGAGCGCCCGGACAACTGGCGCCTGGGCGGCAAACCGGCACAAGCTGCGCATGTGGCGGTGGCCAAGGCCATCGCGCGTTTCGAACCGGTGACCGTGGCGGTTTCCGCCGGCCAGTACGAAAATGCTCGTGCCCGTCTCGACGTGCCGAATATTCGTTTGGTGGAGATGTCCAGCGATGACGCCTGGGTTCGGGATACTGGCCCGACGTTCGTCATCAACAATCGCGGCGAAGTCCGTGGTGTGGATTGGGACTTCAATGCCTGGGGCGGTTTTGACGGTGGTCTGTATTCGCCGTGGAACCGTGACTCGCAGGTGGCGGGCAAGATCCTCGAAATCGAGCGCAGCCCGCGCTATCGCACCGAAGGTTTTGTGCTCGAAGGCGGCTCGATCCATGTCGATGGTGAAGGCACCCTGATCACTACCGAAGAGTGCCTGCTCAACCGCAATCGCAACCCGCACATGGACCGTGCGCAAATCGAAGCGGTGCTCAGCGCCAATCTGGCTGTGGATAAGATCATTTGGCTGCCGGACGGTTTGTTCAACGACGAAACCGACGGCCATGTGGATAACTTCTGCTGCTACGTGCGTCCGGGCGAAGTACTGCTGGCCTGGACCGACGACCCGCAGGACCCGAACTACCCGCGCTGTCAGGCGGCAATGAACGTGCTGCAAAACAGCACCGATGCCAAGGGGCGCCCGTTCACGGTGCACAAAATGCCGATTCCGGGGCCGTTGTACGCGACCGAAGATGAGTGCGCTGGCGTGGACCCGGTAGATGGCACTCAGGAACGCAATCCAACCGTTCGCTTGGCCGGCTCTTATGTGAACTTCCTGATCGTCAATGGCGGCATCATCGCGCCGAGCTTCGACGATCCGTTGGATGGTCCGGCCAAAGAGATTTTGCAGGCTTTGTTCCCGCAGCACGAAGTGGTCATGGTGCCGGGTCGCGAACTGTTACTGGGGGGCGGTAACATCCACTGCCTTACCCAACAACAGCCCGCGCCGCACAAGGAGTGAGTGAGGTTGTAACAGCCTGAGTTGATTGAAGAATCGATTGAGCAACGATTTAGCCTCGTTATTTCACACAAAGCCCGCAGCCCGTCAGGACTGCGGGCTTTTTTGTATCCACTTGTCGACACTTCGAAAACATTGGCACAGCTCTTGTATCTTCGATGGCGCAACATGGGGAGGGAGAGAACTTCGATGTTCTGTCATAAACCTTGGATAAGTTAGCCGCTCACAAACCAGGAGAGAGCGCTGAGATGAACGCCGAAATGAACGTCGTGAGCGAGCGGGCAATGCATCCCCTGGCAGTTAATAGCGAATCGCTCCAAGTCTTGGCGCAATGGTTGAAGTCCAATGGAACGCGTCAGATCAGAGAACCTGATCCGCGCCGGATGATGATCGAGCGCTACCCCGCTGGTTTATTCAGCGAGGCGGAACTGGAAGCACTGTGGGATGTGATGGAAGGATAAGAAGAAAAACAACGGATTGATAAAAGCGCTGCCGGGAAGGCGGCGCTTTTTTATGGGCGAAGGTTTTTATGATCAATGGAGATCAAATGTGGGAGCGGGCTTGCTCGCGAAAGCGGTATGACGGTCAACGAAGATGTTGGACATGATGGCCCCTTCGCGAGCGAGCCCGCTCCCACAGGTGATCGGTATAAACACAATATTTGTGCCCAAACCGGATCAGCAGTGGTTAGAAACTGTAAGTACCGGTCACGACCAGGCTCCGTGGTGCGCCCGGCTGGATCTGCGCCGCGCTGGTGGCTGACGAGTAATACTCGCGATCGGTGATGTTATTCAGCGCCGCCCGCAAATCCCAATCCTTGTGCCGGAACCCGGCCAACGCATCCCAACGGCCATAACCTGGCAACACGGTGGTGTTGAGGTTGTCGGCGTAGCGCTGACCCACCAGGGTCAAACCGGTTTCGGCGTACCAGCCCATTTCCGGTTTCCAGGTCAGGAACAGGCTGCCGTTGTGCTTGGCGACGTTGCTGATGCGTTTGCCTTCGAAGCCGTTGTTGTCCTTCTCGACTTTTGCGTCCTGCACGCCGACACCACCGCGCACGTACCAGTTGCTAGCGATCTTGCCGGTGCCGGTCAGCTCGATCCCGCGGGAGCGTTGCAGGCCGGTGAGCAAGGTCATGGTCGGATTGTTCGGGTCGCTGGTGCGACGGTTGGAGAGTTCCAGCTCGTAGATCGCCAGCGTAGTGCTCAGGCGATCGTCGAGCCAGTCGCTCTTCACGCCGATTTCCTTCTGCTTGGTCAGCTCGGGACTCAGATCGTTGCTGTTGCCGGCCGCGCCTGGCGTGATACCGATCAAGCCGCCACCGACCGGGGAAAAGGTCTTGGTCCAGGAGGCGTAGAAGGAGTGATTCTGCAGCGGCGTCCAGACCACGCCTACGCGCGGGCTGGTGCTGTGGCTGTCGCGATCTTCGGAAATGTCCCGCAGCTTGTTGGTCGATTCGATATCAAAGGTGTCGTAACGCAAACCGGCGAGAAGTTGCCATTGATCGTTCAGGCGCAGTTGATCCTGCACGTACACCGCACGGCTTTCGACTTCAGTGTGGGTGCTGCTCGATACCTGCATCCGCCCGGTATGGCGCAAGTCGCGATTCGGGTTGTACAGATCCAGTGCCGGTACCAGGGAGCTACCGCGCCCGGATGTCGCTGCGTTATACAACGTTGGATCGCGCCGTTGGCTGCCGATCTCGATACCGGTCAGCAAGCGATGCTCCAGGCCGAACGTGTCGAACCCGCCTTCCAGTTCGACGTTGTTATAGACGTTGCGGGTGGTCAGGTCCTGCTGCCAGTGCTGGCGCGTGACCTTGTTGGTCGCCGGGGTGTAGCCGGTCAGGTAGGTGTTGTCGAAATCGCTGTTGAGCTTGAATACACCCAGGGTATGGCGCAGCTGCCAGTTATCGCTGAGTTCATAGCTGAGTTTCGAGCGCAGGGATTGCGACTTGTCGTCGATGAAATCGTGCTCGCTGCCGTAGGTCGTATCCCTTCCTACGTCTGCCGGGCGCCCGTTGACACCGGGGATGCCGCGATCCGGCGTACGGTTGTAGCGGCTGTATTCGTACTGCACCAACCAGTTCAGGTCGGGCGTCAGTTGCCAGCTCATCGACGGCGCGAACAGTTGGCGATTGCCGCTGACGCCATCGCGAAAACTGTTCTGGTCCATGTTGCCCATGTTCAGACGCAGGCTGATGTTCTCGCTTGGATCGGTGCTGAGGTCGGCATACAGGCTGCGCAGATCATCGCTGCCGCCTTGGGCCTCAAGGGTCGAGCGACGACCGAACTCCGGCAGTTTGCTGACCCGGTTGACGATCCCGCCCTGGCTGCCACGGCCATACAAAACAGCGGCTGGGCCTTTGAGGACTTCGATGCGTTCGATGTTGTGCAAGTCGCGCACGTACTGGCTGTCATCACGGATGCCATCGAGGTAGAAGTCGTTGCTGGCGTCGAAACCACGGATGCGCAGGCTGTCGAAGCGGGTGTCGGCACCGCTGCTGACGTTGGGCATGCCGCTCAGTGCCGTGCCCAGATCGTTGGTGCCGTAATCCACGACGTTCGCGGTTTTCACCGAATCGATGGCCTGCGGCACGTAACGCACCGGTGTAGCCGTGCGGGTCGCAGTGCTGGTCTCCTTTACGCGTGGATCGTCAACTTGCGCTTCGGCGTTGATCGAAGTCTCGGGTAAAACAGTCGTGGCGGCACAGGTAAAACCTGCAGACAGGAAAGCAGAGAGCCCAAGGGTGATGGGCGTAAGGCGGGAGGGGGCAGGCATCTGAAGCGCATCCGGGAGGGTAGAGAAATTCGAGGGCGCGAATGGTAATGCTTGCTATTTACTTTCGTTAACTATTCTTGAACGGCTGCCTTGTTTGATTGTTTCAAGTTATGTCGTGATTGGTACAAAGGTGCAACGGGGTCATTCGACCGATTCATGAAACAGACTGAAAGCCATTCCAGCGTTTTTCCGAAACTGTCTGGGGATTAATCTGCCGGCATTGAGTTTTCCTACTATGTTGCCGGAGTCTTCCCATGATCCTTCACTACATTTACGACCCATTGTGCGGTTGGTGCTACGGCGCCAAACCCTTGGTGCAAGCCGCCCAAGCGGTGTTGCCTGTCATCGCCCACGGTGGCGGCATGATGACCGGCGCCAACCGCCAGACCGTCTCGCCACAACTGCGTAACTACGTGATGCCTCACGACCGACGCATCGCCGAGTACACCGACCAGCCGTTTGGAGAGGCGTATTTTGAGGGTTTGTTGCGCGATGAGACGGCAGTGTTCGATTCCGCGCCGCCGATTGCTGCCGTGCTGGCAGCCGAGCAGATCGCTGGCCGCGGGCTAGCATTGCTGGGGCGTTTGCAGACGGCTCATTACGTGGAAGGTCGACGCATCGCTGATAACGCCGTGCTACTGGAACTCGCCACACAGACCGGCCTTGAACCCGAGGCGTTCCAACAGGCATTTAATGAAGCTGACACCGAGCGCCATATCAAGGACAGCCGCGCACTCCTGGCCAAGCTCGGCGGTCAGGGTTTCCCGACCTTTGCGCTGGAGCAGGATGGCCAGTTCACCTTGGTCGACATCGGCCCTTGGCTCGGCAAGCCGCAAGCCTTCGCTCAATGGTTGAGCCAGTCATTGGCGGCAAAAGAGTCTTCATCCGCGTTTCAAGCCTGTGGCCCCGACGGCTGCGCCCATTGAACTCACCTGGAGTCACCATGGATAACCTGAGCCTGATTAAAAGCACCTACGAAGGCGCCAACTCCCAGGAGAATGCGCGCAATACCGCTGCGGCGCTGGCCGATGAAGCTCGCTGGACCGAAGCGGCGGGTTTTCCATACGCCGGCACCTACGTCGGTTTCGATGCCATCGTCGAAAACGTCTTCAAGCGTTTGGCCACTGAATGGGACGATTTTCAGTTCAAGGTCGAGCACTACGTCGCACAGGGCGACAAGGTGTTTGCCTATGGCAATTACAGTGGAGTCTACAAAGCCACCGGCCGCCCGATGAATGCCCGGGTCGCTCACTTGTGGACCCTGGCCGACGGCAAAGTCACGCATTTCGAACAATTCGTCGACAGCCACACCGTGCAATTGGCTATCGCTGACAAGTGATTTCTTAGACGATTTTCGCCTATTCACAGACGATTCCTGAAATTGACACCTTATTAAGGGCGCAGATAGGATGCGCCCCACGCCTGTGGCTAACCGCCATGACTCACAAAACAATAAAAGGCCCGCCGCGAATTTTCGTGGGCGGGCCTTTTTGTTTTTGGGTGAAAAAAGAGCGCGATAGCGCCATTTCAGTGGTTCGACACACAGCGCGTATCAACCCGTAATAAGGAAAATAACATGTTGAACAAGCGAATCAGCCTGATCGCATTGGGGATGTTGAGCGCCACTCAGGCTATGGCTAACGACCAGGCCGAATCCAAGGGTTTTGTTGAAGACAGCAGCCTCAAAGTGCTGCTGCGCAACGCCTATATCAATCGTGACTACAAGGACGGCCGACAGGACAAAGCCGAGTGGGGCCAAGCGGCCATCGGTACTTTCTCGTCCGGCTTCACCCAAGGCACCGTCGGTGCCGGTGTGGATGCCTTCGGTCTGTACGCACTGCGTCTGGACGGCGGCAAAGGCCGCAGCGGCGCCGGTGGTATCGACTTTTTCAAACAGGGCGACAGCGGCAACGCGGCGGACGACCTGTCAAAGGGTGGCGCGGCCGTCAAGTTCCGTCTCTCCAGCACCACGCTGACCTATGGCGACCAGATGCCGGCCCTGCCGGTGCTGAACTACGACAACTCGCGCCTGCTGCCAGAAAGCTACACCGGCACGTTGATCACCTCCAAGGAGATCAAAGGTCTGGAACTGAACGCCGGTCGCTTCACCGCCGAATCGCGCAAAAGTGCTGAAGGCCGTGACAGCGGTGGCTTGAAGTCGATCAACGTGTTGGGCGGTAGTTACCAGTTCACCGAACAGTTCAAGGCTGCGCTGTACGCGTCCGACGTCGAAGATGTATTGAAGAAGCAGTACGTGAACGCCAACTACGTGTTCCCGATCGACAAGGATCAGTCCCTGACCCTGGACTTCAACGGCTACCGCACCAAGCTGGACGATTCCTACGTCCGCGAAAGCGGTGCTACCGGCGACGACAACAAGATCTGGAGCCTGGCAGCGACCTTCGCCACCGGCCCGCACTCGTTCACTCTCGCTCACCAACGCAGCACCGGCGACAGCAACCTGGGCTACGCCTACGGCGGCTACCAGAAGGATCAAGGTCGCGTCGGCGACGGTGGCAACACCATCTATCTGGCGAATTCCTACTGGTCCGACTTCAACGCCGAAGACGAACGCAGCTGGCAGTTGGGCTACGGTCTGGACTTCAGCGCTTTCGGCGTTCCTGGCCTGAGCTACAACTTTGCCTATGTGCGCGGTGACAACATCACCACCTCCACCAGCGAAGGCGGCACCGAGCGCGAGATCTTCAACCAGTTCAAGTACGTCGTGCAAAGTGGCCCGGCCAAAGACCTGAGCGTGAAGGTACGCAGCTCGATCCTGCGCGTGTCGCAGAAATCCAGCGAGTACAACGTCAGCGGCAACGAACTGCGCGTATTCGTGGATTACCCGATCAGCATCTTCTGATGATCGACTGAGTTGTTCAGACTCGATAAAGACCCCGACTGGTTCGGGGTTTTTTTCGCCTCAGGACCGTAAGAAAATACGAAAAATGGCTGTTTTCGATCGCAGAAAGTCGAATTAAAGCAACTTCATACCGCGTTTCAATCAACGCTTGATATGCCTGAAATTCTTTCTCATGGGCCGCAAATCCTGCACCTACTAGATTAAGCCGCTAAATGCAGTGGAGACCTAGTAATGATCGTTTTGAACAGAGAAGTTGGCGAATCGCTACGGCGCGACAAATATGTCAACGTCCAGGGAGCCGACTTCAATCTCTTCGGTCATTTTTCCGACTTCGTCAGATTGACCAAAAGTTGGGAAAGCATGGAGCCGGACAGTTATTACGGCCAGGCCGATGCGGGCATGCGTTTCCGTCGTTACAGCGATTTCGAATACAACCCGGTCACCCGTGACTTGACGCAGCTGGAACACCGCGCCTACGTGCAATCGAAGGCCAACAACAGCTACGTCGGCGGACTGGAGCGGCACTTCCAGGATTTCTCCAACGAAGTCATCAATTCGCCGGTGATGCGCAGCCTCATCGATGCGGATTTCGAGGTGTACAAAAACGTATTGCCGCCAGAGTTGCACGACGAAATCTGGCAATGCCAGATCCATCAGATCCGCATCGAAATCAAGCCAGGCAAGCAACTGGAAATTACCCCTGAAGGTATTCATTGCGACGGTTATCCGTTCAGCGGTGTGCATTTCTGGGGCCGCAACAATGTGGATGGGGCCGAGAGCCGTTTGTATTCGGCCCAAGAGGAACAACTGGCGGCGACGACTTATCTGGAAATCCTCGACACCACCTACTTCCTTGATCGCGACATGCGTCACTACGTGACACCGGCACGCAACACCCACGCTCACGAAATGGCCTATCGGCAGATTCTGGCCATTTCCTTCTCGCGGCCCGGGACCGCTTTCGACATTGTTCGCTGAACAGCTAGACCCCATGTTGCACATCGCTGAGTGCCCTGCACCGGTGATGCTGCAGCGCGCGACGGCCAGGGATGCCCAGCGCCTGGAGTGCTTCTTTCGGCAATTCGAAGAAGTGTCGTTCTGTGAATGGCAGGACGCCAAATGCCTGCGCGGTGTGTTGGTGCAAAAAACCACTGCTGCGTTCCTCGCGCTCGATATCCGTGGCGAAGTAGTCGGCGCGGTGTTGGGCGGCATGCTCGGCAGCCGTGGCACCATCAATCACTTGGCGGTGAGCCCGGTGTATCGCAGCCAGGGCGTCGGTCAGCGCCTGGTGGAAGCGGCGTCGGCAGACATGAAACGGGTCGGTGTGCTGCGGATGTTCCTGTTCGTCGACGATGCTAACCTTGCCGGCAAACGTTTTTGGAGTGCCCAGGGCTTTTGCGAGCCGCGTGGCGAAACTACCTTTGAGAGGGACCTATGAATGAGACGTCCAGCAGCCAGCCGCTGATGGTCGAGCCCCAGCCCTCGCGCACGTTTGCTGAAGCCAGCCCGGTGATTGCGGGCTACTTCACAGTGTCGTTTGTGTTCGGTTTGATGGCCGTCAATGCCGGATTGCCCGTGTGGCTGCCGGTCGCGATGTGCCTGTTCGTCTATGCCGGTGCCTCGCAGTTCGCCGCCCTGGCGCTGATCTCCAGCGGCGCGTCGCTGACCACCATCATCCTCACTACGTTTCTGATCAATGCGCGGCACATGCTGATGTCGGTCTACATGGCCAAGGCCTTGCAGGCGATGGGGCTCAGTCGTCTCGAGCGCTGGTGTTATGCCGGCGGGCTGACCGATGAATCGTTCGCCTTCCACAGCGTCAAACTGGGCAAGGGCACGCCGGTCAATGTGCGTTATCTGATTGGCTTCAATCTGTATTGCCACACGTCGTGGGTACTGGGTGGTTTGCTGGGAGCAATCTGCGCGCAGTACGCGGCGCACCTGATCAAATATCAGCTCGACTATGCGCTGACCGCGATGATGCTCTACGTCCTGGTATCGCTGTGCAACACCCGCAATAAACTGATCGCCGCACTGGCCGCGGTCGCCTGCATGGGTGTCCTGAGCCTGATCGGCAGCTCACCCTTCAACGTATTTATCGCCACATTCGTGGGCTGCGGGGTGGGTGTATGCCTGACCAAACGTTCCTGATTCTGGTCGTCGTGCTAATGATGGCCGTGACGTTCCTGCCGCGTGCGTTGCCGCTGCAAGTGAACACCGACCATTGGCCGCCCTTCGTCGCCAGGGCGCTGGAATACCTGCCGGTGGCGATCGTCGCTGCAATCAGCCTTACGCCGCTGTTGATCAAGGATCAGCAGGTGCAGCTCGATCGCCCGGAATTCTATGCAGCGATTCCGACGTTGTTATGTGCGTATTTCAGCAAAAACCTCTTTCTCAGTGTGGCGGTTGGGACGGCTGCGTACATTGCGCTCGGGTCGTTCATGTAGCGACAGAGCGACCACGTCGTTCAAGGCCTGACCTGACAACTCGGGATTATTGACCGCCAACCGCACTTCGAGGGAGTCCTCGAAACCCGGGAAAATGGTCAGGCCGTTACGCAGCGCCGCTTCACGGGAAACCATGCCAAGGCCGTCCATTTGTGTGATCAACGACAGGGTCAGGGTCTCGCTGCAGGAATAGATCATTCGCTTGCCTGACTCGTAATGACCAAGGCCGGCGTCGAGAAAGCGCAAGAAGCTGTGGGAATACGGACAATCATCGGCAGGACGAACCTGAAACTTATTGCCGAGCAGCATCAGCGGATCGTTTTCCTGACCGCAATGGGCACCGACCACCTGCACCTGTACATGGGGCAGGGCAATGCTGGGTAACCCCGGTTGTTGCGGGCCGATCAGCACGGCCAGGTCGAAATCCTCATTCTTCAACTTGCTGAGGTTTTCCATCGACTCGGCGTAGCTGAATTCCAGTTGATAATCAGGAAACACCTCAATGAGGCGCCCGATCATTCGCCGGTTGAAGTCGGCCGAGAGCGTGGTGTTAAGTGCAACCTTGAGCGTGCGTTGCCCAGGCACTTTGAGCGCGGCGACTTTTTCTTCCAGTAGCCGCGTGGCGACCAACACTTTGTCCATGTAGGGCGTGAGCTCCGTGCCCTGCGTTGTCAGAGTCAGCCCCTTGTTGGAGCGACGAAACAACCGAAAACCGAACTGCTCTTCAACCTTGTTCAACTGCGCGGCCAATGCCTGCACGGTCAAACAGGAATGCTCTGCCGCTGCCGACAATGAGCCGGTCTGCACAATGCGCATGAGGTTACGTAAGGTTCTGCTATCCATTTGGGTAATGCCCTCTAAAGTGGGCTGGCTATTGTTGTGTACCTGGCCGCCGGGTGGGCGTCGGTCGCGTGCTGGCTATGATCCTGCACCTGAGCATGCTTGTCCCGAGTTTAGTAGCGAAATGATTCCGCGTCCGATGGTTTGAGGCTTACAGAGGATCGGGGTTTTGGTGGCGGGTAGGTGATCAGGGTCAAAGAAAAGGCCCGGATGGAGAGGTGTGGGCGTTTTTTGGAAGCAGCTAAACCTTTTTCCAGGGCAAAAAAAAAGCAGCCTGATCAGGCTGCTTTGATGAATAGGTGCTTGATATTGTGCTCCCTCAAGCAGGGGAGGAGAGGTTTACCCGAGCGCTGATTTTCAGGTCATCAACGGGGCTCCTACATCGACTATCGCCACCTGAAGGCAGTCGGTTTCGCGCTCTCGATTAAATTTTCTTCCCGTGTGACGCGGGTGTCAACGGGTGTATTTGACCGTGTGTCGGCGTCTTTCCGGGCCGGTTTTTTCTTGGTCGGCATACCGCCTCGCAATGACGGTGAAGACTTTCGCAGCGAAAGAAAAGGTTCAGGGGCATAAACTCGTTACACCACGTCACTAATGATGTTCCCGTCCCCACCTTTATCCCCCTGACCCCACCTCATACAGTCCTCTCCAACGCCTCCCCATCATTCCGATGAGAAGGTCACTGGAGATTCATCATGCCTTTCGTAAGCGTACGCATTACCCGCGATGGCGTTACCTCAGAGCAGAAAGCTCAGGTGATTGCCGAAATCACTGAAACCCTGGAACGCGTCCTCAACAAACGCCCGGACCTGACCCACATCGTGATCGAAGAAGTCGACACCGATAACTGGGGCTATGCCGGGATCACCACTACCCAGTACCGAAAACAACTGGCTGAGGCGCAGGGCCAGTCATGACTACGTCCGTCGCCATCGATTTTGTCTCCGATGTGGTGTGTCCGTGGTGCGCCTTGGGCGCGACGGCGCTGGAGCGAGCGATCGAGAACGTGGCCGGCGAAGTCTCGGTCCAGCTGACTTACAAGCCCTTCGAGTTGAACCCGGACATGCCGGCGGGAGGCGAGAACGCGATCGAGCACTTGATGCGCAAGTACGGGCGCAGCGCCGATGAAGTTGCCGCTGGCAAAGCGATGCAGATCGCTCGCGGTGAGGCCATTGGCTTGCGCTTCGATCTGGAGAAACGCAGCCATTTCTACAACACATTCGATGCTCACCGGCTGTTGTTGTGGGCGTTGCAGAAAGGGCGACAGGTCGAACTCAAGAAAGCCTTGCTGCGCGCCTATTTCAGCGACGGCCAGAACCCGAGTGATCACCAGACGCTGGTTCGTCTGGCGGCGGAAGTGGGGCTGGATACAACGGCTGCGCGTGAGGTGCTGGCATCCGGAGCGTTTGCCAAGGAAGTGCGTGAGCTTGAGGCGTTTTATCGCGAGCGCGGCATTAATTCGGTCCCGGCCATGGTGCTTAACGGGCGTCACCTGGTGTCCGGTTCGCAGTCGGTTGAGTACTACGAACAGATGCTGAGGCAAATGGCGCAAACACCTGCCGAAGCCTGATTGATCACTTTTCAAACCATCATTTATCAGTTGAGGTTCATCATGAGCAATTCGAAAAAAGTCATCGTCATTACAGGCGCCTCCCAAGGTCTCGGCGCAGGTATGGTCAAGGCGTTTCGTGAACTCGATTACCGGGTGGTCGCCACTTCGCGTTCGATCCAGCCGTCCACCGACCCGGACATTCACACCGTGGCAGGCGACATCGGCGACCCGGCGGTCGCCCAGCGCGTCATCCGTGAAGCGATCGAACGTTTCGGCCGTATCGATACCCTGGTCAACAACGCCGGGATCTTCGTCGCCAAGCCGTTTACTGCCTACACCCACGAAGACTACGCCGCAGTCTTGTCGGTGAACCTGAATGGTTTCTTCTACATCACCCAACTCGCCATCACCGAGATGGAAAAACAAGGCAGCGGTCACGTCGTCAACATCACCACCAGCCTGGTGGATCACGCTATAGACGGTGTGCCGTCAGTACTGGCGTCGTTGACCAAAGGTGGCTTGAATGCGGCGACCAAATCCCTGGCCATCGAGTACGCCAAGCGTGGGATTCGGGTGAACGCGGTCAGCCCCGGCATCATCAAGACGCCGATGCATGGCGAAGAAACCCATGAAGCGCTGGGGAGTTTGCATCCGGTTGGGCGCATGGGGGAGATCAGCGACATTGCTCAGGCTGTGGTGTATCTGGACAGCGCCAACTTTGTCACCGGGGAGATTCTGCATGTTGATGGCGGGCAGAGTGCGGGTCACTGAGACCTGATTTACACCCCAGAAGCAACAAAGCCCTCGCATTGCTGCGAGGGCTTTGTTTTGATGCAGTGCTGGAGCAGCGAAGGATGCTCCAGGCTGATGATTTCATTTCTTCCCAAGGATGGATATTTACCCAATGCTCAAGTTCAACGCTCATCTCGGTTTCCAATTCAATGAATTGCCTTTTCTGCAACGCATCGAAGCCGCCGCCGCAGCGGGTTTTCGGGCGGTGGAGTTCCCGTCGCCCTATGAATTCGACGCGAGCCTCCTGGCAGACCACCTGGCGCAATACAGTCTGCCGTTGATTCAGTTCGCCGCACCGGCGGGCGTTACCAAAGGCATCGCTGCCTTGCAGGGCAAGGAAGAAGAGTTTCGCCACGGTTTGCTCCAGGCCGCCCGCTATGCAAAGGCGCTGGCATGTTCGGATGTCCACATCATGTCTGGCGTTACGACGCAGGATGACGCAGGACCTATCTTCGGAGGCAACCTGGAGTATGCCGTCAAGTACTTCGAGGATCAGGGATTGCGGCCGCTTATCGAAGTAATTTGTACGCAAGAGATGCCGGGCTATTACATGTCTGACTTCAGCAAGGCGCAACAGGTGCTGGAGACCTTCCCGAGTGTCGGGCTGATTCTCGATCTTTACCATGCTCAGCTTTTGACCGGAGATGCGGTAGATGTTCTGGCTCGGTTTTATGACAGAACAGTCCATGTGCAAATAGCCGACTGCCCGGGGCGTCACGAACCGGGAACAGGGAACATCAACTTCGCAGTTTTGTTCGCCGCGCTGGAGCAGCGTGGCTACACAGGATGGATCGGGTGTGAATACCGTCCTTCCGGTTCCACTGTTGCGAGCCTTGACTGGATTAAACAGCTAAGTGCTTAGCGCTTGCGATGCGGACGGGATTCGCATTTCACATACGAGCGTTCAGAGCTAATCCACCAAGTTCTATAACTTCAGGTACTTAGTGGTACGTCATTGCGCCCAAAAAAACTAAATCCATCCTGTTGTTTCTACGATGTTTAAGAATTCATTGCTGGAGTCGTGCTGCTGCCGGCTCTGGCATGGCCGCCAGCGAACTAAACTAGTTGTATCTCTGTAGCAGATGTCTCTCCAGAGGTAAGGAGGTGTCAAATGGCTATTCGTGATACCTATCAGGAAATTGAGCAGACCCTGGGTCTGGTACCGGAGTGGATCAAGCAGATGCCGGAAGGCGGAGCGATCGGATTCTGGGGCGTGGCCCGGGACTTCTGGCTGGCGGATACCAAGATTCCAAATAAGTACAAGGAGTTGATAGGTCTGGCGGTGTCCGGGGCGACCCGTTGCAAGTATTGCGCCCTGTTTCATACCGAAGCCGCGCGCTTGTTTGGCGCGAGCGATGAGGAAATTTCCGAAGCCAGCTTTATGGGCTCGCTGACCATGATGGGCAGCACCTTTATTAACGCCCAGCAGATCGATTACGAGCAGTTCCGGCAGGAAACGCTGAGTATCGTCCGGTATGTCAAAGATCACTCGCAACCCAAAGCCGCTTAAGCCGTTGCGCGAACCTGCCCTTCGCCAGCTGACGAAGGATAAGTTGATTGCAATCACCAGCGATGGTCCCAGGACCACCGCTCGGTGGCAAGCGGCTGTGCTGCGAGCCATCAGCGAACTAATGCAATACAGCGATACCGCCCGCGAAGAAAACCAAGACCTGCGCATCCCCTTCGCCAAAGCACTCCATGACCTCTATGCCGGACAGAAGTCCGACGCCGAGTTGACGGAAATGGTGCTGCTGATGCTGGAAGTGGAAACCGCCCCCTTGCTCGGCAAAGGGCCTCACGCAGGAACGGCATCCGGGAACAACAACCTCTGAGAAGTGGAAAAGGGACAACTTTATTTTCCCAGATGGAAATCGTCGTATCCCTGGTTTGAGCAAAAAAGACCCGCACGATTTGAGCATGCTGACAACGTCAACCTAGGCTTGGCGGGTGTATTGGTGTGCATTTGAGGTAGGTGCAGTCGCTCGTCAACGTCATGCTGAAGCGAATGTGTAACGGCAGGCACGCAGGTGAATTTGGTGGGGCTATCAAGGTCGGGTGGAAGCAGATTCTCCAACCCCAGAAACAACAAAGCCCTCGCATTGCTGCGAGGGCTTTGTTTTGTATGGTGCCGGCACCAGGAGTCGAACCCGGGACCTACTGATTACAAGTCAGTTGCTCTACCAACTGAGCTATACCGGCGTGTTAGGGCGACGATTATAGCGATTGGGTTGGTTCTGTAAACCCCTGAATTCAGACTATTTTTACGCCGGCGTTCGGTCAGGCGCGAACCAGCACTTTCTTGAGCTTCTGCAGGGCACGCCAGGCTCGGCTGTTTTGCATCGCCCGCAGCTGCGCTTCGGCGTGTTCGGCGCGTTGCAGGGCGGCGGCGAGGTGGTTTTCGGCGTCAGTGACGGGGTGGCTGAAGTTGTGGCCGCGGCAGAACTGGAATTCGTCCAGGTTGCATGGCGGAATGTCGAAGGCGGGTTTGAGGGCCAGGTGTTCTTCGGCGAGGTAGTAGGTGTTGATGCCGTCGAACAGGATGGGCTGGTAGCCGGCGCCGGTGACGAGGTTTTCCCAGGTCTGGTCGCGTTCCCATGGGGTTTCGATGAGGATGATCCATGGACGCCATCGGGTGAAGTCCATGCCGCGCAGGACGGTTTCTTCGTGGCCTTCGACGTCGATTTTCAGGAAGTGGATCGTGCGGTTCCCGGCGTGTTGTTCACAGATGGAGGCCAGGGTGCGGGATTTGACGGTTTGGCTGCGCACGTCCATGCCGGCATCTTTGTGTTGCTGGGCCAGGGCCGGGTCGAGGGTCGACAGGCCGGTGCCGGCGATGCCGTAGAAGGTCAGGTCGTCGGCGCTTTCGCCGGCCACGCATTGCAGGTTGATGTCGTTGGGGCGTTGTTCGCACAGGGCGTCGTAATAATTTGGCATGGGTTCGACGTTGATGCCGGTCCAGCCGCGGTCATAAAAGGCCTTGGTGACGGAGTCCTGGGTGGGGTGGTTGGCCCCGATGTCGATGTAAAAGCCATTTTCGACGTATTTGAGGGCGCGCCACAGGCGGATGTCTTCGAAATTCTGGGCGTAAGAAATGAACGTCACGGTCGCATCCTGTCGGTCAGATTTTTCTTGTTCATGGCCGCACTGTCGGCGTCCTTGTATGCGTGTATAGCAAGGGACGTTGCAAGGCGCAATTTTGCGCTATGGATGTCCGGTGTTCGGCGGTTATGTCGTTTTGATTAAATGCTTATGCACAATGGAGCAGGGGCGATGGCCTGTTCATTACGATTTTGTGAACTCGTTCTCATTTGTCTGCAAATGCCTGTTTTACCGGTTTTTTATAATGGTGAACAAAAAATGACCAGCAGTGTTTAAGGCGTAAAACGGCGCGGATATTGGATCCACGATAATTCCATCAACAGAGTTATCCACAGGCTGTGGCTATTTAAGGACGTTCTGCCAGGAGTAGGAAATTACGCGGCGTGAGTGGAGTTTTACAGAAGGTGCCGAGACGAACGGCGTAACCCTGTTCAATGAGGAAAAGTGCCCGATCAAGTACCAGCCACAGCTCCAGCGGCCGTCGGAAAAGGCCTCGTAGCAGCTCCAGATTGCGGACTTCAGCCAATCGCTGCCAACCGGCGGTTTCGAGTGTAGTCCAATCTGGGGCACCAACTGTGGATAAGTCTTTGAGTGTTGCCAGATCGCGGCAGTAATCGGCGAAAGACTTGTCCAGCCAGGCGCTGGGCAGGGAAGGGGTTGGCAGGTATTCGTCGACGCCGCGCAGTTGCCGTTGCAGCAAGTCGAACGCCAGGCGCCGGGCCATGGAGGTGTCGCGCTGGCGTCGGACGCGAGCGCCGGCGGTGACGGTTTCGCTCATCGGCAGCGCAAGATCATCAACGGAGAGACGTAGGTCGGAGCGCTCAGCCGCGCGGGAAAGCGGCTGATAGGTGTTCGGACTGATCCGGTTGTAGCAGCACGGTGCGATGGCCAGTTGTTTGCAACCGGCGGCGCTGGCGAGCTGGATCAGTCGCACATGCAGATCACCGCAGGCGTGCAGCGCTACGGGCGTGTGTTCGGCGTTCAATAAGGAGGCTGCGCCTGGCGCGAGCACATCCTGCTCGACGTGCAACGCATGCAACTGATGACGCTGGCTGAGTGCCTGGCCGCTGGCGACCAGCGCCGGGTCGAACTCCAGGCACGTCAGTTGTTGCCCGGTTTGCAGCAGACGCCGCCCCAAATGGCCCTTGCCCGAACACCAATCCAGCCAATGCGTCGGTGCATGAGCAAACTGCAGGCGACCGGCGAACGCTTCAATCTGCTGCCATTTGCGCCCCGGCACATCCACATTCAATCGATGACTTGCCGCTTCAAGTGTACGAGCTGGTAATTCACCCACCGTGCTCAGGTCAGCAGACATCGCGGCCAATGAGGCAAATGGCTCCGGCGCATCAAGCAAACAAGGTTGGTTATGACTGCTTTCCGCATCCTCCAGTGACCGTCCGCGTAGCCAAAGCGCCAACTCCGGGTAGGACGCTTCCCAAGACAGCTGCAGGTGGGTAAACGGTCGAGGTTTCCATAGCGCTTGATGCTCGATCAGGAAAGCATCCAGCGCGGTGAAACGGGCGAGAAGGGCCTCGCCCGTCAGCACGCAGGAATCAACGCCCTTGGCAGGCATCGACGCGCAGCCAGCGCTCCAGCAGCTTGAAGCCGCGAACCAGCACGTAAGCCATCAGCAGATAGAACATGCCCGCGGCGAAGAAAATCTCCACTGGCAGGTAGGTGCGGGCAATGATGGTGCGAGCCATGCCGGTCAATTCCAGCAAGGTCACGGTGCTGGCCAGGGCGCTGGCCTTGAGCATCAGGATCACTTCGTTGCTGTAGGCCGGCAGGCCGATGCGCGCCGCACGCGGCAGCATGATGTAGAACAGGGCTTTGGTCCGGGACATGCCCAGCGCCCGCGCCGCTTCAATCTCGCCCGGTGGAATGGCCTGGATCGCGCCGCGCAGGATCTCGGCGATGTAGGCCGCGGTGTGCAGGGTCATGGTCGCGGTGGCGCACCAGAACGGACTGCGCAGGTAGGGCCACATCGAGCTGTTACGCACCGCGTCGAACTGCGCCAGGCCGTAGTAGACCAGGAACAGCTGAACCAGCAGCGGTGTACCACGGAAAAAGAAGATGTAGCCGTAGGGGAATGCCCGCACGTACCAGAGTCGTGACGAGCGAGCGATGCCCAGCGGAATCGCCAGCAGCAACCCGGCGATCACGGCGATGGCCACCAGCTCCAGGGTCAGCGTCGCGCCCTGAGCCAGTTTTGGCAGCCACTTGATGATGACTTCCCAGTTCATTGGGTGCTCCTGGCGAAGCCGCGAGCGGCACGTCGTTCCATAAAGTGCATGCCGGTCATGGCCAGAATGGTCAGACCCAGATACATGAAGGCGGCCACCATATAAAAGGTGAACGGTTGCTTGGATATCGTCACGCCGATTTGTGTGTGACGCATGATTTCTTCCAGGCCGATGACGGAAACCAGCGCAGTGTCTTTCATCAGGATCATGAACAGGTTGCCCAGGCCGGGAAGGGCGATTCGCCACATCTGCGGCATGATCAGTCGGGTAAAGATGCGAAATTTCGACAGGCCCAAGGCCACGCCGGCTTCACGGTGACCCTTGGGGATCGCCAGAATCGCACCGCGAAACACTTCCGTGGCGTAGGCGCCGAAGCACAGTCCCAGCGCAATCACGCCGGCGGCGAAGGCATTGAGTTCGAGGTCGGGGTTGCCGAAGAACTCGCCCAAGGCACGCATCAAGTTGACTGTGCCGAAGTAGATCAACAGCACCCAGAGCAATTCCGGGATGCCGCGAACCAGCGTGGAATAAGTGCCGCCAAGCCATTGCAGCGGCTTGTACGGGGAAGTCTTGGCCAAGGCGCCGAGCAGACCGAGCACCAGCCCCAGGCACAAGGCCGAGAGTGCCAGTTTCACAGTCATCAGCGCACCAGCGGCGAGCGCCGGGCCGAATCCGTAGAGGTCGATAATCATGGATTTCTATTCAAATCGCGGCAGGCAATGCGAAGGACCGGCACCGTCAGAGAACGGCGCCGGCCAGGCAGCTCAGAATCAGTAGATGCTGAACGGGAAGTACTTGTCGTTGATCTTTTTATAGGTGCCGTCAGCGACGATTTCTTTCAGCGCAGCGTCCAGCTTCTCGCGGATCGGGTCGTTCTTGCGCACAGCGATACCGATCTTGTCGCTTTCTTCCACCGGGTCGCCCTTGAATTCGTAAGCACGGCCGGCGTCGCTTTTCAGCCACTCGTAGTTGACGTATTTGTCGGCCAGGATGGCGTCCAGACGACCCGAAGTCAGGTCCAGGTAGGCGTTTTCCTGGGTGTCGTAGAGTTTGATTTCGACGCCTTCCATGTTGTCTTCCAGCCAGGTGCCGGCCAGGGTCGCGCGTTGAGCGCCGATAACCTTGCCTTGCAACGAAGCCTTGTCGGTCTTGAAGTCGACGTTTTTCGGTGCGATGAACTGCAGCTTGTTGGAGTAGTACGGGGCGGTGAAGTCCACTGCTTGCTTACGCTCGTCAGTGATCGACATCGAGGAGATCAGGAAGTCGAACTTCTTGGCGTTCAGCGCCGGGATGATGCCGTCCCAGTCGGACGTAACCACGGTGCACTCGACTTTCATCTTGGCGCACAGGGCATCGCCGATATCTTTGTCGAAGCCGACGACATTGCCACTGGCATCTTTGTTGTTGAACGGCGGGTAGGCCGCTTCGATGCCCATCTTCAAGGTCTCGGCGGCGACACCGGCACTGAAGGCCAGGGTGACGGCAGCGGCCAGGAAGATTTTTTTGTAGTTCTGCATGCGAGTAGCTCCGTTAGCGGTTGCTGGACATGAATTGTTTGCAGCGCGCCGAAAGCGGGTTTTCGAACACCTGCTGTGGCGATCCTTGTTCTTCGACCAGGCCTTGGTGGAGGAACACCACTTCGCTGGACACCTGACGGGCAAAGCTCATTTCGTGGGTCACGAGCAGCATGGTGCGGCCTTCTTCGGCCAATGCGCGGATGACATTAAGTACTTCCTGGACCATTTCCGGGTCAAGGGCGGAGGTGGGTTCGTCGAACAGAATGACCTTGGGCTGCATCGCCAGGGTGCGGGCGATGGCCGCGCGTTGCTGCTGGCCGCCGGAGAGTTGCGCCGGGTAGGCGTGACGCTTGTCAGCGATGCCGACCTTGGCCAGCAAGGCTTCGGCGACTTCAATGGCTTCGGCCTTACTTTGGCCGAGTACGCGGCGTGGGGCTTCGATGATGTTGTCGAGCACGCTCATGTGCGGCCAGAGATTAAAGTTTTGAAATACAAAACCGATCTCGCTGCGCAGGCGATTGATCTGCTTGCCGTCGGCAGCGACCAATTCGCCGTTCTTGGCGGCTTTGAGCTTGAGTTCTTCGCCGGCTACCAGGATCTGGCCCTGATGCGGGTTTTCCAGCAGGTTGATGCAGCGCAGGAACGTGGACTTGCCGGAACCGGAGGAACCCAGGATCGAGATCACATCACCGTCGCGGGCGGTCAGCGAGATGCCTTTGAGCACCTCAAGCTGTCCGTAGCGTTTGTGCAAGTTGCGGATTTCAAGCGCGGGCGTGGCCTCAGCCATGTGCGTTCCTCATAGTGTTTTGCGCTCCTGCTATTGGCGGCCTTCCTGGCGAGGCGGCCAAGCTAGCATAGCGTTCGAATGGCAGCCAACAGCGCTACGGACGGTAAACGGGTGGCATGTGGCAGGTTGTCGCATCGGCACAGCAGACTGTCGCCCCATCAACAACCGAACAGCCGTTTGAACACGCTTGGACGTGGCTGTCGCGTAAAAAAAGGCGCGATGTTGCCAGCTTTGGCGGGGTGTTGGAAGCGCTAACCGGACAAACGTTCCTGATCTGCACTTTTATTGTGCGCACCTGTATTTCTTGATGTGTTTTTGGTGCGCAGATTCGTTACTGAAGTGGGTGGCAGGGTAACGCTCTGGCGAAATGCCATTAATCTCAATGACTTGCGATAACTGCTCGATCTGCGTGCAGGCCCCGTGTAACGGGCGAGTGAAACATTTTGGCGCACTTATTGCGTGCAGAATAAGAAACGCCCTGTTGGATTCTTTTTACGAGAAGGAATGTCAGACCGGGCCGACGTCATCGCTTTACTTGCAAAGGTAGTTTTAATGAGCAGTAGCCAAAGCTCCTCCAATGGTCTCGAACAGGGGCTAAAACCGCGTCATGTGACCATGCTGTCGATCGCCGGAGTAATCGGCGCCGGCCTGTTCGTCGGCTCCGGCCACGCCATTGCCGCTGCCGGCCCGGCTGTGCTGTTGGCTTATGCGGCCGCCGGTGCCCTAGTGGTTCTGGTCATGCGAATGCTCGGCGAGATGGCCGTTGCATCGCCAGACACGGGGTCCTTCTCGACATACGCCGATCGCGCGATCGGTCACTGGGCCGGTTTCACCATCGGCTGGCTCTACTGGTGGTTCTGGGTTCTGGTCATCCCGCTGGAGGCTAACGCTGCCGCGACCATTCTGCATGCCTGGTTCCCGAACGTGGCGATCTGGGCCTTCACCTTGGTTATCACCTTGCTGCTGACGGCGACCAACCTGTTCAGCGTGAAGAACTACGGAGAATTCGAGTTCTGGTTCGCCCTGGTCAAAGTCGTAGCGATCATCGGCTTTATCGGTCTTGGCATTCTGGCAATCTTCGGCTTCCTGCCGACCAGCCAGGTCAGCGGCGTGTCGCATTTGTTTGACACTCAAGGCTTCCTGCCAAACGGCATGGGCGCGGTGCTGGGTGCCATCCTGACCACTATGTTTTCCTTCATGGGCACTGAGATCGTGACCATTGCGGCCGCGGAATCGAAGAACCCTGGCCAGCAGATTTCCAAGGCTACCAACTCGGTGATCTGGCGGATTGGCTTGTTCTACCTCGTCTCCATCTTCATCGTTGTGGCCTTGGTGCCATGGAATGACCCGATTCTGGCCAGTGTCGGTTCCTACCAGACCGTGCTGGAGCGCATGGGTATCCCGAATGCCAAGCTGATCGTCGATATTGTGGTTCTGGTTGCGGTAACCAGCTGCCTGAACTCGGCGCTCTACACTGCTTCGCGCATGATGTTCTCGTTGGGCAAACGCGGCGATGCGCCGGCCGTTTCCCAGCGCACCAACAGCAGCGGCACACCTTACTGGGCTGTGATGCTGTCGACCGCTGCTGCGTTTCTTGCAGTGTTCGCTAACTACGTGGCCCCGGCCGCTGTATTCGAATTCCTGCTGGCCAGCTCGGGCGCCATCGCGTTGCTGGTGTACCTGGTGATCGCGTTTTCGCAACTGCGTATGCGCAAACAGCGTATGGCTCGCGGTGAAAAAATCGCCTTCAGCATGTGGCTGTTCCCGGGCCTGACCTACGCAGTGATCGTATTCATTGTCGCGGCGCTGACCATCATGCTGTTCCAGGAAGCCCATCGCGTGGAGATTCTCGCGACCGGTTTGCTGAGCCTTTTGGTAGTGGCTGCCGGGTTGTTTGTGGCTCGCCGTCGCAAGCTGGAGCGGCGTGGAGCGGTGGTGTTGAATTGATTCGCACTGCGTAACGCAAAACGGCCGCTGTCAGTGATGACAAGCGGCCGTTTTTACTTGCGGGGAGGCGTTACTCCGCCTTTTCGACCGGCAGGTCCAGCGACTGGCGATAACTGTCCAGCGCATCGCCAAAGTCGGTGATGAATTGCGGGTCGGTCAGCCAGGCCTGGGCGGCATCGCGGTCCATGCCATCAGCCCACATGCGGTAGTCGATCAGCATGTCGGCGGCCAAGTGCGTGGCGGCCATGGCTTCGTTGTCGGCGTTTTCCATGTCCAGCAGTTCTGGATGATCGCTGATGATTTCGGCGAGGTTCGACAGCAGGGTCAGCAGCATGTCGTTGCGGCTGGTGGCTTCTGCATCGCGCATTTTGCTGAACATCGCCAGGGTGTATTCCGGGATCGGCTCACCGATGTCGCCCAGATCATCGTCCAGCGCGGCGGGTTTTCTGCCGTGGATATTGATTTGCTTGGCTTTGATCTTGGCGCGTTTGGCGCGTTTCTGTTGCTTGTTCAGGGATGCCATGGGAACTCAGTCTGGTTTCTGTTGGGTTTGGGCTGCGATAGCGTCGGACGCCGCCACGTAGTCAGCCTGGAAGGCCGCAGATTCGATCCACGCCAGGGCGCCGGCTTCGTCGGTCTCGGTGGACCATTGGCGGTATTCGATCAGTGCCGCGAGGATGAAGTCCATTGCGCCTTCTTCGCCTTCCTGCTCGTACACCAGTTCCAGCAGCGGGTCTTCGAGGAAGGCTGCGCACATCGCTCGCTGACTGATTTTTTCGGCGTCGATCATTTTCTTGAACAGTTCGGTCAGGTCCACCGATTCGAAGTCGATGCGATCGTCGTTCGGGTCCAGCTCGACCGGCGCAGCGGCCCGCTGGGTGCGGTTCTGCTTGGCCTTGGCTTTGGCGCGGGAGGCGCGTTTGTTCTGCTTGTTGGCGGAGGCCATGGGCGTCGTTCCGTAATTCGTTGAGGGGGCGCATCCATCAACTGCGTGGCACTCGCCGCCCGGGTGTATCGGGGGCCAGCTCGCCGGTTCGCAGCCAGGACAATGCAATGGGCCATAGTGTGGCTTGGTATGCGCTACGAAAAAAGGCGAAATGTCCGACTTCTTCTTCGCCGATATCTTCAGGGGTGATTCGCAGGTGGGTGTTTGTACTGCCAGTGAAGTAGCCGAGCAGGCGTTCGATGGCCGCAATGGTGCCATAGGGATCGTCGCTGAGGCTGATCGCCAGGGTTTGGGCGGTGACATTGGCGAAGGGGAGCTGACCGTTTTTGGTGTGGATGACACGACCGCTGGGGCGTTTCTCGTATCGGGCGGTGGGCATGCTCCAGTCGCGGACTACACCGGCCGGGGTGTCTTCGAGCCAGCCGAGGCGTTTGCCGGGAAAATAGCCATAAAGCAGGGTCATCAATGGCATCGTCACATGCCACTTCCCAAACATTCGCCAGCGATGGGCAGGGGCATAGTCGCGCCAGTAAGCGAACTGCGCACCCACTGTCACCAGGCGTCGGATCACATGCCCCGAGGCGCCCAACCCTGCCGCACAGCCACCGAAGCTGTGGCCGACGACATCGATGGGTTGCTGTGGAAATTCGCGTTGCGCTCTTTGCAGCATTGCCTCGAAATCCAGCGCGCCCCAGTCGGACCAAGAAGCCTCAAGCCCCTTCAGCGACGCAGGGCGCGACTCGCCGATGCCGCGGTAGTCATAGGTGATCACGTCGAAGCCGTTGGCGAACAGGTAATCGGCAAAGCGCGAGTAGTGTCGGCAACGGACTGAAGTAGCGGCGTTGATGATCACCACTGGACGGGTTGGGACTTGATTCGCATGCCGCCAGGTGAAGCCGCCAAGGATGAAGCCGTCGGCGGCGGGTTCCTTGAAAGAGTCACCAGGTGTGCCGGTGGGTAACGGCAATTCAAGTTGCGTCGGGGCCAGTGAGGGCATGTCCTGCAAATTCATCGGCTTTGAACCTTTGCGGTTAGCCAACCACCATAGTCTTCACGCCGTTTATGAACAATCCACTCGTGCTTATCGGGACCTCTGCTTGAGTAACCGCTCCTCAAGCACCGCCCATTCCCGATCCAGTTCTGTGCGAAGTTCCTCCTCGCTCGGCAGCACCAGTCTGTAGGTACTGGCGAACAGTTGTTCATTGCCTTGCAGCACTGAATAGCGCACCACCGATTCATCTTTTTGCGCGCAGAGAATAAGGCCGACGGTGGGGCCATCCTCCTGTCCGCGCTTGAGGTCGTCGTACATGCGCACGTACATGTCCATCTGGCCGACATCCTGGTGGGTCAGTACGCCGCGCTTGATGTCGAAGATGACGAAGCACTTGAGCAGGTAGTTGTAGAACACCAGGTCGATGTAGAAGTCTTTGCTCTCGGTACTGATGCGTTGCTGGCGAGCGATGAAGGCGAAGCCTTTGCCCAGTTCGAGCAGGAAGCCCTGGAGTTGATTGATCAAGGCTTGTTCAAGTTCGCTTTCCTGGATCAAGCCCGCATTGGGCAGGCCGAGAAACTCCAGTAGCACGGGGTCCCGGAGGAATTCCCGAGGGCTGGCGTTCATTTGTTGGATGTTGGTGTCGGCTTCCTGTTTGACGGCGGACCGGTCGCGACTCGCCAGCAGGCGTTCGTAATAGAGGGTATTGATCTGGCGCTCGAGGGCGCGACTTGACCAGTTCTGCAGAGCAGATTCGTTCATGTACCAGTGGCGAGCGTTGTCGTTGTCGACTCGTAGCAGTCTGCGGTAGTGGGTCCAGCTCAATTCGTGACGCAGTGCGTCACGAATTGGGAATGCTTGATAGAACTGGCGCATGTAGCGAAGGTTGGAAGCGTCGAAGCCTTTCCCAAACTCCGACGTCAGTACTTTCGCCAGCGTCGATAGCAGTTGCTTGCCATAAACCGCCCGTCGAGCGCCTTCCTGCTCGAACTCCACAATATGTCGTCCGATTTGCCAACAGGTTTGCACCTGAACGGTATCGACCGCTCGCAGCACCTTCTGACGCGCTTCACGGATCAACTCGCCAAGATTGCCGAGCAGTGAAGTGATCTGTGGATCTTGAGTGTTACCAGGTTTGAGGGAGTTCATGAGATTTTCCGCGGCTGAAGGAAACGAGCGGAAGAGGATGGCAAGAGAGTGATAGTCCGCGATGCCGGGCGTTGCTGGTAAATCGGAAGGAAAGGCGAATTTGCATTGCAGGACCGGGCCGACGGAACCCCATGCATGAGGAGCACATCACGTAGTCCGATTCGCAGTGAGCCCAAGTGCTAATCGATCTAAAACTTGAACATTCGGTAACAAATCTAAAAAGAGTAACGATTGGGTTCTGAGTAACCCGGGAGTCGCCATCATGAAGAACGTCCATTCATTCATGCTGCCCATCGCCGCCGTCGGCGTACTGATGTTTCCAGTCGTGCTTAACGCCGCCAGTCTTGAACCGATCGATCCCTCAGGCGTGCAAGTCCAGCAGCAACAGCAAAACGGGATTACCTACCTGTCCGGCGGTATCGGAGAGGATGAGGCTAAAGCTATCCAGCAAACGCAGGGCTACAACCTGCACATGACCTTCTCCACCGGACCGAAGGACGAATATGTTCCAGATGTGAATCTGGTCATTCAGAAAAACCCGGGGCAGCCTGTGCTGACACTGAGTGAGGCCGGCCCGCTGGTTTACGTACAGCTGCCACCTGGCAAGTACACCGTCGTCGCGACACGCAATGGTGAGGAGCGGCGTGATACGGCGGAGGTAGGAAGCGGCGCTGCTCGCAATTTGGTCTTCCACTGGGGGACTGAAAACTAGCCGAAGAGAGACGCTCGCACGATGCCTGATCAAATCGCGGGCATAAAAAAACCCTGAATCTTGCGATTCAGGGTTTTCGGTATTTGGTGCCCAGAGACGGAATCGAACCGCCGACACGGGGATTTTCAATCCCCTGCTCTACCGACTGAGCTATCTGGGCAACGGGGCGCATTAAACTGGTTTTTCAGGGGGTCGTCAAGAAAGTTTTCAAAAAAATTTTAATTATTACCGTCGCTTACGATCCACCCCCCGAAAAAGCGGGGTTATTCAGCCGGCGGAACGTAGCCTTCGGCCTTGGCGTATTCCTCGCCGGAAAAGAACTTGTCCATCTCGCCTTGAAGATATTTGCGATCTTCGGCGTTCATCATGTTCAGGCGCTTTTCGTTGATCAGCAGGGTCTGGTGTTTCTGCCAGTCGGCCCACGCCTTGGCCGAGACGTGGTCAAAAATGTCCTGGCCTTTTGCGCCTGGGAACGGGGCGCGCTCCAGGGCGGGCAATTCTTCTTTGTACTTGCGGCACATGATGGTGCGGGTCATGACGACTCTCCTGCGTTCAATACGACGGCCGCGCGTTCGAGCAAGGTTTTGACCGGGGCGGCAAGGCCCAGGCGCGGCGGGGTGGCGAGGTTATACCAGAGCCAGTCGGCCTCGGCCACGTGATGGCTGGCCTCCTGGACCTGAACCAGCCAGGGTTCGATGGATAACTGAAAGTGGCTGAAGGTGTGCACCAGGCTCGGCAGTGCCTGTTGGCGGCCCAGTTCCAGCGAGTGCTGCGAAGCCAGATGTTGCAGGTCGTCGAGGTCGTCGAGTTCCGGCAAGCTCCAGAGACCGCCCCACAGGCCCGTGGAAGGGCGACGGTAAAGCAGAATCGCCCCTTCGCCGTTGGCGAGCATCGGCATCAGTGTGCGCTTCTGTGGCACGGCTTTGCGCGGCTTGGGGATCGGGTAGCGGGTTTCCAGGCCAAGCATGTGCGCCTCGCAGCCCTTTTCCAGCGGGCAGAGCAGGCAGCTCGGTTTGCTGCGGGTGCAGAGCGTGGCGCCCAGGTCCATCATCGCCTGGGTGTAGGCGTTGACCCGATCATATGGCGTAAAGCGCTCAGCGTTGGCCCACAGCTGTTTGGCAACCTTGGGCTCGCCCGGATAACCCTCTTGCGCGGTAAAACGCGCCAGCACCCGTTTGACGTTGCCATCGAGGATCGGCGCCCGCAGGCCCATGCTCAGGCTGGCAATTGCGCCGGCCGTGGACAGGCCGATACCCGGCAGATCTGTGAGCTTTTCCACATCACGGGGAAACTCGCCACCATATTTGGCAACGACAATCTTCGCGGTCTTCTGCAAATTGCGCGCGCGGGTGTAATAACCGAGGCCGGTCCACAGGTGCAGCACTTCGTCTTCCGGCGCGGCGGCCAGGGCTTCGACCGTCGGCAGCGAGGCCATGAAACGGTCGAAGTAGTTCAGCACAGTGCTGACCTGGGTTTGCTGCAACATGATTTCCGAGACCCACACCCGGTAAGGGGTGATGCCCTGCTGCCAAGGCAAATCGTGGCGGCCGTGGCGGTCGTACCAATCCAGTACCGCCGTTGAAAACTGCTCGGCTCTCATCGCTTGAACAGCCCCTTGAGCGCGTCTTTCAACTCCGGGCTGACTTTATCGCCAAGCTTCTCGTCGATTTTTTCGCTGATCCGCTCGCCAGCCAGTTTGCTTGCGACTTGTCCCATGCGTTCGTTGTCGAGACGGCAAGCCTTGGCACCCAGTTCCAGCGGACCACGGCAGCGCAGTGGCCACTCGATGCCGACGAAGCGCTCGCTGACCTGGCAGGCCGGGTCCGGCATATCGCTCTTGTCGCCTTCGACGATCACGCCGACGCGGTAATCCATGCCCAGCACCCGCAGGTCGATGTCGCCGTTACCGTTGACGGTCATGCCCGGGATGCGCACTTTCAGGTCCTGGTTACTGGCCACGCCGTTGCGGAAGGTCAGGTTGCCCTTGAGCTCTTCGAACGGTGTGTCCTTGCCTCGTGGCTCGCCGGTGAGGGTTTTGCGATTCAGGGTGGCGATGCCTTTGCACAGTTGCTGCTCAAGATTGGCATTGAGCAGTACGCCATTGTTGATAACGAAACTGGCATTGCCGTTGAGGTTATCGATCAGCACGCTCTGGCTATTGCCGCTGCTGGTCAGCGCGCTATCGAGCGTAACCAGGCCTTGAACCGGGGGATTTTTCCCCTGGCTTTCGAGGATTTTTTCTACAGGCACTTTGCTGATGCGCGTCTGCATGTTCAGCGCCGGCACTTGCTGGCGCACGTCCAGGGTACCTTTGGCTTCGAAGTTGCCGTCGTACAGGTCGCCGCGCAGGTTCTCCAGCGTCAGCAGGCCGCCAAGGCCTGTGGCCTTGAGGGCAGCATTCTGAATCGGCAGTTTGTCGAGGGTCAGCTGGCCGAAGGTCAGGTCGGCGTTCACGTCGAGTTTGCTCAGACGCTCCACCGGCAACAGACGCTCGGTACTCCACGGGCCTTTGGTCGGCGAGGGTGGCAGCGGTGAGCTGCCTGCGCCGGCCATGGCCTCGTTCTCGGTGTTGGCTACTTCGGCCTGACGCACCTGCTTCGCGCTGTCGGCTTCGGCGGATTTTGGCGGCAAGTAACGATCGACGTTGAAGGTGTCAGCCTTCAGGTTCAGTCGCAGCGATTGCTTGGCGAAGTCCTCGACAGCGATGCGGCCGCTGAAAGTGCTGTCGTCGAGTTTCAGGTTGAGGTTGTCGAGGGACAAACTGGTCGGCGTGCCGGCAACCTGGCTGGCCAGCTCGACTTTGCTCAGGCTGCCTTCAGCCATCGCCGGGAGTTTCTGGCCGATGCTGTCGACGAATTTCGCCAGATCGAACTGGGCAATCGACAGGCCACCGCTGATTTGCGGGGTCTTGTCGAGGTCGTTGGCCTTCAGTTCACCCAAGGCGCGCAGCTGGTTGGCGGAGATTTTGATGCCGGTCCATTCGGCGACGTTGGCGGCCTTATCCAGCAGCAACTGACCCTGAGCGGCGAAGGTCATGGTCTTGCCTTGCAGTGGATCGCCAGCGACTTCACCAGAGAGTTTCATGTCTTCGAATTTGTAGCGCTGCAGCGCTCGCTCGAAACGCAACTCGCCGGCCAGCTCAGTCCGCACCCGCAGAACCGGTTGGTTGGTACCGAGGAACGCGGTGAGTTTGACCGGGATGTTGGTCGAGTCATGAACCGGGCCTGTGCTCAGCTGGATGCTTTCGGCGCTGAACTGCTTGCCGGTTCTCTCGTCGCTGTATTCAACGCGGGCGTTGTTGACGGTCAGGCTGTCGATGTCCAGGCGGATCGGCTGGGCCGGTTTTTCTGCCTGAGCGGTAGTCGCTGGCGCAGGTTCGCCGGTGGCGGCGGGCGGCTTGGCCGAGGTACTCGGGGTGGCAGGCGCCGGGGCCTTGCCGATGTCTTCCCAATTGCCGTGGCCATCCTTGTCGCGATTCAGGCGCAGGTTCAGGCCTTCGACGCGCACATCGCTCATCTGCACTTCGCGGCGCAGCAGCGGAATCACGCGGACTGACAGGCCGAGCATCTGCAAGTCGGCGAACGGTTCGGTAGGCTTGGCCAGGGTCGCAACACTGGCTTCGTGCAATTCCAGGCCCAGCCAGGGAAACAGGCTCCAGCCGATATCGCCATTGAGCGTCAGCTCGATGTGGGCCTTGTCGCGGGCAATCTGGCGAATCTCGTCTTTATAGTCGTTGGGATCGAAGAGGTGGGTCAGGGCAAAGCCCAGCGCCACAATGATCAGCAACAGCCCGAGAAGTACCAGACCCAGGATTTTGCCGAACGCTTTCATGGGCGAGTCCTTGTATTAGTCGAATTCGAAATTTAGCCGGGGAGTATAGCGCTCCGAAGTGGCTGACCGGTCAGCGATCACGTCGGGAGCTCATCCAGCGGCACCTTCAGCTTAGCCGCCAGCGCTTGAGCTTCGAGGTGCCCGGCGGGCGCCAACAGCCGCAATGTCGCGCCCGATTGCGACGCCATTTTCTGCGCCTCGCTCACCAGGCGTTCTGCAACCCCACGACGACGAGTGATTTTTCGTACGCATAAATGGGACAAATGCCAGACGTCCTGGTGCTGTTGCAAACGTGCCGCACCCAACAGCCGATCATTGAAGCGGCCAGCGATCAGCGAGCCGTCCAGCAGGCAGCCTTCGATCAGCTGCAAATCCCCGGCGAATGGGGCAAACAGCCACTCCGGTGCGTCGCGGTAGATCTTCTGCAGATCTTGCTGATCCTGGTAAGTGGCTTGGTTCAGCGGCTCGACAATGATCGGCATGGCGCTTCCTTTGAAAAGTTAATCCGCGTGAAAATATATTTTTTTGCGGTTGTACGAGAACAGACGACATACAAAAAGGTGATATCAGTTTGGTTTTTCTGTCACCTGCAAATGGTAACCTCTGCCCGTTCGTCCGTCCCTTCTGCGACGTGATGTCGCACCCGAATGGAGCTTCACCTAAAAAAAGTCATGCCTGCGTGCATTAAGGCTGGGGGTGAAGAACGGCTGGCGAACCATACTAATAATTGGGGGAAACACCATGACTACGAGCATCACGGCGGACGGCATCAAAGCCGACCAGCCCGCGTTCCTGTCCAAGGAGCGCATCATCGCCAGGCCCGGTTTCAACCGTTGGCTGGTACCACCGGCCGCTCTGGCCATCCACCTGTGCATCGGCATGGCCTATGGCTTTTCGGTGTTCTGGTTGCCGTTGTCCAAAGCCCTGGGCGTCACCAAGGCCGTGACTTGCGCGCCGGACATGAGCTTCATCGCACAGGTCTTTTCGTCTCAATGCGACTGGCCGATCTCGATGCTCGGCTGGATCTACACCCTGTTCTTCATCTTCCTTGGCTGCTCGGCAGCGATCTGGGGCGGCTGGCTGGAACACGCAGGTCCTCGCAAGGCCGGTGTGGTGTCGGCACTGTGCTGGTGTGGCGGTCTGCTGATTTCAGCGCTGGGGGTCTATACCCACCAGATCTGGCTGATGTGGATTGGCTCCGGGGTCATTGGCGGTATTGGCCTGGGCCTGGGTTACATCTCGCCGGTCTCGACCCTGATCAAGTGGTTCCCGGACAAGCGTGGCATGGCAACAGGCATGGCGATCATGGGCTTCGGCGGAGGCGCGATGGTGGGTGCTCCACTGGCTGCAGCGCTGATGGGGCACTTCGCTTCGCCAACCAGCGTGGGCGTATGGCAGAGCTTCCTGGTAATGGCCGCGATCTACTTCGTGTTCATGATCGGTGGCGCGCTGTCCTACCGCGTTCCGCCAACCGGCTGGAAGCCTGAAGGCTGGACTGCTCCGGCAAAAAAAGCCTCGAACGCGATGATCACTCACCGTCACGTGCACGTGAATGTGGCGTGGAAGACCCCGCAATTCCGTCTGGTGTGGCTGGTGTTGTGCCTGAACGTTTCTGCGGGTATCGGCATCCTCGGCATGGCTTCGCCGCTGTTGCAGGAAGTTTTCGCCGGTAAATTGCTCGGCACCGATCAGACGTTTGGTCAGCTGGATGCCGGGCAACTGGCCTCGATCGCAGCGATTGCGGCCGGTTTCACCGGTTTGCTGAGCCTGTTCAACATTGGTGGCCGGTTCTTCTGGGCTTCGTTCTCGGATTACCTGGGTCGCAAGAACACCTACTTTGTATTCTTCGCCCTGGGTTTCGCGCTGTACGCGCTGATCCCGAACCTCGGTCACCTGGGCAACGTCGCGCTGTTCGTGGCGGCGTTCTGCATCATCCTGTCGATGTACGGCGGTGGTTTTGCGACGGTGCCGGCGTATCTGGCTGACCTGTTCGGTACGCAAATGGTCGGTGCGATCCACGGTCGTTTGCTGACGGCGTGGGCGGCGGCGGGTGTGTTGGGGCCGGTGTTGGTGAACTACCTGCGTGAATATCAGCTGAGCATCGGCGTGGAACGCGCTGCGGCATACGACATCACCCTGTACATCCTCGCGGGCCTGTTGGTGCTGGGTTTCATCTGCAACTTGCTGGTGCGTCCGGTGGCCGACAAGTACTTCATGACCGAGGCCGAACTGGCCGCCGAACAAGCGCTGGGCCACGACAAAGGTGCTGACGCCAGCACCGTGCTGGAGTGGAAAGCGGATGCGGGTACCAAGCCTTTGGCGGTGGCTGCGTGGCTGGTGGTAGGTATTCCATTGGCGTGGGGTGTGTGGGTGACGCTGCAGAAAACTGCGGTGTTGTTCCACTAACGCAAAACCCCTGTGGGAGCGGGCTTGCTCGCGAAGAGGGCGTGTCAGTCGACATCAATGTTGCCTGACACACCGCTTTCGCGAGCAAGCCCGCTCCCACATTTGCTCTCCGTGGACACAGATTTTGTGTTTGGCGGCTTGTACTGACATGTCTATCCCCGACGGCAGGGGAGTCAGTCCGTCAGTGATATCACCTCTCGTGTTTCTGTTTAGCGCCCGCGACCCTATAATGGCTGCCTTTTTCGCCCCAATGATTTTTGCGGAGCTGGTGATGGCCGAACGTATGGCGTCTGTCGAGCGCGACACTCTGGAAACCCAGATCAAAGCCTCGATCAACCTGGATGGCACCGGAAAGGCCCGATTTGATATCGGTGTACCTTTTCTTGAGCACATGCTGGACCAGATCGCCCGTCACGGGCTGATCGACCTGGATATTGTCAGCAAGGGCGACCTGCATATCGACGACCACCACACGGTGGAAGACGTCGGTATCACCCTGGGTCAAGCCTTCACCAAAGCCATCGGCGACAAGAAAGGCATTCGTCGCTACGGCCACGCCTACGTGCCGCTCGATGAAGCGCTGTCGCGTGTGGTGATCGACTTCTCCGGCCGTCCTGGCCTGCAGATGCATGTTCCTTATACCCGCGCGACCGTCGGCGGTTTCGACGTTGACCTGTTCCAGGAATTTTTCCAGGGCTTCGTCAACCACGCCAACGTCACCCTGCACATCGACAATCTGCGTGGGCACAACACCCACCACCAGATCGAAACCGTGTTCAAGGCTTTCGGCCGCGCCCTGCGCATGGCTGTGGAGCTGGATGACCGCATGGCCGGTCAAATGCCGTCGACCAAAGGCGTTCTGTAATGCAGACGGTCGCGGTTATCGATTACGGCATGGGCAACCTGCACTCGGTGGCCAAGGCCCTCGAGCACGTCGGTGCCGGCAAGGTGCTGATCACCAGCGATGCCGATGTGATTCGCGAAGCCGATCGCGTGGTATTTCCCGGCGTCGGTGCGATTCGCGATTGCATGGCGGAGATCCGTCGCCTGGGCTTCGACTCGCTGGTGCGTGAAGTCAGCCAGGACCGTCCGTTCCTCGGCATCTGCGTGGGCATGCAAGCCTTGCTCGACAGCAGCGAAGAGAACAACGGCGTGGACTGCATTGGCCTGTTCCCGGGTCAGGTGAAGTTTTTCGGCAAGGATTTGCACGAAGACGGCGAACACTTGAAAGTGCCGCACATGGGCTGGAACGAAGTGAAACAGACGGTAGAACACCCGCTGTGGCACAACATTCCGGACCTGGCGCGTTTCTACTTCGTGCACAGCTACTACATCGCTGCCGGCAATGCGCGGCAGGTGGTGGGTAGCGGTCACTACGGGGTCGATTTCGCCGCTGCGCTGGCCGACGGCTCGCGTTTCGCCGTGCAGTTCCACCCGGAGAAAAGCCATACCCATGGCCTGCAATTGCTGCAGAACTTCGCTGCGTGGGATGGTCGCTGGTAAATGGCCGTCAAGAAGGGCAAGCCGCCGATCCTGAGCCTCACTCCCGAGCAGGAGAACGAGGCCAATCACAAGATCAAACGCTTCATGGAGGATCGCTTCGAGCTGGACCTGGGGTCGTTCGAAGCGGCTGAAATCCTTGAGCTGTTTACCCGCGAAATTGCTCCGCACTATTACAACAGGGCGATTTTCGATGTGCAGACGCACCTCAAAGAGAGGTTCGAAAGCATCGAAAGCGACCTGTGGGCGCTCGAGAAAGAATAGGGGCAGCTTCAAGCCGCAAGCTTCAAGCTGCAAGAATTGGTACACCGCTCGCTTGCAGCTTGTAGCTTGCAGCTTGCCGCTCTTTGACGAAGGAAAAGCATGCTAATTATTCCCGCTATCGATCTTAAAGACGGTGCCTGTGTTCGTCTGCGCCAGGGCCGCATGGAAGATTCCACGGTGTTCTCCGATGACCCGGTGAGCATGGCTGCCAAGTGGGTGGAAGGCGGTTGCCGCCGTCTGCATCTGGTCGACCTGAACGGTGCTTTCGAAGGCCAGCCGGTCAACGGCGAAGTAGTCACCGCCATCGCCAAGCGCTACCCGAACCTGCCGATTCAGATCGGCGGCGGTATCCGCTCCCTGGAAACCATTGAACACTACGTGAAAGCGGGCGTGAGCTACGTGATCATCGGCACCAAAGCCGTGAAAGATCCGGCTTTCGTTGCTGAAGCCTGCCGCGCGTTTCCGGGCAAAGTGATCGTCGGTCTGGATGCCAAAGACGGTTTCGTCGCCACTGACGGCTGGGCTGAAATCAGCACCATTCAGGTGATCGACCTGGCCAGGCAATTCGAGGCCGACGGCGTGTCCGCGATCGTTTATACCGACATCGCCAAAGACGGCATGATGCAGGGCTGCAACGTTTCGTACACCGCCGCTTTGGCCGCGGCGACGAAGATTCCGGTGATCGCTTCCGGCGGTATCCACAATCTGGGTGACATCAAGTCGCTGCTCGACGCCAAGGCGCCAGGCATCATCGGCGCCATCACCGGCCGGGCGATTTACGAAGGCACCCTCAATGTCGCTGAAGCGCAAGCTTTCTGCGATTCGTACAAAGGCTGAGGACTCACCATGGCGCTGGCCAAACGCATCATCCCTTGCCTGGACGTGGATAACGGCCGGGTGGTCAAGGGCGTCAAGTTCGAGAATATTCGCGACGCCGGCGACCCGGTGGAAATCGCCCGTCGTTACGACGAGCAAGGTGCCGACGAGATTACCTTTCTCGACATCACCGCCAGCGTCGACGGTCGCGACACCACGCTGCATACCGTCGAACGCATGGCCAGCCAGGTGTTCATCCCGCTGACCGTCGGCGGCGGCGTGCGTACCGTGCAGGACATCCGTAACTTGCTCAATGCCGGTGCGGACAAGGTTTCGATCAACACCGCAGCAGTGTTCAACCCGGAATTCGTCGGCGAAGCAGCTCAGCATTTCGGCTCGCAGTGCATCGTCGTCGCCATCGACGCGAAGAAAGTGTCCGGTCCGGGCGAAACCCCGCGCTGGGAAATCTTCACCCATGGCGGTCGCAAGCCAACCGGCCTCGACGCCGTTGAGTGGGCGAAGAAGATGGAAGGCTTGGGGGCCGGCGAAATCCTGCTGACCAGCATGGACCAGGACGGCATGAAAAACGGCTTTGACCTGGGTGTCACCCGCGCCATCAGTGATGCGCTGGGGATTCCGGTGATCGCGTCCGGCGGTGTTGGCAACTTGCAGCACTTGGCCGACGGCATCCTCGAAGGCCACGCCAGCGCGGTGCTGGCGGCGAGTATTTTCCACTTCGGCGAATACACCGTGCAGGAAGCCAAGGCTTACATGGCTCATCGCGGCATCGTGATGCGTTAAACAGGCCAGTGGACAGTATGGCGGGCTCAAGGCACTCTTGGGCACGCCATGGATTCCGGTAGCCCGACATGCTTAAACGTCTTCTTCTTGTCCTCGCCAGCGCTTCCCTGTTGTTCATCAACGGAGTTCACGCCGAAGAAAATCCCGGCACCGGTCTGGTGTTGCTGACGGAAAACTTCCCGCCGTACAACATGGCGAAGAACGGCAAGAATTTCGCTCAGGACGAGAATATCAATGGCATCGCCGTGGATATCGTCCGCGAGATGTTCAAACGCGCCGACATTACCTACAGCCTGACACTGCGTTTCCCTTGGGAGCGAATCTACAAACTCGCCTTGGAAAAACCTGGTTATGGCGTGTTCGTGATGGCACGGTTGCCGGACCGCGAGAAACTCTTCAAGTGGGTCGGCCCTATCGGCCCGGACGACTGGATCATGCTGGCCAAGGCCGATAGCAAGATCACCCTCGAGTCGCTGGAGCAGGCACGCAAATACAGGATCGGCGCCTACAAGGGCGATGCGATTGCCGAGACACTGGCCAAGCAAGGATTGAAACCGATTGTTGTGCTGCGCGATCAGGATAATGCAAAAAAACTGGTCAACGGCCAGATTGATCTGTGGGCCACTGGTGACCCGGCAGGCCGCTACCTGGCGCGCCAGGAAGGCGTGAACGGGCTCAAGACCGTGCTGCGCTTCAACAGCGCCGAGCTCTACCTGGCGCTGAACAAAGACGTGCCGGACGAAACTGTCGCCAAGCTGCAAGCCGCGCTGGATCAACTGCGCAAGGAAGGCATTGTTGACGACATCATGGGGCGCTATCTGTAGCAATTACCTCGATGGGGTCTGAAGCGCAGCGTCCGGCGTCGCGCTCAAGTACATGGCACTTGTAAACACGTTATTCAATGTCGCCCTTGTCAGCTGCTGTTCCCGTGAGGCGACACCGATAATACAGAGCGCATATGCGCCGCTTTGTGGCCCGATTTCAGTATTGATGTAAGCATTTCCAGCGCTGATGGCGGCGCTATAGTTGCGTGGCGCCTGACAATCCCGAGCGTTATGGACCGTTTTGTAGCGGTAGAAGGGCGCCTCGAGGGAGAACCTGAAGTCCCACGTAGGCAATACGATCTGCTCATCCGCATTTTGCGTTCTATAAACGTATGACTTGAGCTTCCAGGGCTCCATGACAGTCAATTCGACCGGCTCCAACGAACACTCCGCCCCATCGCGGGTAAAGACACCATCAATAAAGCACTTGTGCAGGAAGTTGGCCGAGTAGCTGTAGTTGAAACGGGCGGCCTTGCAAGACGTCGAGTGCTCACAATCGGGCGGCGCTGGGGTATTGCGCGAGATCACGACTTTACTGACGATGCCGGTGATTTCATTGGTGCGGCGGTTCAGCATCGGGCTGCCGGAGCTGCCAGCGTGAAGATCGCAGCTGTTTTTCATGGCCAAAGGGAAAACCCCAGGGTGATCGATAAACGTTCCGGCGGTTTGTTCAGCACAGGCGCTCAATCGAAGCCCCTGTTCGGTAAAGCCGCCCGGCGCGCCAACGTTAAGCGCATCCTGACTTTCGTAGGTTTGATGGGAGGCCAGCTTGAGCGGGTTGATCCCGGCCTGTATCAGCGACGCCAATGTTGCGTCTACCTCCAGTACTGCAAGATCGGTCCCGACCAGACTGCTCCATCGGGCAGTTCGGATGGCGTATTGGCGCTTACGCTGTGGTACGTCATGAAAGTAGCGGAAGGTGACGCTGGCTTTCAAAGGCAGATTGGTCCGCGCCGAACCGTACTCAAAGAATACGCAATGACCGCTGGTGAGCAGGTAAGCAGGGCCGGTGGCTCGGCCTTGCCGGTTTCGCGTATCCAGTAGAACGGCGCTGCAAGTCTCGCCCGAGTGGAGACTGAGTCGCCCCACGCCGCTCCAGATTTCATAAAAATGTTTGCTGTTTTGCAGTGCCCTTGACGGTGAGTCGTTGACAGCACCTTCGCCCAGGTCGCGGGCCTGCACGGCGGAAATAGCCAGCAGGCCAATCAGGCCGGTGAAGCAAAACAAGCTGAGATATTTCATGTCCATTCCTTGGTGATGAAATTCGGGGTGAGCGCTATCGTGGCACGCGTCTGTGTGTCGACAGGTATAAATAGTTATCGCGAAATGGAGTGGGCGGCGAGCAATTACCGGGCGGTCGGGAGGCGGTACTGGCCATCCTTGCCATGTGCCGCCGTCGCGCGATTGCCGCGCACGCTGATCATTTGTTGGATATCGATCCAGTCAATGCCCTGAGCCTTGAGCTTGGGCAATTCACGTTCAAGCACCGCCAATGTCTGCGGATACGGATGCCCGATCATCACCGCAGAACCCTGCTTGCGCGCCAGGCTGATAGCCGTTTGTAGCTGAGTGAAAATCGCGGCTTCAGTGGGCTCGTCATCGAGGAACACATCCCGCGAAACGCTCGCCAAACCGATTTTCTGCGCCTCGGCGGCGGCCACGGTTTGTGCACTGGTGCGGCTGTCGACGAAGAACTTGTGTCGACGCTGCAAGTCGGCCATCAGCCAGGCCATGGCCGGTTGCTGGGCGGTCATGCGGCTGCCCATGTGGTTGTTGATACCAGCGGTATACGGCACAGCCTTGAACGCCGCGTTCAAGCGCTTCTCGAGCTCTTCGATGGGCAACTCGGGATGCCAGGCGAACGGCCCGGTGGCCGGGGCCATGGGCATGTGCAGGATGACGGTCTTGCCGGCGCGATGGGCTTCGCGGGCGAACTCGGTGGCGTGGGGGGTGTCGGGCATGATCGCCGCAGTGACCGGGCCGGGCAGCGCCAGCACGCGGCGATCCTGAAGCAGGTTCTGCCCCAGGTCATCGATGATCAGGCTCAGATAAGCCTTCGCCGGTGTGGCCGCCGTCGTGGCAGGCGCCGCGGGAGCGACACCCGCCAGACAGCACAGCAGGCCGAGGAGCAACCGCAGGCGCATCTCAGCGGCCGGAGGTGATGCTCAGTCCTTTGAGCAGGCTCAGGGCCTGGGCCAATTGGTAATCGTCATCCTGCGGCATAGCCTTGGCTTTGCCACCGGAACCGGTCGGTTTATCGGCGCCGCCGTTGCCATTGCCCAAGTGTCCTTGCAGATCGGCTTCCTTGAAGTATTCGCCGTCCTGCTCGTTGGTGATCTTGGCCCTGCGCACTTCGATGTCCGGGACGATGCCCTGAGCCTGGATCGAGCGGCCGTTCGGCGTGTAGTACAGCGCCGTGGTGATTTTCAGTGCGCGCTCGTTGTTCAGCGGCAACACGGTCTGCACCGAGCCTTTGCCGAAACTGGTGGTGCCCATGACCACGGCGCGTTTCTGATCCTGCAGGGCGCCGGCGACAATTTCCGAGGCCGAGGCGCTGCCGCCGTTGATCAGCACGACCATTGGCACGGCTTCGCTTTCGTCCTTGCCGGTGGCAGAGAAGCGCAATTCGGAGTTGGCGATACGGCCCTTGGTGTAGACGATCAGGCCTTTGGTGATGAAGTGGTCGACCACTTCCACCGCCGATTGCAGTACGCCGCCCGGGTTGTTACGCAGGTCGAGGACGATGCCGCTGAGCTTCTTGCCGTTGTCCTTGCGCAGCTTGGCCAGGGCCTTGGAGACCTCTTCGCCGGTCTTGACCTGGAACTGGGTGATACGGATGTAGCCGTAGCCGGACTCCAGCAGCTGGCTCTTCACGCTCTTCACTTGAATGATGGCGCGGACCAGGGTCACGTCGAACGGCGCACCGCCGTCGCGTACCAGGGTCAGTGTGATCTTCTGGCCGATCTTGCCGCGCATCTTGTCGATGGCTTCGGTCATGCTTTGGCCGCGAGTCGGCTGGCCGTTGATCTTTACGATGAAATCGCCGGCCTGAATGCCCGCCTTGGAGGCCGGGGTGTCATCGATAGGCGAAACCACTTTGATGAAACCGTCTTCGGCGCCGACTTCGATGCCCAGGCCGCCGAATTCGCCGCTGGTGCTTTCCTGCAATTCAGCGAAGTCTTCAGGGCCCAGGTACGCGGAGTGCGGGTCGAGGTTGCTGAGCATGCCTTTGATGGCGTTTTCCAGCAGGGTCTTGTCGTCCACCGGTTCCACATAGGCGGCCTTGATCCGGTCCATGACTTCGGCAAAAGTGCGCAACTCGTCCAGCGGCAATGGCGCCTTGGTGGTCGCAGCAGTGCCTGCAGGTGCTACCACCGGGGCAGGCTCGGCGGCAAACGCCAACGGCGTGCCGATCACCAGGGCAATCGTCAGGGCCAGCGAGGTAAGGCGGGACAAATACAGCATGTCGAACGAACTCCTAATGTAGGTGACTCAACGCCTATCCTTGCGCGCGACACCATTGCGCCGGATCACTCGGGTGACCCTGCTGACGAATAGCGAAATACAGTGCTGGTGTGTCCTGTCCGCCACTGTTACCGACAGTGGAGATGGACTCACCGGCTTTTACCACGTCACCCGCAGACTTGAGCAGCGTCTGGTTGTGACCGTAAAGACTCAAAAAACCGTTGCCGTGGTCGAGGATCACCAGCAACCCGGCGCCTCGTAACCAATCGGCAAACACCACGCGGCCGCCGTGAACGGCATGCACCTGGCTGCCGGCGGAGGCGCTGATCATTACGCCGTCCCATTTGGTACGGGCATCGTCGCCACGGCTTTCACCGAAGCGCGCCAGCAGTCGACCATCAACCGGCCATGGAAGTTTGCCGCGGGTGGAAGCAAAGGGGCCGCCAAAGGTTTCGCCTGAACTTGAAACCAGTGCGCCGGGTGTCGATTTAACGGTTTTGCGTGGGGCGTCAGTGGCCTCTGCTTCAGCCTGAGCCTCACGTAAACGCTTTTTTTCGGCTTCCTGCTGGGCGATCAGCGCTTTTTGCCGCGCCTCTTCTGCCTCTCGGGCCTGACGGGCCAGGGTTTCTTCAATGGTTTTAAGGACTTTAGACAGGTCTGCCTGATCCTGCTCGCGCGCCGCCAGTTTCTGATCGCGGGCCTTCACGTCGTCGCTGAGTTTGGCCAGGACTTGCTGGCGCTCCTTGCGGACCTTGTCGAGTTCGTCGCGCTGGCTGTCGAGGCTGCTTTTCTGCACCAGTAATTGCGCCTGCTGCATGGCGATGTCTTTTTCGACATTGGCCAGTTGGCGCAGGGTTTCGTTGAAATTCTTCAGCTGCTCCAGGCGGGCCTGGCTCAGATAGTCGTAATAGGTGAGGGTGCGAGCGAATTTTTCCGGGTTCTGCTGGTTGAGCAGCAGCTTGAGGTATTCCTGACGCCCATTCTGATAGGCCGCGCGGGCCTGGATGGCGATCAGTCGTTGCTGTTCAATGCGCGCGCTCTGGAGTTTTTTTTTCTCAGCATCGAGTCGCTGCAGCTCGGATTCGCTTTTCTTCAGCTCTTTTTGCAGGGCTTCGACCTGCTTCTCGAGCTTGCCCATCTCGGTTTCGGTGCCCTTGAGGTCTTTCTGCACCCCGGATTTTTCTTCCTGGAGTTTACCCAGCAATTTTTTCAGCTCGGCAATGTCCTGACGCGTGGCGTCCAACTGTTGTTGGGTTTGCGTGCGCTCGTCGGCAAAGGCCGGTTGAAGCAGGCAAGTCAGGGCAAGGGCTATCAGGACGCGAAGCATAGAGGCGGGCGACACCAGGGAAAGGGACGGCCTAGTATGCCCGCCAAGCGCAGCAAAAAAAATGCCCAATTGGGGTTGTGTGATAACTGGACAGAAAAACACTGAAAACCAATGTGGGAGCGGGCTTGCTCGCGAATGCGGTGTGTCAGGCAACGTTGATGTTGACTGACACGCCGCATTCGCGAGCAAGCCCGCTCCCACAGGGTTTTGGCGGTGTTTGATAGGGCGGATTACACCAGAATCGAAGTCCCGGTCATTTCCACAGGTTTTTCAAGCCCCATCAACATCAGCATGGTCGGCGCCACATCCGCCAGCACGCCGCCATCACGCACCTTGAGATCACGCTTGCCAACATAGATGAACGGCACCGGCTCGGTGGTGTGGGCCGTGTGCGCCTGGCCGGTGGTTTCGTCGGACATTTGCTCAACGTTGCCATGGTCGGCGGTAATCAGGGCTTCGCCGCCGACTTTCTCCAGCGCATCGACGATGCGGCCGACGCACAGGTCCAGGCACTCGACCGCTTTGACTGCCGCGTCGAATACACCGCTATGGCCGACCATGTCGCCGTTGGCGTAGTTGACCACGATCACGTCATAACGCTGGTTTTCAATGGCATCGACGATGCGGTCGGTGACTTCCGGGGCACTCATCTCGGGCTGCAAGTCATAGGTGGCGACTTTCGGCGACGGGATCAGGATGCGTTCTTCGCCGGGGAATGGTTCTTCGCGACCGCCAGAGAAGAAGAAAGTCACGTGGGCGTACTTCTCGGTTTCGGCGATACGCAGTTGCGTCTTGCCATTTTTCGCCAGGTAATCGCCCAGCACGTTGTCCAGGCTGCTCGCGGCGAAGGCCGATGGCGCGGGGATGCTGGCGGCGTATTGGGTCAGCATGACGAAACCGGCAAGTGCAGGCTGGCGAGCGCGATCGAATTCCTTGAAATCGTCTTCGACGAACACGCGGGTCAGCTCGCGAGCGCGGTCGGCGCGGAAGTTCATGAAGATCACGGCGTCGCCGTCCTCGACCTTCACCGGCTCACCGATGCTGGTGGCTTTGACGAATTCGTCGCTTTCGCCACGCTCGTAAGCGGCTTGCAGGCCTTCCTGTGCGGTGGCGGCGTTGAATTCGCTGGCGCCATCGACAATCAGGTTGTAGGCCTGGGACACGCGGTCCCAGCGGTTGTCGCGGTCCATGGCGTAGTAACGGCCGATGATGCTGGCGATCCGGCCTTTGCCGAGGGCTTCGAAGGTTGCGTCCAGCAACTCGATCGACGACTGGGCGCTTTTCGGTGGCGTATCACGGCCATCAAGGAAGGCGTGCAGGTATATTTTTTCGGCGCCGCGCTTGTAGGCCAGTTCAGCCATGGCGACCAGGTGATCCTGGTGGCTGTGAACGCCGCCATCGGACAGCAGACCCATGAAGTGCACGGCTTTGCCGGCAGCAACGGCTTTATCCACTGCGGCGCAGATGGTCGGGTTCTCGAAGAACTCGCCGTCGCGGATCGCTTTGGTCACGCGCGTGAAGTCCTGGTACACCACGCGGCCGGCGCCAAGGTTCATGTGGCCGACTTCGGAGTTGCCCATCTGGCCGTCCGGCAAGCCGACGTCCATGCCACTGCCCGAGATCAGGCCGTTCGGTACGGTAGCCCACAGGCGGTCCAGTACGGGCTTCTTCGCTGCAAAGATGGCGTTGGATTCAGGGCTCTCGCTGTGACCGAAGCCGTCGAGAATAATCAGGACCAAAGGTTTAGGCGTGGTAGTCATGGATTCCACTCGTGGCTGAGTTATAAAGAGGGCGATGGAAAAGGGAGTGGCAGTTTAAAGCGAAGTTCCGGCGCCGTCACCGCCGGACGGGGTTTGGCCCACCATAGTGGCTGTGTATACTGGCCGACATTTTAACGCCCTGGAACCTCCTTCGATGGTTGCTCACCTGATTGAATTTGCCACTAACCACTATTTGCTTGTCGGTATCTTCGTCGTACTGCTGGCGTTGCTGATCGCTTATCAGATGCAAGGCGGCGGCCGCAGCCTGAGCACCGGTGAACTGACCGGGCTGGTCAACAAAGATGCTGGCGTGGTAATCGACATTCGTCCGACCAAGGATTTCACCGCCGGTCACATTGTTGGCGCGTTGAACATTCCTCACGACAAACTGACCGCTCGCGTCGGCGAACTGGAAAAGCACAAGGCCAAGACCATTATCCTGGTCGACGCCATGGGCCAGACTGCCGGCACTCATGCCCGCGAACTGATGAAAGCCGGCTTCACCGCCGCCAAGCTGTCCGGCGGTATTTCCAGCTGGAAAGCCGACAATCTGCCGCTGGTGAAGTGATATGAACAACGTCGTCGTCTATTCCAGCGATTACTGCCCTTATTGCTCGCGAGCCAAGTACCTGCTCGAGAACAAAGGCGTAGCCTTCGAAGAGATCAAGGTCGATGGCAAGCCGCAGGTGCGTGCCGCGATGGCTCAGAAGGCCGGACGTACGTCCGTGCCACAGATCTGGATCGGCAGCACCCACGTTGGCGGCTGTGATGATTTGTTTGCCCTGGAGCGCGCCGGCAAGCTCGACGCCATGCTCAAGGCCTGACTGCCTTACTTGAAATAGCCAACCCTATAAGACCCGAGATCAGAAAGGATCTGAGATGACTGACCAACAGAACACTGCAGCTAGCGAAGAAGAAACCGCACCGCAATTCTCCTTGCAGCGCATCTACGTACGCGACTTGTCCTTCGAAGCCCCGAAAAGCCCGGCGATCTTTCGCCAGCAGTGGGAGCCGAGTGTCGGTCTGGATCTGAACACCCGTCAGAAGGCTCTGGAAGGCGACTTCCACGAAGTCGTGCTGACTCTGTCGGTCACCGTGAAAAACGGTGAGGAAGTGGCGTTCATCGCTGAAGTGCAACAGGCCGGGATCTTCCTGATCAAGAACCTGGATGATGCTTCGATGAGCCACACGCTCGGTGCGTTCTGCCCGAACATCCTGTTCCCGTACGCTCGCGAAACCCTGGACAGCCTGGTGACCCGTGGTTCGTTCCCGGCCCTGATGCTGGCCCCGGTGAACTTCGACGCGCTGTACGCACAAGAACTGCAACGTATGCAGGCGGCTGGCGAGACTCCAACCGTTCAATAAGCGGTCTGTGCGTCAAAGCAAGTCCAATGTGGGAGCGGGCTTGCTCGCGAAAGCGGTGTAACAATCAACGAAGATGTTGAATGTTATGGCCCCTTCGCGAGCAAGCCCGCTCCCACATTTGTTATGCGGGGTTATTTGAACCCCAGCTGACGCCAGCCTTCGTAAACGGCGACGGCCACGGTGTTGGACAGGTTCAGGCTGCGACAGCCTTCGCGCATCGGCAAACGCAAGCGTTGTTCGCTGGGCAGGGCATCGAGCACTTCGGCCGGCAAGCCGCGGCTTTCCGGGCCGAAGAGGAAGGCGTCACCCTCGGCGAAGCTGGCGTCGTGAAATGGCCGCGAGCCCTTGGTGGTAAAGGCGAACAGCCGGGGATGGCCGAGGCTTTCCAGACAGCTGGCAAGGTCTGCGTGGCGTTGCAGGGTGGCATACTCATGGTAATCGAGGCCGGCCCGGCGCAGACGCTTGTCGTCCATCTCGAAGCCCAGCGGTTCGATCAAATGCAGGTGGCAGCCACTGTTGGCGCACAGCCTGATAACGTTGCCGGTATTCGGCGGAATTTCTGGTTGGAAAAGGATGACGTGAAACATGCACGGCTCCGAAGGTAAAGATGACGGGCATTCTACGCCGCCAAAGGACCCTCGTTCGAAACTATTCCCTCGGGTGATGGCTTCGTTGGCGATTGTCGGGGTGATGGTGGGCCTGATGATCGGTCGCCTGACCGCGCCCGACCCCAGCGTTTTGCAGCAGGTCGAGGTGACGAACGATGGACTGGTGGTGTGGTTCAACAACGAACCCAAAACCCACGGCGAGCTGGTCGACGGCAGCGTGGCGCTGTTATTCGAGGCTGAAGGCCGTGCACAGAAAGGTCAGCTCAAGCTCAACGGCAAGGACGTGAACTGGCGAACGCGTTTGAGTGATGGGGGACTGTTGCTGACGGTGGTGGCGGCCCGGCCGCTGCAGGGCGAGTGGGCCGGTAGCGAGGTCGATGACCGCTGGCGGCTGGAGATCCATCTCCGAGAGCAATAAAAGAGGGAATCCCCGGCCTGCCTGTACCAAGGTTCCCAAAACGGGAGGGCTCGCGCATTGCAGCGTGAGCCCGGTGTAAAGAGGGAATCCCCGGCCTGCCTGTACCAAGGACCCCAAAACGGGATGGGCTCGTCGCAATTGCGGTATGAGCCCGGTGTAAAGAGGGGAATCCCCGGCCTGCCTGTACCAAGGTCCCCGAAACTGGGTAGTGAATCGAATCACTGATTGGACTATTGCAGGGGGCGTGCCAGTTTTTAACAAGTTGCAACAGAAAGCCGCTGAGCAGCGCTGAAAGCCCCGTAATTCGGGGCTTTTATGTTTTTGCGATATGGTTTTTCTTGCAGGTGGAGGCGGGGTTTTGGATCGATTGTCGTGCTCGATTGCGGTTCACGGTGCATTGCCGCGGTGCATTGAATTCTAAATGTGGGAGCGGGCTTGCTCGCGAAAGCGGTGTGTCATTCAGCATCAATGTTGAATGTGATGGCCTCTTCGCGAGCAAGCCCGCTCCCACATGGGTTTGATGTCAGCCACAAAAGATGGCTTGGCACAAAACCCGTAGGAGCGAGGCTTGCCCGCGAATGGATCCAGAGAACGACGAAAGCCTAACTAGCCCTCATCCCCCTCATCATCATCCCCGCCATCTACCTTCATCCCCAATTCCTTGATCTTGCGCGTCAGGGTATTGCGGCCCCAACCCAGCAACACGGCGGCATCGCGGCGGCGGCCGGCGGTGTGTTTGAGGGCGGTTTCGATCATGATCCGCTCGAAGGCTGGCACGGCACTGTCCAGAAGACTCGACTGACCGCGAGCCAACGCCTGATCAGCCCACTGACGCAGTGCTTGCTCCCAGTTAGTCACCGGCGCTGAGTCCTGCGGCAGGCTCAGCAGCTCTGGCGGCAGATCGCTGATGTGCACTTCGCGACCCGAAGCCATTACCGTGATCCAGCGACAGGTGTTCTCCAGCTGACGCACGTTGCCCGGCCACGGCAGGTTCTTCAGGTATTCCTCGGTTTCGCTTTTCAGCAACTTCGGTTCCACCGCCAGTTCTTGCGCGGCGCGGCTGAGGAAGTGCTTGGCCAGGGTCGGGATGTCTTCGCGACGGTCCGACAGCCTTGGAATGTGGATGCGGATCACGTTGAGGCGGTGGAACAAGTCCTCACGAAATTTTCCGGCGTGCACCAGGGTTTCCAGATTCTGGTGAGTCGCGGCGATGATTCGCACATCGACCTTCACCGGCACATGACCGCCGACACGGTAGAACTCGCCGTCCGCCAATACCCGCAGCAAGCGCGTCTGAGTGTCCGCCGGCATGTCGCCGATTTCATCGAGGAACAGTGTGCCACCGTCAGCCTGTTCAAAGCGCCCGCGACGCAAGTTTGCCGCGCCGGTAAAGGCGCCTTTTTCATGGCCGAACAGTTCGGACTCCATCAGATCCTTGGGGATCGCCGCCATGTTCAGCGCAATGAACGGCGAGGCCGCCCGTGGGCTGTGACGGTGCAGCGCGTGTGCCACCAACTCTTTACCGGTACCCGATTCGCCATTGATCAGCACGGTGATGTTGGAGTGGCTCAAGCGCCCGATGGCGCGAAACACTTCCTGCATCGCCGGTGCTTCGCCGATGATTTCTGGCGTACGGGTCAGGGCGACCGGGACTTCCAGGCCTTGCTGTTCCTGAGCGTGCTGGTTGGCGCGCTTGACCAGTGACACCGCTTCGTCGACATCGAATGGCTTGGGCAGATACTCGAAAGCGCCACCCTGATAGGACGCGACAGCGCTGTCCAGGTCGGAGTGCGCGGTCATGATGATGACCGGCAGTCGGGGGTGCTGTTCGCGAATCCGTGCCAGAAGGTCCAGGCCGCTGGCACCCGGCATGCGGATGTCGGAGATGATCACGTCCGGCTGCTGGCGCGCCAGGCGGCTCATCACGCCGTCGGCGCTGTCGAAGCTTTGCGTGGTCATGCCTTCCTGCTGCAAGGCTTTTTCCAGGACCCAACGGATAGAACGGTCGTCATCGACGATCCACACGGTTTCACTACGGCTCATGTCGATGTGGCTCCTTGTTCCAGTGGCAGAAAGATCGAGAACGTGGTGTGGCCTGGATGGCTTTCACATTCGATCAGGCCCTGGTGCTGGCTGATGATGTTCTGGGTAATGGCCAGGCCCAGCCCGGTACCGTCCGGACGGCCGCTGACCATGGGGAAGAAAATGGTTTCCTGCAGCTCGGCGGGGATCCCCGGGCCGTTGTCGATGATTTCGATCTTGGTCACCAGGCGGTGGCGCACGTGGCCGATGGTGAACTGGCGCATGGCGCGGGTACGCAAGCTGATACGGCCGAGGCGCAGCTCGTTCTGGCTGCTGATGGCCTGCATCGCGTTGCGCACAATGTTCAGGACGGCCTGAATCATCTGTTCGCGATCAATCAACACATCCGGAATGCTTGGGTCGTAGTCGCGCACCAAAGTGATGCAGCCCTGACTCTCTGCCTCCACCAACTGACCTACGCGTTCCAGCACTTCATGGACATTGCACATGGCCAGTGACGGCAATTTGTTGGAGCCGAGCATGCGATCCACCAGATTGCGCAGGCGATCGGCTTCTTCAATGATGACGTTGGTGTAGTCGCGCAGGCTTTCTTCCGGCAATTCACGGGCGAGCAACTGAGCCGCGCCACGAATCCCGCCGAGCGGATTTTTGATTTCATGGGCGAGGCCGCGTACCAGCATCTTGCTGGTCTCCTGCTTCGACAGCTGCGCCTCTTCCTTGGTGATCCGCAACAAGCGATCACGCGGGTGAACCTCCAGCAACAGCAGCGTATTGCCATTGCTCAGGATCGGTGTCACGGCGTAGTCGACGGTCAGGGTCTGGCCGGTGAGGGCGGTGAGCATCGCTTCGCGCTTGGTGAACGGGTGCGCCTGCTGGACTGCCTGGCGCAGGGAGTTCAGCGCCTCAGTGGATTCGGTGAACAACTCGCTGATGAACTGCCCATGGCTACGCTGGCCGCTGATGGCCAGCAGCATCTCCGCCGCCGGGTTCATGTACTCAAGGCGCAGTTCGGCGTCGAGCAGAATGGTTGCGGTGGTCAGGTTGTCGAGTAGCAAGCGGTGTAGTGCGTCGCTAATGGTCATCAGGACCTCTTTTGGAGCGGAGCGCGCGCAAGAAACAAGCGCCGATACGAGGAAAATGCAAAAACCAAACCAAGGCTCCGAAAAGAAGCGTTTAGAGCCTGAAACAGGCGTTTGACGCTCATTTGCGTGGCGTTCTGCCAGCTTTTGCGAGTACTTTCGAACCAAAATGGGTTGGGGTGTGAGTACTGTGCACTCTATTGCACCAATATAGTGCGCAAACCTGAACGAAGTAAAAGAAGCGTCAACGGAACCTGTGGGAGCGGGCTTGCTCGCGAAAGCGGTATGTCAGGTGACATCAATGTTGGCTGTGCCGCCGTCTTCGCGAGCAAGCCCGCTCCCACATGGGGTTGCGCTTAACTGACTGGCATCAGCGCCAGAAGAAGCTTTTTTCTTCTTCGGGTTTGTCTTTGAGGGGGCATTCCGGCCGTTGGCCGTAGTCGGTAAGGACGCAGGGTTTGACCTGACGTTTCTGCGCGAGGGAAGTGCGCTGCATGTGGAAGGGTTGATTGGCCGTGCGTTCGACGGTACGGCCCTGTTCGTCGAGGATTTCCACTGACAGGTTGTGGCTGCCGCGGTCGATGTTGCTCAGGGCGAACACCGGGCTCGGGCCGGGCTCGGCGGTGGGTTGGCCATCCAGCAGCAGGCGATAGCGATGGCCCTGTTGCAGGCCTGGTTCGCTGGTAACGCTGACGATCAATTCCCCGGCAGTGCTACGGATCGTGGCATCCGGGTCCGGCACCAGCACACGAAGCATGTCGTAATGAAACAGTGGTTTGGCTTTCGTGGCCGCCACTGGCGCGGCGCCGCTCGGGTTGGCCGACATCCGATTGCTGGTCGCCAGTGGTACACGCTTGGCATTGCGGGTGCCCGGCTGATCGGTGAAGACCCGATTGCCCTGGGCATCGATGTAGGTGAAAACCTCGGCCATTGCCGGCAGGCTGATCAGGCAGGCGACCAACAGCCAGCACCTCAAGGCTTATGCACCCGTTGTACGGTGAAGGTCACGGTGGGGCTCTGCTGCACCACGTTTTGCCCATCGATCACCTGAACCGCGAGGCGGTGTTCGCCACGGTCGATGTTCACCAGTTGCAGAATCGGCACGTTGCTCGGTTGGCCGTAGGGTTGATCGTCCAGTAACAGCCTCAATCGATGAGAGCCTTGCAGGCGTGGTTGGATCAATACGCTAACCGTGAACGTGCCATTGTTGGCGCGCAAGGCTTCTTCGGTGGGCAGACCGGTCAGCTCCAGCACCTGATAGGCGCTGCCGGGCTGTTCGCGGCTACTGGATTGCGCAGGTGCTACAGGCTCGCCCGGAGGTTGACGCACGACGCTGTTGAGCGGTGGCAGCTCCACGGGCTGAGCCTTTACACCATCGGGCGGTTGATTGCTGTAGGCGGTGTTGCCGTTGGCATCGGTGTACTTGTAGATCTGCGCGGCGGCGGGCAGGGCGATCAGCACAAGCAGGCATAACAACAATGAGCGCATTGCAGGCTTCCATTGGCCGTTGGGCAAGTGTCCGGCCCTGTTCCATTCATGGCGACTAAGCGCTGAGCATAGAGCACTTCAGCGCACATCGGCAGGTCGGCTCAGTGGCTGGCGCTGCACAACTCAGCGGTGGCGCGTACCTGGGCAAGCCCGCGCAGTGGCGCTTGGGCACCGCTTTTATTGGCCTTGGCCAGCCAAGCCGGGCACTGCGGGTCGTTGCGATAAGGGCTGAAATCGGCCAGTTGTTGCAGCAGGCGTTTTTGTAACCGGTCAAGTTGCGGGCGGATCTGCCCGACGAGATCGGGGCGAGGATCGTTGGGGGCCTTGCCTTGGGCATGCCAGTCAGACAAATGCGCGTATTGCACCAGTTTGTTGGCCTCGATCTGCGCAGAAAAGAACTGTTCGACGGCTTCGTTGCTCAATTTATAGGCTGGTGCGAGGGCGACGGCGCCGGCAATGACTTCGCGCTCGCGCTGCCGGTCTTCGACCGGTTTGCCGCTGTCCCATTTGCTCAGCGCGACCTGATCGGCAATCGCCAGGCGTTCTTCGATGGTGCCAAGCAACGGGGCGAGGGCGGCAGGTGCCGGGCTGGCAAAAGCGCTGTTGGCCAGCAGGGCGGTGAGCAGGGCAAGGCATGGACGTAGGCGCATGGGGCATCTCGGCTTTATCGGATGAAAGCCATGATGCACGCAACCGGGCATCCGATGACAGACGGTCGCCCATAAAAAAGGCCTCCCGAAGGAGGCCTCTCTTTTGTCACGCCGCGTAGCGCGGCGCTACCGGATCAGCAGCTGTAGTACAGCTCATATTCCAGTGGGTGTACGAAGGTACGAACCTTGATTTCTTCTTCGCTTTTCAGGGCGATGTAAGCGTCGATGAAGTCGTCGCTGAAAACGCCGCCTTTGGTCAGGAACGCACGACCTTTGTCCAGCTCTTCCAGGGCTTCTTTCAGGCTGCCGCAAACTTGTGGGATCTCTTTCGCCTCTTCAGGCGGCAGGTCGTACAGGTTTTTGTCAGCTGCGTCGCCTGGGTGGATCTTGTTCTGGATGCCGTCCAGGCCAGCCATCAACAGTGCAGCGAAGCCCAGGTACGGGTTAGCTGCCGGATCCGGGAAGCGAGCTTCGATACGGCGAGCGCGAGGGCTGGACACGTAAGGAATACGGATCGAAGCCGAACGGTTGCGAGCCGAGTAAGCCAGCATCACTGGCGCTTCGAAACCTGGGACCAGACGCTTGTAGGAGTTGGTCGACGGGTTGGTGAAGCCGTTCAGAGCCTTACCGTGCTTGATGATGCCGCCGATGAAGTACAGAGCGGTATCGGACAGGCCGGCATAGCCTTCGCCAGCGAAGGTGTTCTTGCCATCTTTGGCGATGGACAGGTGAACGTGCATACCCGAACCGTTGTCGCCGTACAGAGGCTTAGGCATGAAGGTCGCGGTGCGGCCGTATGCGTCAGCAACGTTGTGTACGCAGTACTTCAGGGTTTGAACTTCGTCAGCCTTGGCAACCAGGGTGTTGAACTTCACGCCGATTTCGTTCTGGCCGGCAGTCGCCACTTCGTGGTGGTGAACTTCGATGACCAGGCCCATTTCTTCCATGGCGTTGCACATGGAGGTACGGATTTCGTGGTCGTGGTCGAACGGTGGAACAGGGAAGTAGCCGCCTTTGACGCCTGGACGGTGGCCTTTGTTGCCGCCTTCCACGTCCTGGTCGGACATCCACGAACCTTGTTCGGAGAAGATTTTGAACATCGAACCGGAGATGTCGGACTTGAACTTCACTTCGTCGAAGATGAAGAATTCAGGCTCTGGACCCACGAATACGGTGTCGCCGATACCGGTCGACTTCAGATATTCCTCGGCACGCTTGGCGATCGCACGTGGGTCACGGTCGTAGCCTTGCATGGTCGAAGGCTCGATCACGTCGCAAACCAGGATCAGGGTCGGCTCTTCGGTGAACGGGTCGAGAACGGCAGTGCTGTCGTCCGGCATCAGGATCATGTCGGAAGCTTCGATGCCTTTCCAGCCAGCGATGGAGGAACCGTCGAACATTTTGCCTTCTTCGAAGAAAGCTTCATCCAGCCCATCGCGAGCCGGCATGGTCACGTGGTGCTGAGTGCCTTTTGTGTCCGTGAAGCGCAGATCAATCCACTTGACGTCATGATCTTTGATGAGTTGAACCGACTTCGACATAGTGTCCTCCGGGTGGCTTCGGGCTTAGTAGTGGATGCCCTTAGAATGTGGGTGATGCCGGCGCGAATACTCTGCCAAGGCAACCTGCCTCACAAGGGAGCAAATTGCATGCCAGTGCCCCACCATGGGTTTTTTGCCCCAATATCACGCTTATAAAGGTGCAATGCCTCGAAAAGCGCCAAACCTCGCCCTGTAATGTAGCGTCGAATTCCATAAATGACCTGTTTCGGTGCGCTCAAAACCTTCTGCACATTAACTGGTTAAACCTTGAGCAATTTCCGCTATAATCCGCGCCCCCCTTTTTCGGCTGGCCCAGCGCGCGCTGTTTTCATGAAACTAATCGTAAAAGTCTTCCCCGAGATCACCATCAAGAGCCGCCCGGTACGGATGCGTTTCATCCGCCAGTTGGCTAAAAACATCCGTACCGTGCTCCGCGACCTGGACCCGGCTGTGGTGGTGAACGGTGTGTGGGACAATCTCGAGCTGGAAACCCGCGTCAGCGAGCCGAAAGCCCTGAAGGAGATGACCGAGCGCCTGAGCTGCATGCCGGGCATCGCGCATTTCCTGCAGGTCGATGAATACCCGTTGGGCGACTTCGACGACATCGTCGCCAAGTGCAAGCAGCATTTCGGTGACGCCCTGGCCGGGAAGATCTTTTCGGTGCGCTGCAAGCGTGCCGGCAAGCACGAATTCAGCTCCATGGACGTCGAGAAATACGTCGGCAGCCAACTGCGTCGTCAGTGCGGCGCCGCCGGAATCTCGCTCAAACAGCCTGAAATCGAAGTTCGCATCGAAATTCGCGACAAACGGTTGTTCGTGATCCACAGCCAACACAACAGCATCGGCGGTTATCCGCTGGGTGCCCTGGAACAGACGCTTGTACTGATGTCCGGTGGCTTCGATTCCACCGTCGCCGCCTACCAGATCATGCGCCGCGGGCTGATGGCCCACTTCTGCTTCTTCAATCTGGGCGGACGAGCCCATGAATTGGGCGTCATGGAAGTCGCGCACTTCATCTGGAAGAAGTACGGCAGCTCCCAACGCGTGTTATTTGTCAGTGTGCCGTTCGAGGAAGTACTGGGAGAAATTCTCGGGAAAGTCGATAACAGTCATATGGGTGTAGTTTTGAAGCGTATGATGTTGCGCGCTGCTTCCCGTATTGCCGATCGGCTGGAGATCGAAGCGCTGGTCACCGGCGAAGCGATTTCCCAGGTGTCGAGCCAGACGTTGCCGAACCTGTCCGTGATCGACTGCGTGACCGACAAGCTGGTCTTGCGCCCGCTGATCGCCAGTCACAAGCAGGACATCATCGACCTGGCCAACGAAATCGGTACTGCCGATTTCGCCAAGCACATGCCGGAATACTGCGGGGTCATCTCGGTGAACCCAAAGACCCACGCCAAGCGTCCACGCGTGGAGCATGAAGAGAAAGAATTCGACATGGCGGTACTCGAGCGTGCGCTCGAGAACGCCAAACTGGTGCCGATCGATCGCGTAATCGACGAATTGGGCCAGGATTTGCAGATCGAAGAAGTCAGCGAAGCACTGGCGGGCCAGATCATCATCGATATCCGTCACCCGGATGCCGCTGAAGACGAGCCGCTGGAACTCGCTGGCATTGAGGTACAAGCGATGCCGTTTTATGCACTGAACGCTCGTTTCAAGGAACTGGACCCTACTCGCCAGTACCTGCTGTATTGCGACAAAGGCGTGATGAGTCGCCTGCATGCCCACCATTTGCTCAGTGAGGGGCATGCCAATGTGCGCGTTTATCGACCGAGCTAAGTGCCCGGGGCTGTTTGCCTGTGGCCTGCGTCACCGGCCCCCCGACGCCGCCGTCAAGCTGTAACGGCTTTGCCGGACTCTACTGTAAATCGCTGCCAAGACTTGTCAGCACACCGAATCCTCTGATCGAGATACACAAGTGATCGAAAATCTACGCAACATCGCCATCATTGCTCACGTTGACCATGGTAAAACCACCCTGGTAGACAAACTCTTGCGTCAATCCGGCACCCTGGAGCGCAACGAGCTCAACGACGAGCGCGTGATGGACTCCAACGACCAGGAAAAAGAGCGCGGTATTACCATTCTGGCGAAAAACACCGCCATCAACTGGAACGGCTACCACATCAACATCGTGGACACCCCGGGCCACGCCGACTTCGGCGGCGAAGTTGAACGCGTAATGTCGATGGTTGACTCCGTTCTGCTGCTGGTTGACGCTCAAGACGGCCCTATGCCGCAAACCCGTTTCGTGACCAAGAAGGCTTTCGAAGCCGGCCTGCGTCCAATCGTGGTGATCAACAAGGTTGACCGTCCAGGCGCGCGTCCGGACTGGGTTCTGGACCAGATCTTCGACCTGTTCGACAACCTCGGTGCTACCGAAGAACAGCTGGACTTCAAAGTCGTCTACGCCTCGGCCCTGAACGGCATTGCCGGTCTGGAACACACCGACATGGCTGAAGACATGACTCCGCTGTACCAGTCGATCGTCGACAACGTACCTGCGCCGAAAGTCGACCGTGACGGTCCGTTCCAGATGCAAATCTCCGCTCTGGACTACAACAGCTTCCTGGGTGTTATCGGCGTTGGCCGTATCGCTCGTGGTCGCGTCAAGCCGAACACCCCGGTTGTCGCTATCGGTGCCGACGGCAAGAAGCGTAACGGTCGTATCCTGAAGCTGATGGGTCACCACGGTCTGCACCGTGTAGACGTTGAAGAAGCTGCTGCAGGCGACATCGTGTGCATCAGCGGTATGGACTCGCTGTTCATCTCCGACACCCTGTGCCACCCGGACACCGTTGAAGCGATGAAGCCGTTGACTGTCGACGAGCCAACCGTTTCCATGACCTTCCAGGTAAACGACTCGCCTTTCTGCGGTAAAGAAGGCAAGTTCGTGACTTCCCGTAACATCAAGGAACGTCTGGACAAAGAGCTGCTGTACAACGTTGCACTGCGCGTTGAAGAAGGCGACTCGGCTGACAAGTTCAAGGTTTCCGGCCGTGGCGAACTGCACCTCTCGGTACTGATCGAAACCATGCGTCGCGAAGGCTTCGAAATGGCTGTAGGCCGTCCGGAAGTGATCATCCGTCTGGTTGACGGCGTGAAGCACGAACCGTTCGAAAACGTCACCATCGACCTGCCGGAAGAATCCCAGGGCAAGGTGATGGAAGAGATGGGCCTGCGTAAGGGCGACCTGACCAACATGGTGCCGGATGGCAAGGGCCGTGTACGTCTGGAATACAACATCCCTGCTCGTGGTCTGATCGGTTTCCGTAACCAGTTCCTGACCCTGACCAACGGTGCTGGCATCCTGACCTCGATCTTCGACCGTTACGACGTGATGAAGTCCGGCGACATGTCCGGCCGTCAGAACGGCGTTCTGGTTTCGGTTGAAACCGGCAAGGCACTGACCTACTCCCTGGAAACCCTGCAGGCGCGTGGCAAGCTGTTCGTCGAACACGGCCAGGAAATCTACAACGGTCAGATCGTTGGTCTGAACAGCCGTGACAACGACCTGGGCGTCAACCCTACCAAGGGCAAGAAGCTCGACAACATGCGTGCTTCGGGTAAAGACGAAACCATCGCTCTGGTTCCACCTGTTCGCTTCACCCTGGAACAGGCTCTGGAATTCATCCAGGACGACGAGCTGTGCGAAGTGACTCCTAAGTCCATTCGTCTTCGCAAGAAGATTCTGGACGAAAGCGAGCGTACCCGCGCTGCCAAGAAAGCCAAGGCGTAATTAGCCCCGGCTGAACGAAAACGCCCCCGACCGCAAGGTCGGGGGCGTTTTTGTTTGTCTGGGTTTTTTGCGGTGTTTGTGAGGGCCTCTTCGCGAGCAAGCCCGCTCCCACAGGGGATTTGTTCTTTACAGATGATCTGTGTTCAACGCCAATCCCCTGTGGGAGCGGGCTTGCTCGCGAAAGCGGTCTGTCTATCGCTGAAGAACTCAACGATTGTTTAAAACTTGTCCAGCGTCCGCGGATTGTTCTCGCGCACCACTTCTTTTGGCTTGTACGCGCAATACCCCGGCCGCGGTCCGATCTTCGGGTGATTGCGGCAGGTATCCGGGCGCTTATCATAAATAGTGCACAAACGGCTCTTGCGATCCAGGTACAGGCAATCGTTGTTGCTCATGCGCTGAAGGGTGAAGATCTCGGACTTCTGGTTATAGCGCTCGACGATACCTTCCTTCTGCAAACGCTTGGCGATGTTCTTCGGCGGATCGCCACGCTCGAATTCGTCGACGATACCGATACGGATCAGATCCTTGATCTTGACCTCGACCGGCAAGGTGCAGCAGCTGGACACGCAGGAACCGCACATCGGGGCAGAGTATTTTGCCCAGGTATCGAGGCGATCGATCTCCGCGGCGGCGATCAGGTTGGGCTTCATCATCGGTTGTTACCAGCGTGTGCATCAGGGCGCGCGATCATACCGGGACTGGTGGATTTTTGAACAACCTTTCGCCAGATTTTTTCGCTTGGCGCAAAATAATCCCTGTGTCCGGCACGGCCCCTGCATTGTTTCTGGCACGCGACAACGTAATGTCGACCTATCTCGCACTAACAGGAAAAACTGCCGAACCAGAGTCTCAATGGTCTGTCAGACCGACTAGGCTCAGACAACTTCACGCTCGCTCGAGGTCTTATCGATGACTCAAGAACCACTTGTTCGCGAAGCAGAGGTGGCCGCATTCCGCGACGCCGTCTTGACCAAGCTTACCTACGCGGTGGGCAAAGACCCTGATCACGCCTTCGACCACGACTGGTTCGAAGCCATCGCCCTGGCGGCGCGCGATCACATGGTCGAGCACTGGATGGACCACACCCGGCAGATCTACCGCAAAGGCCAGAAACGGGTCTATTACCTCTCCCTTGAATTCCTGATCGGCCGCTTGCTCTATGACAGCCTGAGCAATCTCGGCCTGCTCGATGTGGCCCGCGAGGCCATGACCGAACTTGGCGTCGACATCGAACGCATCCGTCTGCTGGAGCCCGATGCGGCACTGGGCAATGGAGGCCTCGGGCGTCTGGCGGCGTGCTTCATGGAAAGCATGTCGACCCTGGGCATCGCCGGCCATGGTTATGGCATTCGTTACGAACACGGTTTGTTCCGTCAGGCCATCGTCGACGGCTGGCAGCAGGAGCAGACCGAACACTGGCTGGATTTCGGCAACCCATGGGAGTTCGAACGGCCGGAGGTCGCCTACCCGATCGGCTTCGGCGGCAGTGTCGAAACCGTGACCGATGAGAACGGCAAATCCAGGCAAGTCTGGTCCCCGGCGGAAACCGTGCGGGCCATTGCCTATGACACCCCGGTGGTCGGTTGGCGCGGCGCGAGTGTCAACACGCTACGACTGTGGCGTGCCCGGGCCATGGAAGAGTTGCACCTGGAACGCTTCAATGCGGGCGACCACCTGGGCGCGGTAGCAGAAGTGGCCCGGGCTGAAAGTATCTCCCGCGTGCTCTACCCGGCGGACAGCACCGAGGCCGGCCAGGAGCTGCGTCTGCGTCAGGAATACTTCTTCGTCGCCGCGTCCCTGCAGGATTTGCTGCGCCGCCATCGCAACATGCACACCTCGGTGCTGACCCTGGGTGATCACGCGGCCATTCAACTCAACGACACTCACCCCTCGATTGCCGTGGCCGAGTTGATGCGTCAGTTGGTCGACGTTTATGACGTGGCGTGGGATGCGGCGTGGCAGGTCACCGTCGACACGCTGTCGTACACCAACCACACGTTGTTGCCGGAAGCGCTGGAAACCTGGCCGGTCGGTTTGATGGAACGGATGCTGCCACGGCACATGCAGATCATTTACTTGATCAACGCCCAGCACATCGACTCATTGCGGGCCAAGGGCGTTCACGATTTCGACGTATTGCGTGCGGTGTCGCTGATCGAGGAGGACAACGGTCGTCGCGTGCGCATGGGTAACCTGGCATTCCTTGGTTCCCACAGTGTCAACGGCGTGTCCGGCCTGCACACGCAGCTGATGCGCAGCACAGTGTTTTCCGAGTTGCATAAACTCTATCCGGAGCGGATCAACAACAAGACCAACGGCATTACCTTCCGCCGCTGGCTCTACCAGGCGAACCCCGAGCTGACTTCGATGATGGTCGACGCCCTCGGCCCGGATCTGCTGGATAACCCCGAAGAAAGCCTGATAGGGCTGGAACCGTTTGCCGAGAAGACTGCATTCCGCAAACAGTTCGCCGAACAGCGGCTGCACAGTAAGAAAGCTCTGGCGTACCTGATTCATGAACGGCTGGGGGTTGCGATCAACCCGGCGGCGATGTTCGACGTGCAGGTCAAGCGGATCCACGAATACAAACGTCAGTTGCTCAACCTGCTGCACACCGTTGCGCTGTATCAGGCGATTCGTGCCGAACCGGAAATAGACTGGGTGCCGCGGGTGAAAATCTTCGCCGGCAAGGCGGCGGCCAGTTATCACCAGGCCAAATTGATCATCAAACTGACCAACGACATCGCCCGGGTGGTCAACAACGACCCGACCGTGCGTGGTTTGCTCAAAGTGGTGTTCTTGCCCAACTACAACGTCAGCCTAGCCGAAAGCATCATTCCAGCGGCGGATTTGTCGGAACAGATTTCCACCGCAGGCTTCGAGGCCTCTGGCACCAGCAACATGAAGTTCGGCCTCAACGGCGCGCTGACCATCGGCACCCTGGACGGGGCCAACGTGGAGATGAGCGAGCGCATTGGTGTCGAACACATGTTCATCTTCGGCCTCAGCGCCGAGCAAGTGGAAGCGCGCAAGCTCAACCATGAGTTCAACGCGGCACCGGACATTGCTGCCTCCCATCGACTCAACGATGTGTTGCAAGCGATTCGCGGAGGGGTGTTCTCGCCAGACGATCCGTCCCGCTACACCACCCTGATTGATTCGCTGGTGGACTATGACCGCTTCCTGGTCTGCGCCGATTTCGATTCTTACTGGAACGCTCAGATGCGGGTCGAGGCTCATTGGCACGACTCCAAAGAATGGTGGCGCTCGGCGGTATTGAGCAGCGCGCGGATGGGCTGGTTCTCGTCCGACCGGACCATTCGCGAGTACGCCACGGATATCTGGAAGGCACTGGAGTAACTTTCTGCAACAAATGTGCGCAAGGCCCAACGTCCGTTGGGCCTGATCGATATACTAAGCACCAACTTGACCCTTGTGGGAGCGGGCTTGCTCGCGAAAGTGGACCGACATTCAACATCGATGTCGAATGTCAGGCCCTCTTCGCGAGCAAGTCGGATCGCCGCACCGCCGCTCCCACATTGGATTTGTGGTGCAGATGCAATCTGCTCTCACACTGGACTCCGGGTATCTGCTCACTAGACTGAGCGTTGACGCTGTATCGCCCGGATTTGCCCCACCGCGGGGCTGCTTAGGGATATCGACCATGCAATGGATGTTCATGCTGATTGGGCTGCTGCTGGGCTGGCTACTCGACGAGTCGTTCAGCGATGCGCTGTTGGGCGCTCTGCTCGGGCTGGGTATTGGCCAGGCCATCCGCATCGGCCGCTTGAGTACTCAAGGCGCCGAGCAGCGACGCTTGCTCGATCAGGCGCAGGTTGCGCTGCATGCGGTCGAGCAGCGACTGGCATTGCTGGAAGTGTCGGGCGTCAAAACACCTGAAGCCAGTCAACCTGCGGCTAGCGAGCCGGTTCCATCCCCTGAAATTATTCTCGAGCAAGCCCCTGTCGCATCCCCGGAGCTGATCTGGGAGCTGCCGCCTGAACTCGAACCCATCACAGCGGCCGCGGCCGAAGCCAGTCGTCCGCAGACAGATGCCTGGAAACCCGAACCGGTTGCCCGCGAACCACAACAACCGGCGGCGCCTCGCGGTCCGAACTTCATCGAGCGCGCCATCAGCGGCGCGCGCAACTGGTTGTTCGGCGGTAATACCGTGTTGCGAGTTGGCGTGGTGCTGTTGTTCCTCGGCCTGGCCTTCCTGTTGCGCTATGCCACCGAAGGCATGGTGGTGCCGGTCGAGTTGCGTTATGCCGGTGTCGCGGCGGCGGCCTTGGGCTTGCTCGCGCTGGGCTGGTTGCTGCGTCTGCGCAACAGCAATTACGCGTTGATGCTGCAAGGCACCGGGATCGCGGTGTTGTACCTGACCGTATTTGCCGCGATGCGTCTGCATCCGTTGCTCGACCCCACGGCTGCACTGGGGCTGCTGGTGGTGGTGACGGTGTTCTCGGCGATTCTCGCCATTACCCAAAACGCCTTGGGCCTGGCTGCCGCTGCTGCCCTGGGTGGTTTCGCCGCGCCGATCCTGACCTCCACCGGCGCCGGCAACCATGTCGCGCTGTTCAGCTACTTCGCCTTGCTCAATGCCGGCATCCTCGCCATCGCGTGGTTCAAGGCCTGGCGGCTGCTTAACCTGATCGGTTTTGTCGGCACCTTCGGCATCGGGTTGGCCTGGGGCCTGCGCTCCTACAAGCCTGAACTGCTGTGGAGCACCGAGCCATTCCTGATCCTGTTTTTCCTGATGTACCTGGCCATCGGCCTGTTGTTCGCCCGGCGCAAACTGCTGGAAATGAGCGATGCGCCCGAGGACGACAGCCGCGATGCACTGCTGCACTGGTCGGCGCGCAAGGGCGATTACGTTGACGGCACGATGCTGTTCGCCCCTCCGCTGGTGGGCTTCGGTTTGCAGTTCGCGCTGGTGGAGCATCTGGAATTTGCCGCCGCCTTCAGCGCCTTGGCACTGGGCATGATTTACATGGGGCTGGCACGGTTGCTGATGGGCGGTCGAGCGCTGTTGTTGGCGGAAACCTGTCTGGCACTTGGTGTGATCTTCGCCAGCCTGGCAATTCCGCTGGGGCTCGACGCGCGTTGGACCGCGGCCGCCTGGGCGGTGGAAGGCGCGGGGATTTTCTGGCTCGGCCTGCGTCAACAACGACCGCTGGCGCGAGCCTTTGCCTTGCTGCTGCAGCTGGGCTCGGCACTGGCCTTTCTCAGTGAGCTGCGGACCGGTGAGAGCAGCCTGCTCGATGGCGCACCGCTGGGAGCGTTGATGCTCGGTGTGGCGCTGCTGTTCAGCTTCTACCAATTACGCAAAGCGTTGCCCGAGCAGGCGTCGCAGTGGGAGCGCCAAGCGCTACCGGTGCTGGCCTGTCTGGGGTTGACGTTCCTCTATCTGCTGGCGCCGCTGTTCTTCTTCACTCATGGCACGGCGATCAGTTGGGCGCTGGCCGGGTTGGCGACGCTGCTCGTCGGCCTGCGCCTGCAATCGCGAACCTTCCTGTTCACCGCGTTCGCCGTGCAACTGCTCGGTGGTGCGTTGTTCCTGTTGCGGCTGCAAGGGGCGGGTGGTGAGTCGGCTGCGGTGTTCAGCGCCGGTTGGAGCGGTTTGCTCAGCGCGTCCCTGATCGGGCTGGCATTGATCGCCGGGATGTTGCTGGCGGCCCGCGACGAAATGGTGCGCAAGGACGTGCGCTTGCTGCGCGGTTTGTCAGTGGTGTTGCTGGCCGGCCTGGTGCTGATCAACCTCGCGGTATTGTTCGTGTTGCCGTGGCAAACCGCGAGTGCGGTGTGGGCCGCCAGTGGTTTGTTCATCATCTGGTTGAGCCTGTACCTGAAGCAGCGCGTGAGTTTTGTCTTTGGTCTGCTGTTGCAGGTGATCGGCGGCGCGGCGTTCCTGTTCGCCGGGCCAGACCTGCTCGGCCCGCTGCTCAGCGAAGGGTTGCGACCGCTGGCGCATAGCGGTTTCTGGACGCCGCTGGTGCTGGGGCTGGCCGCCTTCGTCGGGGCCTGGCGTTTGCAGCTCGGCAATCATGCCTCGGCCTTCGATGGGTTGAGCCTGCAGCGCTTGTCCGAAGTGTTGCTGGTGTGGGGCGCGGGTTGGTGGGCGCTGGCGTGGGTCAGCGAAGTGCTGCGCTTTGCGCCGTCGAACCTGCAAGCCACTTTGTTGCTGGCCGTCGCCGCCGTGAGTGTCGCGCTGTGGACGGTATTGGCGCTGCGCCTGAAGTGGTCGTCGCTGGGCTGGCTCTGCACCTTGCTGATTCCCGCTGCCGGTATGGTGCTGCTCGCGGCCTGGCATTCGCGTTATCACCCGGCCGCCAACGTCGGCTGGCTGGTTTGGGTTGCGGTGTTCGTCGTGCATTTCATCTCCCTGCGGCGTCTGGCGCCGACGTTGCCCGCAACAGCCCTGAGCGCCGCCCATGTGCTCGGCTGCTGGTTGTTGATCGGCGTGTTGGCCCTGGAGCTGCGTTACGGTCTGCTGCTGTTGTCGGAGCAGTACAACGCCTGGCGCTGGTTGGGCTGGGCGATTCTGCCGAGCCTGTATCTGGTGCTGATAGCTGCACCGCGTGCATGGCCATGGCCGGTGTCGGCTTATCCCCGTGAGTACCGGGTCTATGCCGCTGCGCCGTTGGCACTGTTGATGCTCGGCTGGTTCTGGTTGGCGAACATCGCCAGTGACGGCACCGCCGAGCCGCTGCCCTATGTGCCACTGATTAACCCGCTGGAGCTGGGTCTGTTGTTTGCCCTGTTCGGCGTTTACGTCTGGTCTCGCAGTGCCGTGACGCAACTGGCGATTCGCAAGGAGTACGCCGATAACGCCACGCAAGTGATCGCCGGGGTTTCGCTGTTCGTCTTCTTCACTGCGCTGGTGATGCGCGCGGCTCACCATTGGGGTGGCGTGCCGTACGCGCTGGATCTGCTGCTTGGGTCGATGTTGGTGCAGGCCGGCCTGTCCATCGTCTGGACCCTGATGGCGCTGAGTCTGATGATCGGTGGGCATCTGCGTCATCGCCGCGAAGTCTGGCTGATCGGCGCGGCGCTGATCGCGCTGGTGGTCGCCAAGCTGTTCTTCGTTGAATTGAGTAACCGTGGCGGGCTCGCGCGGATCGTGTCGTTTATCGGCGTTGGCGTGTTGCTGTTGGTGGTGGGCTATTTCGCTCCATTGCCACCCAAGCGTGCCGAGGCTGTGCCGGATGTTGAAAAACCGGCCCCTGAAACCGAAGGAGTGTCGTCTTGAGTCAGAAGCTGAACCTGGGCTGGTGGGGTGCTGTTGTACTGGGCGTGACACTGTCGGCCGGCGCGCAGGAAAAACCGGCGGACTTTGCCGCGCAGGTGCCGCTGTCGGTGAGTGGCGAAGGCCCGTGGTATCGCCTGGAATTACCCTTGGGCGTGCAATTGAAGGCGCGACAAACCGATCTCAGCGATCTACGCGTGTTCAACGCCGCCGGTGAGCCTCAGGCTTATGCGCTGGCCCGGGAACCCGCGCAGACCCGCGAAAACCGTATGCTTCACGACGTGAAGTGGTTCCCGTTGTACAACTCGGCGGATGCCACCGAACGCGCGCCGAGTGTGCGCGTGCAATCGAACACCAACGGCACGTTGATCGAAGTGCAGCCGTCCAGCCAGTTGGAGGCGGGCGAAGAAGAGCTGCGCGGCTGGCTACTCGATGCCAGCCGCATCAAGGCGCCGTTACAGCAATTGATCCTCGATTGGACCAGCGATCGCGACGGCTTCCAGCGTTTCAGCATTGAAGCCAGCGACGATTTGCAGCATTGGCAGTCGTGGGGCGAAGGGCAGGTGGCCCGCCTGACGTTTGCCGACGAACGGGTTGAACAACATGAGGTCGGCCTGCCGGGGCAATCAGCGCGCTATCTGCGTTTGCTGTGGAGCTCACCGCAATCGGCGCCAGCGCTGACTTCGGCGCAACTGGAAAGCACCAACCCTCGCACCTTGCCGCTGCCGTTGGTCTGGTCGCAACCGTTGGCTGGCACCCGCGTGAAGGCCGGTGAGTACATCTGGCAATTGCCGATGGGGTTGAATGTCCAGCGCTTGCAGATCGAGCTGAATCAGCCCAACAGCCTGGCGCCGGTGACGTTGTCGGGTCGCCGGGAAACCAGCCTGCCGTGGCAAACGCTGACCAGCGGTTTGCTCTACCGCTTGACCCAGAATGGCCAGGACGTGGTGCAGAACGAATTGCAGCTGCCGGGCCAGACCGTGCAGCAATTGAAGCTGACGGTGGATGAGCGCGGCGGTGGCCTGGGCGCCGAAGCGCCGACCGTGCGGTTTGCCGTGCGCTCCACGCAACTGGTGTTCCTGGCGCGCGGTGCCGGGCCTTATACGCTGGCGTTGGGGAGTGCGACGGTGAAGGCGGCGAGCTTGCCGTTGTCGACGCTGATTCCCGATTACAGCGCTGCGAAGCTGGCGGCGTTGGGCAAGGCGACCGTGGAGGGTGGGGTTGTGGTGACTCCGGCGGCGACCGTGCCTGCGGTGGCGGACACGAACTGGAAGAAGTTCGGGCTGTGGGCGGTGCTGTTGCTCAGTGTGCTGTTTCTGGGGGCCATGGCGTTCAGCTTGCTGCGCAAGCCTGCTGCTAAGTCCTGAGGATGGCTGGTGCTATGCGCCATTCGCGAGCAAGCCCGCTCCCACACTGGATCTCGGTCGTACACAAATGTTGTGCACGCTGAAGATCTACTGTGGGAGCGGGCTTGCCCGCGAAAGCGGTCTATCAGCCACAAAAAAACCTCAATCTGCCACTGATCCACAAGCCACATCGACCCCATTTCGAACTACGCTCAACCCCGCACATGAACTCTATTGGGTGTATCACGTCTGATAGGAGGAAATGCGCCCCGACTCGCGTTAAACTGCGCGGGTTTTTAGCCCCCCATTCCACCGGAGCCTTCCATGTCCCGCGTTACCTTGAGTCGCTATTTGATTGAGCAGACCCGTAGCAACAACACTCCTGCCGATCTGCGCTTCCTGATCGAAGTGGTGGCGCGTGCCTGCAAGGAAATCAACCACGCCGTCTCCAAAGGCGCCCTGGGTGGCGTCCTGGGCAGCATGGGCACTGAAAACGTCCAGGGCGAAGTGCAGAAGAAACTCGACGTGATCTCCAACGAAATCCTGCTCGAAGCCAACGAGTGGGGCGGTCACCTGGCCGGCATGGCGTCCGAAGAAATGGACAATGCCTACCAGATCCCGGGCAAATACCCGAAAGGCGCGTACCTGCTGGTATTTGACCCACTGGACGGTTCGTCGAACATCGACATCAACGCGCCGGTCGGCACCATCTTCTCGGTACTGCGTTGCCCGAACGAATACCTGAGCCAGAACGAGCCCTTGAATGAAAAGGCTTTCCTGCAGCCAGGTACCCAGCAAGTGGCCGCCGGTTATGCCATCTATGGTCCGCAGACCATGTTGATCCTGACCCTGGGCGACGGTGTGAAAGGCTTCACCCTGGACCGCGAAATGGGCAGCTTCGTGCTGACCCATGAAGACATCAAGATCCCGGAGTCCACTCAGGAGTTCGCGATCAACGCGTCCAACCAGCGGCACTGGGAAGCTCCGGTACAACGCTACGTCAGCGAATTGCTGGCTGGCGAAGAAGGCCCGTTGAAAAAGAACTACAACATGCGCTGGGTCGCGGCGATGGTCGCGGACGTACACCGCATCCTGAACCGCGGCGGTCTGTTCATGTACCCACGCGACAGCCGCGAGCCGTCGAAGCCGGGCAAACTGCGCCTGATGTACGAAGCCAACCCAATGTCGTTCCTGGTGGAACAAGCCGGTGGCGCATCCACTGACGGCCACCAGCGCATCCTCGACATCCAGCCGGAAGGCCTGCACCAGCGTGTTGCGGTGTTCCTCGGTTCGAAAGAAGAAGTTGCCCGCGTCACGGCTTACCACAAGGAATAAACCATGACTGCGCCCTGGCAGCCGTTACTCGAATGGTGGTTTGGATCTTTCGAATCACCCAACGAAATAGCGGCTGACAAGGGCAAGTTATGGTTCGGCAAGCGCGACAGCCAGGACCTCGAAGCGCGCACGCGTTTCGGGGACCTGGTCGAGCAGGCACTGGCCGGCGGTTTGACCGAATGGGTGCAACACCCTGAAGGTTGGCTGGCCTTGGTGCTGCTACTCGATCAACTTCCGCGAATGATCTTTCGCGATACCCCCAAATCCTTTTCAGGCGATCTCAGGGCTCAGGCACTGGTAGCGCAAGGCATTGCTGCGGATTTTGATCGGCAACTGCGGCCGATCCAGCGGGTGTTTATCTATCTGGTGTTTGAGCACTGCGAAAACCTGGCGGTGCAGAACGAAGCGGTTTCGCGGTTTCTTGATCTGGTTGAACAGCAACCGGAGGCGGATCGGGCGGTGTTTGCCGACAACCTGGATTATGCCGAGCGGCATCAGAAGATCATTGCGCGATTTGGACGGTTTCCCCATCGCAATGCGGTGTTGGGGCGTGAGTCTACGGCTGAGGAAGTTGAGTTTCTTTCGAAGCCTGGGTCTCGGTTTTAGATTTTCGTTGCAGATGATGCCGCCTTCGCGAGCAAGCCCGCTCCCACATTGAGTTTTCAGCGAACACAGATTTTGTGTACGACCGAGATCAAATGTGGGAGCGGGCTTGCTCGCGAAGAGGCCCGCAAAAGCACTAGATCCTGAAACTGCCCACCAACTGCTTCAACCGCGCCGCCTGCTGCTCAAGGTCAGCGCACGCACGCAACGTCGACTGCAAGTTCTCCACACCTTCCTGGTTCAGCGTGTTGATCTCGGTGATGTCGACGTTGATCGACTCCACCACAGCGGTCTGCTCCTCAGTCGCGGTCGCCACGGACTGGTTCATCCCGTCGATCTCACCGATGCGCTGCGTCACGCTGCCCAGGCGCTCACCGGCCTGGTTGGCGATGCCGACGCTGCTTTCGCTCTGGCGCTGGCTGTCGGTCATGGTGCTGACCGCTTCCCGGGCGCCGACTTGCAGTTCTTCGATCATCTTCTGCACTTGCTGCGCCGAATCCTGAGTGCGGTGGGCGAGGTTGCGCACCTCATCTGCGACCACGGCAAAACCACGGCCGGCTTCACCGGCACGGGCTGCTTCGATGGCTGCGTTGAGCGCCAGCAGGTTGGTTTGCTGCGAGATGCTGGTGATCACTTCCAGAATCTGACCGATGTTCACCGTGTTGCTGTTCAGGGTTTCGATGTTGCCGCAGGAATCGCTGATCTTCGCCGACAGCTGCTGCATGGCGGCGATGGTTTTATCCACCACTTGCTGACCGTCTTCGGCCAAGGCACGGGCGTCGCTCGAGTGTTGCGAGGCGAGGGCGGCGTTCTGGGCGATTTCCTGGGCAGCGGCACCCAATTCGTTGATGGCTGCCGCCACGCTGCTGGTGCGTGAGGCTTGCTGATCGGAGTTGAACATCGACGAGTTGGAGGCCGCGACGACTCGCAAGGCGACTTCGTTGACCTGGCCGGTGGCCGAGGACACTTCGCGGATCGAGGTATGAATACGTTCCACAAAACGGTTGAACGAAGTGCCCAGCGCACCGAACTCATCCTGGCCGTGAATGGTCAGGCGTTTGGTCAGGTCGCCTTCGCCTTCGGCGATGTCATGCATGGCGCGGCCCATGGTCAGCAGCGGTTGCATCAGCACGCGGATCAACATGCTCAGTAGCGCGATGATGATCACCACGGCGATGATCATGGCGATGATCGCCGAGGTGCGGAATTCGCTGAGCATCGAGAACGCAGTGTCTTTGTCCAGCACCAGCGCCACGTACCAGTCTGCAGACGGCACGCCGTTGACGTGAGTGAAGGAGATGAACTGGGTTTTGCCGTCCAGTTCGACTTCCTTCAGGCCCGGGCTGATTTTCGGCGCCCCGTTGGGGTACGCGTCAGCCAGGTTCTTGAGCACTAGTTTGCTGTCCGGGTGGATCAGGATCTTGCCGTCGGCGCTGACGATAAACGCATGGCCATGACCGCCGAAGTTCAGCGAGTTGATGATCGCGCTGACGCTGGACAGATCAATGTCTGCACCGGCGACGCCAATCATTTGATTCTGGTGCTTCACCGGCGTGGCAACGGTAATCACCAGTTTGCCCGACGATGCCGCAATGTAGGGTTCGGTGACGATGGTCTGTTGCGCGTTGTTGGCCGCCTTGTACCAGCCACGAGCGCGCGGGTCATAGTCCGCAGCGCGATTGCCGGCCGGGACCGAGAACATCACGCCATCGGTGCCGCCGAAGTAGCTCAGCTGGAAGTTGCTGGTATAGGCCGGCAGATCGATGGCGCGCTTGAGATTGGCCAGGGCGCTGCCGTCCACGGCGATTTGCTGGGACAGCGATTGCAGCAATTGAATGCGGCTTTCCAGCCAGGTCTGAATGTTGCTGGTGGTCAGGCTGCCGAGTTCCTGCATCGAGGACTCGGTATTGCTGCGCAGAGTCTGCCGCTGGCGGTAATCGTTGAACAGGATGAAACAGACGAATGCAACGGCCACCACAAGGGCGGCGGCCAACAGGATTTTGTGGCTGAACTTCATGTTTCTGGTCATTAAATGAGCTACCGCGAAGGGCTGGTCAACAAGGGGTGTCAATTTGCCACAGTGGAAGGCTTTACACTGCTTCTATGTCGACTGGCCGGCGCCAAAGATTAGGCGGCCTGCAGGAAAACCGACGAAATACTCAACGGCGCGAAAAAGTGGCTGATTTATCGTAAAGGGCAGACGGATGGCCGAACAAATAGCCGCAGGGTCAGGGAACCAGACAAGGGTTTTCTCTTCTAAGCTTCAGCTTGGCAGCCATGCCATTCCCTACGCCCCAGGAGTTACACCATGTCGCTGCGATCTATCGCCTTGCTCTCGTTCTGCGTGTTGTTGGCAGCGTGCGGCAAGATCAATCAGGAAAATTATTCGAAGCTGTCGACCGGCATGCCCAAGGCCGAGGTTGAAACCTTGCTGGGCAAACCTGCCGATTGCTCCGGCGCACTCGGCATGTCCAGTTGCACCTGGGGTGACAAAAACAGCTTTATCAGCGTGCAGTATGCCGGTGACAAAGTGCTGATGTTTTCTGGCCAAGGCCTGAAGTAAACCGGGGCTATTCGCCCACGGGAGAAAAAAATAATGAAGCGGTTACTGATCGTACTTTTTGCCGGCCTGGTATTGGCCGGCTGCGCCACTTCTGGCGTAGATCCGTTGGCACCCAAGACTGTCAACACGGTCAACCTCAAGCGCTACCAGGGAACCTGGTACGAACTGGCGCGTCTGCCGGTGTATTTTCAGCGCAACTGCGCACAATCCGAGGCCCATTACAGTCTCAAGCCTGAAGGTGACATGGCGGTGCTGAACCGCTGCCTGACGTCGGACTGGCAATGGGAAGAGGCCAAAGGCACGGCTTATCCACAGGTACCCGGCAAGGCCGACAAGCTGTGGGTCGAGTTCGATACCTGGTTCTCGCGACTGATCCCGGGTGTGGCGAAGGGAGAGTACTGGGTGTTGTACGTCAGCGATGATTACAAGACCGCGATTGTCGGCGACCCGAGCCGCCGTCACCTCTGGCTGCTGTCGCGCACCCCGACGGTCAATGGTGTCGTGCGCGAAGAACTGCTGAGCAAGGCGCGTCAGCAGGGTTATGACACGACGCGACTGATCTGGCGCGCATCGGATAGCAAGATGGCCAAGACTTCGAACTAACTGTTACCGGCGATCTAATGTGGGAGCGGGCTTGCTCGCGAAAGCGGTCTGTCAGTCAACAATTGTGTTGAAGGTGACGACCCTTTCGCGAGCAAGCCCGCTCCCACATTTTTTTGTGTCAGCCCAAGAGATCGCGCAGCACCTGGGTAAACGCCCGATTACTCTCTTCTTCCCCGGCATGGCGCCCGTCACGCACAACCCACTGGCCGTTGACCAGCACATCCCGCACCTGACGGTCACCTCCGGCAAACAGCCAACGATTGAGAATCCCGTCGCCACTGGCCGTCGCCAGGTACGGATCGTTACCGTCCAGCACCAACCAATCCGCACGCTTGCCGACTTCCAAGGCGCCAATCGGTTGCCCCAGCGCCTGGGCACCGCCATCCAGCGCGGCATCGTAGAGTGTGCGGCCGACCATCGGCTGATCCGCGCCATACAAACGATTCCGCCGCTGATCGCGCAGACGCTGGCCGTATTCCAGCCAGCGCAATTCTTCCACCACGCTCAAGGACACATGGCTATCGGAACCGATGCCCATGCGCCCACCCTGCGCCAGGAAGTCTACTGCCGGAAAAATCCCGTCGCCGAGGTTGGCTTCGGTGGTCAGGCATAGACCCGCGATGGCGCGGCTCTTGGCCATGAGCGTGACTTCTTCCGGGTTGGCGTGGGTCGCGTGGACCAGGCACCAGCGCTGATCGACGTCGGTGTTTTCGTACAGCCATTGCAACGGACGGCGACCGCTCCAGCTCAGGCAGTCATCGACTTCCTTCTGCTGTTCGGCGATGTGAATGTGTACCGGGCACTGCTTGTCGCTGGCCGCCAGCACTTCGCTGATCTGCTGCGGTGTGACCGCGCGCAACGAGTGGAAACACAAACCCAATGCCTGCGCCGGCTGCTGCGTCAGGATCGGCTGCAAGCGCGACTGGAGTTTCAGGTAGTTTTCGGTGCTGTTGATAAAGCGGCGCTGACCTTCGTTCGGGGCCTGGCCACCAAAACCGGAGTGGCTATAGAGCACCGGCAGCAGGGTCAGCCCGATACCGGCGGAGCTGGCGGCCTGGCTGATGCGCAACGCCAGTTCGGCCGGGTCTGCGTACGGTTGGCCGCTCGTATCGTGGTGTACATAATGAAATTCCGCGACCGAGGTGTAACCGGCCTTGAGCATTTCGATGTACAGCTGACGGGCGATCACGCCGAGTTGGTCCGGGCTGATTTTTCCGACGAGCCGGTACATCAAATCGCGCCAGGTCCAGAAACTGTCATTCGGATTGCCCGCCACTTCCGCCAGCCCGGCCATGGCGCGCTGGAAGGCGTGGGAGTGCAAATTCGGCATTCCCGGCAGTAGCGGACCGCTCAGCCGTTCGGCGTCATCTGCGTGAGAATCGGCCTGGATATGGGTCAGCACGCCATCGGCGCTGACCTCAAGACGTACATTGTTGGCCCATCCACTAGGCAGCAGCGCGCGTTCGGCAAAGAAGGCGGACATGGTTCAGCACCCCATCGTGTGTTATTTGTATATACATATACAGACGTTTGCCTGCTCGGTAAACTCCGGCAAGCTAGTAGCCCTCAACAAATGAACAAGGATTAACCGTGCCAACTCCGTCTGCCACATTGCCGCCGAATGCCAATCTGAGCGCCAATCTGGGCGACAGTCCGGCGCCCTTGTACGCCCGCGTCAAACAGATGATCACCCAGCAGATCGACAGTGGAAACTGGCCGCCGCACTACCGCGTCCCGTCGGAAAGCGAGTTGGTCAATCAGCTGGGTTTCAGCCGCATGACCATCAACCGCGCCCTGCGCGAGATGACCGCCGACGGCTTGCTGGTGCGCATGCAGGGTGTCGGTACGTTCGTCGCCGAGCCGAAAAGTCAGTCTGCTTTGTTTGAAGTGCACAACATCGCCGACGAGATCGCCTCCCGCGGTCATCGCCACACCTGCAAGGTGATCACCCTCGAAGAAGAGGCCGCCGGTTCCGAGCGGGCCGTGGCCCTGGACATGCGCGAAGGCCAGAAAGTTTTCCACTCGCTGATCGTGCATTTCGAAAACGATATTCCGGTGCAAATCGAAGACCGTTTCGTCAACGCGTTGGTGGCGCCGGACTACCTCAAGCAAGACTTCACCCTGCAAACCCCTTATGCCTATCTGAATCAGGTTGCGCCGCTGACCGAAGGCGAGCACGTGGTCGAAGCGATTCTCGCCGAGCCGTCCGAATGCAAGTTGCTGCAAATTGAAAAGGGCGAGCCTTGCCTGTTGATTCGTCGCCGCACCTGGTCTGGTCGTCAGCCTGTGACCGCCGCCCGTTTGATCCACCCCGGTTCCCGTCATCGTCTGGAAGGACGGTTCCATAAATAAAGAGCCCGAAATGAGCCAGTTGAAAGTTTTACACGCGGCCGATTACCCGCGTATGCCGTGGAAAAACGGCGGCGGCAGCACTGAAGAAATCACCCGTGATGGAGGTGCTGGCCTTGAGGGTTTCGGCTGGCGTCTGTCGATTGCCGATATTGGTGAGTCGGGCGGGTTTTCAACCTTTGCCGGCTATGAGCGGGTGATCACCGTGCTGCAAGGCGAGGGCATGAGCTTGCGCGTCGACGGCCAGGACACGCGGCCGTTGTTACCGCTGGACCCGTTTGCTTTCAGTGGCGAGAGTCATGTGTCCTGCACATTGCTCGGCGGGCCGATTCGCGACTTCAACCTGATTTATGCGCCGGACCGTTACAGCGCGCGGTTGCAATGGCTGGAGGGCGAACAGCAGTTTTTCAGCTCGGCCGGCACCGTGTTGGTGTTCAGCGTGTCTGAACAGCTTGAAGTGACGGTGGGTAACAACGCCTCTCAGCTAGGGCGCCATGATTGTCTGCAGCTGGACGGTAACGTTGGCCTGCTGGATATCTCCAGCAATGGCCCATGCTGTGTGATCGAGCTGATCGCGCGCTGATCCAAAATCCTTAAAAGATCGCAGCCTTCGGCAGCTCCTACATTTGATCGTGTTCGCCGCAAATTTTGTGGATGGCATGAACGTGTAGGAGCTGCCGAAGGCTGCGATCTTTTGCTTTTCAGCGTTTCCCATCGCGCACCACTTTGTTACCGAACGCCCCAGCGTGGCGCAAAACCCCGCTCAAGTAACAGCTGTCCTTCCCCCGCGAAAACTCCCCAAAAAAAATTTCATCCTCCTCAAAACCCTTGATCTACAGCCTTTCCAGCCCTTTCAAAACTTTTCTTGAATGCTCATCCAGCAAGTTGGCCGCTTGATTGCATATGCTTGTATGTACAAGTAAAGACGTATGCGTATGAGTCGATCGAGACTCCTCGCAACGTCCACTGATTCGCTTGTGGCGCTTTGACGCGCACAGGCAGGCTTGCCCACCGCCAGGGTTGGTTTGGATTGATTGATGAGGAGTCTTTTTCGTGACTGACAATAAGCCCACTAAGTACCGTAACGTCGAAATCCGCGCTGCCCGCGGTAACAAGCTGACCGCCAAGAGCTGGCTGACTGAAGCGCCGCTGCGCATGCTGATGAACAACCTCGACCCGGAAGTCGCCGAGAACCCTAAAGAACTGGTGGTTTACGGTGGCATCGGTCGTGCGGCACGTAATTGGGAATGCTACGACAAGATCGTCGAAAGCCTGACCAACCTGAACGACGACGAGACCCTGCTGGTGCAATCCGGCAAGCCGGTCGGCGTGTTCAAGACCCACAGCAACGCCCCACGCGTGCTGATCGCCAACTCCAACCTGGTGCCACACTGGGCGAACTGGGAACACTTCAACGAGCTGGACGCCAAAGGCCTGGCCATGTACGGCCAGATGACCGCCGGCAGCTGGATCTACATCGGCAGCCAGGGCATCGTTCAGGGCACCTACGAAACCTTCGTCGAAGCCGGTCGCCAACACTATAACGATGACCTCAAAGGTCGTTGGGTCCTGACCGCAGGCCTCGGCGGTATGGGCGGCGCTCAGCCATTGGCTGCAACCCTGGCCGGCGCTTGCTCGCTGAACATCGAATGCCAACAGGTCAGCATCGACTTCCGCTTGAACAGCCGTTATGTCGATGAGCAAGCCACCGACCTCGACGACGCCCTGGCCCGCATCGCCAAATACACCAAGGAAGGCAAAGCGATTTCCATCGCTCTGCTGGGCAACGCGGCTGAAATCCTGCCGGAACTGGTCAAGCGCGGCGTGCGCCCAGACATGGTCACCGACCAGACCAGCGCCCACGACCCACTCAACGGTTACCTGCCAGCCGGCTGGACCTGGGAAGAGTACCGCGCTCGCGCCAAGACCGAGCCAGCCGCTGTCGTCAAAGCCGCCAAGCAGTCCATGGCCGTGCACGTTAAAGCGATGCTCGACTTCCAGAAAATGGGTATTCCGACCTTCGACTACGGCAACAACATCCGTCAGATGGCGCAAGAAGAAGGCGTTGAAAACGCGTTCGACTTCCCAGGTTTCGTACCGGCTTACATCCGTCCGCTGTTCTGCCGCGGTATCGGTCCGTTCCGTTGGGCTGCACTGTCGGGCGATCCGCAAGACATCTACAAAACCGACGCCAAAGTAAAAGAACTGATCCCGGACGACGCCCACCTGCACAACTGGCTGGACATGGCGCGCGAGCGCATCAGCTTCCAGGGTCTGCCGGCACGTATCTGCTGGGTTGGCCTGGGTCTGCGCGCCAAACTCGGTCTGGCCTTCAACGAAATGGTTCGCAGCGGTGAGTTGTCGGCGCCGATCGTGATTGGTCGCGATCACCTGGACTCCGGCTCGGTATCCAGCCCGAACCGCGAAACCGAATCGATGCAGGACGGTTCCGACGCCGTGTCCGACTGGCCACTGCTCAACGCTCTGCTCAACACCGCGAGCGGTGCGACCTGGGTTTCCCTGCATCACGGCGGCGGCGTCGGCATGGGCTTCTCCCAGCACTCGGGCATGGTGATTGTCTGCGACGGTACTGACGAAGCTGCCGAGCGTATCGCTCGCGTGCTGCATAACGACCCGGCTACCGGCGTCATGCGTCACGCCGATGCGGGTTACCAGATCGCAATCGACTGTGCCAAGGAACAAGGCCTGAACCTGCCGATGATCACCGGCAAATAACGCAATACCTGTGGGAGCGGGCTTGCTCGCGAAGAGGCCGGCACATTCAACATCTGTGCTGGCTGACCCACCGCTTTCGCGAGCAAGCCCGCTCCCACATGAAAGCGGTTCCCACACAAATCGGTTTCACGGCAATTCCCATAACAATCCACAGAGGTTGAATCATGGCTGTTAACAGCGATCGTGCAGGCAGTAAACCGTTGATCGAGAAACGTTCGATCGACTACATCCCGGAAGCGGAGAGACACGGTCGTCTGTTGAGCCAGTTCACCCTGTGGATGGGGGCCAACCTGCAAATCACCGCAATTGTCACCGGGGCCCTGGCCGTGGTGCTGGGCGGTGATGTGTTCTGGTCGTTGATCGGTTTGTTGGTCGGTCAACTGCTCGGCGGTGGCGTAATGGCGCTGCATGCGGCGCAAGGGCCCAAGCTTGGCCTGCCGCAGATGATCTCCAGCCGGGTACAGTTCGGCGTGTATGGCGCGGCCATCCCGATCGTGCTGGTGTGCCTGATGTACCTGGGCTTCACCGCAACGGGCACCGTGCTTTCCGGCCAGGCGCTGGGCCAGTTGTTTGGCGTCAGCGACAGCGTCGGGATCCTCATCTTCGCCAGTGTCATCGTGCTGGTCACGGTGCTCGGTTATCGGGTGATTCATTTCATCGGCCGTGTCGCCAGTGTCATTGGCGTGATTGCCTTCGTTTACCTGTTCAGTCGCCTGATGAGCCAGACTGACGTTGGCGCACTCCTGCAGATCCGCCACTTCAGCTGGACCAGCTTCTTGCTCGCGGTATCGCTCGCGGCATCCTGGCAGATCGCCTTCGGCCCCTACGTGGCTGACTATTCACGCTATCTGCCGAGCAGCACGTCTTCGGTGAAAACCTTTTTCGCCGCCGGCGCGGGTTCGGTCATTGGCGCACAGGTGGCGATGATCCTCGGTGTGTTTGCCGCCGCCATGGCCAACGGACAATTCGCCGGCCACGAAGTGGCCTACATCGTTGGTTTGAGCGGCAGCGGTGCCACCGCTGCGCTGCTGTACTTCAGCATCGCGTTCGGCAAGGTCACCATTTCAACGCTGAACTCCTACGGCAGCTTCATGTGCATTGCGACCATCATCAGCGGTTTCCGTGGAGACCTGCGGGTAACGCGCTTGCAGCGTCTGGTCTTCGTGCTGGTCATCGTCGGCACTGCGACCCTGATCGCGTTACTCGGTCAGCACTCATTCCTCGGTGCGTTCAAGTCCTTCATCCTGTTTTTGCTGGCTTTTTTCACACCATGGAGCGCGATCAACCTGGTGGACTACTACTGCATCACTCGCGAGCGCTATGACGTGCCGGCGCTGGGCGATCCGAACGGTCGCTACGGCCGTTGGAACCCTCTCGGTATCAGCGTCTATGTCTTCGGTGTGCTGGTGCAATTGCCGTTCATCGCTACCAAGTTCTATACCGGTCCGCTGGTGGACGCTCTGGGTGGTGTGGATATTTCCTGGATCATCGGTCTGGTGCTTCCCGCAGCCCTGTATTACGTGTGCGCGAAAAAATGGCACAGCGCAGTACCCGATCAACTGATCCTGCCGGTCGAGCAGGACAGCGTTGTACAACCTAAAACAAGCGGGGCCGGTCGCGCTGCGGCGCAGGCCTGATTGGACGTGGACAGGGCTGGATGCCTCTTGACTGCCGTAAGCCAACTCATGATTAGGAGCGTCAAACAATGAAATCGAACAAGACCCTGCTGACCACATTGCTTTCCATGGGCCTGCTGGCCAGTGCTGGCGCCACCCAGGCGGCTGGCTGGTGCGAATCGGGCAAACCGGTGAAATTCGCCGGCCTGAACTGGGAAAGCGGCATGCTGCTGACCGACGTGATGCAAATCGTGTTGGAGAAAGGCTACGACTGCAAGACTGACAGCCTGCCAGGCAACTCCATCACCATGGAAAACGCCCTGAGCAGCAACGACATTCAAGTGTTTGCCGAAGAGTGGGTCGGTCGTAGCGAAGTCTGGAACAAGGCCGAGAAGGCCGGCAAGGTTATCGGTGTCGGCGCTCCGGTCGTTGGCGCGATCGAAGGCTGGTACGTGCCGCGTTACGTGATCGAAGGCGATGCCAAGCGCAAGCTGGAGCCAAAAGCCCCGGACCTGAAAGCGATCGCCGATCTGGGCAAATACGCTGCCGTGTTCAAGGATCAGGAAGAGCCATCCAAGGGCCGTTTCTACAACTGCCCGGCCGGCTGGACCTGTGAGCTGGACAACAGCGAAATGCTCAAAAGCTATGGTCTGGAAAGCACCTACACCAACTTCCGCCCAGGCACTGGCCCGGCGCTGGATGCGGCGGTGCTGTCGAGCTACAAGCGTGGCGAGCCGATCCTGTTTTACTACTGGTCGCCAACCCCGCTGATGGGCCAGGTGGACCTGGTCAAACTCGACGAGAAACCAGGCGTGGACAAGAGCGTGACCATCAAGGTCGGCCTGTCCAAGACCTTCCACGAGCAAGCCCCGGAACTGGTGGCCGTGCTGGAAAAGGTCAACCTGCCGATCGACCTGCTGAATCAGAACCTCGGGCGCATGGCCAAAGAGCGGATCGAATCGCCAAAACTGGCCAAGATCTTCTTGAAGGAACATCCTGAAGTCTGGCACGCGTGGGTGAGCGAAGACGCAGCCAAAAAGATCGACGCGGCCTTGTAGGTCGAGTGTCTCCGACTGTCGGCAACGGCAGTCGGATGCTTGATCGCAACCCCTTGATTGAGAGTCTTTTTATGTTTCCCGAAAGCTTTACCTTTTCCATCGCCGACTGGGTCAACAGTTGGGTCGATACGCTGGTCACCAACTACGGCGATGTGTTCCGCAGCATCTCCGACACCCTGCTGTGGGCCATCGTCAATCTCGAAGGGCTGCTGCGTGCGGCGCCCTGGTGGCTGATGCTGGCGATCGTGGCGGGCGTTGCCTGGCACGCGACCCGCAAAGTCGTGACCACGTCGGTCATCGTCGGTCTGCTGTTTCTGGTGGGTGCGGTCGGCCTCTGGGACAAGCTGATGCAGACCCTGGCGCTGATGATGGTAGCGACGGTCATCTCGGTGCTGATCGGCATTCCGCTGGGCATCCTCTCGGCGCGCAGCAATCGCCTGCGTTCGGTGCTGATGCCGCTGCTGGACATCATGCAGACCATGCCGAGTTTCGTGTACCTGATCCCGGTGCTGATGCTGTTCGGCCTGGGCAAGGTCCCGGCGATTTTCGCCACGGTTATCTACGCCGCGCCGCCGCTGATCCGCCTGACCGATCTGGGTATTCGCCAGGTCGACGGTGAAGTGATGGAAGCGATCAACGCCTTCGGCGCCAATCGCTGGCAGCAACTGTTTGGCGTGCAACTGCCGCTGGCCCTGCCGAGCATCATGGCCGGGATCAACCAGACCACCATGATGGCCCTGTCGATGGTGGTAATCGCCTCGATGATCGGTGCCCGTGGCTTGGGTGAAGATGTGTTGGTGGGGATTCAGACCCTCAACGTCGGACGTGGCCTTGAAGCCGGTCTGGCGATCGTGATTCTGGCAGTGGTCATCGACCGCATTACTCAGGCGTATGGTCGGCCACGGCATGAGGTGAGCAAATGAGCAACGAAGCCATCAGCAAGATTGAAGTCAAAAACGTCTTCAAGATTTTCGGCAACCGTTCCAAAGACGCGCTGGAAATGATTCGCCAGAAAAAGACCAAGGACCAGGTCTTGGCCGAAACCGGTTGTGTGGTCGGCGTGAACGACCTGTCGCTGAGCATCGGCACCGGCGAGATCTTCGTGATCATGGGCTTGTCGGGTTCCGGCAAGTCGACCCTGGTGCGCCACTTCAATCGCCTGATCGACCCTACCAGCGGCGCGATCCTGGTGGACGGCGTGGACATCCTGCAATACGACATGGAAGCCCTGCGCGAATTTCGTCGGCACAAGATCAGCATGGTGTTCCAGAGCTTCGGCCTGCTGCCGCACAAGACCGTGCTGGATAACGTCGCCTATGGCTTGAAAGTGCGTGGCGAGAGCAAGCAGATGTGCGCCGAGCGCGCGCTGCACTGGATCAACACCGTGGGCCTGAAGGGCTACGAAAACAAATACCCGCATCAGCTTTCCGGCGGTATGCGCCAGCGTGTGGGCCTGGCTCGCGCCTTGGCGGCGGACACCGACATCATCTTGATGGATGAAGCCTTCAGCGCCCTCGACCCGCTGATCCGCGCGGAAATGCAGGACCAGTTGCTGGAGCTGCAAAAGACCCTGCACAAGACCATCGTCTTCATCACCCACGACCTCGACGAGGCCGTGCGCATCGGCAACCGCATCGCGATCCTCAAGGATGGCCGCCTGATTCAGGTCGGCACGCCACGAGAGATCCTGCATTCGCCGGCGGATGAGTATGTCGACCGGTTCGTACAGCGGCGGGCTGCGGTGGTTTAAATGGATTTGCGGTGATCGGGCGGGCCCCTTCGCGAGCAAGCCCGCTCCCACATTAGATCGGTGCCGATTTTGGGTACACCAGAAGTCCACTGTGGGAGCGGGCTTGCTCGCGAAGGCGTCAGTGAAGCTGCATCAATATTCAGGTTGTACGCACGAGGTTGAAGATGTCCCAGGCTGAAAAAATCGTTATCGCCGACGCCCCGTTGCGCTGGCAGGATGTGGTCGCTGTCGCCCGTCACGGCGCGCAGCTCGAGCTGTCGCCCCAGATCTGGGCGCGGATCGAGAACGCCCAGGCGATCGTCCAGCGCATCGTCGCCAGCGGCGAGCGTGCCTACGGCGTCAACACCGGCCTGGGCGCCTTGTGCAACGTCTCGCTCAAAGGCGAACAACTCAGCCAACTGTCGCGCAACACCTTGCTCAGTCACGCCTGTGGCGTCGGCGCGCCATTGGCCGACGAACAGACCCGCGCAATCATCTGCGCCGCTATTCGCAACTATAGCCATGGCAAATCCGGCATTCATCGCCGGGTGGTCGAAGCCTTGTTGGCACTGCTCAATCGCGGCATCACCCCGCAAGTGCCATCCCAGGGCTCGGTGGGCTACCTGACCCACATGGCCCACATCAGCATTGCGCTGTTGGGTGTCGGCAATGTCAGCTATCGCGGGCAGATCGTTTCCGCGCAGCAGGCCTTCAGCGAGGAAGGTCTGCAACCGGTTCAGCTCGGCGCCAAAGATGGTTTGTGCCTGGTCAACGGCACGCCGTGCATGACCGGTCTCAGCTGTCTGGCAATTGCCGACGCGACGCGTCTGGTGCAGTGGGCCGATGTAATCGGTGCCATGAGCTTCGAAGCCCAGCGTGGCCAGATTGCCGCGTTCGACGCCGAGATCATCGCGCTCAAGCCTCACCCGGGCATGCAGCAAGTCGGCATCAACCTGCGGGCGCTGCTCGATGGCAGTGAAGTGATTGCCAGCAGCAAGGGCATTCGCACTCAAGATGCGTTGAGCATCCGTTCGATCCCGCAAGTCCACGGCGCCGCTCGCGATCAACTTGAACACGCGAAACAGCAGATCGAAACCGAGCTCAACTCTGTCACCGACAACCCGATGCTGCTGGGCACGCCGGACAACTTCCGGGTGATGTCCCAGGCCAACCCGCACGGTCAGTCAGTGGCATTGGCCGCAGATTTGCTGGCGATCGCCATGGCCGAAATCGGCTCCATCGCCGAGCGTCGGCTGGACCGCTTGATCAACCCCCACGTCAGCGGTCTGCCGGCGTTTCTGGTGGCCAATCCCGGGGTGAATTCCGGGATGATGATCGTCCAGTACGTTGCCGCGTCCCTGTGTGCGGAAAATCGCCAGTTGGCGCAACCGGCGGTGCTCGACAACTACGTTACTTCGGGCTTGCAGGAAGACCACTTGAGCATGGGCACCAATGCGGCGCTGAAGCTACATCGCGCGTTGGAAAACTGCACGCAGATCCTCGCCATCGAGTACTTGCTGGCGGCTCAGGCGTTTGAATTTCTCAAGGAACAGCGCTTCGGCGCAGGCACCGATACAGCCTGGCGTCTGCTGCGTGAACGAGTCCCGGCCTACGACCAGGACCGCTGGCTGGCACCGGACATTGCTGCCGCTGCCGGTGTTTTGAAAGACCCGATTTTGCTGCACAAGGCTTTACCGAACCTGAACTGATTTCTACAAATACCAGCGTGCCAAGGCGCGGCTCCCCAAAAGCGAGACGCGACGGACAACGGACATCTCCGGAGCGTCTGGTGAGTTAACAACAAACTCTCAAAAGGAGCATAAAAATGACTGCGCTTAATTTGATTCCCGGCCAACTGAGCCTTGCCCAACTGCGTGATGTTTATCAGCAACCGGTCAAAATCACCCTCGACAACAGTGCCTCGGCCCAGATCGAAGCCAGCGTTGCCTGCGTGGAACAGATCCTCGCCGAGAACCGCACCGCTTATGGCATCAACACCGGTTTCGGCCTGCTGGCCTCGACCCGTATCGCCAGCGAAGACCTGGAAAACCTCCAGCGCTCGCTCGTTTTGTCCCACGCCGCCGGTGTCGGCGAGCCGATCAGCGACGCGCTGGTTCGACTGGTCATGGTGCTCAAGGTTAACAGCCTGAGCCGTGGCTTCTCGGGTATCCGTCGCGTGGTGATCGATGCACTGATCGCCCTGATCAATGCCGAGGTTTACCCGCACATTCCATTGAAAGGTTCGGTCGGTGCATCCGGTGACCTGGCGCCCTTGGCGCACATGTCGCTGGTGCTGCTGGGCGAAGGCAAGGCGCGCTACAAAGGCGAGTGGATGGAAGCCACCGAAGCGCTGAAAGTCGCCGGTCTGGCCCCGTTGACGCTGGCGGCCAAAGAAGGTCTGGCACTGCTCAACGGTACTCAGGTGTCCACCGCTTATGCATTGCGCGGTCTGTTCGAAGGCGAAGACCTGTTCGCCGGTGCCCTGGCCATTGGTGGCATGACGGTTGAAGCGGTATTGGGTTCGCGCTCGCCGTTCGATGCACGCATCCACGCCGCTCGCGGCCAGAAAGGTCAGATCGACGCCGCTGCCGCTTACCGCGATCTGCTGGGCGAGCGCAGCGAAGTGTCCGACTCGCACCAGAACTGCGAAAAGGTCCAGGACCCGTACTCCCTGCGCTGCCAGCCGCAAGTCATGGGTGCTTGCCTGACCCAGTTCCGTCAGGCTGCCGAAGTGTTGGCCATCGAAGCCAACGCCGTTTCCGACAACCCGTTGGTGTTCGCCGCTGAAGGCGATGTGATCTCCGGTGGTAACTTCCACGCCGAACCAGTGGCCATGGCTGCCGACAACATGGCCCTGGCCATCGCCGAAATCGGTTCCCTGAGCGAACGCCGTATTTCGCTGATGATGGACAAGCACATGTCGCAACTGCCGCCGTTCCTGGTGGCCAATGGCGGCGTGAACTCCGGTTTCATGATCGCCCAGGTGACCGCGGCGGCATTGGCCAGCGAGAACAAGGCGCTGTCTCATCCGCACTCGGTGGACAGTCTGCCAACGTCGGCCAACCAGGAAGACCATGTGTCGATGGCCCCGGCTGCCGGCAAGCGTCTGTGGGAAATGGCGGAAAACACGCGTGGTGTTCTGGCAGTGGAGTGGCTGGCGGCGGCTCAAGGCCTCGACCTGCGTGAAGGTCTGAAGACCTCGACGAAACTGGAAAAGGCTCGTGCCATTCTGCGTGCCGAAGTGCCGTTCTATGAGAAGGATCGGTTCTTTGCGCCGGACATCAATGCTGCTAGCGAGCTTCTGGCGACTCGTTGCCTGAACGAGCTGGTTTCGGCGAAGTTGTTGCCTAGCCTGTAATGGCCTCTTCGCGAGCAAGCCCGCTCCCACATTGGATTGCGCTGAACCTGTGGGAGCGAGCCTGCTCACGATTCGATTTTGCGTCGGATAAGAATAATTAAGGACGAGAAATGCAACAGCCAGCAAAGGGTTTGAAACGCGGGCTCTCTGCCCGACATATTCGCTTCATGGCACTGGGGTCGGCGATCGGCACCGGGCTGTTCTACGGTTCTGCCTCGGCCATTCAAATGGCCGGGCCTGCGGTATTGCTTGCTTACCTGATCGGTGGCGCCGCGGTGTTCATGGTCATGCGCGCCCTCGGTGAGATGGCGGTGCACAACCCGGTGGCCGGTTCATTCGGCCAGTACGCCAGCACCTATCTAGGACCGATGGCGGGCTTCATCCTCGGTTGGACCTACGCATTTGAAATGGTCATCGTCGGTATGGCCGACGTCACCGCATTCGGAATTTACATGGGCTTCTGGTTTCCGGAAGTCGATCGCTGGATCTGGGTTCTGGGCATCGTTTCGGTGGTCGGCGGCTTGAACCTGTGCAACGTCAAAGTCTTTGGCGAAATGGAGTTCTGGCTGTCGCTGCTCAAGGTCGCGGCCATCGTCGCGATGATCCTCGGTGGCTTCGGCATCATGCTGTTCGGCATCAGCACGGCCCCCGGTGCCCAGGCGACCGACATCAGCAATCTCTGGAGCCATGGCGGCTTCATGCCCAACGGCGTGGGTGGCCTGATCGCTTCGTTCGCCGTGGTGATGTTTGCGTTTGGCGGCATTGAAATCATCGGCGTAACGGCTGGTGAGGCCAAAGACCCACAGCGCGTGCTGCCCCGGGCGATCAATGCCGTACCGTTGCGTATTTTGTTGTTCTACGTGCTGACGATGCTGGTGCTGATGTCGATCTTCCCGTGGCAGCAGATCGGCAGCCAAGGCAGCCCGTTCGTGCAGATTTTCGACAACCTGGGTATCAGCTCGGCGGCGACCATCCTCAATATCGTGGTGATCTCGGCGGCGGTGTCGGCCATCAACAGTGACATATTCGGCGCGGGTCGCATGATGTATGGCCTGGCTCAGCAAGGGCACGCCCCCAAAGGCTTTGCCCGCTTGTCGCGCAATGGTGTGCCGTGGCTGACAGTGGTGGTGATGAGTAGCGCGCTGCTGCTGGGCGTGTTGCTGAACTACCTGATTCCGGAAAACGTCTTTCTGTTAATCGCCTCCGTTGCGACCTTTGCCACGGTGTGGGTCTGGCTGATGATTCTGTTCACCCAGGTGGCGATGCGTCGCTCCATGAGCGCCGAGCAGGTCGAACAACTGAAGTTCCCGGTGCCGTTCTGGCCCTACGCGCCAATGGCGGCGATTGCTTTCATGCTGTTCATTTTCGGCGTGCTGGGCTATTTCCCGGATACCCAGGCGGCGCTGATCGTCGGCGTGGTCTGGATCGTGTTGCTGGTGCTGGCCTACCTGACCTGGGTGAAACCGGCGGCAGGTCAGGCCGCATTGGTGGCGCGGGACCCTGATTTTTCTCATCGATAACCTAACGGAGGCCACGGATGAAAACTCTCTGGCAACACTGCCACGTCGCAACCATGGCGCAAGGCGCCTACTCGATCATCGAGGATGCGGCCATCGTGACGTCCGGTGCGCACATTGAGTGGATTGGTCCGCGCGGCGAACTGCCGCCGGGCGAATACCCGGCGGTCAATGACCTGAACGGGGCTTGGGTGACACCGGGCCTGATCGACTGCCACACCCATACGGTGTTCGGCGGCAACCGCAGCGGCGAGTTCGAGCAGCGTCTGCAAGGCGTCAGCTACGCGGAAATTGCAGCGGCCGGCGGCGGTATCGCCAGCACCGTGCGCGCCACCCGAGCTGCCAGCGAAGACGAGTTGTTCGCCAGCGCCGCCAAGCGTCTGAAAAGCCTGATGCGCGATGGCGTCACCAGCATCGAAATCAAGTCCGGTTATGGCCTGGACCTGGCCAACGAACGCAAGATGCTTCGGGTCGTTCGTCGTCTCGGCGCCGAACTGCCAGTCAGCGTGCGCAGCACCTGCCTGGCGGCCCACGCCTTGCCGCCGGAATACACAGACCGCGCCGATGCCTACATCGATCACATCTGCACTGAAATGCTCCCGGCCCTGGCTGCCGAAGGGCTGGTGGATGCAGTGGACGCTTTCTGTGAATACCTGGGGTTTTCGCCGGAGCAGGTCGAACGGGTTTTCGTCGCCGCGCAGAACCTCGGTTTGCCGGTGAAGCTGCATGCCGAGCAATTGTCGTCGCTGCACGGTTCGAGCCTGGCGGCGCGTTATCACGCCCTGTCCGCCGATCATCTGGAGTTCATGACCGAAGATGACGCCATTGCCATGGCCAAATCCGGCACCGTCGCGGTATTGCTGCCCGGTGCGTTTTACTTCCTGCGCGAAACCCAATTGCCGCCGATGGAAGCCCTGCGCAAACACGGCGTCAAAATCGCCATCGCCAGCGACCTCAACCCGGGCACTTCGCCGGCGCTGTCGTTGCGCTTGATGCTGAACATGGCCTGCACCTGCTTCCGCATGACCCCGGAGGAGGCCCTGGCTGGCGCGACGATTCATGCCGCCACCGCGCTGGGCATGGCCGAGACTCACGGTTCGCTGGAAGCCGGCAAAGTCGCAGACTTCGTCGCCTGGCAGATTGATCGACCAGCCGACCTGTCGTACTGGCTGGGCGGCGACCTGGAAAAGCGCGTCGTGCGTCACGGCGTCGAAACAAGCGTTTAGGAGAGCAGTTGTGGATAAGGTTCTGAACTTCAAACAAGGCCGCGTGCCGCTGCTGATCAGCATGCCCCACGCCGGCCTGCGCCTGACCCCGGTGGTCGAAGCCGGGTTGATTCCCGACGCGAAAAGCCTGCCGGACACCGACTGGCACATCCCCAGGCTTTACGAATTCGCCGCCGAGCTGGGCGCCAGCACGCTGGCCGCCGAGTACTCGCGATTTGTCATCGACCTGAACCGACCGTCCGATGACAAGCCGTTATATGTCGGCGCCACCACTGGTCTATATCCGGCGACGCTGTTCGATGGCATTCCATTGTTCCGTGAGGGCATGGAGCCGTCGGCTGCAGAGCGGGCGACTTATCTGGAACACATCTGGACGCCGTACCATCGCACCTTGCAGGAAGAGCTGGCGCGACTGAAAGCCGAATTCGGCTATGCGCTGCTGTTCGATGCGCACTCGATCCGCTCGATCATCCCGCACCTGTTCGACGGCAAGCTGCCGGACTTCAACCTCGGCACCTTCAACGGCGCCAGTTGCGATCCACAACTGGCCAGCCAACTGGAAGCCATCTGCGCACGGCATGGCGATTACAGCCATGTGCTGAATGGTCGCTTCAAGGGCGGGCACATCACCCGGCACTACGGTAACCCGGCCGAGAACATCCATGCCGTGCAACTTGAGTTGGGCCAGTGCACGTACATGGAAGAGTTCGAGCCGTTCCGTTATCGCCCGGACCTGGCGGCGCCGACGCAGGTGGTGCTCAGGGAATTGCTGCAAGGGTTGTTGGCGTGGGGCGAAAAGCACTACAGCGCATAACCCTGTGGCGAGCGGGCTTTTGTGGCGAGGGAGCTTGCTCCCGCTCGGCGGCGAAGCCGTCGTAAACCCGGCTGGTCGGGCGTACCTGATAAAACTCGGTTGAATGGTTTGGGGGCTGCTTCGCAACCCAGCGGGAGCAAGCTCCCTCGCCACAGATTGGTGTTCGCCTTGATAACGCATCAGGACAGTCGCCACCGTGCAAATCTCGGTCGCTACAGTTCGCTTTCAGCCTCTCGACGCTGCGTAATGTTCTGGGCACGGTGCACGAAGACACCGGTCCCTGACAATAATCTGCCGCGCGAGAAAGCTCCCTATGACAAGCATCAAAGGTTTGTTCACCCGCTGTCTCTCAATCCTCTGTGGCACTACTCTTCTGAGCGCCAGCGTTTTCGCCAACGACCCCGCTTCCTGCAAGACCGTACGCATGGGCGTGGTCAACTGGACCGACGTCATCGCCACCAGTGGCATGGCTGACGTATTGCTCAACGGCCTCGGCTACGAAAGCAAACAAACCAGTGCCGTGCAGCAAATCATCTTCGCCGGCATCCGCGACAAACGCCTCGATATCTTCCTCGGTTACTGGAAACCGGCGATGGATAAAAACATCGCCCCGTTCGTGGCTGCCAATCAAGTGAAGGTCATGGACAAAGCGAGCCTGGCTGACGCCCAGGCGACGCTTGCTGTTCCTGACTACGTTGCCGCGGCAGGCTTGAAAACCTTCAGTGATATCGCGAAATTCAAAGACCGGCTCGGCGGCAAGATCTACGGCATCGAGCCGGGTAGCGGCGCGAACACCACGATCAAAACCATGATCGAGACCAATCACTTTGGCTTGAAGGACTTCAAACTGATCGAGTCCGGTGAGGCCGGCATGCTTGCCGCCGTTCAGCGGGCGGTCAATCGCAAGGAGTTCGTGGTGTTCGTCGGCTGGACCCCGCATCCGATGAACATCAACATGAATGTCACCTACCTGACCGGCAGCGAAGACGTCTACGGTCCGAACGAGGGAGCGGCGACCGTTTCCACCGTGACCGCGCCGGACTATGCCGAGCGCTGCCCGAACGTGAACCGCCTGCTGGAAAACCTGACCTTTACCGCGGCTCAGGAAAGTCAGTTGATGGTGCCGATCATGGAACGCAAGACACCGCAGGATGTTGCCAAACAGTGGCTGCGTGATCATCCCGAAGATCTTCAGCGCTGGCTGGCAGGTGTCAGCAGTGTTGATGGCAAGGAGGGTGTGGCAACCGTTCAGGCCAGTTTGAAGAACTGACTGGTCGAGCGGGATCACTGTGGCGAGGGGGGCGCAGAACCTGTGGGAGCGTGGCTTGCCCGCGAAGAACGATGACGCGTAATACCTGAAAAAACGCGGTGCATTCTTCGCGGGCAAGCCACGCTCCCACAGGATTTGCGTCGTTCAAATTTTTTGACTTCCTCTATTTGGCTGGCTGCAGGCTCATGGCTCCTTATCCACTCTCTGAACAGATGGTGGCTTTCGTCGAGAAAACCCTCAGCTTCAACAGCGCCGACAGCAGCCTCACCGGTTTGCGTCAGGCTTACAGCGAGATGTGTCGGGCGTTTTCCCCGCCGCATCCTGCGGGGCTTGAGGTGGTCGACTTTCAATTGGCAGGCGTAGCCGTGCGCTCCTGGCAACCACCGCTCACGCCGCCGACCAACGGTTGGCCGTGCATTGTGTACTTGCACGGCGGTGGTTGGGTGGTGGGGGATCTGGACTCCCACGCCTTCATCTGTGCCGAACTGGCGTCGGTGCTCGGCGTGCTGGTGATCGCCGTCGATTATCGGTTGGCGCCGGAGCATCCGTTTCCAGCGGCGTTCGATGACTGCCTGGGTGCCTGGCGCGCGCTGCGTACAGGACCGTTTCGGCTCGACCCTGCACGCACCCTGGTGGTGGGCGACAGCGCTGGCGGCAACCTTGCCGCCGCGTTGTGCCTCGCTTTACGCGATGCCGACGAGCCTATGCCGTGCGCGCAAGTTCTGATCTATCCGGGGCTGGGCGGCGATCACCGATTACCGTCGCGCAGCGAGTGCACCGATGCGCCATTGCTCAGCAGCAGCGACCTGGATTGTTATCACGCGTTGTATTTGGGCGGTAGTCGACAACCGGGTGCCTATGCGATGCCCTTGCTCGCCGACGATTTCAGCGGTCTGCCACCGGCGTTGATCGCCGTGGCGCAGTTCGACCCGCTGCGCGATGACGGCGTGCTTTACGCCGAGCGACTCAACGCAGCTGGCGTGGGCGCAACGCTTTATTACGGGGAAGGACTGGTTCACGGCTGTTTGCGGGCGCGGGGGCAGGTCGCCGAGGTCGACCGGCTCTATGAAACCCTGCTCGGCTATTTGGCTGAGACGACGGCTGACAAACTCTGACGCTGCAAGGGGCATGCTCATTGACGTAATTCGGGTTTATGATGCCGGACGGCAGAATAATAGAAGTCCCCCCAGGGATGACCTCGACCCCTTACGGAGCGCGCAATGCAGACTTTGTACCCGCAGATCAAACCCCACGCCCGGCACGATCTGGCCGTCGATAAAACCCACACGCTGTATGTCGACGAAAGCGGTTCGCCGGAAGGTTTGCCGGTGGTGTTCATCCACGGCGGCCCCGGCGCCGGGTGTGATGCCCAGAGCCGCCGGTATTTTGATCCGAACCTGTATCGCATTGTCACCTTCGACCAGCGTGGTTGCGGTCGCTCCACGCCCCACGCCAGCCTGGAAAACAATACCACCTGGGATCTGGTCGCCGACCTGGAGCGGATTCGCAAGCACCTGGGCATCGACAAATGGGTGCTGTTCGGCGGCTCCTGGGGTTCGACCCTGGCCCTGGCCTACGCACAAACCCACCCGGAACGCGTGCACGGTTTGATTCTGCGCGGGATTTTTCTCTGCCGTCCCCAGGAAATCGAGTGGTTCTACCAGTGTGGCGCCAGTCGTTTGTTTCCCGATTACTGGCAGGACTACATCGCGCCGATCCCGCAGGACGAACGCCATGACTTACTGTCGGCGTTCCACAAACGCCTGGTCGGCAACGATCAGATCGCCCAGATGCACGCGGCCAAGGCCTGGTCCATGTGGGAAGGGCGCACCGCGACCCTGCGGCCGAATCCGCTGGTGGTCGACCGCTTCTCCGAGCCTCAGCGTGCGTTGTCCATCGCCCGTATCGAGTGCCACTACTTCACCAACAATGCTTTCCTCGAGCCGAACCAGTTGATTCGCGACATGGCCAAGATCGCCCACCTGCCCGGCGTCATCGTCCATGGTCGCTACGACGTGATCTGTCCGTTGGACAACGCCTGGGAACTGCATCAGGCCTGGCCGAACAGCGAATTGCAGGTGATTCGCGACGCCGGCCATGCGGCGTCCGAAACAGGTATTACTGATGCCTTGGTACGCGCCGCCGATCTGATGGCCCGTCGTATGCTCGACTTGTCGCCTGACGAAGCATGAAGGGCCTGCTACAACGCGTGCGTGGCGCGCGAGTCGAGGTTGCGGGAGAGGTGGTTGGCGCGATAGATCAGGGGTTGCTGGTGCTGGTGGCGGTCGAGCCCGACGATACGCGGGCCAGCGCCGACAAACTTCTGCATAAACTGCTTAACTATCGAGTATTCAGTGACGCCGAGGGCAAGATGAATCTGTCCCTGGCGGACGTAGGCGGCGGGTTGCTGCTGGTCTCGCAGTTCACCTTGGCCGCCGACACCAAAAACGGGTTGCGCCCAAGTTTTTCGACTGCGGCTCCTCCAGGTTTGGGTGAGGAGCTGTTCGACTATCTAACAGGTAAAGCGAAACAGATGCATGGCACTGTGGCATCAGGTAGATTCGGCGCGGATATGCAGGTGCATCTGGTCAATGATGGCCCGGTAACCTTCCTGTTACAGACGTGAAAGCGCTTAAAACATCTTTTTAAGGGCATTTCGACTGAAAACAGAGGTTTTTCCCGATAAATACTTGGTTCCACCTGATGCGTTGTAACGCGGCCTGCTAGATAATCGCGCGCTACGGGGATCAGCGTTCGTTGGTCCGTTTTGACTTAGGTAGAGACTTGTCCGAGACCTGTTGGGGAATCATTTTGCCCCATAGGAGTCGGAACAATGCTCGCCAACTTGGCAAGAGTCGTTCGCAGGGTCGGTTTTTTTCCACCGCACACCGTGCTGGCACTTTAACTGGCCGTTGGTTTTTTGATCTGTTTTCGGCGAGGGTTGCTCGTGATTGTTAGTCCCTGTAATGCACCAAAATTGTCTGCCAAACGGTTTCGAAGCGCTCTGGTAGCAGGCTCTGCACTGCTCTGCCTGTTCAGCGCCGGTCAACTTTGGGCATTCAATCTGGATGACGTATCGGTCAAGGCAAAAGAGCTGGCCGGGCAAAAATACGAAGCCCCGCGCAGTAACCTGCCGAATGAATTTCGCGAGATGAAATTCGCGGACTATCAAAAAATCCGGTTCCTCACGGAAAAAGCCGAATGGGCGAACCAGAAAACCCCTTTCAAGCTGTCGTTCTATCACCAGGGCATGCACTTCGATACGCCGGTGAAAATCAACGAAATCACGGCCAACACCGTCGAAGAGATCAAATACGACCCAAGTCGTTTCGATTTCGGCGACGTGAAGTTCGATCCTAAAGCCACCGAACAGCTGGGCTATGCCGGTTTCCGTGTGCTGTACCCGATCAACAAGGCCGACAAGCAAGACGAAATCATGACCATGCTTGGCGCGAGCTACTTCCGCGTCATCGGCAAAGGGCAAACCTACGGGCTCTCCGCTCGCGGCATGGCCATTGATACCGCGTTGCCATCCGGCGAAGAGTTCCCGCGCTTCACCGAGTTCTGGATTCAACAGCCCAAACCGGGCGACAAGCACCTGGTGATCTTTGCCCTGCTGGATTCGCCGCGTGCCACCGGTGCCTATCGCCTGACCGTACGTCCAGGCAGCGACACGGTCGTCGACGTCAAGGCCAAGATGTTCCTGCGTGACAAAGTCACCAAGCTCGGCGTTGCGCCGTTGACCAGCATGTTCCTGTTCGGCGCCAACCAGCCGTCGAAAGTGCTGAACTACCGTCGCGAGCTGCACGATTCCAGCGGCCTGTCGATCCATGCCGGCAATGGCGAATGGATCTGGCGCCCACTGAACAATCCGAAACACCTGGCGGTGAGCAACTTCTCGATCGAGAACCCGCGCGGTTTCGGCTTGCTGCAACGTGGCCGTGACTTCAGTCACTACGAAGACCTCGATGACCGCTACGACAAGCGCCCAAGTGCCTGGATCGAACCGAAAGGCGATTGGGGCAAAGGCTCCGTCGATCTGGTAGAGATTCCTACGGCCGACGAAACCAACGACAATATTGTCGCTTTCTGGAGTCCGGAAAAACTGCCTGAGCCTGGCCAGTCCCTGGACGTTGCCTACCGCATGCACTGGACTCTCGACGAAGCCTCCCTGCATTCGCCGGACAGCGCCTGGGTTCAACAGACCTTGCGTTCCACAGGTGACGTCAAGCAGTCGAACCTGATTCGTCAACCGGACGGCAGCGTAGCCTATCTGGTGGATTTCCAAGGCCCGTCCCTGCAAGTCCTGCCGGAAGATGCTGAAGTGCGCAGCCAGGTGAGCGTTGGCGACAACGCAGAACTGGTCGAGAACAGCGTCCGTTACAACCCTGAAACCAAGGGCTGGCGCCTGACTTTGCGGATGAAGATCAAGGATCCGAGCAAGGCCACCGAAATGCGCGCTGCGCTGGTCAAGACCATCACGCCTGCCGAGGCACTCAAGACCGCGGCACCAGCGTCCAGTTCTTCCGTTGCCAAGGCCGACAAGATCGCCGCCCGCCAGCAAGAGAAGAAGGACAAGGAAGCCAAGCAGGCTGAAGCACAAGCCCAGCAAGTCAAGGACACCAAGGACAAGGACAACAAAGACGCCAAGCAGCCTGTTGCTGCCGAAGCGGCCCCAGCCACAACGGAATCGGCACCGACTGAACAAGTCCTGACCGAGACCTGGAGCTATCAGTTGCCCGCCGATGAGTAATTCACAAGTACAGCCACAATCGCTTGCCGAGTACCTGGCGCATTTGCCGATGAGCGACGAGCAGCGCGCGGAACTCGCGGGCTGCAAGTCTTTCAGTGAACTGCACGAACGTCTGTCGTCCTCGACGTTCGACGCGCCGACCGAGGCTGCTCAAGCCTCGGTTGGCCGGCGCCTGACCCTGAACTCCGCGGAAGAACTGGCGGATGCGGAAATGCTGGTGCTCGACGCCAGTGGTCGGGTTTGCCTGAAGGCAACCCCACCGATCCGTCGGACCAAAGTCGTGCCCGAGCCGTGGCGCACCAACATTCTGGTGCGTGGCTGGCGTCGGCTGACCGGTCGCACCAATCCGCCGGCGCCGCCGAAAGATGAGAACGTGCTGCCGGCGGCTCGCTGGCGCACCGTCGGTTCGATCCGCCGCTACATTCTTCTGGTGCTGATGCTCGGTCAGACGATCGTCGCCGGCTGGTACATGAAAGGCATCATGCCGTACCAGGGCTGGTCGTTCGTCGATCTTGAAGAAGTCCTGCATCAACCTCTGACCCAAACCGCCACGCAAGTGCTGCCATATGCCTTGCAAACCAGCATTCTGATTATGTTCGGGATTCTGTTCTGCTGGGTCTCGGCCGGTTTCTGGACTGCGCTGATGGGCTTCCTCGAGTTGATCACCGGCCGTGACAAGTACCGCATTTCCGGCGCCAGCGCCGGCAATGAGCCGATCGCCAAGGACGCACGCACCGCACTGGTGATGCCGATCTGCAACGAAGACGTGCCGCGGGTGTTCGCCGGTTTGCGGGCGACCTTCGAATCGGTGGCGGCCTCGGGTAACCTGGATCGCTTCGACTTTTTCGTACTCAGCGACAGTAACGACGCCGATATCTGCGTTGCCGAGCAGCAGGCCTGGCTGGACGTCTGCCGTGAAGCCAAGGGCTTTGGCAAGATCTTCTATCGCCGCCGCCGTCGCCGCGTAAAGCGTAAAAGCGGCAACCTCGACGACTTCTGCCGTCGTTGGGGTGGTGACTACAAGTACATGGTCGTACTCGACGCCGACAGCGTGATGAGCGGCGAATGCCTGAGCAGTCTGGTGCGCCTGATGGAAGCCACGCCGGACGCCGGGATCATCCAGACCGCGCCGCGTGCGTCGGGCATGGACACCCTTTATGCGCGTATGCAGCAGTTCGCCACGCGTGTGTATGGTCCGTTGTTCACCGCCGGTCTGCACTTCTGGCAGTTGGGCGAATCCCACTATTGGGGTCACAACGCGATCATCCGCATGAAGCCGTTCATCGAGCACTGCGCCCTGGCGCCGTTGCCCGGTAAAGGCGCGTTTGCCGGTGCGATTCTGTCCCACGACTTCGTCGAAGCTGCGCTGATGCGCCGTGCCGGCTGGGGCGTGTGGATTGCCTACGACTTGCCAGGCAGCTATGAAGAACTGCCGCCGAACCTGCTGGACGAACTCAAGCGTGACCGTCGCTGGTGCCACGGTAACCTGATGAACTTCCGGCTGTTCCTGGTAAAAGGCATGCACCCGGTGCACCGTGCGGTGTTCCTGACCGGCGTGATGTCGTACCTGTCTGCGCCGTTGTGGTTCTTGTTCCTGGTGTTGTCGACGGCCTTGCTGGCGGTCAACACGTTGATGGAGCCGCAGTACTTCCTGGAACCGCGTCAGCTCTATCCACTGTGGCCACAATGGCAGCCGGACAAGGCAATTGCGCTGTTCTCGACGACCATCGTGCTGCTGTTCCTGCCGAAGTTGCTGAGCATCATCCTGATCTGGACCAAAGGCGCGAAAGAGTTTGGTGGCAAGTTCAAGGTGACGCTGTCGATGCTGCTGGAGATGTTGTTTTCCATGCTGCTGGCGCCGGTGCGGATGATCTTCCACACCCGTTTCGTACTCGCCGCGTTCCTCGGCTGGGCCGCGACCTGGAACTCGCCGCAACGTGACGATGACTCCACGCCGTGGAGCGAAGCGGTCAAGCGCCACGGCCCGCAAACCTTGCTGGGCTTCTTCTGGGCCCTGTTGGTGATCTGGCTGAACCCGAGCTTCTTGTGGTGGCTGGTGCCGATCGTCGGTTCGCTGATGTTGTCGATCCCGGTATCGGTGATCTCCAGTCGCGTCGGCCTGGGCCTGAAGTCCCGTGACGAAAGCCTGTTCCTGATTCCTGAGGAATATGCCCCGCCACAGGAATTGCTGGCGACCGATCAGTACACCCACGAAAACCGTTGGCATGCACTGAACGACGGCTTCGTCCGGTCAGTGGTCGATCCTCAGCAGAACGCTTTGGCGTGTGCGTTGGCGACGTCTCGTCACCGTCAGGCCGAGCCGATCGAATGGTTGCGCATCGAGCGGGTTCGCCATGCGATGAAGGTCGGGCCAGCCGGGCTGACCAACAACGAGCGCGTGGCCCTGCTGAGTGATCCGGTGGCACTGGGTCGCTTGCATGAGCAAGTCTGGAACGAAGGCCACGCCGAGTGGCTGCAAGCCTGGCGCACATCGGTGGATGCCGATCCCCATGCGCCGCTGTTGCCGCTCAAGCCTGTGAGCGTTCAGCCTCAGCCGGCATAACGAAAACCCCGCGAAAGCGGGGTTTTTTTGGGCTGATGATCTGACTGAGCACAACTTTGTGTTCGGCGCGGATCCTGTGGGAGCGGGCTTGCCCGCGATTGCATCACCCCGGTTTCAAGCGAGCCGGGATACCCGCATCAGCTCAAACCTTGAACCGCCCCACCAGCATCTGCAAATGCGTCCCCAGCCGCGCCAGCTCGACGCTGGAGGCCGCGGTCTCTTCACTGGCTGCCGAGGTCTGCTCGGACACATCACGCACGTTCAGCACGCTGCGGTTGATCTCTTCAGCCACCGCGCTCTGTTGCTCGGCAGCGGCGGCGATCTGCTGGTTCATTGACTGGATCGCCGACACGGTGCGGGTGATGCTTTCCAGCGAGCCACCGGCGCGGCGGGTCAGTTCGACGCTGCTGTCGGTCAGGCTGCGGCTGTTGTCCATGATGGTCGCGACCTGCTGAGTGCCGGTTTGCAGGCCGACGATCAGCTCTTCGATTTCTTCGGTGGACTTCTGTGTGCGCTGGGCCAGGCTGCGGACTTCGTCGGCGACCACCGCAAAACCGCGCCCGGCTTCACCGGCGCGGGCGGCTTCGATGGCGGCGTTGAGCGCCAGCAGGTTGGTTTGCTGGGCCACGGACTTGATCACATCGAGCACGCTGCCGATCTTGTCGCTTTCGCGTTTCAGATCGCCCATGGCGGCGGTGGAGTTGCCGACTTCGACGGCCAGGCGCTCGATCTGGGCGATGGCTTCGCCGACCACTCTGTCACCCTCGCGGGCTTGTTGGTCGGCGGCGACGGCAGCTTCGGACGCTTCCTCGGCATTGCGCGCGACTTCTTGCACCGTGGCGGTCATTTCGTGCATGGCGGTGGCCACCTGATCGGTCTCGACCTTCTGGCTGTTGACCCCGGCGCTGGTTTGTTCGGTAACGGCGGACAGCTCTTCAGCGGCGCTGGCGATCTGGGTCACGCCGTCGCTGATGCCTCCGATCAGTTCTCGCAGGCCCAGGGTCATGCTTTGCATGGCGCGCTGCAGCTGACCCAGTTCGTCCTGACGTTCGGAAATCAGGTTGTGAGTCAGGTCGCCCGCGGCGACACGCTCAGCCACTTTGAGGGTCTGGCTCAGAGGGATGACGATCTGGCGAGTGATGGCCCAAGCCGCGAATAAACCAAAGGCTGACGCCAGGACGGTGGCCAACAGCAGCATGTTTTTGGCATGTGCCGCATCGGTGTCACGTACGACGGTTTGCGAGGCGGTGAGTTTTTTGCTGGTGTCGAACAGAATGTCGCCTTGCGCGCTCATACGCTTGAAGGCTGCAGCGCTGGCGACTTGGGAGTCGCGGAACTGGCTGACAGCCGCGCGATAGGCTTTGAGCGAGTCGGTCGCCTGTTGCAGGTTGGCGATGTGTTGTTCCGGCAGTTGAGACGGCAGGCTTTCGAGGTTTTTCAGAGCATTGCCGATGGCGTCCAGCGCTGGCTGCTCGGCTTCGGGCTTGCCGCTATAGGTGTAGCCGCGTACCTGGAAACGCGCTTGCTGGATCAGTTTGCTCAGGTCGATCACGCTGTTGAACTGGGCGACACTGTCGCCTTGCAGCAGGGATTTTTCGACTTCAGCGACCCGGGCCACAGCATTATCGGCAGTGGCGCCCAATTTGCTGCGAGCATCTTCGCGGGTGGCGGTAGCCTGAGTCATATCAGCGAAGGCGCGTTTGTACTCGCTGACGGCGGCAAGTTGTTGATCGACCATTGCCACGTCGGCAGGCTGTTCGACCAGCGTACGGGCGGTTTTCAGGCCGGTATCGAGTTGACCGATCAGCTCGTTGACGGCGCCCGGGCCTTGTTCGCCACGGCGCATGTCGTAATCCAGACGGGCGAGACGCAGGTCTTTGGTCAGCTCATTGAGGCTGGAAATAAACCCTAGCGTATCGCCACGGCTGATCACACCGCTCAGGCCGGTCCAGCCGGTAAAGGTGATCAACAAGGTCAGAAGCAGCACCAGACCGAAGCCAACACCCAGTTTGCGATTGACGCTTACATTTCCCAGTTTCTCGGCTAGCCATCGGTACATGCTGCTACTCCCTCGGACCATTAATTGGTTTTATGGAGACTGTATCGGCCGGCTGGCAGGGATCTGTAGGGGAGTAAACACCTGTGGCGAGGGAGCTTGCTCCCGCTTGGGCGCGAAGCGGCCGGCGCTTTTTACCAGCAAGACCGCATTCACCGGTTTTACGACTGCTTCGCAGCCGAGCGGGAGCAAGCTCCCTCGCCACAAGTAGGGTGTTTGACGTTAGAACAGGCGCGAAAGCAGCGCGGTGACGGCGGTTTCGACCCGCAGGATGCGGTCGCCGAGTTGCACCGGTTGCAGGCCGGCCTTGGCCAGCAGGTCGATTTCGTAGGGAATCCAGCCGCCTTCGGGGCCGATGGCCAGGGTCACGGGTTCGTTCAGGCCACGAGGGCAGGGTGGGTAGTTACCGGGATGACCGACCAGGCCGAGGGTGCCTTCGGTAATGGGCGGCAGACGGTCTTCGACAAAGGGCTTGAAGCGTTTCTCGATGACGATTTCCGGCAGCACGCTGTCGCGGGCTTGTTCAAGACCCAGGATCAATTGCTCGCGAATCGCCTCGGGTTCCAGGAACGGGGTTTGCCAGAAGCTCTTCTCGACGCGATAGCTGTTCACCAGCACGATGCGCGGCACGCCCATGGCGGCCACGGTCTGAAACACTCGACGGAGCATTTTCGGTCGTGGCAAAGCCAGCACCAAAGTCAGTGGCAGCTTGGCCGGTGGCGGCTGGTCGAGGGTGACGCGCAACTCGGCTTCATCGGCGTCCAGGCGCAGCAACTCGGCCGAGCCCATCAAACCGCCGATACGCCCGACCCGCAGGCTGTCGCCAACCACCGAGCGATGGACTTCCTGCATGTGGGTCAACCGGCGATCGCGCAGGATCGCCCGGTCGGCCGCAATGAAGTCGGCCTCTTCCAGGAGCAGCAGGTTCACGCTTGGGTCGCTGGCGGCTGGTCGTTGTGATCGTCAGCCGGCTGGTCGTCCGGATGCTCGCCACGCTTGCTGATCAGGCTGCCGAACAGGATGCCGATTTCGAACAGCAACCACATCGGTACAGCCAACAGCGTCTGCGAGAAGATGTCCGGTGGCGTCAGGATCATGCCGACCACGAAGCAGCCGATGATCACGTACGGGCGGATTTTCTTCAGGTAGGCGACGTTGACCACGCCGATCCACACCAGCAGCACCACAGCTACCGGAATCTCGAACGCCACGCCGAAGGCGAAGAACAGCGTCATGACGAAATCAAGGTAGCTGGTGATGTCGGTCATCATTTCCACGCCGGCCGGGGTGGCGGCGGCGAAGAACTTGAAGATCAGCGGGAACACCAGGAAATAGGCGAAGGCCATGCCGGTGTAGAACAGCAGAATGCTGGACACCAGCAACGGCACCGCGATGCGCTTCTCATGCTTGTACAGGCCCGGCGCGATAAAGCCCCAGATCTGGTGCAGGATCACCGGGATCGCCAGGAACAGCGAGACCATCATGGTCAGTTTCAGCGGCGTCAGGAACGGCGACGACACGTCGGTGGCGATCATCGTCGCGCCGGCCGGCAGGTACTGGCGCAGCGGCGTGGAGACGAAGGTGTAGATCTGCTGGGTGAAGGCGAACAGCCCGGCAAAAATGATGAACACCGCCACGACACAACGCAGCAGGCGAGTGCGCAACTCGGTGAGGTGCGAAACCAGCGGCATGTGCTGGTCGTTTTCGGGAAGATCGCTCATGAGGCTCGCGGCGGCAAAGTGGTGTCGTGAGGCGCCGGCGTTGTCGGCGCGGCGGCAGGAGCAACAGGTTCTACTGGAGTAGCAGGTTCAGCGGTTGCAACCACCGGCATAACCTCAGCCGCAGGCGCATGAATCGTCTGCGTCGCCACAGGTTCCACCGGCGTCGGCTCCTGTTGAGTCGGCGTGAAGATCTTCCGCGCCTCCTGCTCCAGGGACAGAATGTGCTCGTTGTGCAGTTGCCGGCGAATCTCGTCGGCACCGATTTCACGTTCAACTTCCTGTTTGATCGCGTTGAAGCTGCGCTTCAGCCGCCCGACCCACAGGCCGGCGGTGCGCGCAGCACCCGGCAGACGCTCGGGGCCCAGCACCAGCAAGGCGACGAGGCCGACGAGCAGCAGTTCAGAGAAGCTGATACCAAACATTAGTCTGTGCTCACACGTCTTTGCGGATCGGCTCTTCGACTTTTTGCGCCTGCACATCAATGGTGTGCGGCGGGTTCACGGACTGTGTGGTCTGTGGCTGAACAGGTGGAACCGGTTGGGCCGGGGTCGCTGTCGGGTCGGCCGGTTTTTCGTCGTCGTTCATGGCTTTACGAAAGCCCTTGATCGACTCGCCCACGTCAGTGCCGAGGTTTTTCAGCTTCTTGGTGCCGAACACCAGCACCACGACAACCAGGATGACGACCCAGTGTTTCCAGTCAAAAATGCCCATGTTGCGTTCCTCTCCAATAGTTGTTCAGGCGGACGGGCGAGAGGCTTTCTCGGCGTGTCCGGACAGACCGAAGCGACGGTCCAGTTCATCGAGCACAGCCTGTGGATGCTGCCCCAGCTGGGCGAGCATGACCATGCTGTGGAACCACAAATCGGCGGTCTCGTAGATCACATCGCTGCAGTCACCGCTGATGGCGGCATCCTTGGCGGCAATGATGGTTTCGACCGACTCTTCGCCGACTTTTTCCAGAATCTTGTTCAAGCCCTTGTGGTACAGGCTGGCGACATACGAGCTGTCGGCGGCGGCGCCTTTGCGCTCTTCCAGCACCTGGGCCAGACGGGTCAACGTGTCACTCATGGGTATGTCCTGCCGAGTAGATAGCGTGCGGGTCTTTCAGAACCGGGTCGACGGTTTTCCAGTCGCCGTTCTCGAAGACGCGGTAGAAGCAGCTCTGACGGCCGGTATGGCAGGCGATGTCGCCGATCTGCTCAACCATCAGGATGATCACGTCAGCGTCACAGTCCAGGCGCATCTCATGCAGGGTTTGCACGTGACCGGACTCTTCGCCCTTGCGCCACAGCTTGCCACGGGAACGTGACCAGTAAATGGCACGGTTCTCGGCAGCGGTCAATTCCAGTGCTTCGCGGTTCATCCAGGCCATCATCAGGACGCGTCCGGTCTTGTGATCCTGGGCAATCGCCGGCACCAGGCCATCGGCGTCCCACTTGATCTCGTCCAGCCAGTTTTTCATCTTCGACTCCGACAGCGGGCTCTACTTCAATAGCTGAACCCAGGCGTTCAAACAGTGTGCCAGCCGATCATCCAACTGGCTATCGGCGAACGACCAGATACAAGCCGACCGCCACCATGATTCCGGCGGGCCAGTGCCCCAGTTCGTTCAACGGGCCTCCGGCGGCGAGTATCGTGCCACCCGCCAGGTGAGCGGTGCCGAGCAACCGCAGGAACCAGTCGTCCTTGCGCTTGTGCCAAGGGGGCGGCGGGTCGTTGGCATGGGGCTGGGACATGCGCTCGAGCAGGTCGCGGGCCATGTTGGCCAGGTGCGGGATCTGCTCGAACTGGCTCTGCACGTTGCCGATCAAGGCTTTGGGGCTGACGCGCTCGCGCATCCAGCGTTCGAGGAACGGCTGGGCGGTGTTCCACAGATCGAGGTCCGGGTACAGCTGACGGCCCAGGCCTTCGATGTTCAACAGGGTTTTTTGCAGCAATACCAACTGCGGCTGCACTTCCATGTTGAAACGTCGAGCGGTCTGGAACAGGCGCATCAGCACCTGGCCGAAGGAAATATCTTTTAACGGTTTTTCGAAGATCGGCTCGCACACGGTACGGATCGCTGCTTCGAATTCGTTGAGTTTGGTTTCCGCCGGCACCCAGCCCGAATCGATGTGCAACTGCGCGACACGCCGGTAATCACGCTTGAAGAACGCGAACAGGTTGCGCGCCAGATAGTCCTGGTCTTCCGGGGTCAGGCTGCCGACGATGCCGCAGTCGATTGCGATGTATTGCGGGCTCCACGGTTGCACGGTGCTGACGAAGATGTTGCCGGGGTGCATGTCGGCATGGAAGAAGCTGTCGCGGAACACTTGGGTGAAGAAGATCTCCACGCCACGCTCGGCGAGCATTTTCATGTCGGTGCGCTGGTCGGCCAGAGTCGCGAGGTCGGTGACCTGAATCCCGTAGATGCGCTCCATCACCAGCACCTTCGGCCGGCACCAGTCCCAATAGACTTGCGGCACATACAGCAGTGGCGAGCCGTCGAAGTTGCGCTTCAACTGGCTGGCGTTAGCCGCCTCGCGCAGCAGGTCGAGTTCGTCGTAGATGGTTTTTTCGTAGTCGCTGACCACGTCCACCGGGTGCAGCAGGCGAGCGTCGGCCGAGAGTTTTTCCGCGGCGCGGGCGAGGATGAACAGCCACGCCAGGTCCTGCGCAATGATCGGTTTCAGGCCCGGGCGGATCACCTTGACCACCACTTCTTCACCGGTTTTCAGCTGCGCGGCATGCACTTGCGCCACCGAAGCCGAGGCCAGCGGTTCGACGTCGAAACGGCTGAAGACTTCACTGATTTTTTTGCCAAGCTGCTCTTCGATCAGCCTGACCGACACCTGCGAATCGAACGGCGGCACCCGGTCTTGCAACTTCATCAGTTCATCGGCGATGTCTTCGGGCAGCAGGTCGCGGCGTGTGGACAGGATTTGACCGAACTTGATGAAAATCGGCCCCAGGTCCTGCAACGCCAGGCGCAGTCGCGCGCCACGGCTCAGGTCCAGCGTCTTGCGCGGAAACCAGCGCCACGGCAAGGCATAGCGCAGCGCCAGCAGAAACCAGGGCAATGGCAGGGCGAACAGCAGGTCATCGAGGCGGTAGCGAATCACAACGCGCTGGATGCGCAACAAACGGCGGACGGCAAGCAGCTTCATGCGTTATCGCTTGGGTCGAGGGATCGGGAAAGGCGCTCGAAACGCGCCTCGAGACGTTCCAGATCGAGCTTGATCTGGTCCAGTTCATTAAAACGGGCGTCAGCTTCGCGCTGACCGACGAGGGCGCGCGATTCTTCGGCCAGGTATTCGCCCAGGTTCTGGTTCAGGCTGGCGAACCCTTGTTGATACCAGCGTGCGCGACTACGCAGGTGACCGCCGAGCAGTTGCGTGGCCACAGGTCCCAGCCAGCGCGAGAGTTCGTACTCCCAGTCCAGCTCAAGGTCCTGAAGGATCGCCGCCAGTTCCAGCAGCACGCCGCTGTCGCCATCGAGTTCGACTTCTGGTGCATGCAGAATCGAAGTCTTGTCCGTGCTCGTTGCCAGTTTCAGCAGGCTTGAGGCCGGTGCGCGCAAGGTGCAGTCGGCGCCGGTTTCCCACTGGGAGGCGAGCATCAGGCCTTCATCGCTGGGCAGGATGAGCACTTGCAGCGCCGGGCTGCGGCAGTCGACGGCAATCACCTTGCCACTCAAATGCGCCAGCCGCGGCAGGGCCGTGCTGTCGAGACGCAGCACCCGGTTCAGGCCGAGTTCAACGCTGGCGAGCAGGCCGGCCAGCAACATCAGGGCTTGATGCCACGGTGCAGGGCGACGATGCCTGCGGTCATGTTGTGATAGGTCACGCGGTCGAAACCGGCCTCGACCATCATCGACTTCAGGGTTTCCTGATTCGGGTGCATGCGGATCGATTCGGCCAGGTAGCGATAGCTTTCCGAATCATTGGTGATCAACTTGCCCATCAACGGCATGAAGGCGAACGAGTAGGCGTCGTAGGCTTTGGACATCAGCGCGTTGGTCGGTTTGGAGAATTCCAGCACCAGCAAACGGCCGCCCGGTTTCAGCACGCGCAACATCGAGCGCAGGGCGTCTTCTTTGTGCGTTACGTTGCGCAGGCCGAAAGCGATGGTTACGCAATCGAAATGGTTGTCCGGGAACGGCAGCTTTTCAGCATCGGCCTGGACGAATTCGACGTTGCCGGACACACCCAGATCCAGCAGGCGGTCACGACCGACCTTGAGCATGGATTCGTTGATGTCGGCCAACACTACCTGACCCGTCGGTCCCACAAGATGCGAGAACTTGCGGGTCAGGTCGCCCGTGCCGCCGGCGATGTCCAGCACGCGGTTACCGGTGCGCACGCCCGACAGCTCGATCGCGAAACGCTTCCACAGACGGTGCATGCCGCCCGACAGGAGGTCGTTCATCAGGTCATACTTGGCGGCTACCGAGTGGAAAACCTCAGCGACTTTTTCCGCTTTCTGGCTTTCCGGAACGTTTTTGAAGCCGAAGTGAGTGGTGGGTTCGGCATCGCTGCCTTTGCGCTGATCAGTCATATCGCTGTCACCAAAAGAGAATGCGGGACATTCTAATCCCGGTGGCCTGCTTTGTCTTGGCAAGGCTGAAGGTAAGATAGGCAACTACCGGGACGTTTTGACGCATGCAGGGTCAAGATGTCTTGAGCAAGTCACAATAAAGCAGGAGTCATTCGATGGCCCGTATTAGTGTTGAGCGTGCCCACGGCCTGGGTAAGGAAGCGGCCCGCGAGAAGGCCGACAAGTTGGCGCAGAAACTGTCCGAACAATATGGCCTGGAGCCGCAGTGGTCCGGTGACACCCTGAATCTCAGGCGCTCGGGTGTAAAAGGGGCGGTGTATGTGGGTGAGGACTCGATCAAGGTCGATGTCGAACTGGGCCTGTTGATGTCTGCCATGAGCGGCACCATCAAATCGGAAATCGAAAGGGCTCTGGATAAAGCGTTGGCATAATCCGGTCGTTGTATGGAACACGATTAATGTGGGAGCGGGCTTGCTCGCGAATGCGGTGTGTCAGTCGACATCAATGCTGAATGACACACCGCATTCGCGAGCAAGCCCGCTCCCACATTTGTTCTGCGGCTACAGGTTTTGTGTCACTTGTTAGGGTGCCGTTTCTAATTATTCTCACTACTTTGTGCCTGAGCCCGACTCTCTGCGGGCAGTTCCTCGACCCTTCTGCGCGTGAGGTGCACCATGGCCAAAGTTATTTTGAAGAAAAAAGTCGACGTTGAGACTAACGCCCTGGGCGACGTCAAATCGTATGCCCGCAAGATCTGGCTCGCTGGCCTGGGTGCTTACACCAAGGTCGGCCAAGAGGGTAGCGAGTACGTTCAAGAGCTGATCAAGGCTGGTCAAGCTGTTGAAAAGAAAGGCAAAAAAGTAGTCACTGAAAAACTTGAAGCGGCCAATGCCGAGATCGATGAAGCCAAGAGTGAAGTGAGCACTTTCAAAGGCAAAGTCGAACTTCAACTCGACAAAGTCGAAAGGGCTTTCGATACACGTATCGCAAGTGCCTTGAATCGTATCGGCATTCCGTCTAAACATGACGTTGAGACACTCTCTGCTAAGCTCGATGAGCTGACGGCATTGCTCGAACGTGTCGCGCGTAAATCTTAAGGAGAACGGGATGGCTGGTAAAAAGAATACTGAAAAAGAAGGCAGCTCGTGGATCGGGAAGGTCGAAGACTACTCCCGCAAGATCTGGCTGGCTGGTTTAGGCGTGTACTCGAAGATCGACACTGACGGCAGCAAGCTCTTCGATACATTGGTTAAGGACGGCGAGAAAGCCGAGAAGCTCACCAAGAGCGCTGTCGGCAAGAAAGTTGATGCCGCCAAGGACTCCGCTTCGTCGGCCAAGTCGCGCATCAGCGGTGTGAAAGATCGTGCACTGGGCAAATGGGATGAGCTGGAAGGGGCTTTCGACAAGCGCCTGAACAGCGCCATTTCGCGCCTGGGTGTACCGAGCCGCAATGAGGTCAAGGCACTGCACAGCAAGGTCGATACTCTGACCAAGCAAATCGAAAAACTCACCGGTGCCAAGGTTGCGCCTGTTGCGGCGAAAACCGCGGCGGCCAAACCAGCAGCCAAAAGCGTAGCCAAACCATTGGCCAAGGCTGCCGCTAAACCGGCAACCAAAACTGCCGCGGCGAAACCTGCAGCTAAAGCGGCCGCCAAACCAGCCGCTAAACCTGCAGTTAAAACCGCAGCAGCCAAACCCGCCGCGGCGAAAAAGCCAGCAGCCAAGAAGCCTGCAGTGAAAAAACCGGCCGCCCCGAAAGCGGCTGCACCGAAACCAGTAGTGGCTGGCGCCAAG
>NZ_AKJE01000026.1 GCF_000282495.1 Pseudomonas sp. GM79
AGCCGAACGCAGCCTCGCCGGGGCTCGACAGCTGCTACAAGCCGAACGCAGCCTCGCCGGGGCTCGACAGCTGCTACAAGCCGAACGCAGCCTCGCTGGAGCTCGACAGCTGCTACAAAGAGTGCGTCGCGGCTTAACTGGCTAGCGGTGGCTAAAACTGTGCAGGGCTTTTTCGATGCATTGCGCGGTTTTGCCGAACGCCTGCACGGTGATTTCCGAGAACGGCCCGCCGCCCTGATCCGCCACCACGATCATGATCACCCGACCATTGTTGACCAGGGAGCGCAGCAGCAGGTGTTCACCGCTGAACTGCGAACGCAGGCTGGCCGGCAACAGGGCCGAGAATTGGGCGTTGTTGGCCGGCGTCAGGCGCACCTGAGCCTGTTGTGCGAGCAGACGCTGCAGCACAGCACTCTGGCTGACCACCAGGTTCAGGCCGGCCACTTCTTTGGGCAGCCCGGCAATCTGGTGCACACGCAGACTGGCGTGTGTGCGATCGGCCATCAGGATCATCACTCGCCGCATACCACACGCCACCAAGGCATCTCGGGCCGATGTGGTCAAGTGCATGGCATTGGTAAACCGGCTCGGCTCCAGCAGCAACTCGGCACATTGTTTACGCCACTTCGCCAGGTCTTCGGCGGTCGGCGCCGGGGCCGGCAGCAAACCAGCGTGAACGCGGTTCATGCCCGCCGGCCAGATCAACGCTTCGGCCGGGTGCCAGAGGTCCGGCATGGCATGTTGCCGGGCGCTGTTGGCGGCCTGTTGGTGCAACTGTTGCTGCACTTCATCCATCGGCATTTGCAGATAAAGGCTGGTCAGGTACTGCCAGCGTTCACAGTGAGGACTGTCCCAGGCCTGTTGTGCCGACAACGCCAGACCATTGGCCAGCAGCACGGTGTTGGCGGGCTGGTTGAGCCAACGCCGTAGCGTCGGGTCGTCATCAAGACGATTCTGCTGGCGTAGCGGGTGATCATCGTCCCGTGCGATGCGCAGGACTTTCACCAGTTCGCGTTGTTCATTGAGCAGCAGCCGATAACCCTGCTGGACCCAGATCGGCAAACGCCAGATATCCACCAGCGCCAGACAGATTTCCAGCAGACGCACGCCGAACAATTGCTTTTCGACTTTGCGCGCCGACTCGCCTTTATGGATGACCCGCAGTTCCCATTCTTCAAGCATCTGCGGATGGGTCAACGCCATGGGCCACAGTGGCGAAAGAAACAGCAGGCTGCCCCAGTGGATGTCCTGCCACAACCGCGCCAGGCGACTGGCAAAAAAACCATTAGCCTGTTGAGTGGCGTGCTGACTGATCAGCTGAAGCTGGCGCAGGGCAACGGGGATCTGCGATTGGGGTTCGGCGTGCAAGCGCTCGAGCAATTCTTCGGTGCGTTTCAAACCGAGGCGATTAATTGCCACTTCAAGATTTTCAGCAGGCGTGGCCATGCTGCCATGAGTGTGGCGATTGGCTTCGCGAATCACACTCAAGGCCAGGGCCGGGCTGTCCTGCATCATTTCGGCAATGTCGCGCAGCGAGCTGCGGCTATCGCGGATGGCTTTGCAGACGCGGTCGTGACTGGCTTGCGGAACCGGCAGGCGCACACCATCGAGCAGCTTGACCCAGCCTTCGAGCGTGGTCGGTTTTGGCGTTGGGACGTTCGTTTCGTTAGCCATGTCTGGACGCTGCTTTACCTATCCCTGCGTGGGCCAAATTGGCTTTTCGCCTTAACTGGCTATAGTCTGGCGCAGTTTTGCCGATAAGGAGAAGAAGAGATTTTTTAACTTCCGAATATGACCTTGAACCCGACTCAGTAAGTGCTCTCCTACCTATGGCTAAAATTATCGGCATCATCGTCGTATTCGCGAGCGTGCTCGGCGGATACGTGCTTTCCCACGGCAAGATTGCCGCCCTCATTCAGCCTTTCGAGGTGATGATTATCGGTGGCGCGGCCCTTGGTGCATTCCTGCAAGCCAACCCCGGTCATATGACGATGCACGTGCTCAAGAAGTCTTTGGGCATGTTCAGTTCGCGTTTCAACCACACCTTCTACCTTGAAGTGTTGGGGCTGATTTACGAGATTCTTAACAAGAGCCGTCGCGAAGGCATGATGGCAATCGAAGGCGACATCGAAGATGCCGCCGCGAGCCCGATTTTCGCCAAGTACCCGGCAGTCCTGAAAGATGACCGCATGACTGCGTACATCTGCGATTACCTGCGCATCATGTCCTCCGGCAACATGGCTCCCCATGAGCTTGAAGGCTTGTTCGACATGGAACTGACCAGCCTCAAGGAAGACCTGGATCACCCCTCCCACGCAGTCAACGGCATCGCCGATGCCATGCCGGGTTTCGGTATCGTTGCGGCGGTATTGGGTATCGTGGTGACGATGGCTTCGCTGGGTGAAAGCGACCAGAAAATGATTGGCTTGCACGTAGGTGCGGCTCTGGTAGGTACCTTCTTCGGTATTCTCGCGGCCTATGGTTTCTTTGGCCCGCTGGCCCACGCTCTGGGCCACGATGCCAAGGAAGAACTGAACGTCTACGAAGCCATCAAGGCCTCGCTGGTGGCTTCGGCTTCCGGCATGCCGCCATCGCTGGCAGTGGAATTCGGTCGCAAGGTTCTGTACCCGGCGCACCGTCCTAGCTTCGCTGAGCTGGAACAAGCGGTTCGCGGTCGCTAAGTCATGGAAAATAACCAGCCGATAATCATCAAACGCGTCAAAAAGTACGCGGGCGGGCATCACGGGGGCTCCTGGAAAATCGCCTTCGCGGACTTCGCGACGGCGATGATGGCGTTCTTCCTGGTGTTGTGGCTGTTGTCCACGGCAACGCCGGAACAGAAGATCGCCATTGCCGGTTACTTCAAGGATCCGGTCGGTTTCAGCGAAAGCGGCACGCCATACATCATCGATCTGGGCGGCTCGCCGACCCTGGCACCGGAGAACACTCTCAACCCCGAGGTGAAATCCCAGCCTCAGCCGGACAAGGTGACTATCGATTCCGAACAGGTCGAAGGCATGGCCGAGCAGGTTGAGAAAGAGCGCCTGGAATTGCTGCTGCAAGAGTTGCAGAACAAGGTCGAAGAAAACCCGCAACTGCAGAAGTTCAAGGATCAGATCCTCTTCGAGATCACCCAGGACGGTTTGCGCATCCAGATTGTGGACGCCGAAAACCGCCCGATGTTCGACTCCGGCAGTGCGCGTCTGAAGCCGTATTTCGAAGACATTCTGCTGGCCATGGCCGACACCATCAAAGCGGTGCCGAACAAGATCAGCATCAGCGGCCACACCGATGCCAAGCCGTACTCGGGCACCGGCGACTTCGGCAACTGGGAACTCTCGGCCAACCGTGCGAACGCGGCTCGCCGTGCATTGATCGCCGGCAGCTATCCGGACGCTCAAGTAGCGCGAGTCGTGGGTTATGCCTCGTCGGCGCTGTTCGACCGGGAAAACCCGTTCAACCCGGTCAACCGCCGCATCGATATCATCGTGCTGACCAAGAAAGCCCAGCGTGCCATCGAAGGTTCGCAAGGTGCCGAACCTGCGCCAGTGCCGACGCAAGGGCAGGGCGGCCCGGGCGAAGTGCCTGCGCCGCCAGCCGATCCGAACGCATTGCCGGCGGATAAGGAGCCGCTGCCGGCACATGAGCTTCGGGAGCGTTTGAATCTGTTTGATGATCCGGTGCCGAAACCGGCAGCGTCAGCCAAGCAGTGATCACAAAAAGCCGACAGAGATGTCGGCTTTTTGTCTCTGCTGTCTCGTCCTGAATAAGGTTTACACCTTCCGACTTCTTATCAGGAAGTCGTTATGGGCCATCAATCCCGGCCACAGCTGCAATGGCGAAACCGCTGCAATGGATGCCGCTAATCATTTTCGTGGCGTCACGAAAATGATCGAGGTCGGCAAAGGCGACCAGCGATTGTCGATCTGGAACGCTGAGATTGCGTCAAACCCTCAAGGTTACAAAAGGGTGGATGGCCACCGCTTGATCAAGACCATTCAAGAAGCCTTTGGCCTCAATTAATTCATTTTTTTTTCGCACAGTATCACTAGCGTTGATAGCGCGCGTAAATCCTGTTTCTTGGCCGTTAGGAGGGCACTTAAGAGTCTCGTTTAAGTGAACAGCATTGCAATCATCGCGGCTTTTTTGCGCCTGTCAGAAACCGCGTCGGATGCGGCTCTTGAGTTGGTCGTGGAACAACTCGGCGTTGCCTCTGTAGGTGCGGTAAAGGGATTCATTGATCGAACCCAGCGTCATTGAGCGCTTGGTCGCCACTTCTTCACGATAGGCATCAATGAAAAACTCCAGATCCTTGTCGGTGCTGAGCTTTGGCCATTTATCGAGATACAGCGGCAGTTCCGCCGGTCCGGTCTTGAATGAGCATATCCGCCGGTTGCTGATGGTCGCTTCACCGATTTCGAACGGCACCCACCACGACAGCGCGGTCTTGTCCGAGACTATCGCCAGCAGATGCGTGCACTCGGTGATGTTGCGGGTGATGACCCCGGTGATGTCGTCAGTGGTCTGTGATTCCGGATCCAGCACGTCGAAGTAGGTCTTGATGTTGGCCCGAATCAGACGGGTGCTGATGGCGATGGCGTGGGACCGATCGGTATGGCGGTAACTGATAAACACAGGCATCAGAAATGTCCCTTGATCGCGAGTTCGCGGTAATAGGCGCCGAGGGCGGTAAGACGGCATCCGGTGGAGTGGATGGCGGCGTAGTACATGTGCTCGGCGTCCACCGGTTCGATCAGGCTGTGGCGATTGCACTTTTGCAGTTGGGCGAAGACTTCGCCGTGTTCCGGGTCGAACGTGGCTTCGGTAGGTTCGTAGCTCGGATCGAGGGCAAACATTGACTCCGCCTCTTCGAACCAATCAGGCAGTTTGCGCAGGATCTCTTTGGGTATTAGCGGCGAGACTTCTCGCAATGAAATGAACTGCGACACATTGGTCTTGAACACGGGGCGCTGTTCCCACGCGTCGAGAGCGTTGTCGACGAATGAATAGAGGCTGCCGGGGGTAATCTTTCCCAATATGTTTGCGGCGCCGCCGTGCAGTGCTTGCAGCAACAGCCCCGTGAAGACGCCGTGGTTGGCGCCTTCCATGGCCGGCTCTGCCTTTTTGCACGCGGTGAGGATGGTCATGCCTTCGCACACCATGCTGCTTTCGCTGCGTAGCGCCCGCACTTCGCCCGCCGAGCCCGCCTGGCAGCAGTCGAGAATAATCACTTTGTTTTTGATTTTTACCGCTTTGGTCGCCCAGTTCAGGATGTCGCTGATGCGAATTCCATCCTTGGCGGACTTGTAGTCCTGGGGGATCAGCATGCCTTCGTCCGTATCGACGTCGAAGTTGCCGTGACCGGCGAAGTACAACAGTGCAACGCTGCAATCGCCTGAAAACAACTCCTGGATATGCCCTTCGAGCTTTTCGCGGCTCAGATAATCTTCGGCGGAGGTCAGGACCAGGTTCTTGAAATTCGGATCGCCATTGGCGTCGGTTTTCAGCACCGAAGCCATGGCCATTGCGTCGTTGTTGCAACCACTCAATTGCGAAACATGGCTGTAGTTATTAATGCCGATGAACAATCCCTTGCGCATGGTTCAGCCCGCCGCGTGAGTGCGAATGGCATCGATGATGCTGTTGGTGTTCCACGCACACTCCGCGTGCGCCGCCCGGCGTACCACCGTGGAAATCCGTTCGGCGCCAAACGGCTTTATCGCAATGATGACCTTGCCCATTCGCCTGGCGATCTCGATTTCCTTGTTGATCCACTTGCTGTAGGTCGAATACATCCCCGCCATGATCAGCACTGCCGAGCAGAGCCGAATCTTGTTTTCGATGGCTTCTTCAAGTTGTTTGTCGGTTTGCGCGCCGATGATCGGGTTGTCCGGTGGCACCGAAAAATTCTTGAACGTGAAGCCGGGTTTGGCGTTGAGCAACCGCACGAGGTTGTCATGGGCGTGGGGGTAGTTCCACGAATGGCTGATGAACAGATGATAGGTTTGCATGGGTATCCCTCGGTATCGCCAAAATGCGAAGAGGGCTCGAATGTATGCACTTGCGTGGTCGCAACAAGACCTGCGCTGATAAAGAGAATTTGCCTACAAACAGGCGCGCAGAAGCCTTACAGAAGTTTCTGACGTTTAAAGGGTGAGGATATTTGTAGGATGCTACAAGCGGCGCGCCGCCCCGTCAGTGTCGAGGCAGCGGGCGCGTCTGTTTAGTAGCTGGTTTCGGGCAAACTGGCGATGATCGAGCGGTAGCTGTTCATCCGTTGCTGCTGCACGCGACCCTCTTCCAGGGCCTTGAGCAGGGCGCAACCCGGTTCGCGGTCGTGCTTGCAATCGCGGAAGCGGCAGGTGCCGATCAGGTCGTTGAACTCGATGAAACCTGCTTCGACGTCGGCACGGCTGACGTGACCCAGGCCGAATTCCCGAATACCCGGGGAGTCGATCAACTCACCGCCACCGGGGAAGTGGAACAACCGCGCGGTGGTGGTGGTGTGGGTGCCTTGGCCCGACAGCTCGGACAGTGGGCCGACGCGGGTGTCGACTTCCGGCAGCAGGCTGTTGACCAGCGACGACTTGCCGACGCCGGATTGGCCGACGAATACGCTGATGTGCCCGTCCAGCTGCTTTTGCAACTGTTCCATGCCATTGCCGTGGTGGGCCGACACTTCCAGCACCGGGTAACCCAGCGTGCGGTAAACCGCCAGCAAGGCATTCAGCGCCGGGGCGTTCTGCTCGTCGATCAGGTCGAATTTGTTCAACAGCAGTAACGGCCGAATACCGGCGTGTTCCGCAGCGACCAGATAACGGTCGATCAGGTTGGCGTGAGGCTCGGGCAGCGGCGCGAAGACGATCACGATCAAGTCGACGTTGGCCGCCACCGGCTTGAGCTGGCCACGGCTGTCGGGACGGCAGAGCTCGGTTTTGCGCGGCAGTTGCGCCACGATCACGCCGATGCCCTGGTTGCCGGCACGCCATACCACCTGATCGCCAGTCACCAGCGCTGGCAGGTTGGCGCGCAAATGGCAGCGGAACACCTGGCCGGCCAATTCGCCATCGAGGGCCTCGACTTCGACCTGCACACCGAAGTGCGCGATCACCAGGCCCGTCTGTTCCGGACCCAGGTCGCCGCCTTCGAGAGCCTCGACAGCCGAGGACTCGCGTTTGGCGGCGCGGGCAGCGCGCTCGCCCTGAATCTTTTCGATGCGCCAGTTTTGACGACGATTGAGTTGGCGTTTGGCCATGGGTGTTCCGTATCGAGAATGCAGCGATTAGGTAAAACGGCCGCGAGTTTAGCACGCCCGGTGGCCTCCCTAGGCTAAACTGCGCACCTACGCCGAGGAGCCGACTCATGCAAAACCCGCTGAACCTGATCTGGATCGACCTGGAAATGACCGGTCTGAACCCTGATACCGACGTCATCATCGAGATGGCCACCATCGTCACCGACAGTAATTTGAACACCTTGGCCGAAGGTCCGGTGATCGCCATTCATCACAGCGACGAGATCCTCGCCGGCATGGATGAGTGGAATACCCGTCAGCACGGCGGCTCCGGGCTGACACAACGGGTTCGCGACAGCCGCATCAGCATGGCCGAAGCCGAAGCCGAGACCATCGCTTTCCTGGAAAAATGGGTGCCGAAGGGCAAGTCGCCGATCTGTGGCAACAGCATCTGCCAGGACCGTCGCTTCCTTTATACCCACATGAAATCGCTGGAAAGCTACTTCCATTACCGCAACCTTGACGTGTCGACCCTCAAAGAGCTGGCCGCGCGCTGGGCACCGGACGTACGCGACAGCTTCAAGAAGGGCAGCACCCACCTGGCCCTGGACGACATCCGCGAATCGATCGCCGAGCTGCAGCACTACCGCAAGAATTTCATCAAGTTCTGATTGGGTGGTGTGTCTGTTCTGACGCCTTCGCAGGCAAGCCTCGCTCCTACGGGGCCTGCGTTGTACCTGTAGGAGCGAGGCTTGCCCGCGAAGAAGGCGACGCGGTCTATTTGAATGAGCGCCCCCTTTTGGTGCCGGCCCTAAATGGCTAGACTGCGCGCCTTTCTGCCAGGACCGCCACCATGTTGCTGATGCTCTATCTGATCGCCATCACTGCCGAAGCCATGACGGGCGCCCTGTCGGCGGGCCGTCGCGGCATGGACTGGTTTGGTGTGGTGCTGATCGCGTGCGTCACGGCGTTGGGCGGCGGTTCGGTACGCGACGTGCTGCTCGGCCACTACCCGCTGACTTGGGTCAAACACCCGGAATACCTGGTGCTGACCTCCGTCGCGGCGATGTTGACGATCTTCATCGCCCGCTGGATGCGTCATTTGCGTTCGCTGTTTCTGGTGCTCGACGCGGTGGGCCTGGTGGCGTTCACCCTGATCGGCTGCATGACTGCCCTGGAAATGGGCCACGGCATGCTAGTGGCCTCGGTCAGCGGCGTGATCACAGGGGTGTTCGGCGGCATCCTGCGGGACATCTTCTGCAACGACATCCCGCTGATATTCCGCCGCGAGCTCTACGCCAGCGTCTCGTTTGCCGCGGCGTGGTGCTATCTGCTCTGCATCTACCTGCAATTACCCGGCGAACAGTCGATCCTGATCACCCTGTTCGGCGGCTTCCTGCTGCGCTTGCTGGCGATCCGTTTCCACTGGGAAATGCCCAAGTTCGTTTACAACGACGAAGCTTGACACGGTCTCTGTAGCAGCTGCCGAAGGCTGCGTTCGAGGCCGCAGGACTCGCTTTGCGGAATGACGACTGCTGCGCAGCCGAACGCAGCCTTCGGCAGCTGCTACAGGAGTCCGTGTTGTTTCAAGGCCCATTCGACGTGTTCGCGCACCAGTTCCGACGGATAGTCCCGGCGAGCCTTGAGCGCTTCCAGCACCGGAATGCTTGACGGCGCATTACCCAGGCCGACCGCCAGATTGCGCAACCAGCGCTCGTAACCCGCGCGTCTGAGCGGTGAGCCTTCGGTGCTGCTGAGGAACTTCTCTTCGTCCCACATGAACAGTTCGGCCAGTTCGGCGTTGTCGAGGTTGTGCCTGGGTTTGAAGTCACTTTCGCCGGAAGGTCGGGCGAAGCGGTTCCACGGGCAGACGATCTGGCAGTCATCGCAACCGAACACCCGGTTACCGATCAATGGCCGCAAATCTTCAGGGATCGCACTCTTCAATTCGATGGTCAGGTACGAAATGCAGCGTCGGGCGTCCAGTACATACGGGCCGACAAAGGCGTTGGTCGGGCAGATGTCCAGACAGGCGGTGCAGCGACCGCAGTGTTCGGTGGCGTGAGGCGGGTCCACTGGCAGCGGCAGGTCGACGAACAGTTCGCTGAGGAAGAAGTAGCTGCCGGCCTTGCGATTCAAGACCAGGGTGTTTTTGCCGATCCAGCCTAGGCCAGCCTGTTCTGCGATGGCTTTTTCCAGTACCGGGGCGCTGTCGACAAAGGCGCGGTAGCCGAACGGGCCGATTACCGCCTGAATTTTTTCCGCCAGTTGTTGCACGCGTTTACGGATTAATTTGTGGTAATCGCGGCCCAAGGCATAACGCGACACGTAGGCTTTTTCCGGTTGGGCCAGGCGTTTGGCCATTTCGGTGTCGCCCGGCAGGTAGTCCATGCGCAGGGAAACGACTCGCAAGGTGCCAGGCACCAGTTCTTCCGGATGCGAACGTTTGCTGCCGTGGGCGCCCATATACTCCATTTCGCCGTGGTAGCCGGCCGCGAGCCAGCGCTCCAGGTGCTGCTCATGCTCGGCCAGGTCGAGGCCGCTGATGCCGACTTGCTGAAAGCCCAGCTCGCGGCCCCAGTCCTTGATGGATTGGGCGAGGGCGGGCAGGTCTGTGGTAATAGCGGGCATGAGACGAGAGAAACCGGAGCTGAGGTGCGTATAATTCTGCCAGACATCGGAGCCTGAAGACGCATGCCGCACACTAAAGATGAATTACCCGACGCGCTGTATAGCGCCGCGCAAGTCCGAGGGCTCGATGCGAGCCTGATTGCGGCCGGTACACCGGGCTTCGAATTGATGCAACGTGCGGCGCGGGCGACCTGGCGTGCGCTGGTCCGTCATTGGCCCACGGCCCACGAATTGAGCGTGGTGGCCGGCCACGGCAATAATGCCGGCGACGGTTACCTGGTGGCCGTGTTGGCCCGACGTGCCGGTTGGCACGTGCGGGTGCTGGCCGCCGGGGATCCCGGGCGTTTGCAGGGCGATGCCGCGTCGGCCCATGCCGAGGCAGTAGCCGAAGGCGTCGCCATTCAAAACTGGAATGCGCATTCAGAATTGCGTGGCATTGTGCTGGATGCCTTGCTCGGCACCGGCCTGACCGGTGAAGTGCGCGAGCCATACGCCAGCGTCATCGCCGCGATCAACGCCAGTGGGCTACCGGTTGCGGCGGTGGATATCCCCTCGGGGCTGTGCGCCGATACGGGGCGCCAGCTCGGCATTGCGGTTCGAGCGGACCTCACGGTGACGTTCATTGGCTTGAAGCTGGGCCTGTTCACCGGTGACGCTGCGGATGTGGTTGGCGATTTGGTCTTCAATGATCTGCTAGCCGCCCCCGAGACGTTTATCGGGGCCACGGTCAGCGCTCGTCGCCTGACGGCCGATAACGTGCCGCGTCTGACCGGTCGCGCTCCAACTTCCCACAAAGGCAAATTTGGCCACGTATTGCTGATCGGCGGTGATCGCGGTTTTGGTGGAGCCATCCTGCTCGGTGCACAAAGTGCTTTGCGCAGCGGTGCCGGCATGGTGTCTGTGGCCACCCGCAACGAACATGTTCCAGCCGCCTTGGCACGTTTGCCAGAAGCTATGGTGCTAGGCACTTCGTCGGCCAATCAATTGATGGGGCTGCTTGAGAAGGTCACGGTGCTGGTCGTCGGCCCAGGGCTGGGGCAGGCCGCTTGGGGGCGCAGTCTGCTGTCGGCCGCGGCCAATGCGCCGTTGCCGCAAGTCTGGGACGCCGATGCGTTGAACCTGTTGGCCGAAGGTGGCGTGAGCTTGCCCGCCCATTGTGTTATCACGCCGCACCCTGGCGAGGCGGCGCGATTGCTGGGGCTGTCGACGGCCGAAGTTCAGGCCGATCGTCCGGCCGCTGCCCATGCATTGAGCAGAAAATATACAGCGGTAGTGGTGCTCAAAGGCGCCGGCAGCCTGATCGCCAGCCCCGACGGGCGCCTGGCGTTGTGTCATCAAGGCCATCCGGCCATGGCATCTGCCGGTTTGGGCGATGTGCTGGCCGGGCTGGTCGGCGCCTTGCTCGCTCAGGGTATGGATGCGTATGACGCGGCATGCCTGGCGGTCTGGCTGCACGCCAATGCCGGCGAGCAACAAGGTAAATTCGGCCGCGGGCTGGCGGCCAGTGATCTGATTCCAGCCATTCGTCAGTTGTTGGAGGAGCAAGCACCGTGTCTGAAGTAACCCTGTACCTGGCTGATGAAGAGGCGATGACCGCGTTTGGTGCGCGCATTGCACAAACCACTGAAGGGCACGGTCTGATTTTTCTCGAGGGAGATCTGGGCGCCGGGAAAACCACGCTGTCCCGGGGCATTATTCGTGGCCTGGGGCATACGGGCGCGGTAAAAAGTCCGACCTTCACCCTGGTCGAGCCCTACGAGATCGGGGAGGTCCGCGCCTTCCATTTCGACCTGTATCGATTGGTCGATCCAGAGGAGCTGGAGTACCTCGGCATCCGCGACTATTTCGAAGACGACGCGTTGTGCCTGATCGAATGGCCCCGTAACGGTGCAGGCTTTTTGCCAAAGCCCGACCTGACCATTACCATTAGCCCGCAAGACAGCGGGCGTTCGCTGAAAATTTCGCCACAAGGCTCGCGTGGCGAGTCGTGGTGTGCCGCTTTGGCATTGGAATCCAAATAAATGATGGGGTTAGGTATGCGCTTTCGCGCGTTGGTTGCTGCCGTAGGATTGTTGTTTCTGGCGGTGACCGTCGACGCTGTGGCCGAGACAAAGGTCAACAGTGTTCGCCTGTGGCGGGCGCCGGACAACACGCGACTGGTGTTTGACCTGACAGGGTCTGTCCAGCACAGCGTTTTTACCCTGACCTCCCCGGATCGGCTGGTGATCGACATTAATGGTGCAACTCTCGGCGCACCACTGAACGTTAATACCTCGAACACCCCGATTACCGCGATGCGCTCGGCTCAGCGCACGCCGACCGACCTGCGGGTGGTCATCGACCTGAAAAAAGCCGTCACGCCAAAAAGCTTCACCCTGGCGCCAAACGCCCAATATGGCAATCGCCTGGTCGTCGACCTGTTCGACAATGCGGCCGATGCCGCGCCACCGCCTGCGCCAACGCCGTCCGTGGCGACGTTGCCTGCGGTCCCTGTCGCACCCTCCGAGCCCTCGATCAAATTGCCGCCCGCCCCAGCCGGCAAGCGCGACATCATTGTGGTGATCGATGCCGGCCACGGTGGTGAAGACCCGGGCGCCTCGGGCTCTCGCGGTCAGCGGGAAAAAGACGTGGTACTGGCCATCGCCCGTGAACTGCAGCGTCAGGTCAATGGCATGAAAGGCTTCCGCGCCGAACTGACTCGCACCGGCGACTACTTCATTCCGTTGCGCGGTCGTACCGAAATCGCTCGTAAGAAGGGTGCTGACCTGTTCGTTTCGATCCACGCTGACGCCGCACCTTCGGCTGCTGCGTTTGGTGCCTCGGTGTTCGCCTTGTCTGACCGTGGTGCGACGTCGGAGACTGCCCGTTGGCTGGCCGACAGCGAAAACCGTTCCGACTTGATCGGCGGTGCCGGCAACGTCAGCCTCGACGACAAGGACCGCATGCTGGCTGGCGTGCTGCTCGATTTGTCGATGACCGCTTCCCTGACGTCGAGCCTCAACGTTGGCCAGAAAGTCTTGAGCAACATCGGCCGCGTCACGCCGCTACACAAACAGCGCGTAGAGCAAGCCGGGTTCATGGTGCTGAAGTCGCCGGACATCCCGTCGATTCTGGTGGAAACCGGGTTTATCTCCAACGCCAATGAAGCGTCCAAGCTTGCCGCAGCGAACCACCAGCAAGCGCTGGCGCGTTCTATCAGCAGCGGCGTGCGGCAATTCTTTCAGCAGAATCCACCGCCGGGTACCTACATTGCCTGGCTGCGCGATTCCGGCAAAATCGCCCAGGGTCCACGTGACCATCGCGTGAATCCTGGCGAAACCCTGGCGATGATCGCCGTGCGTTATCAGGTGTCCCCGGCCACCTTGCGTAACGCAAACAACTTGAAAAGTGACGAGCTGAAGATTGGTCAGACTCTGACCATCCCTGGCACTGAACTGGCGGCCAAAGAATGAACCAGGTGCTGACCAACGCTGCGCGCATCGAACTGCTCAGCCCGCGGCTGGCGAACCAGATTGCCGCCGGTGAAGTGGTTGAGCGCCCGGCCTCGGTGATCAAGGAGTTGCTGGAAAACAGCCTCGACTCCGGTGCCAAACGCATTGACGTCGATGTGGAGCAGGGCGGCGTCAAGTTGCTGCGGGTGCGCGACGATGGCAGCGGCATTTCTGCCGATGACCTGCCCCTGGCCCTGGCCCGTCACGCCACCAGCAAGATTCGTAACCTGGAAGACCTTGAACAGGTGATGAGCCTGGGGTTTCGTGGTGAGGCGCTGGCGTCCATCAGCTCCGTGGCGCGTCTGACCCTGACGTCCCGCACTCGCGATGCCGATCAGGCCTGGCAAGTGGAAACCGAAGGCCGGGACATGGCGCCGCGGGTGCAGCCGGCCGCCCATCCGGTGGGCACTTCGGTGGAAGTGCGTGATTTGTTCTTCAATACGCCGGCGCGCCGCAAGTTTCTCAAGACCGAAAAAACCGAATTCGATCACCTGCAAGAAGTGATCAAACGTCTGGCGCTGGCGCGGTTCGACGTGGCGTTCCACCTGCGCCACAACGGCAAAACCATCCTCAGCCTGCACGAAGCCCACGATGACGCGGCCCGCGCCCGGCGTGTGGCGGCGATCTGCGGGGCGGGTTTCCTGGAGCAGGCGCTGCCGATCGAGATCGAGCGCAATGGCCTGCATTTGTGGGGTTGGGTCGGGTTGCCGACCTTTAATCGCAGCCAGGCGGACTTGCAGTATTTCTTTGTGAACGGCCGTGCCGTGCGCGACAAACTGGTGGCCCACGCGGTGCGCCAGGCTTATCGCGACGTGCTGTTCAACGGTCGGCACCCGACGTTCGTGCTGTTTTTCGAAGTCGATCCGGCGGGCGTCGACGTCAACGTGCACCCGACCAAGCACGAAGTACGCTTCCGTGACGGGCGCATGGTTCACGATTTCCTCTATGGCACTTTGCACCGCGCCCTCGGCGATGTGCGGCCGGAGGATCATCTGGCCGCACCTGTCGCGACCGCCATTGTCCGGCCCACCGGGCTCGACGCCGGTGAGTTCGGTCCGCAGGGCGAAATGCGTCTGGCGGCCAATGCGCTGCTGGAACAGCCTCAGGCACAACCGTCGTTCAACACGCCGGCTGGCTCGGGCGCTGGCGCCGGTTATCAGTATCAATACACGCCGCGGCCTCAGTCCGGCGTGCCCGTCGCCGAAGCTCAAGCGGCCTACCGTGAGTTCTTCGCGCCACTGCCCGAAGCCAACGCGGTCGCGCTGCCAGCCGGGCAGGACGACATTCCACCGCTGGGTTATGCGTTGGCGCAGCTCAAGGGCATCTATATTCTTTCGGAAAACGCCCAAGGCCTGGTGCTGGTGGACATGCACGCCGCCCACGAGCGGATCATGTACGAACGCCTGAAAATCGCCATGGCCAGCGAAGGCCTGAGTGGTCAGCCGCTGTTGGTGCCGGAGTCCCTGGCGGTCAGTCAGCGCGAAGCCGATTGCGCCGAAGAACACGTCGCGTGGTTCCAGCGGTTGGGCTTTGAGTTGCAGCGTCTTGGCCCGGAGTCGCTGGCGATCCGGCAAATCCCCGCGCTTCTGAAACAGGCGGAAGCCAATCGATTGGTCAGCGACGTTCTGGCGGATTTGATGGAATACGGCACCAGCGACCGGATTCAGGCACACCTGAACGAACTGCTCGGCACCATGGCCTGCCACGGCGCAATTCGCGCGAATCGGCGTCTGGCCTTGCCGGAAATGAACGGTCTGCTGCGGGACATGGAAAACACCGAACGCAGCGGTCAATGCAACCATGGCCGACCGACCTGGACCCAATTGGGCCTGGACGATCTGGACAAACTGTTTTTGCGCGGTCGTTGATGAGCCAGCTCCCTCCTGCGATTTTCCTGATGGGGCCGACGGCTGCCGGCAAGACCGACCTGGCCATCGAACTCACCAAAGTTTTGCCCTGCGAGCTGATCAGCGTCGATTCGGCGCTGGTTTACCGTGGCATGGACATTGGCACCGCCAAGCCTTCCAAAGAGTTGTTGGCCGAATTTCCGCATCGGTTGATCGATATTCTCGACCCGGCCGAGAGTTATTCCGCTGCGGATTTTCGTCGTGATGCGCTTGAGGCCATGGCAGAGATCACCGCTCGGGGCAAAATTCCGCTGCTGGTAGGCGGCACAATGCTCTACTACAAGGCTTTGCTCGAAGGTCTGGCCGACATGCCGGCGGCCGATCCGCAGGTGCGCGCGCAAATCGAAGAAGAGGCTGCACGCCTTGGCTGGCAAGCCCTGCACGATCAATTGGCGGTCATCGATCCGCAATCGGCCGCGCGAATTCATCCGAACGATCCGCAGCGCCTCAGTCGCGCGCTGGAAGTTTATCGCGTCAGTGGTCAGAGCATGACTGAGCTACGCTTGCGACAATCTGCGCAAAGTACTGAAGCAGCCGCTTCGGGACTGCAACAATTGCCCTATACTGTCGCGAACTTGGCTATCGCCCCGGCAAATCGCCAGGTACTGCACGAGCGTATTAAACAAAGATTCACAAATATGTTGGAACAGGGATTCATCGACGAGGTCGTAGCCCTGCGAGATAGAGGTGACCTGCATTCGGGGATGCCGTCTATACGTGCTGTAGGTTATCGACAAGTCTGGGATTACCTGGATGGCAAGCTGACGCAAGCCGAGATGCAGGAACGTGGAATCATTGCCACGCGCCAATTGGCAAAGCGCCAGTTCACCTGGCTACGCAGTTGGGCTGATTTACACTGGTTGGACAGCCTCGATTGCGACAATCTGCCGCGCGCCTTGAAATACCTTGGGACCATCTCCATATTGAGCTGAGTCCTTGCAATTGCCGTCTATCCTTGGGGGTGTGACGGCCCCAAGCCATCTGTTTACCTATTTTTTATATTGAATCCTTAAAGGAGTGCGGCACATGTCAAAAGGGCATTCGCTACAAGACCCTTACTTGAATACTTTACGTAAAGAGAAAGTGGGGGTTTCCATCTACCTGGTCAACGGGATCAAACTGCAAGGCACGATCGAGTCTTTCGACCAGTTCGTAATCCTGCTGAAAAACACCGTTAGCCAAATGGTTTACAAACACGCTATCTCTACAGTGGTGCCGGTTCGTCCAATTCGTCTGCCTAGCGCAACCGAATCCGAAGCAGGTGACGCTGAGCCAGGTAACGCCTGATAGGAGTCTCCTTTGTTCTTTGAGCGCCACGGTGGTGGTGAACGGGCAATTCTCGTTCACTTGGATGGTCAGGACCCTGAGGCGCGCGAAGATCCGCAGGAGTTTCAGGAGTTGGCAATTTCGGCTGGCGCCGAGACCGTCGCGTTTTTTAACGTGCCGCGTCATCGGCCAACCGCCAAAACCCTGATCAGCAGCGGCAAGGTCGAAGAGTTACGCGATCTGGTCAGCGCCGAACAGGTCGATCTGGTGATTTTCAATCACATCCTCACGCCCAGTCAGGAACGTAACCTCGAACGTATTTTCGAGTGCCGCGTGATTGACCGCACGGGTTTGATTCTCGATATCTTCGCCCAACGCGCCCGCACCCATGAAGGCAAGCTCCAGGTTGAACTGGCTCAGCTTGAACACATGAGTACGCGGCTGGTTCGTGGCTGGACTCACCTTGAGCGGCAGAAGGGCGGTATCGGTCTGCGCGGCCCGGGTGAAACCCAGCTGGAAACCGACCGGCGCCTGTTGCGGATTCGCCTGCGGCAGATCAAGGGGCGCCTGGAAAAGGTCCGCAGCCAACGCGAGCAATCTCGTCGCGGGCGCAAACGTGCTGACATTCCGACGGTTTCACTGGTGGGTTACACCAACGCCGGCAAATCGACGCTGTTCAACTCGGTCACCGATTCCGACGTCTTCGCCGCCGACCAGTTATTCGCTACCCTCGACCCGACCTTGCGCCGACTCGAACTCGACGACCTCGGGCCGATCGTGCTGGCCGACACCGTAGGCTTCATTCGCCACCTGCCGCACAAACTGGTCGAGGCATTTCGGGCTACGCTCGAAGAGTCGAGCAACTCCGACCTGCTGCTGCATGTGATCGATGCGCATGAGCCTGAGCGTATGGCCCAGATTGAACAGGTCATGGTGGTGCTCGGGGAGATCGGGGCACAAGACTTGCCGATCCTTGAGGTATACAACAAACTCGATTTGCTCGAGGGTGTCGAGCCGCAGATCCAGCGCGATGCCGAAGGCAAACCGCAGCGGGTCTGGTTATCGGCCAAGGATGGTACCGGTCTTGACCTGCTCAAGCAGGCCGTGGCCGAACTGTTAGGCAGTGATTTGTTTGTTGGCACCTTGCGCTTGCCGCAACGTTTTGCTCGACTGCGTGCGCAGTTTTTCGAACTGGGTGCGGTGCAAAAAGAAGAACACGACGAAGAAGGCATCAGCTTGCTGGCCGTTCGCTTGCCACGGATCGAACTGAATCGACTCGTGAGCCGCGAAGGTCTGCAACCGATGGAATTCATCGAGCAACACACTTTGCAATAAAAGCCTGAGAAAGCGGTTGTGCCGCGGTGACAGGCATTCTGTAGCATTGGTCGGCGCGCCGTGGGTGCGTCTTTGCTTTATCAGATGGAGAGCGCTATGGCTTGGAATGAGCCGGGTGGCAACTCGAATAATCAGGATCCTTGGGGTGGCAAGCGCCGCAATAACGGCGACCGCAAGGGACCACCGGATCTCGACGAGGCCTTCCGAAAGCTGCAGGAAAGCCTGAACGGGTTGTTCGGTGGTGGTAAAAAACGCGGTGACGAGGGCGGTCGCCCGGGCAAGAGTGGCGGCTTCGGCGGCCTGCTCGGCATCGGCCTGGTCGTGCTGGCGGCTGTGTGGCTGTACAGCGCTGTCTACGTGGTCGACGAGCAGGAGCAAGCCGTAGTGCTGCGCTTCGGCAAATACTATGAAACCGTCGGCCCGGGCCTGAACATCTATTTCCCGCCGATCGATCGCAAGTACATGGAAAACGTCACGCGTGAGCGTGCCTATACCAAGCAGGGTCAAATGCTGACTGAAGACGAAAACATCGTCGAAGTGCCGCTGACCGTGCAGTACAAGATCAGCAACCTGCAAGACTTCGTACTGAACGTCGATCAGCCGGAAATCAGCCTGCAGCATGCAACCGACAGTGCCTTGCGTCACGTGGTGGGTTCTACCGCCATGGATCAGGTGCTGACCGAAGGTCGTGAGTTGATGGCCAGCGAAATCAAGGAGCGTCTGCAACGCTTCCTCGATACCTACCGCACCGGTATCACCGTCACCCAGGTCAACGTACAGAGCGCAGCTGCACCGCGTGAAGTCCAGGAAGCCTTCGATGACGTGATCCGCGCCCGTGAAGACGAGCAGCGTTCGCGAAACCAGGCTGAAACCTACGCCAACGGTGTCGTGCCGGAAGCCCGTGGTCAGGCCCAGCGCATCCTCGAGGATGCCAACGGTTACCGCGACGAGACCGTCTCCCGCGCCAAGGGTGAGGCCGATCGCTTCACCAAGCTGGTGGCCGAGTATCGCAAGGCCCCTGAAGTCACCCGCCAGCGTCTGTATCTGGACACCATGCAGGAAATCTTCAGCAACACCAGCAAGGTTCTCGTGACCGGCAACAAGGATGGCCAGAACAATCTGCTCTACTTGCCGCTGGACAAGATGATCGACAGTGGTCGCAGTCCCGGCGCTCCGGTGACCGGTGCGGCAGCCAGCAGCAATGAAGTGAATGCGCGTGCGGCAGCTGATCTGCAGCAACAGCAAGCACGTACCAGGGAGAGTCGCTGATGAGCAATAAATCGCTGATCGCCCTTATTATCGGCGTCGTCGTGGCGATCGTTGCCTGGAACTGCTTCTACATCGTGGCTCAGACCGAGCGTGCGGTGTTGCTGCAGTTCGGTCGCGTGGTCCAGGCCGATGTTCAGCCGGGCCTGCATGTGAAAGTGCCTTACGTGAACAAGGTGCGCAAATTCGACGCGCGCCTGATGACACTGGATGCACCGACACAACGCTTCCTGACGCTGGAAAAGAAAGCCGTAATGGTCGATGCCTACGCCAAGTGGCGCGTGAAAGATGCCGAGCGCTTCTACACCGCGACTTCCGGCCTCAAGCAGATTGCCGACGAGCGTCTTTCCCGTCGTCTGGAATCGGGCCTGCGTGACCAGTTCGGTAAGCGCACCCTGCACGAAGTAGTGTCCGGTGAGCGTGATGCGCTGATGGCTGACATCACCAACTCGCTGAACAAGATGGCGGAAAAAGAGCTGGGCATCGAAGTTGTCGATGTCCGGGTCAAAACCATCGACCTGCCGAAGGAAGTGAACCGCAGCGTGTTCGAACGTATGAGCACCGAGCGTGAGCGTGAAGCTCGCGAGCACCGCGCCAAGGGTAACGAGCTGGCTGAAGGCATCCGTGCCGACGCCGACCGTCAACGCCGTGTGCTGCTGGCTGAAGCCTATCGTGAATCTGAAGAGGTTCGCGGTGACGGTGATGCCCAGGCTGCTGCGATCTACTCCAAGGCCTACGGTCAGGATCAGGAGTTCTACGCGTTCTACCGTAGCCTGCGTGCCTACCGTGAAAGCTTCGCGAACAAATCCGACGTCATGGTCCTGGACCCGGGCAGCGACTTCTTCCGTTACCTGGAAAAAGCCAAGCCTTGATACGGCGTTGACCTGAATCATCCCCCGCCTGGCGGCTAAAACCTCGGGCGGGGTGATCCTTTGGGAAAACGTGTGTATGATGCGGCAGCCGGGAAATTCCCGGCTTTTTTGCGTCTGCACGTTTGATTGCTGTTTTTATGCAGGCACCCGAGTTGAATGACTCGACAGGTTTTTCGAGGAAAGTGGTTGGCGAAGCCGGTTTAAGGCTTTTCGCCCCGTTGTCCATGCGCGCGGTTTGTGCGCATGGGCCGATCATTTTCTGCTTCACTCAAGGCTCGCCCAAAGGCTTGTCGCCCGGATCATAGGGGAATGGCGTAATGGCAACGGTAGACCGCTGGCTGCTGCCAGATGGCATCGAAGAAGTACTGCCACCAGAAGCTGCGCGCATCGAAATAGCGCGTCGCCAGGTGTTGGATCTGTTCCAGAGCTGGGGTTACGAGTTTGTCGTGACTCCCCATATCGAGTACCTGGAATCCCTGCTGACCGGCGCGGGTTCGGACCTCGATCTGCGTACCTTCAAGGTCATCGACCCGCAGTCGGGCCGGCAGATGGGTTTCCGTGCCGACATCACGCCGCAAGTGGCGCGCATCGATGCGCATACCCTGCGTCGCGAAGGGCCGAGCCGTCTGTGTTATGCCGGTAGCGTGCTGCATGCTCAGCCGCGTGCCTTGTCGTCCTCGCGTAGCCCGATTCAACTGGGCGCCGAGTTGTACGGCGATGCCAGCCCGAGCAGTGACGTGGAAGTCATCAGCCTGATGCTGGCCATGCTGCAACTGGCCGATGTGCCGGATGTGCACATGGACCTCGGCCATGTCGGCATCTATCGCGGCCTGGCCCGCGCCGCCGGTTTGTCCGGCGAAGTCGAGCAACAGTTGTTCGATGCATTGCAACGTAAAGCCATCGACGAGGTCATTACCTTGACCGAAGGCCTGCCTGCGGATCTGTCGGGCATGCTGCGAGCGCTGGTCGACCTGTGTGGCGGTCGTGAAGTGTTGAGCGCCGCGCGTGAGCGTCTGGCCAATGCGCCGGCGCCCGTGCTGGCGGCCCTGGACGATTTGCTGGCAATTGCCGAGCGTCTGTCCACGCGTTTCCCGGAATTACCGCTGTATTTCGACCTGGGCGAGTTGCGCGGCTACCACTACCACACCGGTGTAGTGTTCGCCGTGTTCGTACCGGGTGTTGGCCAGTCCATTGCTCAGGGCGGTCGTTACGACGACATCGGTGCCGACTTCGGTCGTGCCCGTCCGGCAACTGGTTTCTCTACCGATTTGAAAACCCTGGTGACCCTGGGGCGTGCTGAAATCGAGCTACCGTCTGGCGGTATCTGGATGCCTGACAGTACGGATGCAGCACTCTGGCAGCAGGTTTGCCAGTTGCGCAGTGAGGGTCAGCGTGTCGTTCAGGCATTGCCTGGGCAGCTTTTGGCCGCCGCCCGTGAAGCGGACTGCGACCGGCAATTGATTCAGCAGAACGGGCTTTGGCAAGTATTGCCGCTGGCTTCTTGAGTTTTCCTGCCGGCCGCCGCCGGCACCAAGTTTGCGCGAATGAGGACAAGTGTTATGGGTAAGAATGTCGTAGTCCTGGGCACCCAATGGGGTGATGAGGGCAAAGGCAAGATCGTTGATCTGCTGACCGAACATGCTGCCGCCGTAGTGCGCTACCAAGGTGGCCACAACGCTGGCCACACCCTGGTGATCGACGGCGAAAAAACCGTCTTGCACCTGATCCCGTCGGGCGTACTGCGCGAAGGCGTGCAGTGCCTGATCGGTAACGGCGTGGTGGTTGCACCCGACGCCCTGCTGCGGGAAATCATCAAGCTGGAAGAGAAAGGCGTACCGGTGCGTGAGCGCCTGCGTATCAGCCCGTCCTGCCCGCTGATCCTGTCTTACCACGTAGCGCTGGACCAGGCCCGTGAAAAGGCCCGTGGCGAGCTGAAGATCGGTACTACCGGTCGCGGCATCGGTCCGGCTTACGAGGACAAGGTTGCCCGTCGCGGTCTGCGTATCGGTGACCTGTTCCACCGCGAGCGTTTCGCCGCCAAGCTGGGCGAGTTGCTGGATTACCACAACTTCGTACTGGTCAATTACTACAAAGAGCCAGCAATCGATTTCCAGAAGACACTCGACGAGTGCATGGAATACGCCGAGCTGCTCAAGCCGATGATGGTCGACGTCACCGCTGAATTGCACGAGCTGCGTCGCGCAGGCAAAGACATCATGTTCGAAGGCGCCCAAGGCTCCCTGCTGGACATCGACCACGGTACTTACCCGTACGTCACCAGCTCCAACACCACCGCGGGCGGCATCGCCACCGGTTCGGGTTTTGGCCCGATGTACCTGGATTACATCCTCGGCATCACCAAGGCTTACACCACTCGTGTGGGTTCGGGTCCGTTCCCGACTGAGCTGTTTGACGACGTCGGTGCTTTCCTGGCCAAGCGTGGTCATGAGTTCGGCGCTACTACCGGCCGTGCCCGTCGTTGCGGCTGGTTCGACGCCGTCATCCTGCGTCGCGCCATCGACGTCAACAGCATTTCGGGCCTGTGCCTGACCAAGCTGGACGTACTGGACGGCCTGGAAACCATCAACATCTGCGTGGGCTACAAGAACCAGGACGGTGCAGTGATCGATGCACCGACGGACGCCGACAGCTACATTGGTCTGGAGCCGGTGTACGAGCAAATGCCAGGCTGGACCGAATCCACCGTCGGTGCCAAGACCCTGGAAGAGCTGCCTCAGGCTGCACGCAACTACATCAAACGCGTCGAAGAGTTGGTCGGTGCTCCGATCGACATTATTTCGACGGGCCCGGACCGCAACGAAACCATCGTTCTGCGTCACCCGTTCGCTTAATAAGTCGTTGATGTAAAACACAAAGGCCCCTTAATTGGGGCCTTTGTCGTTTATGCCTGTCGAACGGCATGACCTTTGCTGTGAACATTGAAAAAGCATCGTTTCTGACGTGCTATCAATTTGATGGCGTCAAAGCAGAGGGATTTTCAGTGTCGGCCGTTCTCTCACTGTTACAAAGCCGTCTCTTGCGGCCCGTGTTCGTTACCCTGGGTATCGCCCTTTTGGTGCAGGTGCTGGTAGCTGTCGCTCTGACCCGGAGCACAGTGACTGCGCTGGAAGCTGATTTGGGTATGCGGTTGGACGCCGATAGCCAAAAGCTCTCTGGTGAGCTTGAGCAGGCAGGGCGTGAAGTCACGTCGAGCCTGGATAGCCTGTCCACCAGTACCCGTCAGCGCCTGACGGCCGGGCTGTCTTCGCGTCTGAAGGACGAGCAAGCGCAACTGCGTGCGACGTTGGAGAAGGACCTGAAGGATTCGGCCAACGACATGGCGCAGCTTCTGGCCTCGGTCGCACCCCGCGCCATGTGGGACAGCGACATCCCCACCCTTTCCGAATTCGCTCGCCGTGCCCAGCGCAATCCCAATGTGTTGTTCGTGGTCTACGACGACGCCACGGGCCAGCACCTGACGCGCTACCTCAACCGGGAGAACCCGATCAACAAGGCGCTTCTGGAAAAAGGCCAGGGCGAGCGGGCGCTGGACAAGGTGCTGGATGCGGCGAAGAACGATCCGTCGGTCTACTACCTTGAAGCCTCGATCAATCCCAATGGGGTGGAGATCGGCAAGGTGTTGATGGGCGTCTCGACCGCCTCCGTGGAAACCGATGTGGCGGCGCTGGACAAGCGATTCTCGGCGCTGATCGCCAGCAGTGATCAACTGGTGGGTGACAGCCTCAAAGGCGCGGCGGCTGACAGCGCAGCGGCGATGCGCGGGCGCTTGCAATCGGCGCAATCTACCGCCACTGAAATGAAAGCCAATACCACCACTGCCGTGCAGGAAGCTGCGGGGACTTTACGCTGGCGCATCGGCATGGGCCTGGCGCTGGTAGGTTTTGGTGTGCTGCTGTTGCTGGCGGTGGTGCTGGGCCGTCGAGTGGTCAACCGCTTGAAGCTGCTGATCGCTGCCATGGATGACCTGGCGGCGGGTGAGGGCGATCTGACCAAGCGTGTGCAGATCAACAGCCAGGATGAGATTGGCGACATGGCCTCGGCGGTCAATCGCTTTGTGGATAAGTTGCAGCCGATCGTGCGGGAGGCAGGCGATGTGGCCCAGCGGACCGGCGTGGAAATCGGCGCCATGACCCTGCGCAATGCCGGCGCCGATGCCGCGGCGGGCATGCAGCGCGATGAAGTGGCCGAAAGCTTGCGCGCGTTGTCGCAAATGGCTGATGAAGCCCAGTCTGAAAGTCACGCCATGCAGGCCGCTTTGCAGCAGGTGGTGGGCATTCGTCAGGCTACGGATGAAAACACTCGGACCTCGGCGAAAGTTGGCAGTCTCATTGAGGCATTGGCCGGACAAGTCGACACCGGTGCGAAAGTCATCGAGCGCCTGGCGCAGCAGAGTGAGCAGATTGAAGTGGTGTTGACGGTGATTCACGGGATCGCCGAACAAACCAACTTGCTGGCGTTGAACGCGGCCATTGAGGCGGCGCGTGCCGGTGAGACCGGTCGCGGGTTTGCCGTGGTGGCGGATGAGGTGCGGGCACTGGCGAGCAAGACTCAGAGCTCAACCGGCGACATTCAGGCCCACATCGTTGCGTTGCAGCAGGGCGCGCGAGAGGCTGTTGCGGCAATCGGACAGGCCGGACGTCAGGCCAGCGAAGGTTTGCTGGTGTTGCGCGACAGTGCGCGGTTGCAGCAGTCGGTGCAGGTGTCGGTCGAGCAGGTGCATGCGGCGATCGGTCTGGCGACACAGGCTGCGGCGCATCAGGCGCAAGGTGCGCAGGCCGTGCGTGGGCGGGTTGAGACCATTCATGCTCAAGCTGAAAAGGCTGCTCAGGCGGTGGTGGAAACCACGGCCAGTGGCAAGGTGCTGGATGGTTTGGCGGCGCAATTGAAGGCGAGCCTGGGGCAGTTCAGGGCTTGATGGGATGTCAGGGATGGCCCCTTCGCGAGCAAGCCCGCTCCCACATTTGATCTCTGGTGTTCACCAATGGTGTGATCACGGCAGATCAAGTGTGGGAGCGGGCTTGCTCGCGAAGACTATCTCAGCGGCTCAAATACATCCGGGTCGTTAACAGGTAGACCGGCAACCCCGACACCAGTATCAACAGCGCCGCATAAGGCGCCGCCGCCGCAAACTCCACATTCGCAGTATGCGCCCAGACTTCCGTCGCCAGCGTATTGAGCCCGGTCGGACTCAGCAACAGCGTCGCCGTCAGCTCCTTCATCGCATCCAGAAACACCAGTGCAAAGGCTGCCCCCAAGGCGGGGAAGATGATCGGCAGCGTCACTCGACAAAACGCGCTGAAGGACGACGCTCCCAGCGTGCGTGCGGCCTCTTCCAGTTGTGGTGCTGCCTTGTTCAGCGCCGTACGAATCGGTGCCTGCGCCAGCGGCAGAAACAATAGCGCGTAAGCAATCAGCAGCAGCGCCGAGGTCTGGTACAGCACTGGCACATAATGCAGGGCGAAATACACCAGAGTCAGCGCAATCACCAATCCCGGCAGCGCATGCAGCAGATACGGCAGGCGCTCGGCCCAGATTGCCAGTCGGCCTTTATGGCGCACCACCAATAATCCCACCGGTACCGCCAGCACCAGGCACAGCGCCGCACCACCGAGAGACAGCGCCAGAGACGACAACAACGCCTCGCTGATCGCGGCGACCGGGAACGCCGCCGACGAACCCACCATCAGCCAGTACGCCAGCATCCCCAGCGGAATGCCGCTGCCGATGATCGCCAGCAGCAGGCAGTAAAGCTGTCCGACAGTCGTCCATGGCCCCAGGCGAACCTGTTGCGCCTGCCTCGCCGCGCCTTGGCCGGTGCGCACATGTCGGCCCTTGCCACGCACGCGTAGCTCCAGCCATAGCAGCACCAGACACAGCGCCAACAGCACCGCCGAGAGCATCGCTGCGTTAGCGTTGCTGAATTCCAGTTCGAACTGTTGGTAGATCGCTGTCGTGAAAGTCTGCAGCCCGATGATCGACAGCGCGCCGAACTCCACCAGCATGTGCAGCGCAATCAGCAGCGAACCGGCCAGCAGTGACGGCCAGAGCAAAGGCAGGGTGATTTTGAAGAACACGCCCCAGCGATTCTGCCCCAGGGTTCGTGCAGACTCCTCCAGGGACGGATCGAGATTGCGCAGGGTTGCCGCCACTGGCAGAAAAATCAGCGGGTATTTGGACAGGGTCATCACCAGAATCGCGCCGCCTAGCCCTTCGAAGTGAGCGCTCAGGGAGACCCAGGTGAAGCTGCTGACAAATGCCGGCACCGCGAACGGCAGGCACAGGATCACGCCCCATAGCCGTCGACCTGGCAGAGTGCTGCGTTCCAGTAACCAGGCGAGCGACAAGCCAATCACGCCGCAGGCCAGCGTGACGCCCACCATCAGCGCCAGCGTATTACGCAGCAGGCCAAGCACGTAAGGTCGCCACAACAGATGCAGCGCCTCGGCCAAGCCTGCTTGCCAGGTCTTGAGGCCAACATAAGCCAGTGGCAACAGGCTGAGCACCACCAGCAGCAAAACCGGCAGCAACAACCAGATCGACGGCCGCTTGCGCCGTGGCACGTAGCCCCCACGCAAGGCGGGGGCAGATAACGATGCGCTCATCAGTTCAGGCCAACGTCACGTTCCAGGTCCAGGGCTTCTTCGGCGTTGCCGAGATCGGCGGGCGTGACGTTCGGTGCTTGCAGTTCGCTGAACGGCTTGAGGCCGCGATCCGATTCCATGCCTTTGTGCAGCGGGTATTCGGCGGTGGTCTGGGTGATCACGCGCTGACCTTCTTCGCTGGCCATGTAGGCGAGGAATTGCTGGGCTTCTTCTGGATGTTTGCTGGATTTCAGTACGGCGGCGCTGGAAACAGTGATCAACCCGCCGACGTCGCCGCCGGTAAAGTAATGCAGTTTCGAATCGAGCTGGCCTTTTTCACGCTGCAAGGCGAACCAGTAGTAATTGTTCACCAGTACGGTGGCGACTTCGCCGTTTTCCACAGCCTTCAGCGCGACCATGTTGTTGCTGTAGGTCTTGCCGAATGCACGCAGGCCGGTGAGCCATTCTTCGGCGGCGTCCATGCCGTGGACTTTAATGATCGCCACGGCCTGTTCCTGGAATGCGCCGCTGGTGGGCACGAAGCCGACTTTGCCTTGCCATTTCGGATCGGAGAACTCCATTACCGACTTGGGCAGGTCTTTTTCATCGATCAACTTGGGGTTGAACGCAACCACGCGGACTCGCGCAGTGATACCGATCCAGGTGCCGTTGCCGGCGACGTAGTCCTTTGGCAGAACGGCGAGGGTGGTGGCGTCGGTTTTCGCCAGCAGGCCTTGTTCGCCGAGTTTGTTCAGTGGTGGGGATTCTTCGGTGTAGATCACATCGGCGGGGGATCGATCGCCTTCTTCGACGATCTGGCTGGCGAGCTGGTTGCTGCTGCCCTTGCGCACATTGACGTGAATCCCGGTCTTGGCTTCGAAGGCTTTGGCGACGGCATCGCCGACTTCCTTGTGTTGGCCGTTATAGAGTGTCAGGGAAACCGGATCGGCGGCTTGGGTGAGGGGAGTGGCGAGTGTCAGGCCGAGCAGGGTGATGGTCAGGCCGCGGCGCAGGGTATTTCGAAACATCATTCGCAGGGTTCCTCACTGTCGCATTGCAAAAACTTGTAACAATGATAAACGATATTGTTTCTCATGTGCGTCTTGCGGGTCTGAGGAGTGTTTGCTAGAAGGGCGGGGGCGAGTTTTGTGGCGAGGGAGCTTGCTCCCGCTCGGCTGCGAAGCAGTCGTAAACCCTGAGAGTGCGGTGTAACTGTTGGAATGATGAGGAGCGCTTCGCACTCCAGCGGGAGCAAGCTCCCTCGCCACAGGGAAGTATTGGCTTTGCAAAAACCCGCTTTCGCGGGTTTCTGTGAAATTCAAGATCGTGACCTTGAATTTGAATTGGTGCCCAGAAGAAGACTCGAACTTCCACGACCTTGCGGTCACCAGCACCTGAAGCTGGCGTGTCTACCAATTTCACCATCTGGGCATAATCGCAAGCGTTGCCGCTGTTGATGTGGCGCACTATACGGAGAGCATTTTGATCTGTAAACCCCTGATTTAATTTTAATAAACCGGAAGCCTTAAATGCAAAAACCCGCTTTCGCGGGTTTTTGTGTGAGCCCTGAAATTGATCTAATCTCAAGCTCGAAATTGGTGCCCAGAAGAAGACTCGAACTTCCACGACCTTGCGGTCACCAGCACCTGAAGCTGGCGTGTCTACCAATTTCACCATCTGGGCAGTATCGGCAGCGCGTGTGCGTCGTCGATGGCGCGCACTATACGGAGCGTCTTTTTAACTGTAAACCCCCGGCATCGAAAAAACCTGGAAAATTTCTCCAGTGGTATTCAAATCAGCTTTGCGATGTCGATAAAGGGCTTTAGATGGGCTGTCATAGCCTGAAATTTCCCGTTTCATTACGCCTATGCCAAACTAACCCGCATATAGACAAGGTGAAAACTCTCTAATGGCCGATTGGCAGTCCCTCGATCCCGAGGCCGCTCGTGAAGCGGAAAAATATGAAAACCCTATTCCTAGCCGCGAACTGATCCTTCAGCACCTTGCTGATCGAGGTTCGCCTGCTAACCGCGAGCAGCTGGTCGAAGAGTTTGGTCTGACCACAGAAGACCAGATCGAAGCCCTGCGTCGTCGCCTGCGCGCCATGGAGCGCGACGCTCAACTCATCTATACCCGTCGCGGCACTTATGCGCCGGTGGACAAGCTCGACCTGATCCTGGGCCGCATCAGCGGTCACCGTGACGGCTTCGGCTTTCTGGTCCCGGACGACGGCAGTGACGACCTGTTCATGAGTCCGGCGCAAATGCGTCTGGTGTTCGATGGCGACCGTGCCCTGGCGCGTGTTTCCGGCCTCGACCGTCGCGGTCGCCGTGAAGGCATGATCGTCGAAGTGGTGTCCCGTGCCCACGAGACCATCGTCGGTCGTTACTTCGAAGAGGGCGGTATCGGTTTCGTCGTCGCGGACAATCCGAAGATCCAGCAAGAAGTGCTGGTGACGCCGGGCCGTAACGCCAATGCCCAGATCGGTCAATTCGTCGAAGTGAAGATCACTCACTGGCCGACGCCACGCTTCCAGCCGCAAGGCGACGTGGTCGAAGTCGTGGGTAACTACATGGCGCCGGGCATGGAAATCGATGTCGCCCTGCGCACTTACGATATCCCTCACGTCTGGCCTGAAGCGGTGCTCAAGGAAGCCGCCAAGCTCAAGCCTGAAGTCGAAGAGAAAGACAAAGAGAAGCGCATCGACCTGCGCCATCTGCCGTTCGTGACCATCGACGGCGAAGATGCACGCGACTTCGATGACGCGGTCTACTGCGAAGCCAAACCGGGCAAGCTGCGCCTGTTCTCCGGTGGCTGGAAGTTGTATGTGGCGATCGCCGACGTTTCCAGCTACGTGAAAATCGGTTCGGCGCTGGATAACGAATCCCAGGTTCGTGGCAACTCGGTGTACTTCCCCGAGCGCGTCGTGCCAATGCTGCCTGAGCAGCTGTCCAACGGCCTGTGCTCGCTCAACCCGCACGTCGATCGCCTGGCCATGGTCTGCGAGATGACCATCTCCAAATCCGGCGAAATGACCGACTACTGCTTCTACGAAGCGGTGATTCACTCCCACGCCCGCCTGACCTATAACAAGGTCAGTGCCATGCTGGAGACGCCGAAAGCTACCGAAGCGCGTCAGCTTCGTGGTGAGTACACCGACGTCCTGCCGCACCTCAAGCAGTTGTATGCGCTGTACAAGGTTCTGCTGGCGGCCCGTCACGTGCGTGGCGCGATTGATTTCGAAACGCAGGAAACCCGGATCATCTTCGGCTCCGAGCGCAAAATCGCCGAAATCCGTCCGACCGTTCGCAACGACGCCCACAAGCTGATCGAGGAATGCATGCTGGCGGCCAACGTGGCCACTGCAGAGTTCCTGAAGAAGCACGAAATCCCTGCGCTGTATCGCGTCCACGACGGTCCGCCACCGGAGCGTCTGGAAAAACTGCGCGCCTTCCTTGGCGAGCTAGGTCTGTCCCTGCACAAAGGCAAGGATGGTCCGTCGCCGAAGGATTACCAGGCTTTGCTGGCAGGCATCAAGGACCGTCCGGATTTCCACCTGATCCAGACCGTCATGCTGCGTTCGTTGAGCCAAGCGGTGTACAGCGCTGATAATCAGGGCCACTTCGGCCTGAATTACGAAGCCTATACCCACTTCACTTCGCCGATTCGCCGCTACCCGGACTTGCTCACGCACCGGGCGATTCGCAGCGTCATCCATTCGAAAATGGACACCCCGCACGTTCGACGTGCCGGTGCTATGACCATTCCGAAAGCGCGCATCTATCCGTACGACGAAGCGATTCTGGAGCAGCTCGGCGAGCAGTGCTCGATGAGCGAGCGCCGGGCCGACGAAGCGACCCGCGATGTCGTGAACTGGCTCAAGTGCGAGTTCATGAAAGACCGCGTGGGCGAATCGTTCCCGGGTGTGATCACCGCCGTGACCGGTTTTGGTCTGTTCGTCGAACTGACCGATATCTACGTCGAAGGCCTGGTGCACGTCACCGCGCTGCCGGGCGATTACTACCACTTCGATCCTGTACACCACCGCCTCGCCGGTGAGCGTACCGGTCGCAGCTTCCGCCTTGGCGACACCGTTGAAGTTCGCGTCATGCGCGTCGACCTCGACGAGCGCAAGATCGACTTCGAGATGGCTGAAAAAACCATCAGCGCGCCGATCGGCCGCAAGAAGCGTGGGACTGAAACCGCTGCTCCGGCTGTCAAATCCGCCGCAGAACCGGCACCGGCGAAAACCGGCCGTCGTCCTGCCAAGGAAAAAGTCGTCGAGGCCTATCGCCCGAGCGATGCCGCGGCAAAAAATGCCGAGTTGCGCAAAAGTCGTGAATTGAAACAGGCGTTGCTGTCTGAAGCGAAAAGCGGCGGTAAAGCGGCGTCTGGGGGAAAGACCGGGCGGTCGGCGCCTGACAAGGCCTCCGGCGGCAAGCCAGCGAAACCGAGCAAACACCGTAAAGGCCCGCCAAAAGCGGGTTCCGCTCCAGCCGCCAGAAGCGGCGGGGCGCGCAAACCTAAGGCCAAGTCATGAGTCAGTTGGAAAAGATCTATGGCGTGCACGCGGTAGAAGCGTTGCTGCGTCACCACCCAAAACGCGTCAAGCAGATCTGGCTGGCCGAAGGCCGCAGTGATCCGCGGGTTCAGGCGCTGATCGAGTTGGCGAACGAAAATCGCGTGGCCGTCGGCAACGCCGAGCGTCGTGAGCTGGATGCCTGGGTTGAAGGCGTGCACCAGGGCGTGGTGGCGGAGGTGAGTCCGAGCCAGGTCTGGGGCGAGGCGATGCTCGACGAACTGCTTGATCGCACCGAAGGCGCGCCGCTGTTGCTGGTGCTCGACGGTGTGACCGATCCGCACAACCTCGGCGCTTGCCTGCGTTCGGCCGATGCGGCCGGCGCGCTGGCGGTGATCGTTCCAAAGGACAAGTCGGCGACGTTGACCCCGACGGTGCGTAAAGTGGCCTGCGGCGCGGCGGAAGTGATTCCGTTGGTTGCGGTGACCAATCTGGCGCGCACCCTGGAGAAGCTCAAGCAGCGTGGCTTGTGGGTTGTCGGTACGGCTGGCGAGGCTGAACAGAGTCTGTATCAGCAAGACATGACCGGCCCGACCATCCTGATCATGGGGGCTGAAGGCAGCGGCATGCGTCGCCTGACCCGCGATCTGTGCGACTACCTGGTGCACCTGCCGATGGCTGGTAGCGTCAGCAGTCTCAACGTTTCCGTGGCGACCGGCGTCTGTCTGTTTGAAGCCCGGCGCCAGCGCAGCGTCAAGGCTGTCAGCAAAAAGTCCTGATCCGACGCAGTTCTAATGTGGGAGCGGGCTTGCTCGCGAATACGGCCTGACATTCAACACTTGTGCTGAATGACACTCCGCTTTCGCGAGCAAGCCCGCTCCCACAATGATTTATGCCTGGCGAACATTGGTGGTTGTTCAAATAATCACCAATTGCCTTGCGCCTCTCTTGTCCCTTCTCTACAATTGCGCCCCTTGCTGTGACGGCAGGCACGCATGTGTCTATCGCAAGCAAGTCCATAAGTGTCATTCACTCCTTGTCTGACCGCTTTTGAGCGGCAGGCTACAACCCGTAAGGAGCATTCATGCGTCATTACGAAATCATCTTTTTGGTCCACCCGGATCAAAGCGAGCAAGTCGGCGGCATGGTTGAGCGTTACACCAAGCTGATCGAAGAAGACGGCGGCAAAATCCACCGTCTGGAAGATTGGGGCCGTCGTCAACTGGCCTACGCAATCAACAATGTTCACAAGGCTCACTACGTGATGCTGAACGTTGAGTGCACTGGCAAGGCCCTGGCCGAGCTGGAAGACAACTTCCGCTACAACGATGCAGTGATCCGTAACCTGGTCATCCGTCGCGAAGAAGCCGTTACCGGCCAATCCGAGATGCTCAAGGCTGAAGAAAACCGCAGTGAGCGCCGTGAGCGTCGCGACCGTCCTGAGCACTCCGACGCCGAAGGCGTTGATGGTGATGACAGCGACGCCAGCGATAACGCTGACGAGTAATCCACGGACCTTTTGAGGAGCCTATTACATGGCACGTTTCTTCCGTCGTCGTAAATTCTGCCGCTTCACCGCTGAAGACGTGAAAGAGATCGATTACAAAGATCTCAACACTCTGAAAGCTTACGTATCCGAGACCGGCAAAATCGTTCCAAGCCGCATCACCGGTACCAAAGCTCGTTATCAGCGTCAGCTGGCCACCGCTATCAAGCGCGCCCGCTTCCTGGCCCTGCTGGCCTACACCGACAGCCACGGCCGCTGAGACCGGGCAGTCGACACGTAGCAAAGGATTGAATGCATGCGCGCCTTAGCTGAGTTCATCATGCGCGGCCGTATGCAGGCCACTCTGGTAGTGGCCGGATGCGCAACGTTGCCGTTGTTGTATTGGTTGGGTGCTGCCGCAGGATGCCTTGTGCTCCTGCGGCGCGGATTGAAGGACGCCTTGGGCGTTCTTGCTCTGGGACTGCTGCCAGCGTTGATCTGGTGGCTTTATTCCGACGACCCACGGGCACTTCTGGTGCTGCTGGGGTCTTCGAGCCTTGCGTTGGTTTTGCGCGCAAGCGAGTCCTGGAACCGCGTGCTGCTGGTCAGCATAGCGATGGGATTGGTGTTTTCAGTGGTGCTGGGAGCGGCTTTTGCGCCCCAGATCGAGATGCTGGCGCAGGCTTTGATAAAAGTCATGCCGTCGCTACTCGGTGATGTCTACCAGCAATTGTCGGTAGACGAGCAAGCGCGTTTCGCGTCCCTGATTGCACCGGTCCTGACCGGCCTGATTGCGGCCTTGTTGCAAATCGTCAGTGTGCTGAGCCTGATTGTCGGGCGCTACTGGCAGGCGTTGTTGTACAACCCGGGTGGTTTTGGTCGCGAGTTTCGCGCCATCCGAATCCCGCTTTTACCGGCGATGTTGCTGCTGGTGTTGATGCTTCTGGGGCCTAACTTAGGCTCGCAGATGGCCATGTTGACACCGTTGTGCAGCGTACCGCTGGTGTTCGCCGGGCTGGCCCTGATTCACGGGCTGGTGGCGCAAAAGCGACTGGCCAAATTCTGGCTGGTGGGGTTGTACGTCACGCTGTTGCTGTTCATGCAACTGATCTATCCGTTGCTGGTGGTCTTGGCCATCGTCGACAGCCTGATTGATTTTCGCGGTCGTTCGGCACCGAAAGATGCCGATAACGCGAACGGTGAAGGTTAAAAGTTAAGAGGATTTTCACATGCAACTGATCCTTCTGGAAAAAGTCACCAACCTGGGCAACCTGGGTGACAAAGTGAACGTTAAGGCTGGTTACGGTCGTAACTACCTGCTGCCTTACGGCAAAGCTACCGCTGCGACCGCTGCCAACCTGGCTGCGTTCGAAGAGCGTCGCGCTGAGCTGGAAAAAGCCGCAGCAGACCGTAAAACTTCGGCTGAAAGCCGTGCCGCCCAACTGGCTGAGCTGGAAGTGACTATCACTGCCACCGCTGGTGACGAAGGCAAGCTGTTCGGTTCGATCGGCACCCACGACATCGCTGATGCACTGACCGCCTCTGGCGTTGAAGTTGCAAAAAGCGAAGTTCGTCTGCCGAACGGCACCATCCGCAACGTAGGCGAATTCGACGTAGCCGTGCACCTGCACGCCGAAGTTGAAGCCACCGTACGCGTTGTCGTGGTAGCAGCTTAAGCAGCACTTGTCGGCTGGCACCCTCGGGTGCTTGCCGGTAACATCGGGCACGATCCTGTTTACAGGTCGTGCCCTTTGTCTTTCTGCGGTTCCTGATTTTCTACAAACTAATTCCAAGTGGCCATGAACGATATTTCCGCTCCCGAGCAATACGATCTGCAAACCGCTGCCCTGAAGGTGCCGCCGCATTCCATCGAGGCCGAACAGGCTGTGCTCGGTGGTTTGATGCTGGACAACAACGCCTGGGAACGCGTGTTGGATCAAGTCTCCGACGGCGATTTCTATCGGCATGACCACCGCCTGATCTTCCGTGCGATCGCCAAGCTCGCCGACCAGAACTCCCCCATCGACGTCGTGACCCTCGCCGAGCAATTGGACAAGGAAGGTCAGACCTCGCAAGTCGGTGGTCTCGGCTACCTGGGTGAGCTGGCGAAAAACACGCCGTCCGTCGCCAACATCAAGGCCTATGCGCAAATCGTTCGTGCGCGGGCGACCTTACGGCAACTGATCGGCATCGCCACCGAAATTGCCGACAGCGCTTTCAATCCGGAAGGCCGCACGGCTGAAGAGATTCTCGACGAAGCTGAGCGGCAAATCTTCCAGATCGCCGAGGCCCGGCCAAAAACCGGCGGCCCGGTGAGTGTGAATGACCTGCTGACCAAGGCTATCGACCGCATCGATACCTTGTTCAACACCGACAACGCCATCACTGGCCTGTCCACCGGTTACACCGACCTCGACGAGAAGACCAGCGGCTTACAGCCTGCCGACCTGATCATCGTCGCCGGCCGTCCGTCCATGGGTAAAACCACCTTCGCAATGAACCTGGTGGAAAACGCCGTGTTGCGCAGCGACAAGTGCGTGCTGGTTTACTCGCTGGAGATGCCAGGCGAATCGCTGATCATGCGTATGCTGTCGTCCCTTGGGCGTATCGACCAGACCAAGGTCCGGGCCGGTCGGCTGGACGACGACGATTGGCCGCGCCTGACCTCGGCGGTCAACCTGCTGAACGATCGCAAGCTGTTCATCGACGACACGGCCGGTATCAGCCCGTCGGAGATGCGCGCGCGGACCCGGCGTCTGGTGCGTGAGCACGGCGACATCGCCCTGATCATGATCGACTACCTGCAGTTGATGCAGATTCCAGGTTCCGGTGGCGACAACCGGACCAACGAGATTTCCGAGATCTCCCGTTCCTTGAAAGCCCTCGCCAAGGAATTCAACTGCCCGGTGGTGGCGCTGTCCCAGCTCAACCGCTCCCTGGAGCAACGACCGAACAAACGCCCGATCAACTCCGACCTCCGGGAATCCGGAGCGATCGAGCAGGATGCTGACGTGATCATGTTCGTGTACCGGGATGAGGTCTATCACCCGGAAACCGAGCATAAAGGCATCGCCGAGATCATCATCGGCAAACAGCGGAACGGCCCGATCGGCACGTCACGACTGGCGTTCATCGGTAAGTACACCCGCTTCGAAAACCTGGCGCCGGGCAGCTACAATTTCGACGACGAATAAGTTGTGTTGCGCCTGAGAGGGCCCCATCGCGGGCAAGCCCGCTCCCACAAGGATCACACCGAACCTGTGGGAGGGGCTTGCCCGCGATGGGGTCGCCGTAATTTCCGACCATAGCCGTCGGAATTGGTCAAATTTTGTGCTATATTCCGCGCCCGCGAAATTCAATGAAAGCCAACACCGGTTATCGACATGCAAGCAGCCAAGCCGTTATTTGACTATCCCAAGTACTGGGCCGAATGTTTCGGGCCAGCGCCATTCCTGCCGATGAGCAGGGAGGAGATGGATCAGCTTGGCTGGGATTCCTGCGACATCATCATCGTTACCGGTGATGCCTACGTCGACCACCCGTCGTTCGGCATGGCGATCATCGGCCGACTGCTGGAGGCTCAGGGCTTCCGCGTCGGGATCATTGCCCAGCCTAACTGGCAGTCCAAAGACGACTTCATGAAGCTCGGCGAGCCGAACCTGTTCTTCGGTGTCGCGGCCGGCAACATGGACTCGATGATCAACCGCTACACCGCCGACAAAAAAATCCGTTCCGATGACGCCTACACCCCCGGTGGCCTGGCGGGCAAACGTCCGGATCGCGCGAGCCTGGTTTACAGCCAGCGCTGCAAGGAAGCCTACAAGCACGTGCCGATCGTTCTCGGTGGCATCGAAGCCTCCCTGCGCCGCATCGCCCACTACGATTACTGGCAGGACCGGGTGCGCAACTCGATCCTGATCGACGCCTGCGCCGACATCCTGCTCTACGGCAACGCCGAGCGTGCGATTGTCGAAGTCGCCCAGCGTCTGTCGTTCGGTCACAAGATCGAAGACATCACCGATGTGCGTGGTACCGCGTTCATTCGTCGTGACACGCCAAAAGACTGGTTCGAGATCGACTCCACGCGCATTGACCGTCCGGGCAAGGTCGACAAGATCATCAACCCATACGTGAACACCCAAGACACCCAGGCTTGTGCCATCGAGCAGGAAAAGGGGCCGGTTGAAGACCCGAACGAAGCGAAGGTCGTGCAATTGCTGCCGAACCCGCGCCTTACCCGCGAGAAAACGGTCATCCGTTTGCCATCGATGGAAAAAGTCCGTGGCGACTCGGTGCTCTACGCCCACGCCAACCGCGTGCTTCACCTGGAAACCAACCCGGGCAACGCCCGTGCGCTGGTGCAGAAGCATGGCGAAGTGGACGTCTGGTTCAACCCGCCTCCGATTCCCATGACCACCGAAGAAATGGACTACGTGTTCGGCATGCCTTACGCACGGGTTCCGCACCCGGCGTACGGCAAGGAAAAGATTCCTGCCTACGACATGATCCGCTTCTCGGTGAACATCATGCGCGGCTGCTTCGGCGGCTGTACGTTCTGCTCGATCACCGAGCACGAAGGCCGGATCATCCAGAACCGTTCCGAAGAGTCGATCATTCGCGAAATCGAAGAGATCCGCGACAAGGTGCCAGGCTTCACCGGAGTGATTTCCGACCTCGGCGGCCCGACCGCGAACATGTACCGCATCGCCTGCAAGAGCCCGGTCATCGAGTCCGCGTGCCGCAAGCCGTCCTGCGTGTTCCCGGGCATCTGTGAAAACCTCAACACCGATCACTCGTCGCTGATCCAGCTCTATCGCAGCGCCCGTGCCTTGCCGGGTGTGAAGAAGATCCTGATCGCGTCCGGCCTGCGTTACGACCTCGCGGTCGAGTCGCCGGAGTACGTCAAGGAACTGGTGACTCACCACGTCGGTGGTTACCTGAAGATCGCCCCGGAACACACCGAGGAAGGTCCGCTCAACCAGATGATGAAACCGGGCATCGGCAGCTATGACAAGTTCAAGCGCATGTTCGAGAAGTACACCAAGGAAGCCGGGAAAGAGCAGTACCTGATTCCGTACTTCATCGCCGCTCACCCGGGCACCACCGACGAAGACATGATGAACCTGGCCCTGTGGCTCAAGGGCAACGGTTTCCGTGCCGACCAGGTGCAGGCGTTCTACCCGTCGCCGATGGCTACCGCCACCGCGATGTACCATTCGGGCAAGAACCCGTTGCGCAAGGTCACTTACAAGAGTGACGGCGTGACCATCGTCAAGAGCGAAGAGCAGCGTCGTCTGCACAAGGCGTTCTTGCGTTATCACGACCCCAAAGGCTGGCCGATGCTGCGCGAAGCGCTGACCCGCATGGGCCGCGCCGACCTGATCGGGCCGGGCAAGAACCAGTTGATCCCGCTGCATCAGCCGGCGACCGACAGCTACCAGAGCGCCCGTCGCAAGAACTCGACACCGGCCGGCAGCCACAAAGTGGCCGGGGAAAAGACCACCAAAATCCTGACCCAGCACACCGGCCTGCCACCGCGTGCCAGTGATGGCGGTAACCCGTGGGACAAGCGTGAACAGGCCAAGGCTGCGGCATTCGCCCGCAACCAGCAGGCGGCCAAGGAGCGTAAGGACGCGGCCAAAGGCAAGGGACCCAAACCGGCCCGCAAGCCAGTCGTGCCGCGTTAAACTTCGCGCTCTATCGCAAAACGCCAGCCTCAGTGCTGGCGTTTTGTTTTCTAGCGAGGGTGTGGCCTGTTTGCTAAGGTGACGCGCACTTCAATGGCTGCCCGGGAAACTGATTTCCCTATACGACGCCAAACCCTGTGGGAGCCGGGCTCGCTCGTGATGATGGCGGCACAGGCAATAAAGATCTCTCCCCCCGATCTTCAAGGACGATTCACATGAGCAACCCCTTACCGGGCATCGGCATGGACTACAGCCCTTCCCGGTTCATGGCCCGCCAACGCATCGAAAGCCAGATCAACCTGCCACGCCTGTTTGCTGCCATCGACGCCGACCCCGGAATCGTCGGCGCGGGCGTGGTGTACATCGATGCCGAGTTCAACGTAGTGACCCTGCGCGAGTTCAAGCCGATTTGCAGTATCAAGCCCAAGCGAATCATTTTGCGCGAGGCGCAGAAGTACATTGCGCCTGCGCAATTCGCTGATCAGGTAAAGAACAACCCGCGTGAGTCTCGTTTAGTAGGGGAGGCGGTCAATACGACGTTATCCTGTGCCGGTGCCATTCTGGGCTGGATCGTGGTTTTCAGTGGCACGATTGCAGTTCCATTTACAGCAGGTGCCAGTTTGGTTGTAACAGCAATTGGAGCAACAGCTGCTGCCGCGAGTACTGCGCAGTGTGTGGTGGGAGGCATGAGGGCGTACAACGAACTCAACGACCCATCAGCCAATGATGATATGGACAGCGAGGACTGGTATCGCTATGCAATGCCGGTACTGGATGCCGCATCATTGCTGGGAGCCGGTGCGTCTACTTTAACCACCCTGAGGCTCTTGCAGGCCAGGAAGGTCTCGACCGGCAGGAGTTGGTACGAGCTTTCTAAAGGTCTGACACGCCAGCAAAGAAAGGCGTTGACCAAAGAATTGTTAACATTAAAAGACCCGAGCCTGACAAATAAATTGTTGAAGCTTCGCCAGCGTTCGGGGACGCTTGCAAAGCGTTATACGGCCACTCAAATCAACCACGCGACTGTCACTCAGATTCGCGACTCTCTGGGGGCGGCCATAGGTTTAACAGGAAGTAGCTTAGCCGGGAACCTCCGAACAATTGCTGTTGGTCTGTATGAGGAGATTGAGTAATGGATCGCAAGTATTCACTGAACGCTTTCCTTGCTCACTATTTTCCAATCTTTATCTGCGCCTTTTTTCTAGCTTGCTTTGCTCTTTCTGCTTCGATTTCATTAGTCTCAAGTACTTACTTTCGAGGAGATCCTGAACGGGGCAAGTATTCTTTTCTTCTGGCGCTGGTGTTGTCTTTGCTCTTGGCATTGAGCCATTTTGTCATGATCAGGGGACGGTCCTGGGGTGTGCGGGCCATCGTCGTGTTCTATTTGGTGTGTTTCCTCACAGTCCTTCCCACCTATGGTTATAAGCCGCATCCCGTCGCCTATGTGACTGGGTTGTTATTTCCGATGCTGGGTTTGCTACTGCTTAATAGCAAACGCCATCGAGAAATGCGCCAGAAGTTGCTTGAGTTACGTCATGAGCGTATCGCAGCAAAATCTGCCGTCGGGCTTCAGAAAAACAAGAAGGGACGCTAGATGGAGAACTATCCGTTTTTTCTCAATTTTATGAAGCGCTATTTCCCAACCTTTATCGCCGCGATCTTCGTGGCGAAAATATCGTGTTTGCTTGCTCTCTTTGCTCTTGTTGATAGCTTCTTTGTGAACGCTCCGCTGGCGGACGAAGCGAAATTTTTCGCCTTATGCACTGTGATTTGCACTGCGGTTCTGGTCCATAGCAACTTTATGGTCGTGCGCGGCAGACCTGGTTGGGTCTGGGTGTTCGCCGGGCTTTTTGTGGTCTGTCTGTTGTCTGTATTACCGACTATTGCCTATCGCCCAAATCGATTCGTTTACGCGGTAGGCCTCCTCTTTCCATTGCTAGGCCTGTTGCTACTCAACAGCAAACGCCACCGCGAAATGCGCACCCAACTGGTTGAAATCCGCCGCCAGCGAGAGTTGATCAGGCAAGCCTTCAAGGCATCGCGCCGCCGTTAAGTCGACTCGCCCATCGATCCGCCACATTTATGTGCGCCCCTGTGTGCACGAAAGCGAGCAATGCGCGCTTTTAGTGCTCTACTGCCTTGAGTAACCGAAGAAAGGGGCCGACCTGCCGGTATGGCATAAGTCTTGCGCCGCTTTCGATAACGTCCAGGCTCGCAGGAGGCACGCCGTGTCGATTCATGTCGCATTGCACCACGTCACGCATTACCGCTACGACCGCGCTGTCGAGCTCGGTCCGCAGATCGTTCGCCTGCGCCCGGCTGCCCATAGCCGCACGCGGATACTGTCCTATGCGCTGAAAGTCTCGCCCGAGCAGCATTTCATCAACTGGCAGCAGGATCCCCAGGGCAACTACCTGGCGCGGTTGGTGTTCCCGGAGAAAACCGATGAGCTGCGGATCGAGGTCGACTTGCTGGCGGAGATGGCGGTCTTCAATCCGTTCGACTTTTTCCTCGAGCCTTACGCCGAAAAGATCCCTTTCGTCTACGCCGCGGATGAGCGCAAAGAGCTGGCGCCATACCTGGAAACATTGCCCCTGACGCCGAAATTCAAGGCCTATCTGGACGGCATTGATCGCACGCCGCTACCGAGCGTGGATTTCCTGGTTGCGCTCAATCAGCGCCTCAGCGAAGACATCGGCTACCTGATTCGCATGGAACCGGGTGTACAGACCCCGGAATACACCATCGAACATGCCTCCGGCTCCTGTCGCGACTCCGCGTGGTTGCTGGTGCAATTGCTGCGCAATCTCGGCCTGGCGGCGCGTTTCGTGTCCGGTTACCTGATTCAGTTGACCGCCGATGTCAAAAGCCTCGACGGCCCCTCGGGCACCGAAGTGGACTTCACTGACCTGCACGCCTGGTGCGAGGTCTATTTGCCTGGTGCTGGCTGGATCGGCCTGGACGCAACCTCTGGGCTGTTTGCCGGTGAAGGGCACATTCCGTTGGCGTGTAGTCCTGATCCGTCCTCTGCGGCACCGATCAGTGGCTTGGTGGAACCGTGCGAGTGCGAATTTACCCACGAGATGTCCGTGGAACGGATTTGGGAAGCACCGCGGGTAACAAAACCCTACACCGAAGATCAATGGCTGGCGATTCAGGCATTGGGTCGGCAGATCGATGCCGACCTGCTCGAAGGCGATGTGCGCCTGACCATGGGCGGCGAGCCGACGTTCGTTTCCATCGATGATCCGGACGGCGCCGAATGGAATACCGCCGCGCTCGGCCCGAATAAACGTCGCCTGTCCGCCGAACTGTTCCAGCGCATGCGCAAGCATTACGCGCCCAAAGGCCTGGTGCATTTCGGTCAGGGCAAGTGGTACCCGGGCGAGCAACTGCCACGCTGGTCGCTGAACTGCTACTGGCGCCGCGATGGCGTACCGATCTGGCACAACAGCGCGCTGATCGCCGATGAGCAGGAAGACTACGGCGCCGATGGCGAGTTGGCCGGGCGTTTTCTGGCGAGTGTCGCCGAACGCTTGAAAATTCCGACACGCTTTGTGTTCCCAGCCTACGAAGACAATTTCTATTACCTCTGGCGCGAAGGCGCTTTGCCGCAGAACGTCAGCGCCGAAGACTCACGGCTGGAAGAACCTTTGGAGCGGGCGCGCCTGCGCAAAGTCTTCAGTCAGGGCCTGGACAAGGTGATCGGCCAGGTCCTGCCGCTGGCGCGCACAGCCAAGGGCGATCAGTGGCAGAGCGGTCGCTGGTATCTGCGGGAAGAGCATTGCCGATTGGTGCCGGGGGATTCGCCGCTGGGGTATCGCTTGCCACTCGGTTCGCAGCCCTGGGTGAAGGCAGCGGAGTATCCGTTCATTCATCCAGTCGACCCGAATCAGGATTTCCCTGAGCTGCCGGGCACCGACCAGCTACAGAATCACGCTCAACCGCAAACCGCCGACGAGCGTGCGCCAAAGATCGACGAGTCCGCCGACTGGCTGACCCGCACCGCCTTCTGCGCCGAAGCGCGAGAAGGCCGGTTGTACCTGTTCATGCCGCCATTGGAGCGGGTCGAGGACTATCTGGAACTGGTCGCGGCCATCGAAGCCACCGCCGAGGAGCTGCATTGCCCGGTGTTGCTGGAAGGCTATGAACCGCCGAGTGACCCGCGTCTGAGCAACTTTCGCATTACTCCAGACCCCGGCGTGATCGAGGTCAACGTCCAGCCGTCCGCCACCTGGGATGAATTGGTGGAGCGCACCGAGTTTCTTTACGAAGAGGCGCGCCAGACGCGACTGACCACCGAGAAGTTCATGATCGACGGCCGGCACACCGGGACCGGCGGCGGCAACCATTTCGTCTTGGGTGGTGCGACTCCGGCTGACTCACCATTTCTGCGCCGTCCCGATCTGCTGCGCAGCCTGATCAGTTACTGGCACAACCATCCGTCCTTGTCCTACCTGTTTTCCGGATTGTTCATCGGCCCGACGTCCCAGGCGCCGCGCGTCGATGAAGCGCGCAACGATTCGTTGTATGAGCTGGAAATCGCCTTCGCACAGATGCCGAAGCCGGGCGAGGAGTGTCCACCCTGGTTGGTGGATCGCTTGCTGCGCAATTTGCTGATCGACGTGACCGGCAACACCCACCGCGCCGAGTTTTGCATCGACAAACTCTATTCGCCGGACGGCGCCACCGGGCGCCTCGGATTACTGGAACTGCGAGCCTTTGAAATGCCGCCCCATGCGCGTATGAGCCTGGCTCAGCAATTGTTGCTGCGGGCGCTGGTGGCTCGGTTCTGGCGCGAGCCTTATGCGCCGCCGAAACTGGCGCGCTGGGGTACAGAGTTGCACGACCGGTTCCTGTTGCCGCACTTTATCGAGCAGGATTTTGCTGACGTCATCGTCGACCTCAATGCCGCCGGTTACCCCGTGCGGGCCGAGTGGTTCGCGGCGCATCTGGAATTCCGTTTCCCCAAGGTCGGCGACTACGCCGTCAGCGGCATCCAGCTGGAATTGCGTCAGGCGCTGGAGCCTTGGCATGTACTGGGCGAGGAAGGCGCTGCAGGTGGCACGGTGCGTTACGTGGATTCGTCGCTGGAGCGTTTGCAGGTCAAGCTCAGCGGTCTGCCGCCCCAGCGTTATCTACTGACCTGCAACGGCATCCCGGTGCCATTGCAACCCACGGGTCGGGTCGGTGAGTTCGTCGCCGGCGTACGCTTTCGGGCCTGGCAACCGGCCAATTGCCTGCAACCGACCATCCCGGTCCACGCGCCGCTGGTGTTCGACCTGCTCGACACCTGGATGGGGCGTTCGCTGGGCGGTTGTCAGTACCACGTCGCCCACCCGGGCGGGCGCAACTACGACAGCCTGCCGGTGAACGCCAATGAGGCCGAGAGCCGGCGGATGGCGCGTTTCTTCCGTCTCGGACACACGCCGGGGAAACTTCCTACACCGAATCTGGAAATTAACGACGAGCTGCCGATGACTCTCGATTTGCGACGTTTCTAAACCGTACGCGACGCTCGGATTTTTCGTATATCCGGGCGTCATGAGCCTGCGTTAGTCTGACCGTTCTTTGCTGTCTGCCGAGCTTTCCATGCCTGACCTGCTTGACCGCTACCCGCTGACCGCGGGCACTTACCACGAACTGCTCGACGACAGCGGCGCCGTGCGCCCGCACTGGCGGCGGCTGTTCGATCAATTGCAACGCAGCACGCCAGCGCAACTGGTGCAGCGTCAGGCGCTGCTGACCCGACAGATCCAGGAAAACGGCGTGACCTATAACGTCTACGCCGACCCCAAGGGCGCTGACCGACCATGGGAGCTGGACCTGCTGCCTCATGTGATTGACGCCGATGAGTGGGAACAGTTATCGGCCGGGATCGCCCAGCGGGCGCGCTTGCTCAATGCTGTGCTGGCGGATTTGTACGGCCCTCAGCGCTTGATCGCCGAAGGCCTGCTGCCGGCTGAGCTGGTGTTCGGTCACAACAACTTTCTCTGGCCCTGTCAGGGCATTTCGCCGCCCGACGGGGCCTTCCTGCATCTGTACGCCGTGGATCTGGCGCGCACGCCCGACGGTCGCTGGTGGGTGACGGCGGACCGGACTCAGGCGCCATCCGGTGCCGGTTACGCGCTGGAAAACCGCACCATCGTGTCCCGAGCCTTTCCCGAGTTGTACCGCGATTTGAAGGTGCAGCACCTGGCCGGATTCTTCCGCACACTTCAGGAAACTCTGGCCCGTCAGGCGCCGAGCGATGACGAAGCGCCACTGGTGGTGGTGCTGACGCCGGGGCGTTTCAACGAAAGCTATTTCGAACATCTGTACCTGGCTCGCCAGCTCGGTTATCCGTTGGTGGAGGGCGGCGACCTGACCGTGCGGGATGCCACGGTCTACCTGAAAACCTTGAGCGGCCTGCGTCGGGTTCACGCGATCATGCGCCGGCTCGATGATGATTTCTGCGACCCGCTGGAGCTGCGCACCGACTCGGCCCTCGGCGTGCCGGGGCTACTCGAAGCCGTTCGCCAGGGCCGGGTGCTGGTGGCCAACGCACTCGGCAGCGGCGTGCTGGAGTCGCCGGGTTTACTGGGCTTCCTGCCGAAGATTAATCAGTATCTGTTCGGTGAAGAGCTGATCCTGCCGTCCATCGCGACCTGGTGGTGCGGTGAAGCGCCGGTGTTGGCCCAGGCCTTGGAGAAGCTGCCGGAGCTGCTGATCAAACCGGCGTTCCCGTCGCAAAGCTTCGCCCCGGTGTTTGGTCGTGACTTGAGTGAAAAACAGCGCCAGGCACTGGCCGAGCGCATGCAGGCACGGCCTTACGCCTATGTTGCGCAAGAATTGGCGCAACTGTCTCAGGCGCCGATCTGGCAGGCCGAAGACGGCCAGTTGCAACCACGGGCCATTGGCATGCGCGTGTATGCGGTGGCCAGTCGGGATGGCTATCGGGTACTGCCCGGCGGGCTGACCCGGGTTGCCGCCGAAGCCGACGCCGAAGTGGTGTCGATGCAGCGCGGCGGTGCAAGCAAGGACACTTGGGTGTTGGGCGATCGCCCGCCCAGCGGCGAACAATGGAAAGCCCAGCGCAATATTGGCGTTCACGATCTGGTGCGACGCGATCCGTATCTGCCGTCGCGGGTGGTCGAGAACCTGTTCTGGTTCGGCCGTTACTGCGAGCGCTGCGATGACAGCGCGCGACTGCTGCGCATCATGCTCGCGCGCTATGTCGATGGCGATGATCCGCAAGCCCTGGAGGCGGCGGTCGATCTCGGTGAACGCTTGAATCTGTTGCCGGAGGAGGGCGAGTTACCGGAGCGGTTGCTGGCGGCGCTGCTCGGCGATGATTGGCCGTTCAGCCTGCGCTCCAACCTGCAACGCTTGCAGTGGGCGGCGTCGCAAGTACGCGGCAAGCTCTCGCGAGAGAACTGGCAAGCGCTGGTGGAATTGCAGCGCGAGGCCATGGAACTGGAAACCGAAGAGCCGGATTTCGGCGAGCTGCTGGATTTCCTCAACCGACTGGTGATGTCGCTGGCGGCGCTGTCCGGTTTTGCCCTCGACGACATGACCCGGGACGAAGGTTGGCGTTTCCTGATGATCGGTCGGCGGATCGAGCGGCTGCAATTTCTCAGCGGCAGTCTGGCGGCGTTTCTGCGTGGCGCCGGGACTTTCGATCAGGCCGGGCTGGAATGGCTGCTGGAGCTGGGCAACAGCAGCATCACTTACCGCTCGCGGTATCTGGCGGTGGCGCAATTGATCCCGGTGCTGGACCTGTTGTTGCTCGACGAGCAGAACCCTCACGCGGTGCTGTTCCAGTTGAAACTGGTGACCCGCACGTTGAAGCGCTTGAACGACGAGTTTGGCGCGCCGCGCGAAACAGGTCTGCCGCAGTTGGTGGAGCGGTTGGCGCGCTTCGATCTGGGTTGCCTGGAAAACTCACTGTTTGGCGAGGCCAGTGTTCGCGCCGCCATAGAGGGGTTAGCCGATCTGTTGCAGGAGATCGCCGATGCCAGCGGACAAGTATCGGATCGCCTGGCCTTGCGCCATTTCGCCCATGTCGATGATGTCAGCCAACGCACGGTGTCCGTCTGATGAATGCCCGTTACCAGATTTTCCACGACACCCATTATCACTATGACAGCCCGGTGTCCCTGGCCCAGCAACTGGCGCACCTGTGGCCGCGGGCTTGTGTTTGGCAGCGCTGCACCGATCAGCAATTGCAGATCAGTCCCGATCCGACCTCGCGCCGGGATGAGCTGGACGTGTTTGGTAATCCGCTGACCCGGTTGGCATTCGAGCGGCCGCACGATGAGTTGCTGGTCAATGCCAGCCTGACGGTCGAAGTGCTGGCCCGACCATCGCTGGACTTCAATCAATCGCCAGCCTGGGAAGCGACCTGCAACGCACTGACCTACAGCAGTCAGCCGCTCTCTCCTGAACTGCTGGAAGCCTGTCGTTACCGGTTCGAATCACCTTACGTGCACTTGAAGCGCAACTTCGTCGAGTTCTCCGAAAGTTGTTTTCCTCCTGGCCGGCCATTGCTGCTGGGGGTTCAGGCGTTGATGGAGAAGATTTTCAGCGAATTCACCTTCGACGCCGAAGCGACCCAAGTGGCAACGCCGCTGGTGGAAGTGCTGGAGAGGCGGCGCGGCGTTTGCCAGGACTTTGCGCATTTGATGCTCGCTTGTGTGCGCTCCCGGGGATTGGCGGCGCGGTACATCAGCGGTTACCTGCTGACCCAGCCACCACCGGGCCAGCCACGGCTGATCGGCGCCGATGCGTCTCATGCCTGGGTGTCGGTATTTTGCCCAGTGCTGGGTTGGGTGGATTTTGACCCGACCAATAATGTGCAGCCGGCGCTGGAGCACATCACCCTGGCCTGGGGCCGGGATTTTTCCGATGTGTCGCCGTTGCGTGGGGTGATTTTGGGCGGTGGCAGCCACGATCCGGAGGTTCGGGTCACAGTAATGCCATTGGAGTAACCGACATCCAGTGTGGGAGCGGGCTTGCTCGCGTAAACGGTTGAACATTCAATATTGACGTCGACTGACCCGCCGCTTTCGCGAGCAAGCCCGCTCCCACAGGGAATGTGCAATTTTTTTGGAGAGGGATTTCAGATGGGACTGTGAGGGTCAGCAACATCGTTGCTGACCCTGGACACAGATCCGGTGGGCCTGATCAGATCATCGGGCCCTGAGGGTCTCAGGCGTCGGGCGCCTGATCTTTCGGTGCTTCAGTTTCGTCTGTAGCCACTTCGCCTTCGGTATCCGGGTTCAGTGCTGCTGCTTCTTCTTCAGCTGTAGCTTTCTTGCGCTGAAGCTTTTCCTCTTTCTTCTGCTCCTTGGCCAAGTCTCTCTGACGTTTGGCGAAGGAATAATTAGGTTTAGCCATGGGCGATCCTCTGGGGTCGAAGGTGAGGTTGAGCGGCGCATATTCTGCCCTGTATCGGCACCGAGCCGTTAGCTGGGTTTTTGCTCGGTCCATTTTGGCGGTACCGAGGGTTGCCAGGCGTCCAGTGCATCGAGCAGGGTTTGCGGCGATTCGCTCATTTGCAGCATGTCACGGTGCGCTTCGCGAACGAAGCCTTCGCCGACGATATGATCAAGAAAAGTCGTCAACTTGCTATAGAAACCGTTCACTTCCAGCAAACCCAGCGGTTTTCCGTGATAGCCGAGCTGGCCCCAGGTCCAGACTTCGAACAGCTCTTCCAGCGTGCCCAGGCCGCCGGGCAGAGCGATGAAGGCATCGCTGAGCTCGGCCATTCGCGCCTTGCGCGCGTGCATGCCGTCCACCACTTCCAGGCGGGTCAGGCCGCTGTGGCCGATTTCCTTGTCTTTGAGGCTCTGCGGGATGATCCCGATCACTTCACCGCCGGCCGCCAGCGCGGCATCGGCAACGATCCCCATCAGCCCGACGGCGCCGCCGCCATAGACCAGGGTCAGCTTGCGCTCGGCCAATGCTCGCCCCAGGGCGACAGCCGCTTCACGATAAGCCGGGTTAGTGCCAGTGCTGGCACCGCAAAATACACAAACGGACGCTAAAGACATGCCTTACTCCATGGTCATCAGGGCCACAGAGTAAAGGCAGGCTTGCCTCGTTCCAAGGGTTAAACCTCGCGTTTTGGTGTTTCACAGGTGCCACTGGCGCCGCAGGCGTAGGCGGCGAGCAAACTGCACAACAAGCTGTTGAAAGGCATGACAGACGCTCCAGATGAGAGATGACGGCCCTGATGATAGGGCCGTGCCAGACGTCTGGCTGGTAGATTGTTTCGATGAGTGTCATAGCCCGAAAGTTGTATACAATTTTTGATTCAGGTCATAGGAACTTGCGAAGATTTCAGGCAGTCTTCTGTCCATTAGCACTTTTGTTAACCCTGCCTTGGAGATTCACCATGTTTGCCAAACTTGTTGCGGTATCCCTGCTGACACTGGCCAGCAGCCAATTGATGGCCGCCGAATGCAAGGTCACTGTCGACTCCACTGACCAGATGTCCTTCGATACCAAGGACATCACCATCGACAAGAGCTGCAAGACGTTCACCGTGGAACTGAAACATTCTGGCAGCCTGCCGAAAAACGTCATGGGTCATAACTGGGTGCTGAGCAAAGAAGCCGACATGCAGCCGATCGCCACTGACGGCCTGTCGGCTGGCATCGACAAGAACTACCTGAAAGACGGCGATACCCGCGTCATCGCCCACACCAAAGTCATCGGCGCGAAGGAAACCGACTCGGTAACTTTCGACGTGTCGAAGCTCAATGCTGCTGAAAAATACGGTTTCTTCTGCTCGTTCCCAGGCCACATCTCGATGATGAAAGGCACTGTTACCCTGAAGTGATTAAATTGCGTTCATAAAAAAAGCGTCCTGCGAGGGACGCTTTTTTTGTGCCTGACGATAGACCGAGTCATCGTTTTTCGCGGGCAAGCCTCGCTCCTACAGGATTTGCGTCGTGCCCATTACCGGGGGCCGACACAAAATCTGTGGGAGCGTGGCTTGCCCGCGAAGGCGTCGGTACAGACGCCGACGTCCTCAAGGCGCGAACGGCATCACGCGCTTGTGATGGGTCTTTTTGTACGTGTCGCAGATGATCTTGAACGCTTCCTCGCGGACCGACTCACCATGCAGGAAGGCGTCGATCTCGGCGTAGGTCACGCCGTGGGATGCTTCGTCCGGTTTGCCCGGTGACAGGTCTTCAAGGTCGGCGGTCGGGATTTTTTCCACCAGCGACTCCGGCGCGCCGAAGCTGCGGGCAATCGCCCGGACCTGATTTTTCACCAGGCCGCTCAGCGGTGCGAGGTCGCAGGCGCCGTCACCGAATTTGGTGAAGAAGCCCATCACCGCTTCTGCCGCGTGATCGGTGCCGATCACCAGGCCATGAGCCGCGCCAGCGATGGTGTATTGCGCGACCATGCGCATCCGCGCCTTGGTATTGCCCAACACGAAGTCCACCGAGACCGCGTGCTTGCCTTCGAAGGCCGCCACTTCACTGGCCAGGGATTTGACTGCAGGGCCGATGTTCACCGTGTGGCGCTCATCCGGGGCAATGAAGTCCACCGAAGCCTGGGCGTCGTGTTCATCGAACTGCGTTTCGTATGGCAGGCGCACGGCGATGAACTTGTAGTTGCTGTCCCCGGTGCGTTCGCGCAGTTCACGCATGGCACGCTGGGCAAGCAGGCCGGCGGTCAGGGAATCGACGCCACCGCTGATGCCGAGCACCAGGGTCTTGAGCCCGGAATCGACCAGGCAGTCCTGGATGAAGGTGATCCGCCGGGCGACTTCAGCCTCAAGGGCGAGTTGGTCCGCGAAGGGCGGCTGGACCTTGAGCTGTTCAGCAATCTCACGCTGTACGGCTTGCATGAATTCACTCCTTGCTTGATGTACTGGAAAGGGTGGCAGGTACTTGGAAAACATGTCGCAAGTAGGCGACGAAATTCGGGTCTTTGCAGTGAGTCTTGCCAGGCTCATCAGAAATCTTGGCCACCGGCTGGCCGTTGCAGGCCGTCATTTTAAGCACGATGCTCATCGGTTCGACACCCGCAATGTCACACGTCAGGTTGGTGCCGATACCGAAGCTGACATTGATCCGACCGCGCAATGCCCGAAAAATCTCCAGAGATTTGGGTAGCGTCAGGCTGTCGGAAAACACCAGGGTTTTGCTCATCGGGTCGATGCCAAGCTTGTGGTAGTGGGCAATGGCTTTTTCCGCCCACTGTACCGGGTCACCGGAGTCGTGGCGCAAGCCGTCGAAGAGCTTGGCAAAGAACAGGTCGAAATCGTTGAGGAAGGCATCGGAGGTGATGCAGTCGGTCAAGGCGATCCCCAGCAAACCCCGGTATTCGCGGACCCAACAGTCGAGGGCGGCAATCTGGCTGTCGATCAGCCGTGGACCGAGTTGCTGGTGGGCCATGATCCATTCGTGAGCCATGGTGCCCAGCGGCTTCATGTCCAGCTCCCGGGACAGGTGCACGTTGCTGGTACCGACGAAGCGACCGGGGAAGTCATGCTTGAGCACGTTCACCACTTCTTCCTGTACACGGTACGAAAAGCGACGGCGGGTGCCGAAATCGGCTACCTGCAACTCGGACAATTCGTCCGCGCTGGCGTTGGCGCTCAGCCAGTCGAACTTGCGATAGAGCTGTTCACGGGCCTGCTCCAGAATGATTTCCCGGTAGCGATAACGGTTGCGTACTTCGCTGACCATGGCCAGTAGCGGCACTTCGAAAAGAATCACGTGCAGCCACGGCCCGCGCAGACGGATGAACAACTCGCCGTTTTCAATGCCGGTATGGATATAGCGAAGATTGAAACGGAACAGACCGAGAAAACGCAGGAAGTCCGGTTTCAGGAAGCTGATGCGCTCCAGGAAACTCAATTGATCGGCACTCAGGCTCAACTCAGCCAGGCGCTCAATCTGGAAACGGATCTCCGCCAGGTATGGGCGCAGATCCTCACTGTTACGGCAACGAAACTCCCATTCGACTTCCACGTTCGGGTAGTTGTGCAGCACCGCCTGCATCATCGTCAGTTTGTAGAAGTCGGTGTCGAGCAGGTTCTGCACGATGCGATCGGCAAACACACTCTCGCTCATAACGGGGTTCTCCAGGCTGGCCGCGGCCCGTGGCAGCGACGTTGCAGCTGTTTCAATGAATGGGGCTAGTGGCGCATATCAGCGGTGAGGATTGCCAGCGATTTTTTAGATCTCAGCAGATCCCTGTGGGAGCGGGCTTGCTCGCGAAAGCGTAATGCCAGTCAACATTGATGTTGAATGTGCCGGCCCCTTCGCGAGCAAGCCCCCTCCCACAGGTATTGGGTGCAACCCTAAATTTGCGGTATGTCTGGATTATCGATCTGCTCCAGCATCCACTTCACAAAATCCCGCACCTTGGGCACTTCCGCCGAATGCTCCGGATACGCCAGGTAATAGGCGTCGGTGCTGGGCATCGCATGCTTCCAGGGAATGACCAGTTTGCCGTCGGCCAATTCCTCTTCCACCAGAAACTTCGGCAGCAGCGCCACGCCGCAGCCGACCTGCGCGGCGCGGATGCACATGTAGAAGGTTTCGAAACGCGGGCCGTGGTAGCTGTGTTCGGTGTGGTAGCCCTGACTGTCGAACCAGTCGTGCCAGGCTTGAGGCCGGGAAGCGTTTTGCAGCAGGACCAGGTCGGTGAGTTGCGTAGGGTCGGTGAACGGCGTATTCGGCAGGCTGCCCGGTGCGCAGACCGGCACCAGTTCCTCGCCGAACAGCTTCAGGCATTCGGTGCCGGGTCGAGAGCCCTGGCCAAAGTAGAACGCCAGGTCGCTGCGACCTTGTAGCAGATCATCCGCTTCCTGTTCGCTGCACAGGTCCAGATGGATGGAGGGATGGCGCAGGCGCCAGCCTTTCAGGCGCGGCACCAGCCAGCGTGCACCGAAGGTCGGAGGTGTCGAGACGCGCAAGACTTCGGTATCACCGCCGTAGGAGCGCAGGTAATGGGTCGACATTTCGACTTGGGTGAGAATTTTTCGCACTTCCACCAAGTACAAATCGCCGGCGGGGGTCATTTGCAGGCGTCGGCGCACCCGGCGGAACAACAAGTGTTGCAACAACTCTTCGAGTTGCGCGACCTGTTTGCTCACGGCGCTCTGCGTCAGGTTCAGCTCTTCGGCGGCACGGGTGAAGCTCAAATGCCGGGTCACGGCCTCGAAGCACTGCAACGCGGTGATCGACGGCAAGTAGCGTTTATTCAGCATGGGTGGTCCTTTTTCTTGTTTCTCTGTGCTCTTTTTTTACCGGCAGATTCGCAGCATGAATAAACGGAATGATATCTCTCTTAAAGGTCGTTTGTTGGGTAACCTCCGGGGAGCTAAAACTACAGGTCTGATCAGCCGAATAAATCCGGCTGCACGTTTTCTGTTTTTTGCTTGAGGAGTGACCCATGGTTGCCGCATTGCTTGATCGTCTTGGTGTGAACCCGGCCCTGTACCAGAACGGCAAAGTGCCGGTGCATTCGCCTGTCGATGGCAGCCGTATCGCTGCCGTGAACTGGGAAGGCGCCGCTGAAGTCGAGCAGCACATCAGTCGCGCAGATCATGCGTTCGAACTGTGGCGCAAGGTTCCGGCGCCGCGCCGTGGCGAATTGGTGCGCCAATTGGGCGACATCTTGCGCGAGTACAAGGCCGACCTCGGTGAGCTGGTTTCCTGGGAAGCTGGCAAGATCACTCAGGAAGGGTTGGGTGAAGTTCAGGAAATGATCGACATCTGCGACTTCGCGGTCGGTCTGTCCCGTCAGCTGTACGGTTTGACCATCGCCTCCGAGCGTCCTGGCCACCATATGCGCGAAACCTGGCACCCGCTGGGCATCGTTGGCGTGATCAGTGCGTTCAACTTCCCGGTCGCCGTTTGGGCCTGGAATGCCACGCTGGCGCTGGTCTGCGGTAACCCGGTGATCTGGAAACCGTCGGAGAAAACCCCGCTGACCGCGTTGGCCTGCCAGGCGTTGTTCGACCGCGTCCTGAAAAATTTCAGCGACGCACCACCGCACCTGAGCCAAGTGATTATCGGCGGCCGTGATGCCGGCGAAGCGCTGGTCGATGACCCACGTGTCGCGCTGGTCAGCGCCACCGGCAGCACCCGCATGGGCCGCGAAGTGGCGCCGAAAATCGCGGCACGTTTCGCGCGTAGCATTCTGGAGCTGGGCGGCAACAACGCGATGATCCTCGGCCCAAGCGCCGATCTGGACATGGCCGTACGGGCGATTCTGTTCAGCGCCGTCGGCACCGCCGGTCAGCGTTGCACCACGTTGCGTCGCCTGATCGCCCATGAATCGGTGAAGGAGGAAATCGTCACCCGCCTCAAAGCCGCTTACTCCAAGGTGCGCATCGGCCATCCGCTGGAAGGCAATCTGGTTGGTCCGCTGATCGACAAACACAGCTTCGAAAACATGCAGGACGCGCTGGAACAGGCCTTGAGCGAAGGCGGCCGGGTGTTCGGCGGCGAGCGTCAGCTGGAAGACAAATTCCCCAACGCTTACTACGTTTCGCCAGCCATCGTTGAAATGCCGGAGCAGAGCGATGTGGTGTGCAGCGAAACCTTCGCGCCGATTCTGTACGTGATCGGTTACAACGATTTCGAAGAGGCATTGCGCCTGAACAACGCCGTGCCACAAGGCCTGTCGTCGTGCATCTTCACCACCGACGTACGTGAAGCCGAGCGGTTCATGTCGGCGGTGGGCAGCGATTGCGGGATCGCCAACGTCAACATCGGCCCGAGCGGCGCGGAGATTGGCGGTGCGTTTGGCGGCGAGAAGGAGACGGGCGGTGGTCGTGAGTCCGGTTCGGATGCATGGCGCGGCTACATGCGCCGTCAGACCAATACCGTTAACTATTCGCTGGAGTTGCCGTTGGCTCAGGGGATTACGTTCGACTGAGATGAGCTCAGATCTTTGATCCAATGAAAATCCAATGTGGGAGCGGGCTTGCTCGCGAAAGCGGTCTTTCAGTCACATAGATACTGAATACACGGACGCCTTCGCGAGCAAGCCCGCTCCCACATTGAATGGTGTGTTGGTTAGGTTTCTGTTGGAGTCTGGCAATGCCGTTACGCGAAGAGTGTCTGTGGGAAAAACTGACGCCGCAAAGGCCCGACAACGCGGCCCTCAAGGGCGAGGTGACGGTGGATGTCTGCGTCATCGGTGCCGGTTTCACCGGTTTGTCGGCGGCGGTGCATCTGCTGGAACAAGGTAAAAGTGTCTGTGTGCTGGAAGCGCATCGCGCCGGTCATGGCGGTTCGGGGCGTAACGTCGGGCTGGTCAACGCCGGGATGTGGATTGCACCGGATGAAATCGAAGCCGGTTTCGGCGAGGCGGTCGGCAGTCAGCTCAACCGCATGCTGGGTGCGGCGCCATCGCTGGTATTCAGCCTGGTCGATAAATACAACATCGATTGCCAGTTACGCCGCGAAGGCACGCTGCACATGGCGCACAACGCGCGTGGCGAAGCGGATCTGCGCAGTCGCGAAGAACAATGGAAACGTCGTGGTGCACCGGTGGAACTGTTAACCGGTCAAGCCTGCGAACAAGCCACCGGCACAAAAAAGATCGCCGCCGCCTTGCTCGATCGGCGCGCCGGCACGATTAACCCGATGGCTTACACCACGGGGCTGGCCAACGCGGCCATCAGCCTCGGCGGTCAGCTGTTCGATCATTCCCCGGTCACCCGACTCGAACGTCAGGGCCAGCGTTGGTCGGTACAAACCGCCCAGGGGTCGGTGCTGGCCGAGCAGGTGGTCATCGCCTCCAACGCCTATACCGAAGGTGACTGGACGGAGCTGCGGCGCAATTTCTTCCCCGGTTATTACTATCAAGTGGCCTCGGTGCCGCTGACTGAAGACGCCGCGCAGCAGATTCTGCCCGGCGGCCAGGGTTCCTGGGATACCCGACAAGTGCTCAGCAGCATCCGTCGCGATGCCGAAGGGCGTTTGTTACTCGGCAGTCTCGGTAATGGCAACCAGAAACCGACCTGGTTCCTGAAAGCCTGGGCCGACCGGGTTCAGCAGCATTACTTTCCGTACTTGAAGCCGGTGGAGTGGGAGTGCACCTGGACCGGTTGTATCGCCTTCACTCCCGATCATTTGATGCGCCTGTTTGAGCCTGCACCGGGTCTGGTGGCCGTCACCGGCTACAACGGGCGAGGCGTGACCACCGGTACAGTCGTCGGCAAAGCCTTTGCCGATTATTTGTGTAATGGAAATCCTCAGGCCTTGCCGATTCCTTTCGCGCCCATGCAGCCATTGGCGGGTGTGGGGCTGCGAAGCTGCCTGTATGAGGCTGGATTTTCGCTGTATCACGCGGGCCAGTGCCTGCGGATCGTCATCTGATTGTTGAAATATGTTGCTGGAAGCGGCGCTTTTCAGCGAAGCGGCTAGCCTGTAATGGTGCGGGTTGTAGCAGTCCCCGCACCAGCAGTGTGCAGTTCGGTGACGCGGGCTGTTACAGGCTGGTTGCACATCGTTTGGCGCTGCGGTTGCAATGATGGCGCGTGCGGGTTGCGCCTTTAAAAATAAATGGTTTCACCTCCCGCGGTTTAGACGGTTGCACGCCCAATGAAAATGGGCCCGAAACAGTCGAAAAAACAATAAGGCAGCGACTTTTCCCAGAATAAAAAACCGATGGCACGGCCCTTGCTCTGAGCATTCAGTGAAGTCGCAGTGCCAACTAAAAAAAACCTTGGAGCACCACCTCATGTCCCAGACGTTTTACAAGAAAGGCTTTCTGGCCCTCGCAGTGGCAACTGCGTTGGGTGTTTCTGCGTTTGCTCAGGCTGACATCAAGATCGGCGTAGCGGGTCCAATGACGGGCGCCAACGCGGCATTTGGCGAGCAGTACATGAAGGGTGCGCAGGCAGCGGCTGATGCAGTCAACGCCGCTGGCGGTGTCAACGGGGAAAAAATCGTACTGGTCAAAGGCGATGACGCCTGCGAACCGAAACAGGCTGTGACGGTCGCCAAGGACCTGACCAACCAGAAAGTCGCTGGCGTAGTCGGTCACTTCTGCTCCTCGTCGACCATCCCGGCCTCCGAGATCTACGACGAAGCGGGCATCATCGCGATCACTCCAGGTTCCACTAACCCGGCTGTCACCGAACGCGGTCTGAGCGCCATGTTCCGTATGTGCGGGCGTGACGACCAGCAAGGCATCGTCGCCGGCGACTATATCGTTGACGTGCTCAAGGGTAAGAAAGTGGTGGTCTTGCACGACAAGGACACCTACGGTCAAGGTCTGGCGGATGCTACCAAGGCCCAGCTGGAGAAACGCGGCGTGAAGCCGGTGCTGTATGAAGGCCTGACCCGTGGCGAAAAAGATTTCAGCACCATCGTCACCAAAATCCGCGGCGCTGGCGCCGACGTCGTTTACTTCGGTGGCCTGCACCCGGAAGCCGGTCCTCTGGTTCGTCAACTGCGTGAGCAAGGCCTCAAGGACGTCAAGTTCATGTCCGACGACGGCATCGTAACCGACGAGCTGGTGACCACCGCTGGCGGTCCGCAATTCGTCGACGGCGTGCTGATGACCTTTGGCGCCGACCCACGCCTGCTGCCAGACAGCAAGACCGTGGTGGACGATTTCCGCAAGAAAGGCACCGAGCCTGAAGGCTACACCCTGTACGCCTATGCTTCGGTCCAGACCCTGGCTGCAGCCTTCAACGGCGCCAAGTCCAACAAGGGCGAAGAAGCGGCTGCATGGCTGAAGAAGAACCCGGTCAAGACCGTCATGGGCGAGAAGACCTGGGACAGCAAGGGCGACCTGAAAATCTCCGACTACGTGGTTTACCAGTGGGACAAGGATGGCAAATACCACCAGCTGGAAAAACAGAAGTGATATGACTTGCTGATTGCCCGGCGCCTTGTGCGCCGGGCAATCAAAAAACATGTCCGTGCAGTACCTGTCTTTTCTCGTAGAGCTGCATATCACCGTGTTGCGTCGGCGGCTGAACCCCGGTCCGGCGCACCCGGTTTTTGTGCAGTCTCTCAAATGCGTGAGATTGCGTTATGGATGGTATTTTCCTGCAGCAACTGGTCAACGGCCTGACCCTCGGGTCGGTCTATGGCCTGATCGCCATCGGCTACACAATGGTCTATGGCATCATCGGCATGATCAACTTCGCCCACGGCGAGGTTTACATGATTTCCGCTTACCTCGCGGCAATCAGTCTGGCTCTGCTGGCATACTTCGGTATTGAATCCTTCCCCCTGCTGATGCTTGGCACACTGGTCTTCACCATCATCGTCACGGCGGTGTATGGCTGGGTCATCGAGCGCGTCGCCTACAAACCGCTGCGCAACTCCACCCGACTGGCACCGCTGATCAGCGCCATCGGTATTTCGCTAATCCTGCAAAACTATGCACAGATTTCCCAAGGCGCCCGTCAACAGGGAGTACCGACGCTACTGACCGGTGCATGGCGAGTTGAAGTCGGGACCGGCTTCGTCCAGCTGACCTACACCAAGATCTTCATTCTGGTTGCCGCGTTCGTCGGGATGGCCCTGCTGACCTACGTCATCAAGTACACCAAGCTCGGTCGTATGTGCCGCGCCACCCAGCAAGACCGCAAGATGGCCTCGATCCTGGGGATCAACACCGATCGCGTCATTTCCTACGTGTTCATCATCGGTGCGGCGATGGCGGCCCTGGCCGGCGTGCTGATCACCATGAACTACGGCACATTCGACTTCTACGCGGGCTTCATCATTGGCATCAAGGCGTTCACCGCCGCGGTACTTGGCGGGATCGGCTCTCTGCCAGGGGCAATGCTTGGCGGGATCATTCTCGGGATCTCCGAGTCGCTGTTCTCCGGATTGGTCAACTCGGACTACAAAGACGTTTTCAGCTTCTCGCTGCTCGTTCTCGTTCTGGTCTTTCGGCCCCAAGGCCTGCTCGGCCGTCCTCTTGTGTCGAAGGTGTAAGCGATGTCTTCAACCACTAAAAAAACCATTGATCTCAAAAGAAGCCTGGTTGACGCGATTCTTGCCGGCCTGGTGGCCCTGATTGTGTTCGGCCCGATTGTTGGCGTGGTCCTCGACGGCTACGGCTTCAACCTGGAAGCGACCCGGGTGGCATGGATTGTCGCCATCGTCATGGCTGGCCGCTTTGCCTTGAGCCTGTTCCTGCAAACCCCCAAGGGCCTGAGAATTCTCGAAGGCTTTGAAAGCACTGGCTCCGGGGTTCATGTACTGCCACCTGATTACAAATCCCGCTTGCGCTGGATCATTCCGGTGATGATCGTCATCGCCGTGGTGTTCCCGTTTTTCTCCAACTCCTACCTGCTGGGCGTGGTCATTCTCGGGCTGATCTACGTTCTGTTGGGCCTGGGGCTGAACATCGTGGTCGGCCTGGCCGGCCTGCTCGACCTCGGTTATGTGGCGTTCTACGCCATTGGTGCCTACGGCCTGGCGCTCGGTTATCAATACCTGGGGCTGGGTTTCTGGACGGTGCTGCCGCTGGCGGCAATCACTGCCGGGTTAGCCGGTTGCATCCTGGGTTTTCCAGTACTGCGCCTGCACGGTGACTACCTGGCGATCGTGACGCTGGGGTTCGGTGAAATCATCCGGTTGATCCTCAATAACTGGCTGTCCCTGACCGGTGGCCCGAACGGTATGGCGGCTCCGTTGCCAACGTTCTTTGGCCTTGAGTTCGGCAAAAGGGCGAAAGAGGGTGGGGTGCCGTTCCATGAGTTTTTCGGCATCGCCTATAACCCGGACGTGAAGTATTACTTCATCTACGCGGTGTTGTTCCTGGTGGTACTGGCCGTGCTGCATATCAAGCACCGCTTGACCCGGATGCCGGTCGGCCGGGCGTGGGAAGCGTTGCGTGAAGACGAAATCGCCTGCCGTTCCATGGGCCTGAACCATGTACTGGTCAAGCTCTCGGCGTTCACTATCGGCGCATCGACTGCCGGTCTGGCGGGTGTGTTCTTTGCTACTTATCAGGGGTTCGTCAACCCGACCTCGTTCACCTTCTTCGAATCGGCCCTGATCCTCGCCATCGTCGTCCTCGGCGGCATGGGCTCGACCATCGGCGTGGTAATTGCCGCGTTCGTGCTGACTGTAGCCCCGGAACTGCTGCGCGGCTTCGCTGAGTATCGCGTGCTGCTGTTCGGCATCCTGATGGTATTGATGATGATCTGGCGACCGCGCGGCCTGATTCGGATCAGCCGCACCGGTGTGACCCCGCGTAAAGGAGTAGCGCCATGAGCGAAGTCGTACTCTCGGTAGACAAACTGATGATGCACTTTGGCGGCATCAAGGCTCTGAGCGATGTCAGCCTGAAGGTCAAGCGCAACTCGATCTTCGCCCTGATCGGCCCCAACGGCGCTGGCAAGACCACCGTGTTCAACTGCTTGACCGGGTTTTACAAAGCGTCCGGCGGGCATATCGAACTCAACACCCGCGGTGTGAAAACCGACGTCATCAAAATGCTCGGGGAACCGTTCAAGGCCGTCGATTTCGTTTCACCCAAAAGCTTTATCAACCGACTCCGCTACAAGATGTTCGGCGGCACGCACCTGATCAACCGTGCCGGTCTGGCGCGGACTTTCCAGAACATTCGCCTGTTCAGGGAAATGTCGGTGCTGGAAAACCTGCTGGTGGCCCAGCATATGTGGGTCAACCGCGGCATGCTGGCCGGCATCCTCAACACCAAGGGTTACCGCAAGGCCGAAAGCGATGCGCTGGACCATGCGTTCTACTGGCTGGAAGTGGTGGATCTGGTGGACTGCGCCAACCGCCTGGCCGGTGAGCTGTCCTACGGTCAGCAACGCCGTCTGGAGATCGCCCGGGCCATGTGTACACGGCCGCAGATCATCTGCCTCGACGAACCGGCCGCCGGCCTCAACCCTCAGGAAACCGAAGCGCTGAGCGCGATGATCCGGCTGCTGCGCGACGAGCACGATCTGACCGTGGTGCTGATCGAACACGACATGGGCATGGTAATGAGTATTTCCGACCACATCGTTGTACTGGACCACGGCGTTGTCATTGCCGAGGGCGGGCCTGAAGCGATTCGACACGATCCGAAAGTGATTGCCGCCTACCTGGGCGCCGAAGAAGAGGAAGTGGTATGAGTAAACCCATCCTCGAACTCAAGGATCTGGACGTGTTCTACGGGCCGATCCAGGCCTTGAAAAAAGTCTCGTTGCACATCAATGAAGGTGAAACCGTCAGCCTGATCGGCTCCAACGGTGCCGGCAAATCGACCCTGCTGATGTCGATCTTCGGCCAGCCGCGGGCGGCTGACGGGCAAATCGTCTATCAGGGTGTGGATATCACCCACAAGTCGTCCCACTACATTGCGTCCAACGGTATTGCTCAATCGCCGGAAGGCCGGCGGGTGTTCCCTGACATGACCGTCGAGGAAAACCTGTTGATGGGTACGATTCCAATCGGTGACAAGTACGCCAAGGAAGACATGCAGCGCATGTTCGAGTTGTTTCCACGGCTCGAAGAGCGGCGTACCCAACGCGCCATGACCATGTCTGGCGGCGAGCAGCAAATGCTCGCCATCGCCCGGGCGCTCATGAGCCGGCCAAAGCTGTTGCTGCTCGATGAGCCGAGCCTGGGGCTGGCGCCGATAGTGGTGAAACAGATCTTCGCGACCCTGCGGGAACTGGCCAGCACCGGTATGACCATCTTCCTGGTGGAGCAGAACGCCAACCACGCCCTCAAGCTGTCGGACCGGGCCTACGTGATGGTCAACGGCGAGATCCGCCTCAGCGGCACCGGCAAGGAGCTGCTGGTGAACGATGAGGTGCGTAACGCCTACCTCGGCGGCCACTGAGTTCTGCGTTGCAACAACGAGCCCCGACGAGCAATCGCCGGGGCTTTTTTCTATCCATAAAACACCACAAACCCTGTGGGAGCGGGCTTGCTCGCGAAGGCGGCGTTCCAGTCACTTTGATGCTGAATGTGCCACCGCTTTCGCGAGCAAGCCCGCTCCCACAAGGAGGGTGGGTTTTTTTTGGGGAATTGTGGAAAACAATATTCACGACCTCTCAAAGCGCGACATAAAGCCGCTGCAAATTGCTGTTTTATCAAGGTTTTGACTTGTCCCCGTTTGCTGTGGAGCTGGCTGTGAATAACGTGGGAGTAGCTGCCTGCAAGCCTTTTAATACGTGGCTTGCAGCGATGTGGTTGTTTTTTGATCAGGAGTTTTTGCTGGACCTCGAGCCGTCTTTGTCAACCTTTTTGTTAGGGGCAACCCAGGTATGAATCGAGGTGGACAAGCCTGTGGATAAGTCTGTGGTTAAACTCTGGAAAGAGTCGGCTGAGGGCCGTAGTTACTGGCTTGGAGCCATCGTCGGTTTGACCGCCCGGTCGTGCAAATTGCCCGGGGGTACACAGCAGGCACCTGAGGGTCAAGCAAAAAACTTTCTAATCTGCCCGCAAAGCCTTATAGGCAGCGGCTTGCAGCTTTTGCACTTGCCCCCGGAAACTGTGGACCGGCCTGTGGATAAGGTGCGCGTACATGGCTGCAAGCCACAGCCCATATGGCGTTGCCGGTGTTGATTGTTTTTTGTACGGTTTTTGCGATGGTTGCCGCTGTGGACAAGGCCGGGCATGCTGGCAACTGATTTTCTATTCCAAGGGCTGTCGATCAGCCGAAGCAAGGAGAACACGATGTCCAACACCCTGTTTATTACCGGCGCGACTTCCGGTTTTGGTGAAGCCTGCGCCCGTCGTTTTGCTGAAGCCGGCTGGAAACTGGTGCTGACAGGTCGTCGTGAAGAGCGCCTCAATGCCCTGTGCGCCGAGTTGTCGAAGCAGACCGAGGTTCATGGCCTGGTGCTCGACGTACGGGATCGCAAGGCCATGGAGGAGGCAATTGCCAACCTGCCGCCGTCCTTCGCCAAGCTGCGCGGGCTGATCAACAACGCCGGCCTGGCCTTGGGCGTGGACCCGGCTCCCAAGTGCGATCTCGATGATTGGGACACCATGGTCGACACCAACATCAAAGGCCTGATGTACAGCACTCGCCTGTTGTTGCCGCGTTTGATCGCTCACGGTCGTGGCGCCAGCATCGTCAACCTCGGTTCCATCGCCGGCAACTATCCGTACCCGGGCAGCCATGTGTATGGCGCAAGCAAGGCGTTCGTCAAACAGTTCTCCCTGAACCTGCGTTGCGACCTGCAAGGGACTGGCGTGCGGGTCAGCAACATCGAGCCGGGCCTGTGCGAGAGCGAGTTCTCGCTGGTGCGTTTCGCCGGTGACCAGGAGCGTTACAACGCCACTTACGCTGGCGCCGAGCCGATCCAGCCGCAAGACATCGCCGAGACCATCTTCTGGGTGCTCAACGCACCGGCCCACATCAACATCAACAGCCTTGAGCTGATGCCGGTGAGCCAGACCTGGAGCGGGTTTGCGATTGAGCGCAATACGAAGGCTTAAGACCGCGTAACGGCCATCGCGGGCAAGCCACGCTCCCACAGGGTTTGTGTTGAATCGCTATTTCGCGAACGACACAAACCCTGTGGGAGCGGGCTTGCCCGCGATAGCTATCTATCCTTCAGCGAAGATACTCGGCCAACCCGCGATAGCAGGTTGCCAAGTGATAAGGCGTGGTCGAAGGCATGTCCTTGCGGCTCACTTCGCCCTGCTCATCGCGACACTCATACCAGCCGCCCGCATGTAAAAAGCGCTGTTGCAGCGCCTGCAATTGGCGCTGCACAGAGGCGTCGCTGCCCGGGCGCAAGGTCAGGGCACGCAGGTATTCGGCCTGGGCCCAGATGCGTTGGGTCGCATCACGAGGATGGTCATCCAGTTCCAGCATCGCGCTCACAGCCCCGGTCTGCTGATCCACGCCCGCTTGTTCGGTGAACGTAAAGGCACGGTCCAGCGACGCATGCAGTCTGGAGCCGCGCAGCAAGGGTGAGGACTCCAGCAGGAAATACCATTCGAACTGATGGCCCGGCTCGAACCAGTTATCCACAGCCCCAAGCGGCTTTTCCATCAACACCGCATGTTGCGGATCGATGAAGCGCTTCTGCATGGCTGTGCATAACTCGACAAGCGCACTCTGCACAGCTACGTCCTCGCGCACCGAAAGGATGGCGAGGAAGGCTTCGGCCAAATGCATCAATGGATTCTGCAGCGGCCCGGAGTTGAGCGACGACCAATCACGGTCCAGGCTGGCTTCGTACAGGCCGTCGCCTGTGGCGAAGCGCTGCGCCAACACTTCCAGCGTGGCGTTGAGCACCGACTCCACCAATGGTTCGCGAACCTTGCCCCAGTAATGGGCGCAGGCGAACAGGATGAAGGCGTGGGTGTAGAGGTCTTTGCGCTGATCCAGCGGCTCACCTTGCGGGTCGATGCTGTAGAACCAGCCGCCATGCTCGGCATCGTGGAAATGCTGCTGCAAGGAGCGGAACAGCGCCGCCGCCCGTTCTTCGGCCTGAGGCACTTGGCCGATCAGGCTGGAAAACAGGTACAGCTGCCGCGCGCAAGCCATGGCCCGATAGCGCTGCGGTGGCAGCGGCTGATGCTCGGCGTCCAGCGCTTCATAAGGCAATGCCATGTCGGCATTCCAGCCGGGACCTTGCCAGAGCGGCACGATCACGTCCTGGAAGTGCTGTTGCACCGAGGCGAACAGGGCGGTCAATTCAGGCTGGGAAGCGGAGCGGGAAACAGAGGGCATTGGCTGGCGTCGTCACGGCAGGGGCGATTGCGCGACATGGTAGCAGAGAGGCAGGCCCTAGAGACGCGGTGTCTGTCAGGCCGTCTTCGCGAGCAAGCCCGCTCCCACACTCGATCTGGGTACGCAGGACGAGTGTGGGAGCGGGCTTGCTCGCGAAGAGGCCGGAACAGACGATAAAAAGGTCAGCCTGCCAGCAACCACACCCCAGTCGCCGCCGAAGCCGCCCCCGCCAACCGAACCAGTGGTGCGGCAGCCTGAGGCAAGACGCGAACCACCGCATAACCCGCTGCATGCAAAGCCGCCGTCGCCACCACAAACCCTGCGGCATACGCCCAAGGACTGGACATCTCCGGCAGCTCCAGGCCATGCGCCACGCCATGAAACAGCGCGAACAACGCAGTCGTACCCACCGCCACGCTCAACGGCGGACGCACCGCCAAAGCCACTGCCAGACCCAACGCCAATACCGATGCCGCAATCCCGCCCTCCAGCGCCGGCAGGTTCAACCCTTCAAAGCCCAGCAGCCCGCCGATCAGCATAGTGCCCACGAACGTGCAGGGCAGCGCCCAGCGCGCGGCACCTTTCTGCTGCGCAGCCCACAACCCCACGGCAACCATTGCCAGCAAGTGATCGAGGCCGCCGATCGGGTGGCTGATGCCGGCCATCAAGCCATTATCGCCGTGGCCCGGATGTGCAAAGGCGATGGCCGGGGTCAGCAGCAGGGCCATGGCGCCCAGAATGCGTTTCAGTGTCATGGATAAGCTTCCTTGTTGATAAATGTGATCAGGCCGCAGTCAGCAAGCCCTGGCGTTCGATGAAGGCGATGATTGCTTCCAGACCCTGGCCGGTTTTCTGGTTGCTGAAGACGAACGGTTTGCCGTTGCGCATGCGTTGGGTGTCGCTGTCCATCAGCTCTAGCGAGGCGCCTACCAGCGGCGCGAGGTCGATCTTGTTGATCACCAGCAAATCGGATTTGCAGATCCCCGGCCCGCCCTTGCGCGGCAGCTTGTCGCCGGCCGAGACGTCGATCACGTAAATGGTCAGGTCGGACAGTTCCGGGCTGAAGGTTGCCGAGAGGTTGTCGCCACCGGACTCCACCAGGATCAGGTCCAGCCCCGGGAAGCGCCGGTTCAACTGATCCACGGCTTCGAGGTTGATCGAGGCGTCTTCGCGGATCGCGGTGTGCGGGCAGCCGCCGGTTTCCACGCCGATGATCCGCTCGGGCGCCAGGGCTTCGTTGCGCACCAGGAAGTCGGCGTCTTCGCGGGTGTAGATGTCGTTGGTCACGACGGCCAGGTTGTAGCGGTCGCGCAGGGCCAGGCACAGGGCCAGGGTCAGGGCTGTTTTGCCGGAGCCGACCGGGCCGCCGATGCCGACGCGCAGAGGTTGTGTGTTCATGTGGTTCTCCAAAATAAAAGGCCCAAATAACAGGCCCTAGGAACGGAACAGACGGCTGTACTGGCGCTCATGGGCCATGCACGCCAGGGACAGGCCGAAAGCGGCGCTGCCAGAGTGTTCGGGGTTGATTCGGGTGGCGTCTTGCTGCGCCTGTTGCAACAGCGGCAGCAGTTCGCTGGTCAGGCGCTGGGCGGCTTGCTGGCCCAGAGGCAGGGTTTTCATCAGCACCGCCAATTGGTTTTCCAGCCAGCTCCAGAGCCAGGCGGCCAGCGCATCTTGCGGGCTGATCTGCCAGGCGCGGGCCGCCAGCGCCCAGCCAAGGGCCAGGTGTGGTTCAGGGCATTGGTCGAGAAAGGTCCGGGCCGGCGCATCCAGTTCCGGTAAACCGTTGAGCAGTTGCTTCAACGAATAGCCCATCTGCCGGCTTTCCTGATGCAGCTCACGGGTTTCCCGGCTGGCGCGATGTTCTTCGCAGCGTTGCAGCAGTTCGGCCCAGTTTTCTTCGGCCGCAGCGGTGCAATGGGCGAGCAGTAGCGGCGCTTCGAAACGCGCCAGGTTCAGCAGCAACTGATCGCTGATCCAGCGCCGCGCGCTGTCGGGATCGTCCACTCGGCCGTTATCCACAGCCATCTCCAAACCCTGGGAATAGCTGTAGCCGCCAATCGGCAGCTGCGGGCTGGCCAGACGCAGCAGCGCCCAGGCCGGGTTCATAAGCGCACGCCGAACTGGTGCAGTTTCGGCGGGTAGTTGAAATCCTCGTCACCGTGCCGCGAATGGTGATGGCCGCCGCCGTAGGCACCGTGTTCCGGCTGGAACGGCGCTTCGATGTTCTCGGCGTTGGCGCCCAGTTGCTCGAGCATGGCCTTGAGCACGTAATCGTCGAGCAGGCGCAACCAGCCATCGCCGACCTGCAGGGCCACATGGCGGTTGCCCAGGTGATAGGCGGCGCGGGTCAGTTCGAAAGCGTTGGCGCAGGTGACGTGCAGCAGTTGTTCGGGGCGAGCACAGACGCGCACTACGCGCCCGTCTTCGGCTTGTAGGCATTCGCCGTCATACAGCGGCGGCTGGCCGCGCTCCAAAAACAACCCGACGTCTTCACCCTCGGCACTGAAACAGCGCAAGCGGCTTTTGCTCCGGGCTTCGAAGGTCAGGTGCAACTCGGCGGCCCAGACGGGTTGAGGGTCGATTCTGCGATGAATCACCAGCATCGGAAGGCTTCCAGCAATGGACAATGCTCAGGGACAGAGCAAGGGGCTTGCCAATCGGGTGAGACGTGGGAAATGCCTGTCGGAGCGGAGTGGGAAGGGCGGGAAGCCGGATTAACTTGGTGCGAATTATTGTTGAGCGCACCAAATTGCAGCGAAGTAGAGGGTCCATGTGGGAGCGGGCTTGCTCGCGAAGGCAGTCTTCCAGTCACATAGATGCTGGATGTACCGACGCCTTCGCGAGCAAGCCCGCTCCCACAGGGATTACTCGGTGCTGCCCAAGCCCTGCCAATGCTTGAGACCAATAAAAATAAACCGCAGCTGCTGAGTGATTTTCGCTTGAGGCGTCAGATGATCCGGCAACGCCTGCGCCGGCGGATCGATAATGTCCGGCAAGGTGGCGAACACGCTTTTGACGATCAGATCAGCCATGACACTCAGGCCTGCGATGTCCAGATGCTGCAGTTTGGGCATCAGCGACAAGTCCGCCGCCAGGTCCGAGCTGATGTCTTCGCGCAAGCGGCCAATGGCCTGGCGCACCGGCAGTGAGCCGCCGTACTGCTCGCGGGCAAGAAACAGGAACTGCGAGCGATTGGCGGTGACCACGTCGAGAAAGATCCGCACCGAGGCGTCGATGATGCCGCCCATGACGAACTCGTTATGGCGCACCAGGCGGATGGTTTCACGAAAGGTCTGACCGACTTCGCTCACCAGCACCAGGCCCAGTTCATCCATGTCGGCGAAGTGCCGGTAGAAACCGGTGGGTACGATCCCGGCGGTTCTGGTCACTTCGCGCAGGCTCAGGCTGCCGAATCCTCGGCCGCTTTCCATCAAGTGGCGGGCAGCGTCCATCAGGGCGTTGCGGGTCTGTTGTTTCTGTTCGGCGCGGGGCAGCATCGCAAGGGTGTTTTCTGGACAAGACAGCGGCGCACTCTAGCAAATCGGCTTCGCTGGCGTCGAACGACTATCGGGAGATCACGCGGGGAAATGCAGCGTCTATAAAGTCAAAAGCCCAATCCGCAGATTGGGCTTTTTTTCGGGGCCGCCATGGGCTTAGCTCACAGCGCTGTTGCGTTCGATCACACGGTCACCACCACCTTCAGCAAGGGTTTGTCCTTGTGGAGTGCGATCGGAACCACCTTCAGCAAGAGTTTGGCCTTGTGGCGTGCGGTCGGAACCACCTTCAGCAAGGGTTTGACCTTGTGGCGTGCGATCGGAGCCACCTTCAGCCAGGGTTTGGCCTTGTGGAGTACGGTTGGAACCGTCAGCGGCCAGCGTTTGACCTTGTGGAGTGCGATCCGAGCCATCTTGAGTGATCAGGCCTTTTTCTTTCAGGCGATCATTACCACCTTCGGCCAGGGTCTGACCTTGTGGAGTGCGGTCGGAACCATCAGCGGCAACGGTCTGGCTGAACACCGAGTGGCTGTCTTTGACTTGTGGTGTGGCCTGATCAGCAGCCGGCAAAGCAAAAGCGGTGCTGGCTAACATTGAGAGGGTCAGGCTAAGCAGTAATTCGCGTTTCATGATGGGTTGCTCCTTGGGAGGGCGATAAAGTGGGTACGAGGGCAATGCTACTCTCGAGAAATCGATATAAAAGTTCATAAACGCAATGGTAATAATCAACAGAATTGATTGTTCGGCCGCAGCGCTCTAGAACGGTTGTTTCCGGCGAGCTTTTTTGCACTGAGGTGGGGGTTTTCGACCCACTCTCGCCTCGCAAAAGTGCGGGTGCGGTAACGCCGGATGAGGGGGCAGGATGTCCCCGGCCGATTATTTGAGTGTTAAGTGCCTATTCGGTTAAACCTGCGCGCCATTTCCCAGTCCTAGATTTCATGGCAGGCCGGTTCTGGCCTAACGTTTCATCAGTGCGTCGCTGTCGGGGCGCTGAGTCGTATTCAGGAGCCCTGTGCAATGACGCGCACTCGTAAAATTCTTGCCTGGACCTTCGCCAGCTTCGTCGTCCTGCTGGCCGTCCTGGTGCTGATCATCGCGTTCTTCGATTGGAACCGGATCAAACCGCCCCTGAACGCCAAAGTGTCCGAAGAGCTGCATCGTCCGTTCGCCATCAATGGCAACCTTGCGGTGGTCTGGCAGCGCGAGTCTGATGAGGGCGGCTGGCGGGCCTGGGTGCCGTGGCCGCATGTGGTGGCTGAGGACCTGACCCTGGGCAATCCGGACTGGTCGAAGCAACCGCAGATGGCCACCCTCAAACGCGTTGAACTGCGCATTTCGCCGCTGGCCCTGCTGGCGCAGCGGGTGGTGATCCCGCGTATTGACCTGAGCGAACCCAATGCAAATCTGCAGCGTCTGGCCGACGGTCGCGCCAACTGGACGTTCAAGTTCGACCCCAAAGACCCGAACGCCGAACCTTCGAACTGGGTGCTGGACATCGGGGCCATCGGCTTCGACAAGGGCCACGTCACGCTCGACGACCAGAAGCTGAAGACTCAGCTTGATCTGCTTATCGATCCGTTGGGCAAGCCGATTCCATTCAGCGACATTGTCGGAGACAAAGCGGCAAAAAAAGCGGTTGAAAAGGGTGGTTCACCTCAGGATTACGCCTTCGCACTGAAGGTCAAAGGCCAATACCACGGTCAGAATCTCGCGGGCGAGGGCAAGACCGGCGGTTTGCTGGCTTTACAGGACGCCTCCAAGCCGTTTCCGCTTCAGGCGCAAGCGAAGATCGCCGACACCAGCGTCGAGCTGGCCGGTACGCTCACCGATCCATTGCACCTCGGCGCCCTGGATCTGCGCCTGAAACTGGCCGGTGCCAGCCTGGGTAATCTCTATCCGCTGATCGGCGTAACCCTGCCGGATACTCCGCCTTACGCCACCGACGGACACTTGATTGCCAAGCTGCAAGAGCCGGGCGGGGCGGTGTACCGCTATGAGGCGTTCAACGGCAAGATCGGCGAGAGCGACATCCATGGCAACCTGACCTACGTGGCGAGCCAGCCGAGGCCCAAACTCAGTGGGGCGCTGGAGTCCAATCAACTGCTGTTTACCGACCTGGCCCCATTGATCGGTGCCGATTCCAACGCCAGGCAAGAGGCCCGCGGCGGTGAAAGCAAGCAGCCGGCGGACAAGCTGCTACCGGTCGAGGAGTTCAGGACTGAACGTTGGCGCGACATGGACGCTGATGTGGAATTCACCGGCAAACGCATCGTCCACAGCGCAAAACTGCCGTTCAACGATCTCTATACCCATGTGGTGCTGACCGATGGTGTGCTCAGCCTCGAGCCCCTGCGTTTCGGCGTGGCCGGTGGCAATCTGGATGCGCAGATTCGTCTGGACGGACGCGCCGAGCCCTTGGAAGGCCGGGCCAAGCTGACGGCGCGCAAGTTCAAGCTCAAGCAGCTATTCCCCACCCTGGAGCGGATGAAAACCAGTTTCGGTGAGCTTAATGGCGACGCCGATCTTGTCGGTCGGGGCAACTCGGTAGCCAAACTGCTGGGCACTGCCGACGGCAATTTGAAGATGCTGATCAATGACGGCGCGATCAGTCGTGAGTTGATGGAGTTGGCGGGGCTCAACGTCGGCAACTATGTGGTGGGCAAGATTTTTGGCGACAAGGAAGTGAAGATCAACTGCGCGGCGGCCGATTTCGAGATCAAGGCCGGTCTGGCGACCACGCGGCTGTTCGTCTTCGATACCGAGAATGCAATCGTCTATGTCGACGGCACGGCGAACATGGCGACCGAGCAACTGGACCTGACTATCAGCCCGGAATCGAAAGGCTGGCGCGTGATTTCATTGCGCTCGCCGCTGTACGTGCGGGGCAAATTCATCAAGCCGGATGCGGGGGTGAAACCTGTGCCGTTGATGCTGCGTGGCGCCGGGATGGTTGCGCTGGGTGTGATTGCCGCGCCGGCGGCGGGCTTGCTGGCGCTGATAGCGCCCAGCGCTGGCGAGCCGAATCAGTGTGCGCCGTTGCTGGAGCAGATGAAGGCCGGGAAGGCGCCGGTGACGGTCAAGCCCACCAAGTAATTGGGTGTCTGCGATGACGCCTTCGCGAGCAAGCCCGCTCCCACATTAGACCGCGTTCAGACAGGCAACGCGGTCTAATGTGGGAGCGGGCTTGCTCGCGAAAGCGCTCTGGCAGGCGCTGCCGCAGGCTGCGATCTTGGCAATAGACCAGACAACCTGGCTTCCTCCTGCAACCACGCAAAAAACGCACGCACCGGCGGGTGCCGTTCACGGCCCGGTACGCACAGCGCGCTGTATCCGGCCCCGTCGACCTGAATGTCCCCCCGATAAGGCAACAGCAAGCCGCTGGCCACACTTTCCGATACCAGAATGTTGCTCGCCAGCACCAGGCCTTGTCCGGCGATGGCGGCTTGCAGGGCGTAATGCTCTTCGTCGTACTCACGCACCGCCGGTTGTTCGGTCAGCCAGGTTTCGCCGGACTGCGCACACCAGACCTCCCAGCCATGGGCGTACAGCTTGGAGTTGTGCCAGTGCACGCTGATCAGGGTCGGTACCCGATTGGCCGCCAGAGCCACTTGTTCAGGCGAGCCATAGACCCCGAAGGATTCGTCGAACAGGCACAAACCATACAGGTTCGGGTAATCGTCGAGGCTGTAACGCAGCGCCAGATCGACGCTGGCGTCCTGATGCAAATCGATCACTTCGCAGTGAGTGTCCAGGCGCAGGCTGATGTTTGGATGGCGGGCGTAAAAACGTCCCAGCCGCGGTACCAGCCAGAGGGCGGCGAAGGCGGCTGTGGTGGAAATTGTCAGGTTCGTGCCGCTGCGTTGCGGGCGCAAGGTATCGACGCTTTGCGCCACTTCCAGCAGGGCGCCGTGCAGGCTGCGGAACAGCCGTTCGCCGCACTCGGTGAGGCGCACCTGCCGTGGCAGTCGCTCGAACAACGGCACGCCGAGCCAGCTTTCCAGGGAGCGGATCTGGTGCGAGACCGCCGTCGGCGTCACGGAGAGTTCTTCGGCGGCGGCTTTGAAGCTCAGCAGGCGCGAGGCGGATTCGAAGGCACGCAGGGCGGTCAGCGGCAACGAGGCAAACATTTTAGAACTCCATGGGTGAAATGGATTCATCCAGACTGATTTTTGTTCATTTGAAGATAGACAGCCACGCGCTTCAAGCTGCAAGCACAAGCCGTTTCAGTCTAGCCCTTCAAGGAGATTCAGATGAACAGAATTCTTGCCATTCACGCCAGCCCCCGTGGCGATCGTTCACATTCGCGGCGTCTGGCCGAGGTGTTTCTTTCCGCCTGGCAGGTCCGCAACCCACAGTCGCAATTGACCCGCCGTGAAGTCGGTCGGGCGTTGATCCCGGCCGTCAACGAAGCGTTTGTGGCGGCCGCTTTTCATCCGGAACCTGAAGCGCGACCGCTGTCGATGCAGGCCGACCTGGCACTGAGCGATGAATTGGTGGGGGAGTTGCTCGGCCATGATCTGTTGGTGATCTCCACCCCGATGTACAACTTCAGCGTGCCCAGCGGCCTCAAGGCCTGGGTCGACCAGATTGTGCGACTCGGGCTGACGTTCAATCACACCCTGGACAACGGCATCGCGCAGTACGAACCGCTGGTGCGGGGCAAGAAGGCGTTGATCGTCACCAGTCGCGGTGGGTTCGGCTTCGGGCCGGGTGGTGAACTTGAGGCGATGAACCATGCCGATCCGTTTTTGCGCACGGCACTGGGGTTCATTGGCATCACCAACGTCACGGTCGTTGCCGCCGAGGGCGAAGAGTCCGCCGAACGCACCTTCCAGGTGTCCGTGGCCGAGGCCGAGCAGCGATTGCTGGCGCTGGCCAGGGAGTTCTAGATGGCTTGGTTGTTCTTGCTGATCGCCGCCGGGTTCGAGGTCACTTTCGCCATGGGCATGAAGTACACCGAAGGCTTCACCCGGCTTTGGCCTTCAGTGATTACCGTAGTGGCGGCGGTGGGCGGGATTTATTTTCTGACGCTGGCCATGCGCGAATTGCCGGTGAGCATCGCCTACCCGATCTGGACCGCCATCGGTTCACTGGGCACGGTGTTTCTCGGCTTTGCGCTGCTTGGCGAAAGCCTGACCGCGCTCAAGCTGGTGTCGGTCGGGCTGATTGTGGCGGGTGTGGTGGGGTTGAAGTAAGCGATGTCATAGACTGGTCGTTGAGTTGTCATCTTGGGTGGCGATGCTTGGCTGATGCCTTGCATCCGGCCTTGCTTCATCTCACCGATCACAAGGATGTTCATCCATGTCGCAAGGTTCTGCCACGCGTTACCCCTTGGTGCTGGTCCCGGGAATGCTCGGTTTTATCCGTCTGCTGCTCTATCCCTATTGGTACGGAATCATTTCGGCGCTGCGCCGGGATGGGGCGACCGTAATCGCGGTGCAGGTCTCGCCGCTCAATTCAACCGAGGTGCGCGGTGAGCAATTGCTGGCGCGGATCGACGAGATTCTGCGCGACACCGGGGCCGAGAAAGTCAACCTGATCGGTCACAGCCAGGGCTCGCTGACCGCCCGTTACGCTGCGGCTAAACGCCCGGACCGGGTGGCTTCAGTCACTTCAGTAGCCGGGCCGAATCACGGCTCGGAGCTGGCGGACTATCTGCATACTCATTATCCGGCAGACAGCGCCAAGGGCCGGCTCCTGAGCTTTTTACTGTGGCTGATCAGCGCGCTGATGTGCCTGCTGGAAACCGGCTATCGCGGGCCGAGACTGCCGGTGGATATCCCGGCGTCGCACCAATCGCTGACCACGGCAGGCGTGGCGCTGTTCAATCAGCGTTATCCACAGGGGCTGCCTGAAACCTGGGGCGGGCACGGCCCGGAAGTGGTCAATGGCGTGCGGTATTACTCCTGGTCCGGGACTTTACAACCGGGCAAGACCGATCGCGGGTGCAACCTGTTCGACGGGACCAATCGCAGTTGCCGGTTGTTTGCCAGGACCTTCGTGCGTGAGGCGGGGCATTGCGACGGGATGGTCGGGCGTTACAGCTCGCATTTGGGGACGGTGATCGGTGATGAATACCCGATGGATCACTTCGATATCGTCAACCAATCGCTGGGGTTGGTGGGCAAGGGTGCAGAGCCGGTGCGGTTGTTTGTCGAGCATGCGGCGCGGTTGAAAGCGGCGGGAGTTTAGACCGCGTTATCGTTCTTCGCGGGCAAGCCACGCTCCCACAGGTTTGGCGTCGTGCTCATTGCCGGCGTCCGACACAAAACCTGTGGGAGCGTGGCTTGCCCGCGAAGGCGTCATATCAGGCAACGCAGATATTACGGCCCAACACAGTGGTCCAGCGCTCTGAAAGAATCACCCCACCCAACGTCAACACCCCACCCACCAGGTGATACAGCGCCAACTGCTCATGCAGCACCACCGCCGCAATCAGCGCGGTGATCAACGGCAGCAGATTGAAAAACAGCGTGGTCCGGCTTGGTCCCAGGCGCACCACGGCCTGCATCCACGCCAGCGGCGCAAGCATCGAGGCCAGCAGGCAAGCGTAGAGCACCAGCGGAATGTTGTGCAGGGTCGGGCCGATTTTCGGTGAGGCGAGGAACAGCGGAAACAGCACCACCACCGCGACCAACACCTGCAAATACAACAACACCAGCGGCGGCAAACGCAGCTGCCATTTTTTCAGCAGGGTGCTGTAAATCGCATACGCCAGCGTGGCGATCAGCATCATCGCATCACCCAGGTTCACCCCGTGTTCCAGCAATGCACCAAGGCTGCCGGACGACACCACCACCAAAACACCGGCAAACGACAACACCGCACCGGCCAGTGCTCCGGCGGTCAGGCGTTGGCCGAGGCTGACAATCGCCATGGCCAGCGACATCAACGGCATCAGCGACAGAATGATCCCCATGTTGGTGGCTGAGGTCAGCGTCGCAGCGAAGTAGGCCAGGCTTTGATAAACCGCCATACCGAGTACGCCGAGGATGAAAATCCTGCCCAGATTCGGGCGGATCAACGGCCAGTGAGCGATCACCGGTTTAAGCATGAAAGGCGTGAACAGCATTGCGGCCAGCAACCAGCGGTAGAAGCCGATTTCGGCGGGAAAGATCGCGCCGACCGCGAGTTTATTGATCACGGTGTTGCCGGCCCAAATGAAAATGGCCAGCAGGGGATAAGCGTATTGCATCGGGAAAAACCAGAACGTTAATGAAGGGTGATTATCCGCTTGTCTGAATCAATGCCTATACTTCGATCCAGACAACCTGCCTCTGATTCCGGACAGCATGAACAGCAAACACATCGACCTGCTGGATTTCAGCGAGCTGCCGGCCCCGGTCTATTTCCGTTATGCCGATTTCAACACCCATGAATACGCCTCGGCCCACCATCACCCTTGGGGCACTCTCGAGTACTCGGCCAATGGGGTCTTGCACATGGAAATCGGCAGCCGCCGCTTCATGTCGCCGCCGCAATACGCAGTGTGGGTGCCGCCCGGGACCGAGCACAGTTTCTATAGCAATCAGCCGATCAACTATCGCGCGGTCTGCCTTGCGCCGGCGCTGTGCCGTGATCTGCCGCAGCAGGCTTGCACCCTGGCGATCAGCGACATCCTCAAGGCGATCCTGAAAGACTTCGCCGCCCGCGATGTGAAAATTCCCGAGCACGATGCTGACAAGCGTCTGGCTCAAGTGCTGGTGGACCAACTGCAACAGGCGCCGATGCATGAATGTTATTTGCCTTACGCCAGCAGTCCCGGGTTGCTTGGAATTCTTGAGGCCTTGCAGGCCGAGCCTGGGGATAACCGACCATTGGCGCACTGGGCCGCGCAAATTCACGTCAGCGAACGCACGTTGGCCCGGCAGTTTGTCCGCGAGTTGGGCATGAGTTTCGGGGAGTGGCGGCAACGGTTGCGGTTTCTGGCGGCGATCGAAGCGCTCGATAGCCAGCGCAGCATTCAGGAAATCGCCTTCGACATGGGGTACAGCACCGGCTCGGCATTCATCGCGATGTTTCAGCGTCAGGCCGGGTGCACACCTGAGCAATATCGACGCAGCCACCTCGATAGCAGGTGAACGTGTAACAGGCTTTGTCTACACTCCGAAACAAGGCCGCATCCATCGGTGCGGTAACAAGGAGAACACTCCATGAAGATGTTGCGTGCCCCGTTGTTGATGGTCGGTTTGCTGCTCTGCTCCCAGGGTTTCGCCGCCACTGCCCAGCAGAACAAAATGACCACCTGCAATGCCGACGCTACCGCAAAAAGCCTCAAGGGCGACGAGCGCAAAGCCTTCATGAGCACCTGCCTCAAAGCCGCGCCGGCCGCCGATGCCGCCAAGCCCATGACCCCTCAACAAGAAAAGATGAAAACCTGCAACGCCACCGCCACCACCCAGGCCCTCACGGGTGATGCACGCAAAACCTTCATGAGCGATTGCCTGAAGAAAAAATAAACAGCGCGGTCAGCTCGGGAGGCTTTGTGGCGGTTGTGCTGGCCCCTTCGCGAGCAAGCCCGCTCCCACATTTATTCTCAGGCGTGCACAGATGGTGTGTTCACAGGAGATCCAGTGTGGGAGCGGGCTTGCTCGCGAAGGGGCCGGTAAGGTCGACCGACACAATCCCTAGTGCTCGCCCCGGATCGCTGGCAGACTGCCAATCCTTTTACGTCGTTCGTTTTGAGGCTGTATGTCAGCGTTTTCTCAGCGTCAGGTCTTGTTGCTTATCAGCTGGGTCATCATTTTTGGTGGTTTGCTGCTGGTGCTCCCTCTGCGATTACTGCCCAGCCTGCTGGCCGGGTTGTTGGTGTTCGAACTGGTCAACATGCTCACGCCGCAATTGCAGCGGCTGATCGAAGGCCGCCGTGCGCGCTGGCTGGCGGTGGCGTTGCTGGGGACATTAGTCGTCAGCGTGCTGGCGCTGATCTTTGCCGGTGCGATCAGTTTTCTGCTGCACGAGGCGGAAAACCCTGGTGCTTCTCTCGACAAATTCATGGTCGTGGTCGACCGCGCACGCGGGCAGTTGCCGCCGTTCATCGACGCTTATTTGCCGGCCAGTGCCGCCGAGTTTCGCGTGGCCATCGGTCAGTGGATGAGCAAGCACCTCAGTGATTTGCAACTGGTGGGCAAGGACGCGGCGCACATGTTCGTGACGCTGCTGATCGGCATGGTGCTGGGGGCGATCATTGCCTTGCAGCGAGCGCCGGATGTGACCAAGCGCAGACCGTTGGCCGCGGCGCTGTTCGACCGTTTGCACCTGTTGGTCCAGGCGTTTCGCAACATCGTTTTCGCCCAGATCAAGATTTCCCTGCTCAACACCTTCTTCACCGGGATTTTCCTCGCGGTGGTCTTGCCGATGTTCGGGATCAAGCTGCCGCTGACCAAAACCCTGATCGTGCTGACCTTCCTGCTCGGCCTGCTGCCGGTGATCGGCAACCTGATCTCCAACACCTTGATCACCATCGTCGGCTTGTCGCTGTCGATCTGGGTGGCGGTGGCGGCGCTGGGTTACCTGATCGTTATCCACAAGCTCGAATACTTCCTCAACGCGCGCATCGTAGGCGGGCAGATCAGTGCCAAGTCGTGGGAGTTGCTGCTGGCAATGCTGGTGTTCGAAGCCGCATTCGGCCTGCCGGGGGTGGTGGCGGGGCCGATTTATTACGCGTATCTGAAGAGTGAGTTGAAGCAGGTGGGGATGGTTTGATCAGGTCGATATGCATTGCCTGATCTGACGCCTTCGCGAGCAAGCCCGCTCCCACATTCGACCGGGTTCCTCCAGATGGAATGCGGTCGAGTGTGGGAGCGGGCTTGCTCGCGAAGCAGGCGCCGCGGTCTTTCAGGTCAATCCATCGGGCCGTAACGCTTGGCCGCCTCAATCGCCAACCCACTGCCGATGCTGCCGAAGATGTTCCCTTCCACATGCCGCGCATTCGGCAACATCGCCGAGACGCTGTTGCGCAGCGCCGGGATTCCGCTCGAACCGCCGGTGAAGAACACGGTGTCCACCTGATCGACCCGCACATTGGCGTCTGCCAGCAATTGGGTCACGCTGTTGCGCACCCGCTCCAGCAGATTGTCGATGGCCGATTCGAACAGTACCCGGCTCAGTTCCACGCTCAAACCCGGCTCGATCCGATCCAGTGGCACATGGCGGCTGTCGGCGTGGGTCAATTGAATCTTGGTTTCTTCCACTTCCATGGCCAGCCAATGCCCGGCGCGCTGGTCGATCAGCTTGAACAGGCGATCGATGCCGCCGGTGTCTTCGATGTCGTAACGCATGCTGCCCAGGGCCAGGGTCGACTTCTGCGAGTACACCGAGTTGATGGTGTGCCAGGTCGCCAGGTTCATGTGGTGGCTGGTCGGCATATAGGCGCCGCTCTTCATCCGGCTGCCGTAGCCAAACAGCGGCATCAGGCCTTGCAGGCTCAGCTGCTTGTCGAAATCGGTCCCGCCGATATGCACGCCACCGGTGGCGAGAATGTCGTCGTGACGGTTGTCGTGGTTGCGGCGCTCAGGCGACAGGCGCACCAGCGAGAAGTCCGAGGTACCACCGCCGATGTCGACGATCAGTACCAGCTCTTCCTTTTCGATGGTCGACTCGTAGTCGAATGCCGCCGCAATCGGTTCGTACTGGAACGAGACGTCCTTGAAACCAATGGCGCGGGCCACATCCACCAGGGTGTTTTCCGCTTCCTGGTCGGCCATTTCATCGTCATCGACAAAGAACACCGGCCGGCCCAGCACCACTTCCTCGAATTCCCGACCGGCAGCGGCTTCGGCACGCTTCTTCAACTGGCCGATGAACAGGCCGAGCAGGTCCTTGAACGGCATCGCCGTGCCGAGGACGCTAGTATCGTGCTTGATCAGTTTGGAACCCAGCAGGCTCTTGAGCGAGCGCATCAGCCGGCCTTCGTAGCCTTCCAGGTACTCGTGCAGCGCCAGCCGACCGTACACCGGGCGGCGTTCTTCCATATTGAAGAAGACCACCGAGGGCAGGGTGATCTTGTCGTCCTCCAGCGCGATCAGCGTTTCCATGCCGGGGCGCAGCCAGCCGACGGTGGAGTTGGATGTGCCGAAGTCGATACCACAGGCACGGGCTGGAGATGCGTTTTTCATGTCTTTCAAGTTCCGGTTAAAAAACGGCCGCGCAGTGTATGTCAGTGCGGCGAAGATTCGTAGGCCGACTATCCGTTAAATCGCAGTGCTCAGCGCTTGAAAGATGCCCAATCACCCCCAAACTTCCCTGCATAGACTTGGCAACCCCTGGGGCGACTGCAAGAACCGCGCCCTGCTGCCGATAAACTTCTGATGCGCTGCCCGGTCACAACCTTGAGATCGGTCAATCCAAACGCTGCAAACAAGAGCATGCTGTGCCTGGCTGCGCGATTTCGATAATGGATGGTGATTCCCTCGATGGACTTCAAAGACTATTACAAGATTCTCGGTGTGGAGCCGACCGCGGACGATAAGGCGATCAAGGCCGCCTATCGAAAGCTGGCGCGCAAATACCACCCCGACGTCAGCAAGGAAAAGGACGCCGAGGCCAAATTCAAGGACGCTTCGGAAGCCTATGAAGCGCTGAAAAGCGCCGACAAGCGCGCCGAATACGACGACTTGCGCAAATACGGCCACCACGGTCAGCCCTTTCAGGGCCCACCGGGTTGGCAGAGCCGCGGTGGTTTCGGGGGTGGTGGTCAGGACACGGGCGATTTCTCGGACTTTTTCAGTTCGATCTTCGGCAACCGTGGTCCGGGTTTCGGTGGTGGTGGACGGTCGGGCCATAGCGCCGGGCGTCGAGGGCAAGACGTGGAAATGGAATTACCGGTTTTTCTGGAAGAAACCCTCTCGACCGAATCGAAGAAGGTCAGCTTCCAGGTGCCGCATTACAACGCTGCCGGCCAGCATGTCAGCAACACCAGTAAAAGCCTGAACGTGAAGATCCCCGCTGGCGTGACCGACGGTGAGCGCATCCGCCTCAAGGGCCAGGGTGCTCCGGGCATCGGTGGCGGAGCCAATGGCGACTTGTACCTGACCATCCGTTTTGCGCCGCACCCCAAATTCGACGTCGAAGGCGAGAACCTGATCATCACCTTGCCGCTGGCTCCGTGGGAGCTGGCGCTGGGGACCGAAGTCGCGGTGCCGACCCTGACCGGCAAGATCAACCTCAAGGTTCCGGCCGGCAGCCAGAATGGCCAGCGCATGCGCGCCAAGGGCCACGGCCTGCTGCACAAGCATGGTCACCGCGGCTACCTGTTCGTGCAGCTCAAGGCAGTGATGCCGAAAAAACTCGACCATGACGTCAAAGAATTGTGGGAGGAGCTGGCGAAAAAAGCCGCTTTCGATCCGCGAGAGAACTTTTGATTTTGAGATAAGGAGTAGCCAATCATGAGCGAGCCCGTGATCGTTCTATTGGACCTGGCGGAATTCTGCGAGGCGACCGAACTGTCGGACGTGCATGTGATCGAGATCGTCGAACACGGCATCCTCGAACCTCAGGGAGCACAGCCCAAGGATTGGCGTTTCACCGATTATGAACTGGCACTGGGCAAGCGCGCCGCCAAGCTGCGGCGCGACCTGGAGCTGGAATGGGAAGGCGTCGCCCTGGCGCTGGACCTGCTGGAAGAAGTCCAGCAACTGCGGGCCGAGAACCGCATGCTCAAGCAGCGGTTGGGGCGGTTGGTGGTTGAGTAGTCGTTCTGGTGTTTTTGTGTTGCCCTAGAGGACGCTTTCGCGAGCAAGCCCGCTCCCACAGGGGATTTGCGGCGTACACAAATCAAATGTGGGAGCGGGCTTGCTCGCGAAGAACGATAACGCGGTCTACCGCCGTCAGAGCTTTCTTGGCAACACCACGGTAAACATCGTGCCATCAGCCTCATTGGAGCTGACGTCGATCGTCCCTTGATGGGCCTTGACCACTTCCTTGACGATGAACAGTCCCAGACCAAGGCTGGTGGTTGGCCCGTTAAGCGCTTCGTCGGCATTGCGTACCAGCGGATCGAAGATCGTGGGGAGCACCTCGGGTGGAATCGGCGCACCGTCGTTGTGCACGGTGAGCCGAACGCTGTCCGCTTCGCCCCTGAGGGTGAGCTTGACCGCGCTGTTGTTCGAACCGTGTTGCAAGGCATTGCCGATCAGGTTCTGCAGCATCTGATCCAGCCTTCGGCCATCCCACACACCTTGGGTATCGCCTTCGACGCTCAACGTCAGATCGCATTGCGGCTGAGCGGCGCAGGCCTGGGCAATCGCTTCACGCGCCGTATCGGCCAGATCCATGGGCGCCGGTTCGATCGGCAGGCTCTTGCCCAGGCGACTGCGGACCAGCTCCAGCAAATCGCCGACCATCACCGCCATGTGGCGGGTGCCACGCTTGATGTGGAGCGCGCAGGTCAATGCGTCGCCCTCAAGGTTGGTTTTACGCATCAGTATTTCGGTGGACATGCTTACCGCTTGCAGCGGTGCGCGCAGGTCATGGCCAAGAATTGCCAGAAAAATGTCCCGGGAATGATTGACCTGCTCGGCATAGGCCGCCGTAGATTCGGCCAGGGCTTCGTCGATGGCTTCGTTGAAACGGATCATGTCCTGGAAATAGGCGATGTCGGGGGTGTCCAGGCTGTTGACCCACAAGCGGATCACGCAGGCGCGCAGATGGCGGAACTCGCTGGTCATCTGTACCAGGTCAAACCCCACGGTATGCCGCAGCTCGCCATGGCTGGCGCCGGCTTCGTCCAGGCTCGGGGTCTTTTCCGGGCCTTCGCCACGGGCTTTGGCCAGCTGCTCGCTGGCGCTCTGGGGCTTGGTCATGTCCCGCGCAGCCGCCAGCAGGATCGACCTTGAATGGTCACGCAGTGCGGTGCGGTCCATGGATTCGGCGGCAGGGGTGATGGTTTTGGCGAATTGCTCCCATTCATCGACGATGCGGTCAACGTGTAACACGATGAATTCGGAAAGGCGCATGGCGGTTACCTGAGTGCGAGACAGCGAGTCGCATAGTAGCGCTTTTGATTGCGAAAAGAAGACCGCTCACCGGTTGGCATAGGCCCGCGGCTGCGTGGTGGTATCTGTGTATTTTCGGCCACATGATTTTCGAAGGTTCCAGTGCCTTTTCAAGGAGGGCTTACCCGATATTTCGTCTTTTGTTTTTGCCGAGGGTGAATAAAGCTGTTGATTCCCAACCTGACAGCAAGGTGATTGAACAGTGGCTGATTTGCATGGAAGCAATTCGCTGGAAACGTCTGAAGCGTCTCAAATCGAAAACAACGGCAGGCACTACAGTCGCGTACTCGGTGTTATCCCGGACTCGATCAAGCGTGCATCGGCGCCAAGGTTGAAAGCCCTTACGGAACTGGATCCACAGATTCCCGATTGGTATGGCGACGCGCGAGCCATTGACCGCCAACAGCTTAAAGCACTGATTGAACGACGCTGGCGCTTGCAGGCCGTGCTGGACAAGACGCTGGCTAATTTGCAACAGGAGATAAAGGCATTCGCCGAGCCTCTGCTCGGTGCGTTATTAAAAGCAAACTTTAATGTGGTCGAAAACGTTGATGATTGGGTCGTGCAACTTGAAGTGCCGAGCAAGATTATCTTTGGCATCGATACCGGTGCCAGTCGCGTCCGCTCATCTACCTTGTTGGAGGCGGCATTACATAATTTCGAAACGTCTGAAACCGGGCAAGATGCATGGCGCAGCAGCTCGGGTATCTATCGCAAGGATGCCCGTGGCGTTCTTATGCGGGTCCCGCAGATCACGTTGCCAAGGTTTGCGTCGTTATGCCGACGTCTGAATATTGGTGAGCAGTACCAGCAACACATCAAATCCATCCTGTTGCCCGCAACACCCATAGCGCAGCGAACCTTGCAGCAAGATTCAATCGCCAGCGAGAAGGCAGCCTTTCAGGTGGCGGCGCTGGTTGCCCGATTGAAGGGCGATATCAGCGATCACGCCTACGCCAAACTGTGCGATGTCTGTGAGAACCGCGCGGGTATCACGTTGTACGACCGCCCGTTGCACGCTCATCGTTTATCGCTGATGGGTTTCAGGTTGACCGGCATCGTGTTGTTCAGCGCGGTCAGCGAACCGTCGCAGATCAAACGCGCCATCGATGCCCTGACCCCCGTCACCTTGAAGTTCTGGCTGGACTGGTCGCAGCGCATTCCAGTGTTGCAAGGGCGAGAATACGAGCAATACAAACTGTTGCAGGCGTTCTTTGCCAATGGTGCGCAGGGTGTGGACGATGAACTGTTGCGCAGAGAAGATATTTACCGGCAGAGCCGTTTATCCGGTCCGCTGATCGCTTATGTGCCAGAGGATCCGCAACAGCCGTTGAAGGAATACCCATCGCTGGCCGCGTTCATGACAACCCTGCTCGGGCAGTTGCGAGATACCGGGTACCAGACCTTTTTCAGCCGATTTGTGGCACACAAAGATAAAGGGCCCTTTTTTGCCCGGGTCAACGAGCGCCTCACGACCTTCACCTGGCAGCAGCGCGAACCTCTCGACATGGGCCCGTGGTGGCGCGAAACGGCGGTCGAGAACCCCAACGCAGAACCATTCACCAATCTCATTACCGGTGAGTTGTGGCAGACACTGTTTCTCGAACGCCGCGACAAGGCCATTGCCGATGCGCGATGCATCGCCGTGCCGACCGACGACGAAGACGCCACCGCCCGCTTCAAACGCTTGACCAGCTATCTGTCGGTTGGCTGGAACCTCTTCAATTTCACCGCGATGCTGGTGCCCGGTCTTGGCGAAGCCATGCTGGGAATCATGGTCGCGCAAATGCTCGCGGAACTGGCCGAGGGCATCGAAGACTGGAGTAAGGGTGATAAGGCGCAGGCCTCGGCGTACATCAACGGCGTGTTGATCAACTTTGCGCAGTTGGCGCTCATGGGCGCCGGGCACGTTTTGCCCAGCGGCAGGCTGGCCCCGATCAACATCTCGCCATTTGTCGAAGATCTCAAACCGGTGGAGGTGGCCGGCAAGGAGCGGTTGTGGAACCCGGACCTGAAACCCTATGAACAAGCGATGGTCTTGCCGGTGGATGCACCGGTCAGCGAAGAGGGCCTGTTGCGGTATCAAGAACAGGACCTGCTGCGGCTCGACGACAAATGCTATGCGTTGATGCAGGATCCGGAGACCGGGCAGCATCGCCTCCAGCATCCGAGCCGGCCCGATGCTTATCAGCCGCTGCTGGAGCACAACGGCGCCGGCAGCTGGAAGACCGAACTCGATCAACCGCTTGAATGGGACAAGAGCCGGTTGCTCCGGCGTCTGGGGGCTTCAGTGGATAGGTTCTCCGATGAAACCCTGGAACACATATCGGTCGTCAGCGGCGTGCATGAGGATATGCTGCGCTGGCTCCACGTGGAGCACGAAACGCCGCCCGCCTCATTACGCGACACGCTCAAGCGCTTTAACGCGTATGCCGATGCCGAGGATTGCGCAGGACGAATTCTCGGCAACCGGATCGATGACGAATGGGCTGAGCTTGTACCGCGGTTCATGACTGAGGTGCGGGGCTGGCCCGAGGGCAAGGCCATCGAGGTTTTCGACGCAGCGAATCTGTCAGGCTCGTCGATCAAGGAGGGTTTTGCCAGTGCGTTACCGGCGCATACATTGCGCATGAGCCGACAAGAGCTTGTCGCCGGCATGTTACCTGAGCGGGTTGTCGAGTTCCTTGATGAGCATGAGCTTCGTGAACTCCTTGGCGAATGGCTGGGCGGTGACCGCCAGGCGCGTATCAAGGCCACCCGAGAGCTGCTTGGCAGGCAGGCGCGACAATCGCAAAGACGACTTTTCGATTACCTGTATTCGCGTCGCGAACGCTCGGACAATCTGTTGGTGCGACGGCTCAAAAGCGACTATCCGGATCTCTCGATCAGCATGGCCGAGGATCTGTTGCGTCATGCAGATCCCGCGGACTTGCAACATTTGAACGAGAAACAACGCACACCCCTGAACCTGGCGCAACAGGCCCGACACGCGGAGCAGCAAATACGCTTGGCTCGCGCTTATGAAGGGCTATACCTCAAAGAACTGTACAGCACCGACACGACCCGGCTGGCCTTGCACTCGCTTGAGACCCTGCCAGGCTGGCCGAGTGATCTGCGGCTGGAAATTCGCGAATACTCGGCTCAAGGCCGGTTATTCGACAGTATCGGCCCGGTGGACGCACCGATGCGCAAGCTGTTGATTCTCGGGGAAGGCGGCCAATACCAGGCACGGGATGCGCTCGATCAGCACCTGCATGGTGACGACACACTGTATGCCGCGGTGCTGCACGCGTTACCCGATACCCAGCGCACGACCCTGGGCTTTGATATCCACGAGGCGCAACGGCTGGAAAACAGGATCCAGACACATCCGCTGGTGCGCGACCAATTTGAGCCTGTATTGCTGGAAAACCCTGTTCTCAAGCCTTTTTATGATCCGTCCATCATGCGTCTTCGTGGCGGTATGCGAAGTTACGCACAGCAAGCACCGCACGGTTTGGGGTTGCGTCGTCGAGCCTGTTCGCTATATCCGGGGTTCACACAAGAGCAGGTCGAGACCTTGCTGGCGGGGTTCACTCAGAATGGCGGCTCGGCGCATGAGCGTCTTGCAGCGCTGGAGGCTGAGTTCAATCAGTTGAACCGGGCGCTGCAACGCTGGCTGAAATCGCCCACCGCCTCGTTTCGATTCAGCTCGGCGGGTCTGGCTGAGGGGCGGTCGCGAAACCTGCTCTATAAAACGATCAGGCAGTGCTGGCGCCGAGCCGGGCTACCGGGACCCGAGGCAGCGGGTGTGGTCCTGCCCCAGGCATTGCTGCTGGATAACATTCCAATGATGGGTCGCCACCTGGCGACCCTGCCGAAGCTGGAAGCCAACTTTGACCATGTCACCATGCTGAGCCTGAGCAATGGCGAGCTCACTGCGCAGGCTGAGCCTTTTTTGGAGGCGTTCCATCGGGTCAGGCAGCTCAACCTGCAAGGCAATCGGCTGACCACCATTCCTCAGGCGGTCAGTGACATGAGCCATCTCACCGATCTGTACCTCAATGACAACCGCATCGAACTGGATGTGCTGGCGGTCGCACGTCTGAAGAGGTTGACCCGCCTGAGGTCTTTAGACTTGAGCGGCAACCCGTTGAAGCTCAACCCTGACGTCAGTCGGATGCCAGGCCTGCAGACACTGTTGCTAAGCGAGACGGGTCTGGACAGTTGGCCTGTGGGTCTGTTTTCTCACCCGCGCCCACACAATATTCATCTGGATTTGCGCTATAACCCGATCACTCGGGTACCGGATGTCGCTCCCGGCTCATTTCGCGCCGAATTGTTGGCGCGCACTTTGATCAGTCAAGAGCCGCGCTGGATCTCGCCGGACAACCTGAACACCCTCAGGTTATACATCGAGTCGGTCGGCCTGGACCCCGAACGTCTGTATCCGCCCCGAGGCACGCTGGACAGTTTGGAGTGGTCTCAGGGGCTGACGGAGTCGCAATGGCTGGCCGGGCAGGAAGTCTGGTACGACGTTGAGGATGAGTTCGACTCGCTACCGTTCTTCAATGAAATCCGCAGGCTCACCCAGTCCGCCGACTTCACGGCCGGCGGCGCCTATCGGGTGGACTTGACCGCCAAGGTCTGGCGGATGCTCGAGGCCATGGCACAGAACAGCGAACTGCGGGTCAGGTTATTCGCCGAAGCCGCCGCGCCCACCGAATGCGTGGACGGTGGGACGCAACTGTTCAACGCCATGGGGGTGCAGGTGTTGATCCATGAGGCCTATGCCCTGGGTCGTCTGGACCTGATCGAACCACAATTGCTGGAACTGGCGCTGGGCAAATCTCGCCTCGATGAGATCGGCGCCATCGCCCGTCACCGAGTCGCCGCGCGGGTGGCGGCAGGCGAGCAGTTCCGACGGGTTGACGAACATGGCGATGTCACCGGCACGATCGATGAAGTGGAAGTCCACTTGGCCTACATGACCGACCTGGCCGAGCGTCTGTCTCTGCCATGGCAGGCCCGGGGCATGCAGTTTCGCAAGATCGCCGGGGTGACCCGGCAGATGATCGACGCGGCGTTCGAGCGGATCGTGGCGCTGGAGGAAGGTGATCTGCTGCCGGATCGGTTGCTTGAGCAACCTGTCTGGAAAACCTGGCTGGAGACTTCGTACTCTGATGAACTGAATGGCTTGAAACGACGGATTGACGCCATCACCGAATTACAGGAGGCGTTGATACGTCGGGCCGAGGCGGTTACCCCGAAGGCGAAGTCTGCCCTGGATGTGCAGGTCAACCAGCTGTGTCGCGAGTTGGGCAACGACGAAAACGACTTCGCCGAGGGTCAGCTCATGAGTGACGATGACTACACCCAGGCGCTGGAGGACATCGATCAGCAAATCAGGCAACGGTTGAGAATACTTACCCGGCAAGCGATGGATCGGGCCCACTTAGCGCTGCTTGGGGTTGCACACCGTTAGCAATGCGGGCAAAACCAAAGGCCTCGACACAGATGTTCGAGGCCTTTGCTTGTGACGTATCAGCGACTCAAAACAGGAAGTAGCGCTGAGCCATCGGCAGGGTTTCTGCCGGTTCACACCACAGCAACACCCCATCGGCCTTGACCTGATAGGTCTGCGGATCGACATCGATGTTTGGCAGGTAATCGTTGTGGATCAGATCGGTTTTCTGCACGTCACGGCAACCTTTGACCACCGCGATTTTCTTTTTCAGGCCCAACGTTTCGGGCAAACCGGCTTCCTGCGCCGCCTGGCTGATAAACGTCAGGCTTGTGGCGTGCAGCGAGCCGCCGTAGCTGGCGAACATCGGGCGGTAGTGCACCGGTTGCGGCGTCGGGATCGAAGCGTTGGCGTCACCCATCAGGCTTGCCGCAATCGCACCGCCCTTGAGGATCAGCGTCGGTTTTACGCCAAAGAACGCCGGGCGCCACAGCACCAGATCCGCCCATTTACCCACTTCCACCGAGCCCACTTCATGGCTGATGCCGTGGGTGATCGCCGGGTTGATGGTGTACTTGGCGATGTAGCGTTTGGCGCGGAAGTTGTCGTTGCCTTCGCCATCTTGAGGCAGCGGGCCGCGCTGCTTTTTCATTTTGTCGGCGGTCTGCCAGGTGCGCGTGATGACTTCACCGACCCGGCCCATGGCCTGGCTATCGGAGCTGATCATCGAGAAGGCGCCGAGGTCGTGAAGGATGTCTTCGGCGGCAATGGTTTCGCGGCGAATGCGGCTTTCGGCGAAGGCCACGTCTTCGGCAATGCTCGGGTCCAGGTGGTGACAGACCATCAGCATGTCGAGGTGTTCGTCGATGGTGTTGCGGGTGAACGGCCGGGTCGGGTTGGTCGAGCTCGGCAATACGTTGGCGAAACCACAGGCCTTGATGATGTCCGGGGCATGGCCGCCGCCGGCACCTTCGGTGTGGTAGGTATGAATGGTGCGGCCCTTGAAGGCGGCGAGGGTGGTTTCGACGAAGCCCGACTCGTTGAGGGTGTCGGTGTGGATCGCCACTTGAACGTCGTACTGGTCGGCGACGTTCAGGCAGTTGTCGATGCTCGCCGGGGTGGTGCCCCAGTCTTCGTGCAGCTTGAGGCCAATGGCGCCGGCCTTGACCTGCTCGATCAGCGGTTCCGGCAGGCTGGCGTTGCCCTTGCCGGTGAGGCCGATGTTCATAGGGAATGCATCGGCGGCCTGAAGCATGCGCGCCAGGTGCCATGGACCGGAAGTGCAAGTGGTGGCATTGGTGCCGGTGGCCGGGCCAGTGCCGCCGCCGATCATGGTGGTGACGCCGCTCATCAATGCTTCTTCGATCTGCTGCGGGCAGATGAAGTGGATATGCGTGTCGATGCCGCCGGCGGTGAGGATCATGCCTTCACCGGCAATGACTTCGGTGCTGGCGCCGACGGCGATGGTGACGTTCGGCTGGATGTCCGGGTTGCCGGCCTTGCCGATGGCGGCGATGCGCCCGTCCTTGAGGCCGACGTCGGCCTTGACGATGCCCCAGTGGTCGATGATCAGGGCGTTGGTGATCAGGGTGTCAACGACCTCTGCGGCCAATAACTGGCTCTGGCCCTGGCCGTCGCGAATGACTTTGCCGCCGCCGAATTTCACTTCTTCGCCGTAGGTGGTGAAGTCCTGTTCCACTTCGATCCACAGCTCGGTGTCGGCCAGACGGACCTTGTCACCGACGGTGGGGCCGAACATGTCGGCGTAGGCTTGTCTTGAGATTTTCATGCGCTTGCCTTGGGATTCAATTGTGTTTGAGACCGCTCGCGTCGCTCGCTATCGCAGCCTCGCTCCGCTCGACAGCTCCTACAGGGGAATCGTGTTTCCCCGTATATCGCGTTTTCCTGTAGGAGCTGTCGAGCGAAGCGAGGCTGCGATCTTTTGATCTTCAATCGAGGTCGCCCATGACCCGCCCGGCAAACCCGAACACCCGGCGATGCCCGGCCAGGTCCACCAACTCGACCTCGCGGCTCTGCCCCGGCTCGAAGCGCACGGCGGTGCCGGCGGGGATGTTCAGGCGCATGCCGCGGCTGGCGGCGCGGTCGAAGGTCAGGGCGTCGTTGGTTTCGAAAAAATGATAATGCGAGCCGACCTGGATCGGCCGGTCACCGCTGTTGGCCACCTTCAGGCTGAGGGTGCGGCGGCCGACGTTGAGTTCGATGTCGCCGGGCTGGACCTGGTATTCGCCGGGAATCATCAATGGGCTCCTTGGAGAATCTTGTAATAGAGGGCGGTCGGTTTGTAGCGGCCATTCGGGTCGCAGGCGTAGTCGGGGATTTCGCCGGCGCGGGTGTAACCCAAAGCCTTGTAGAAGTCTTCGGCGGGGGAGCCGGCTTCGGTGTCGAGGTAGAGCATGCCGCGTTTGTGTTGGCGGGCCGCGAGCTCAACGGCATGCATCATCTGTTGGCCCAGGCCACGACGACGGGCGTGTTCACGCACCAGCAGTTTCTGCACTTCGGCGCGGTTCAGCCCATTGGCTTTCTGGCACAACGTCAGTTGCACGCTGGCCTGTACCTGTTCGTCCTTGACCACCACCCAGAGCAGCACGTTGCCTTTGTTCAGGTTCTCCTGGACTTCATCGAAATAAGCTCGGGCCTGGGTCGCATCCAGATCCGCCATGAACCCGACGCTGGCGCCATAGCCGACGGCGTCGAGCAGCAAATCAATCAAACCCTGACGATAGTGCGCAAAGCTTTCAACGTTGACGCGGCGCAGTTGGGCGGCGTTCATGGGGCATCACTCCTTGTGGGGACCGGGCGGCATTGCGCCCGGGTCGAGAATCAGTTGCATGAAGGTCAGGTCCAGCCAGCGGCCGAACTTGGTGCCCACCTGCGGCATTTGGCCGGTGACGACAAAACCGGCCCGGTCGTGCAGCCGGATCGAGGCGCCGTTACCGCTTTCAATGGCGGCGACCATCACGTGTTTGTTGCAGCCTTTGGCGCGTTCGATCAGTGCTTCCATCAGTCGCGGCCCGAGGCCATTGCCCCGCTGGTCGTTGCGCACGTACACCGAGTGCTCGACCGTGTGGCGGAACCCGTCGAACGGGCGCCAGTCACCGAATGAAGCGTAGCCGAGTACGCTGTTGTCGCCGTCGACGATCACCAGGATCGGATAGCCCTGATCTTGCCGGGCGCTGAACCAGGCCTGGCGGTTGCCCAGGTCCACGGCCTGTTCGTTCCAGATCGCCGTGGTGTTGAGCACGGCGTCGTTGTAGATGTCGCGGATCGCTGGCAGGTCGGCGAGCAGCGCATCGCGGATGTGGTAAGTCATGGCGCGGCCTCAGGCGATCGGTTGGTGAACGGTGACCAGTTTGGTGCCGTCGGGAAACGTCGCTTCGACCTGGATCTCCGGGATCATTTCCGGGATGCCTTCCATCACTTGTTCGCGGCTGAGCAGGGTGGTGCCGAAATGCATCAGCTCGGCCACGGTCTGGCCGTCACGCGCGCCTTCGAGCAACGCCGCGGAAATGTAGGCCATGGCCTCCGGGTAATTGAGCTTCACGCCGCGAGCCAAACGCCGCTCGGCCACGAGGCCGGCGGTGAAGATCAGCAGCTTGTCTTTTTCGCGTGGGGTCAGGTCCATCGTTTGGAATCCATCTGGGCAGATAAAAAGGTATTCGGATTTGTGAATAAAAAACCTGTGGGAGCGCACTTGCTCGCGAAGGCGGCGGGTCAGTCAGCATCATTGTCGAATGCCACACCGCTTTCGCGAGCAAGCCCGCTCCCACATTGAATCGCATTTCAGGTACTCCAGATTCGCGGTGGTATGGCTTCGCGGCCTAATAGCGCCGGGCGCAACAACCGCCACAAATCGATCAGCCAACCACGAGCCAACAGCGCTTCACTGGCCAGGCAACGAGCCACCAAAAGCCCCGGCAACTGCGACAGATCCCCGCGCACGTCATTGCTCAGCGAGCGGCACTTCTCCAGCAATTCGCTATCAATGTCGCCCGTCACCAGCAACGTCGCAAACACCGGTTGGCCATCCAGCCCTATCGGCGAATCCAGCAAACCATCATTGCCGACAATGCGCTGGCGTTCGTGCCAGAGCAACTGGCCGTCGCGCCGGATATCCAGATGCGCCTGAAAATGTCCGAGATCGAAACGCTCGCCACTGGCCGGGCGACCCAGCGCCACCACGTCCCAGTAGAACAACCGCGCATCGCCCTCAAGGTCGATGCGGGTGCTGAGTTCCGCCTGAGCGTCGCTGAAGATAATCGTCTCTTGCGGCAGCCACTCCAACGTAGCACCGGCGGCCACGCGCAGGTCGAGTTTCTGATAAGCCGGCCCGGCCGCGCGATACCACTTGGCGGCGCCGGGGCTGGTGATTTGCGCCCAGGCATGCGTGCCGACGCTGGCCGAGATGTCCAGCCGATCACCCCCGGCAATCCCGCCCGGCGGGTGGACGATGATGTGCTGACACACCTCGGGGCCTTCGGCGTACAGATGCTTCTGCACCCGCAGCGGGCCTTTGTGGCGACGCTGCACCGGGCGTGTGCTGTCGCCGAAACGGGCGTAGCCGAGTTCCAGCTCGGCATGCCAGCTGGGGGTGAACAGCGTGATGGGGGCAGGTAAATTCATGATTTCTAATGATCGTCAGGAGGTTGCAGGTTAGATCGTAACCAGACCACGGACACCTTCGGCTTCCATATTTTCGCCGCGCCCTTGTTGCACGATCTCGCCTCGGGACATGACCAGGTACTGATCGGCCAGTTCGGCGGCGAAATCATAGAACTGCTCCACCAGCAGAATCGCCATGTCACCGCGAGCCGCGAGCTGCTTGATCACCGCGCCGATTTCCTTGATCACCGACGGCTGGATGCCTTCGGTGGGTTCGTCGAGAATCAGCAAGCGTGGACGACTGGCCAATGCTCTGCCGATGGCAAGCTGCTGTTGTTGACCACCAGACAAGTCACCGCCGCGCCGTTGTTTCATTTGCAGCAATACCGGGAACAGCTCGTAGATGAACGCCGGGACTTCCTTGGCTTCGGAGCCGGGAAAGCGCGACAGGCCCATCAGCAGGTTTTCTTCCACGGTCAGCCGGCCGAAGATTTCCCGGCCCTGAGGCACGTAAGCGATGCCGGCATGTACCCGTTGGTGCGGCTTGAACGTGGTGATCGGTTTGCCTTCCCAGTTCACCGCGCCTTCTTTGGCTGGCAGCAAACCCATCAGGCATTTGAGCAGGGTGGTCTTGCCCACACCGTTGCGCCCGAGCAGGCAGGTGACTTCGCCGACCTTCACCTCAAACGTCAGGCCCCGCAGGATATGGCTACCGCCGTAGTACTGGTGCAGCTTGTCGACTTGCAGCATTCTCAAATTCCCCTCAATCCCCTGTGGGAGCAGGCTTGCTCGCGAAGACGGATTCATATTCAACATTTGAGTCGCCTGACATACCGCCTTCGCGAGCAAGCCCGCTCCCACATTGGAATGTGTTTGCAATTTACCGACCGAGGTACACCTCGATCACCCGCTCGTTATCCTGCACCTGTTCCAGCGACCCTTCGGCCAGCACGCTGCCTTGGTGCAACACGGTGACGTGGTCGGCGATCGAGCCGACGAAGCCCATGTCGTGTTCCACCACCATCAGCGAATGCTTGCCCGCCAGGCTCTTGAACAGTTCGGCAGTGAATTCGGTTTCGGCGTCGGTCATGCCCGCCACCGGTTCGTCGAGCAGCAGCAGTTGCGGGTCTTGCATCAGCAGCATGCCGATTTCCAGAAACTGCTTCTGACCGTGGGACAACAAACCCGCCGGGCGATTGACCGAGGCGGTCAGGCGAATGGTTTCCAGCACCTCGCTAATGCGATCTTTCTGCTCGCCACTGAGACGAGCCCGCAGGCTGGCCCATACCGACTTGTCGGTTTTCTGCGCCAGTTCCAGGTTTTCAAACACGCTCAAGGCCTCGAACACCGTCGGCTTCTGGAATTTTCGACCGATGCCGGCCTGGGCAATCTGCACTTCACTCATCTGCGTCAGATCGAGGGTTTCACCGAACCAGGCTTTGCCATGACTTGGGCGAGTCTTGCCGGTGATCACGTCCATCAGCGTGGTCTTGCCCGCGCCGTTGGGGCCGATGATGCAGCGCAATTCGCCGACGCCGATGTACAGGTTCAGATCGTTCAGCGCCTTGAAACCATCGAAGCTGACGCTGATGTCTTCCAGGGTCAGGATGGTGCCGTGACGGGTATTCAGGCCGGGACCGACGCGTTGGCCGAGGCCGATGGCGTCGCGGCTGCTACCCGCATCTTTGTTGGGCTCTACGGGGAAAAACGCCGGTTCGAGCATGAATTCAGCCGTTGCAGTCACTCTCATTGCTCACCCCTTTTTTTCAGCAACCCGATCACGCCTTTGGGCAGGTACAACGTCACGACGATGAACAGCGCGCCGAGGAAAAACAGCCAGTACTCCGGAAACGCCACGGTGAACCAGCTCTTCATCCCGTTGACCACACCAGCGCCGAGCAGCGGGCCGATCAGCGTGCCGCGACCACCCAGCGCCACCCACACGGCGGCTTCGATGGAGTTGGTCGGCGACATTTCACTCGGGTTGATAATCCCGACTTGCGGCACATACAGCGCACCGGCCAAGCCGCACAGCACCGCACTCAACACCCAGACGAACAGCTTGAAACCGCGCGGGTCGTAGCCGCAGAACATCAGGCGATTTTCCGCATCGCGCAACGCGGTCAGCACCCGGCCAAACTTGCTTTGCGCCAGCCGCCAACCGATGAACAGGCTCGCCACCAGCAGCAACACCGTGGCGAAAAACAACACCGCACGCGTCCCCGGTTCAGTGATGCCAAACCCGAGAATGGTGCGGAAGTTGGTGAAGCCGTTGTTGCCGCCAAACCCGGTTTCGTTGCGGAAAAACAGCAGCATCCCGGCGAAGGTCAGGGCCTGGGTCATGATCGAGAAATACACGCCTTTGATCCGCGAGCGGAAGGCGAAGAAACCGAACACCAGCGCCAGCAGGCCCGGCGCCAACACCACCAGACACATGGCCCAGAGGAAGCTGCTGGTGCCGGTCCAGTACCACGGCAATTCGGTCCACGAGAGGAAGGTCATGAACGCCGGCAAGCCATCGCCCGAGGCCTGACGCATCAGGTACATGCCCATCGCGTAACCGCCGAGGGCGAAGAACAGACCGTGGCCCAGCGACAACAGGCCGGCGTAACCCCAGACCAGATCGAGCGCCAGGGCGACGATGGCGTAGCAAAGGATCTTTCCCACCAAGGTCAGCGTATAAGCCGAGACATGAAAAGTGCTGTCCGCCGGCAACAACGACAGCAATGGCAACGCCATCAGCAGAACGAGGATTACCGCACCGACAGCAATCGTGACTTTGGGGCCGGCCTTTTGTGTGGCCGTGAGCATCAGAGGCTGGTTCATCAGTCGATCACCCGTCCTTTCAGTGCGAAGAGGCCTTGCGGACGTTTCTGAATGAACAGAATGATCAGCGCGAGGATCAGGATTTTGCCCAGCACCGCACCGATCTGCGGTTCGAGAATTTTGTTGGCGATGCCCAGACCGAAGGCAGCCAGCACGCTACCGGCCAATTGACCGACACCGCCGAGCACGACCACCAGGAACGAGTCGATGATGTAACTCTGACCGAGGTCCGGGCCGACGTTGCCGATCTGGCTCAGCGCCACGCCACCGAGGCCGGCGATGCCAGAGCCGAGGCCGAAGGCGAGCATGTCCACACGCCCGGTCGGTACGCCGCAGCACGCGGCCATGTTGCGGTTTTGGGTGACGGCGCGCACGTTGAGGCCCAGTCGCGTCTTGTTCAGCAGCAGCCAGGTCAGCACCACCACAAACAAGGCGAACGCGATGATCACGATGCGGTTGTACGGCAGCACCAGATTCGGCAACACCTGAATCCCGCCCGACAACCACGCCGGGTTGGCCACTTCAACGTTCTGCGCGCCGAACACCAGGCGCACCAACTGAATCAGCATCAGGCTGATGCCCCACGTGGCGAGCAGGGTTTCCAATGGGCGGCCGTAGAGGTGACGAATCACCGTGCGTTCCAGTGCCATGCCGATCCCGGCGGTGACGAAAAACGCCACCGGCAAGGCAATCAGCGGGTAGAACTCAATGGCTTGCGGGGCGAAGCGCTGGAACATCAGCTGCACCACGTAAGTCGAGTAGGCACCGAGCATCAGCACCTCGCCGTGGGCCATGTTGATCACGCCGAGCAGGCCGAAGGTGATCGCCAGTCCTAGCGCCGCGAGTAGCAGGATCGAACCGAGGGACATACCACTGAACGCCTGCCCGAGCATCTCGCCGATCAGCAATTTGCGTTTGACCTGAGCCAGGCTGGTTTCGGCGGCGGTGCGCACGTTGGCATCGGCTTCGACGCCGGGTTCGAGCAACCCTTCGAGGCGGGTACGGGCCAGCGGGTCGCCGGTTTCACCGAGCAAGCGCACAGCGGCGAGGCGCACGGCGGGATCGGTGTCGACCAGTTGCAGATTGGCCAACGCCAGGCTCAGGGCGGCGTGAACGGTTTCATCTTTTTCGCCAGCCAGTTGCTGGTCGAGGAATTTCAACTGCGCCGGTTTGGCGCTTTTCTGCAATTGCTGCGCGGCGGCCAAGCGGATTTTGGCGTCGGCGGCGAGCAATTGGTGGCTGGCCAGCGCGGTATCGATCAGACCGCGCAGGCGATTGTTCAGGCGCAGGGTTTTTGGTTGGCCATCGATGGTCAACTCACCTTGTTGCAGGGCGTTGATCAATTCGATACGAACCGGATCGGGCTGCGCGGCCCAGGTTTCCAGGAGTTTGGCTTGCTGCACGGGATTGGCCGCGACGAAGTCTTCGGCGTCGCCGGCGTGGGTGGCCATCGGCAATAACAGCGCGAGGGCGAGGATCAAGCGGTAAAGGGCAGTGGGCATAGAGAGTCGCCTTGACGCGGACATTGTGGGAGCGGGCTTGCTCGCGAATGCGGACTCACATTCAACATGTCAGTCGCCTGGCACACCGCTTTCGCGAGCAAGCCCGCTCCCACAGGGGATTTTGCCTGGCCGGAGAGTTAATCCGGCCCGACATCCAGTGGCTTAGTTGCTCTTCACCGCATAGTCCGGCTTCTTGTCGTTACCCTGAATGAACGGGCTCCACGGCTGGGCGCGGATCGGTCCTTCGGTCTGCCACACAACGTTGAACTGACCGTCGGCCTGAATCTCGCCGATCATCACCGGTTTGTGCAGGTGGTGGTTGGTCTTGTCCATGGTCAGGGTGTAGCCGGACGGCGCGGCAAAAGTCTGGCCGGCCAGGGCTTCGCGGACTTTGTTGACGTCGGTGGACTTGGCTTTCTCCGCCGCTTGCGCCCACATATGGATACCGACATAGGTGGCTTCCATCGGGTCGTTGGTCACCGCTTTGTCGGCGCCCGGCAGGTTGTGTTTCTTGGCGTAGGCCTTCCAGTCGGCGACGAATTTCTTGTTCTGCGGGTTCTCGACCGACTCGAAGTAGTTCCACGCCGCGAGGTTGCCCACCAGCGGTTTGGTGTCGATGCCGCGCAGTTCTTCTTCACCCACGGAGAACGCCACGACCGGAACGTCGGTGGCTTTCAGGCCCTGGTTGGCCAGCTCTTTATAGAACGGCACGTTGGAGTCGCCGTTGACCGTGGAGATGACCGCCGTCTTGCCACCGGCGGAGAATTTTTTGATGTTGGCGACGATGGTTTGATAGTCGCTGTGACCGAACGGGGTGTAGACCTCTTCGATGTCCTTGTCCGCCACACCTTTGGAGTGCAGGAACGAGCGCAGAATCTTGTTGGTGGTGCGCGGGTACACGTAGTCGGTGCCGAGCAGGAAGTAACGCTTGGCGCTGCCGCCTTCTTCGCTCATCAGGTATTCCACCGCCGGGATCGCCTGCTGGTTCGGCGCGGCGCCGGTGTAGAACACGTTCGGCGACATTTCTTCGCCTTCGTACTGCACCGGGTAGAACAGCAGGCCGTTGAGCTCTTCGAACACCGGCAATACCGATTTACGCGACACCGACGTCCAGCAACCGAACACTACGGCGACTTTGTCCTGCGTCAGCAACTGCCGGCCCTTTTCGGCGAACAGCGGCCAGTTCGATGCCGGGTCTACCACCACCGGTTCAAGCATCTTGCCGTTGACGCCGCCCTTGGCGTTGATTTCGTCGATGGTCATCAACGCCATGTCTTTGAGCGAGGTTTCGGAAATCGCCATGGTGCCGGACAACGAATGCAGAATACCGACCTTGATGGTCTCGGCGGCCTGGACCGTCCAGGCCATGCCCATCGCGGCAATGCTTGCCGATAGTGTGAAAGCCTTGATCAAACTGCGACGCTTCATTGTGCGATCTCCATGAACGTTAAAGTTTTTTATGGTTGGCAGATGCGGACGACTGAAGGGTCTTTAGCAAGGGCTGTGCCCGGTCGGGGAAGGGCAAGGAAATGTCGTATTAGAGCGGTTGCGGGGTGTGGGCGACGCACCATGAAGGATCGCGTCTGGCGCGTTGGTGCGAGAAGATGCGCCACATTGGGGCGCAAGCATTACGGACGCCGCAGATCAAATGTGGGAGCGGGCTTGCTCGCGAAGGCGGTGTGTCAGTCACAGTGATGTTGGATGTGCCGCCGTCTTCGCGAGCAAGCCCGCTCCCACAGTAGATGTATGTCGTGCGCGGAGTCTGTGAATGACGTTGAACCCATGTGGGAGCGGGCTTGCTCGCGAAAGCGGTGTGTAAGTCACAGTGATGTTGGATGTGCTGCCGTCTTCGCGAGCAAGCCCGCTCCCACAGGGATTACGTCGGATCGACGTTGTCCAGCGCTCGGTTCACCGCCAGTTCCGCCAGCATGATGACCTGTTGGATTGCCATCGCCGTATGGCGCTGCGGGCCGATCAGATTGTTGGCGAAATCGCTGGCCAGGACACTCGCTGAGGCCAACGATTCACAGGCGTGGGCCAGCAGGCTTTCGGTGCCGACATCCGGGGCAACCAGGAACAGGGTGCTGGGGCGGCGGGGTTTTTCGGTGTATTGCGTCGGGGGATCGAGGTAGTAGTCGAGGGCGCGTTTTATGGCTTCGCGGTCTTTGAGCAGGTCGTCGTCGCGCGTTTTTTCTGCTTCGGCAGTGGTGATATCGATGGGTGGGTCGGGAACTATCTTCTTGCTCATCGGGGGTTGTCTCTCAATTGGTGCCATCCTTTGTCGTTCTCACGCGACGAAGGGGTGGCAGCTATGTGCGGAGTGAGAAACCGGTCAACACCCAAACCCGGCCGGACCGAAGTCCGCCCGCACACAGCCGCCATAGTGCATTGCAGACAGCGGATAAGCTGGTGGCAATTATGGTGGTACTGATGTTGGATTAACAGGGCTACCGGGTTCTCACACCCGATCGCTGAGTTGTCAGCGACAGCCCAAGACTAGAGGGCTCGCTTCCGACGAACAACCTGAAAAAGGCGTGGGAAAGTTCCCTGTTTTGACACATCCGTTAAACATTCAAAAGCAGCATTCAGCCCCCAATCCCACGTCTGACACCGAATGCTCGTCTGACTCGGATTACCGTAGGAGCTGTCGAGTGAAACGAGGCTGCGATCTTTTGATCTTAAAAAATCAAAATCAAAAGATCGCAGCCTCGTTTCACTCGGCAGCTCCTACAGGGGGCTGTGCACATCTGGTAGAGAAGGGGTCAGCGGCGGCGCATCAGGCCGATGAAGAACAATCCGCCAATCGCGGCGGTGGCGACGCCGATGGGCAGGTCTTCGGGGGCGATCAGGGTGCGGGCGGCGACGTCGACCCAGACGAGGAATAGACTGCCAAGCAACACGCACACCGGCAGCAGTCGCCGATGCTCGGCCCCGACCAGTCGCCGCGCAATGTGCGGCACCATCAGCCCGACAAAACCAATCGAGCCACTGATCGACACCAACACCCCAGTCATCAACGACGCAATCAGAAACACCCGCAACCGCACGGTGCGAGCATTCAAGCCAAGCGTCACAGCAGTCTGCTCACCCGCCATCAACGCGTTCAACGGCCGGGCCATCCCCAGTAACAACACCAACCCAAGCAGCACACTCGCCGCCGGCACCGCGAGCAATTCCCAACGCGCCAATCCGAGCCCGCCAAGCATCCAGAACATCACCGCCGAACTGGCGCGATGGTCGCCCAGAAACAGCAGCAGGTTGGCAATCGCCATCATCACGAACGACACTGCCACGCCGCACAGTAACAGCCGATCACTGTCCAGCCGCCCATGACGGTTAGCGATCATCAGCACAATCAACATGCTCAACAACGCGCCAATAAATGCCGCAATCGGCAAGGTCAGCAGCCCGACGATTTCACCGACATGCAGCACCACAATCACCGCGCCGAGGGTGGCGCCGGAGGTCACCCCGAGCAGGTGCGGATCCGCCAACGGATTGCGCGTCACCGCTTGCAGCACCGCACCGATCAACGCCAGGCCGGCGCCCACCAGCGCGCCGAGCAACATGCGCGGCACGCGAATCAGCCAGACGATGTGTTCCTGCCCGGCGCTCCAGTTCTGCTCGCCGATACCGAACGCCTTGTGCAGCAGAATCTGCCACCCCACGTCCACCGGCACCCGCGCCGGGCCGAAGCCCAGCGACACTACGCACGACACCAGCAACAGCGCGCCGAGGACGGTCAGCAACAAGGCATAGCGACGATCGATCATTCGCCGTGGAAACCCTTGGCCAGGGTTTCGACCGCCAGCACGTTATCGATCCCCGGCGTGGCCTGCACGTAAGGGATGACGATGAAACGCTGGTTCTTGATCGCATCCACCGATTGCAGCGCCTGGTTATTGAGCAGGAATTGCTCTTTCTGCTCCGCGGTAACTTCGCCGTAATCAACGATCACGATCACCTGCGGATTGCGCTCGACCACGTTCTCCCAATTGACCCGCGTCCAACTCGCCTCGACATCATCGAGAATATTACGCCCGCCCGCCGCGTCGATCAGCGCCTGCGGCATGCCGAGTCGCCCGGAAGTCATGGCCCGATCTTCACCACTGTCGTAGAGAAACACCCGAGGTTTGTCCGTCGGCAGATCCTTGCGCACCTCGGCGACTTGCGCCTGCATCTGGGCAATCACGGCATTGGCGCGATCCTGCACGTCGAAGATTTCCCCAAGGTTGCGCAGGTCGTTGTAGGTATCTTCCAGGCTGGCCGGTGGACGCTTCATCACAAACGCGCAGGACTCGGTCAACTCGTAGACGTTGATGCCCAGCGGTTGCAGGGTTTGCGGCGTGAGATCGCCGCCGACGCGCATGCCGTAATCCCAACCGGCGAAGAAGAAATCGACGTTGGCGTTGAGCAGGGTTTCCACCGACGGGTACTTGGCCGCCAGTTCCGGCAGGCCATCGAGGATGGTCTGCATCTCGGGCGTCACTGACTTCCAGCCGGTCACGCCGCTGTAGCCGGCCATCTGTGGTTTGAGGCCAAGGGCGAGCATCATCTGGGTCATGTTGATGTCATGGCTGACTGCATGTTTAGGCGCTTGCTTGAACGTCACTTCGCGGTTGCAGCTCTGGACGGTCAGCGGGTATTTCGTGGCCTCGGCGAAAGCTTGGGCACTGCCCAGCAACAGAGTGAGACACAGCAGGGAACGCAAAGTCATGGTTGGGTTATCCAGGTGATTCGTGGGTAGCCGTGCAAGGGATGGTCGTCGATCAGGGCGTCGACGCCGAACACGTTGTGCAAAAGTTGCGCGGTCAGGACTTCTTTGGGTGGACCGCTGGCGACGATGCGCCCGTGATTGATCACGTACAGCCGGTCGCAAAAAGCTGCCGCCAGATTGAGATCGTGAATGCTCGCCAGCGTGCCGATCTGCAGACGCTTGACCAGTTGCAACAGCTCCAGCTGATAGCGCGGGTCGAGGTGATTGGTCGGTTCGTCGAGGATCAGCAATTGCGGTTGCTGGGCCAGGGCGCGGGCGAGGATTACCCGCTGTTTTTCACCGCCGGAGAGGGTGGCGAAGGCGTGGTCTTCGAAGCCCTTGAGGCCGACCGATTCGAGGGCGTGGGTCGCGAGTTTTCGGTCTTCAAGGGTGTCGCCATCAAACAACCCTTTGTGCGGCGTGCGGCCCATGGCGACCACTTCATCCACGGTCAGGCCGAAGGCGTCGGGGAACTCCTGCAACACCACGGCGATGCGTTGCGCGCACCAGCGTGAGGATTGCTTCCAGACGTTGTTGTGGTCGAGTTTGACCTCACCGCTTTCCGGTTTGCTGAAACGATAGGCGCAACGCAGCAGGCTGGTCTTGCCGCTGCCATTGGGGCCGATCAACCCGACGAACTCGCCAGCAGCCACGTGCAACGATGCGTCACGCAGCTGGAACTGGTGATGGCAATGGCCGTGGCCCAGGGGTGTCCAGGCGAGGTTGGTGAGGTTCAGCGAGGTCATTTCATTCCTGATGATCGTTCAAGTCAGCACACACCTGTGGCGAGGGAGCTTACTCCCGCTCGGCTGCGCAGCAGTCGCAAAACCAGACAATGCGCAGTGTCAGAGAAAACCGGGGCGCCTGGTTTTGGGGTCGCTTCGCAACCCAGCGGGAGCAAGCTCCCTCGCCACAAGAGCTTGGCGGTTTGCCAAGGATTCCACTGCCGGCCGTCATTGTATTGGCTTTACGCGTATGCGTATCTCGCCTGTTTCATGTTGAAGGTGAGGTGGATTCAGTTTGTCTCTGTGGATGCCTTTTAATCGCAAGAGCGCATCGGGGAACTATCAGTTATGAGAGTAGGCAGCCTCACTGAACAACGTTACCGTGACATATCCAGATGCAAAGGACTGCCCCTATGCTCAGGTTCATGTCGCTGATGGTTTCGGTGACAATTATTGCCAGTGTGCAATGCGCTCGCGCTCTGGCAGAGGAGCAATCCTGCTCATCTGCCTGGGAGCAAAGCGCTGCCCGTGCCAGTTGCAAGCCTCTAAAGACGGCGTCGTTGCCAGAGACACCACCAATGGCCGTATCCGAACCGCAAGGATGCCGGATCAGGGTCATCTGCCGGAACCAATTCGGAGGTGGTTCACCGGTCGATTATCCCAACCTTGATCGTCTCAGCGTCCAACGCCTGCATAACTGCTATGGCGAGCTGAAGATCGATGGCTGCCAATGATGAGGGGCTGACCCAGGCCAGCCCCCGCACATTCTGAGTCAAGCCGCCGGGCCGGTTTCAGCCAGGCCATTCAGGCGAGAAAGCAGCACTCGATCCAACACCCACACCACAATCAACGAAGCCCCCACCAACGGAAACATCACCGCCAGCCCGAACATGATGACCATCGCGGTTTTCCATTTCGGCAGGTCGTGGCGCAACGGCGGTACACCGAACTTGCCCTGTGGCCGGCGCTTCCACCAGATCACTACACCGCTGACGGCGCTGAGCAGAATCATCAGGCAGATCAGCAGCACGATGATCTGATTGAACGGGCCGAACATCTTGCCTTCGTGCAGCATCACGCCGACTTCCGTGGCCCGGGCGACATTGCTGTAATGCGTCCAGCGCACGTCGGCGAGGACGTCGCCGGTGTACTGATCCACATGCAGGGTGGCGTCGTTGCGCGGGTCGTCGGCGAACAAGGCGATGGTGAACACGCCCGTCGCGGTGGTCGGGAAGGTGATGCTGTAGCCGGGCTTGACCTTGCGCTGCACGGCGATGTTTTGCACGTCTTGCAGGCTGATGGTCGGCGCTGCCGGGCCGGCTTTAGTGCCGGTGTGCGCCATGTGTTCGGCGTGGTCGCCGGACATCGGCATCGGCGTGTTTTCCATGGCCCACGGCACGGTCTGGCGCGTGGCGCTGTTGAGGCTGCGGGCCTCGACGTCGGATTTGGGCACCTCATTCCACATGGCTACCGGGAAGCGGTTCCAGAGGTCGGCATATTGCTTGCCCCAGAACCCGGTCCAGGTCATGCCGCTGAGCAGCATCACCAGCAGCAATGCCGCGCCCCAGAACCCGGTCACCGCGTGCAGGTCACGCCAGAGTACCCGGCCGCGACTGTTCAAGCGTGGCCAGAGAATCCCGGCGGACTGTCCGCGCGGCCACCACAAAAATACCCCGGAGACCACCAGCACCACGCCCCAACCGGCGGCCAATTCAACCAGCCGATCACCGACGGTGCCGATCATCAACTCGCCGTGAATCGAGCGAGCAATCGCTTGCAGATTCTTCTTCGCGTCTTGCTCGCCAAGGATGTCGCCGTGGTATGGATCGATGAACACATTCAGTTCATGACCCTTATCGATGACGACAAACTGCGCACTGCGTTCGGCGTTGGCCGGTGGCAGGTATTGTTTGATCTGGCCTTGTGGGTATGCCTCTTTCACCCGTTTGAGCAGGTCATCGGCGGAGACTTTGTGATGAGCGGCCGGGACGTTCAGCAGGCTGCCGTACATCAACGGATCGAGTTGCGGTTTGAACAGGTAGATGATGCCGGTCAGGGCCAGCATCACCATGAATGGCGCGACGAACAGGCCGGCATAGAAATGCCAGCGCCAGGCCAGGTTGTAGAAATTCGGTTTGGGCTGTTTCATTCGAGTGCTCCGCTAGGCTTGGGTCTTTTAATTGTTTGGTAATTGATCGCAGTCAAGGGGGTGAACACCGGAACCCCTGTGGGAGCGGGCTTGCTCGCGAAAGCGGTGAGTCAGTCGACATCATTGTTGAATGTCAGTCTGCCTTCGCGAGCAAGCCCGCTCCCACATGGCCGGTGTTGAACCTGCCCGCGAAGCTCTTAAAAGCTCATATCCACCTTGGTCCAGAGCGTGCGCCCCGGTTCGTTGATGGCTTGCGGATCATTGGCCGGGAAGCCAAAACCGGCGTTGCCCGCCAGGTTCAAGTGCTCGGCGTAAGCCTTGCCGAACAAATTGTCGACGCCGCTGCTGACCTTCCAGTTCTTGTTGATCCGGTACGCGCCGTTGAGCGAGAACACGCCGAACCCAGAGCTCGTGTCGAAGTCTTTGCCAACCACGTTGCCCTTGTTCTGGTCGATACGGTTTTGCGCCGCAACCAGCCGCCACAAGGCGCCAGCGCTCCAGTTGTCTTCGCTGTAGGTCAGGCCGAAACGGGCATCCAGCGGTGGCATTTGCGGCAGGGCGCTGCCGTCGCTGCTGTTCTTGCCCCAGGCGTAGGCCAGGGTCGCGTCGGCTTTCCAGTTGGCCGTCAGCTTGTAGGCCGCCCCGAGTTCGCCGCCCATGATTCGCGCGTCGATGTTCTCGGCTTGCGAGGTCATGCCCATCATCCCCGGCGTGTAGTTGAACAGGATGTAGTCGCGCACCTGTCCGACATAACCTGAGGCCCAGGCTTCGAGGTCTTCGGTCTTGTATTGCAGGCCGAAGTCGAGCTGGGTGGTTTTCTCCGGTTTGATCGAATCGAATGCATTCACCGAACCGGCGGGGCCGGACTTGGGCGAAAACAGCTCCCAGTAATCCGGGAAACGTTGGGAGTGACCGAGGCCTGCGTACAACGTGGTCGGGCTGTCAGCCAGGTCATGTTCGTAACGGACGAAACCGCTGGGCAAGGTGTCGGCGCGGGTGTCGTCGGCCGTCGGGTTCGGGCGGGCCATCATCCCGGAGCCAATGGTCTGCCGATAATCCTTGGCCGACGCGCGATCCAGTCGTGCACCGGTGATCAACCGATCATGGTCGGCGGCGTACCAGGTCAGTTCGCTGAACACGCCGTAGTTGTGGAAGTCGGCGTCCTTGTTGCGCGGCACATCCTTGTAGGCGTCGACGCCCATTGCGCTACGTTGGCGATGTTCGTTGGTCTGCGCATCCAGGCCGCTGATCAGTTGCACATCGGCCCAGCGCCAGGTGGCTTTGATCCGCGCGCCGAGGGTCCGGCGGTCAACGTTGGAGGCCATGGGGCCGGCCATCATCCCGGTGCCGGACGGCGTGCGCAGGGTGTAGTTGTCCATCACGTGGTCGGCGTAGTTGTAGTAGACCTGCGCCTCGACCTTATCCAGCACCTCACCGATATTTGACTGTTCGAAACGCAGGCCCAGGCTTTCGCGCAAGAACTGCGAACCGTCCATGCCGCGCCCGGCGTAACGGGCTTCGCCATCGCCCTTGCCGGCGGTCAGTTCCAGCAGCGTATCGGCGCTCGGGGTCCAGCCGACAGCGACGTCGCCGTTCCACTTGTCATAGCGCGAGGGCACGGTGTCATTGTTGCCGTCCTTGTAGTCGTCGGAATGGGCGGTGTTGCCGATCACGCGCACGTAGCCCAGCGGCCCGCCGGCAGCGGCGTCCACCACTTTGTCGAAGCGCCCGTTGGAACCGGCCAGTACGCTGGCGTTCACCCGGGTGCCGAGTTCGCCGAAGCTCTCCGGCTCACGGTCGAACAGGACGGTGCCGGCCGATGCGCCGGGGCCCCAGAGTACGGTTTGCGGGCCTTTGATCACGGTGAGTTTGTCGTAGGTTTCCGGCGAGATGTATGAGGTTGGCGCATCCATGCGGCCGGGGCAGGCGCCGAGCATCATGCTGCCGTTGGTGAGGATATTCAGTCGCGAGCCGAACATGCCGCGCAGCACCGGATCGCCGTTGGTGCCACCGTTGCGTACCAGGGCGAAGCCGGGGATGGTTTTCAGATAGTCGCCACCGTCGCTGGCCGGCACTGGTTGGCGCGGATCCTTGGGGTTGGTGACGATGGTCAGCGGCGAACTCGGCGCGATGGCGGTGATCACCGTCGGGCTCAGTTCTTCGGTGTGCTCGGCGTGTTCATCGGCCAGCACCATCGGTGTCAGCAGCAAGCCACAAAGAACGGCGGTGGCGTGCCTGAAGCGAACGCGAGATTCGTTCAGGGCAAAAGAAGCCTGGGCAGCGCCCAAACGTGTGTCAGCAGAAAACCTGGACATGACAATTTCCATCGAACAGTCGTAAACGACACGGCCGGCAGCCTGCGCAAATCTCTGTGGGAGCGAGTTCCTGTGGCGAGGGGGCTCGCCCCCGTTGGGCCGCGAAGCGGCCCCAAAACCTGCGATCGCCGTGTATCAGGTACACGGCGTGCAACGTTTTACGACTGCTACGCAGCCGAACGGGGGCAAGCCCCCTCACCACACAGCTCGCTCCCACAGGTTGCGGCCATCTTGCGGACCGTGTGAGATCGGAGGTGGGTGTTTACGCGACGATGGGCGGGGCGCGGGTGCGGGCACCGGGGAAGAAGGTTTGCCGGGCGTGGCCCAGGCGGGTGGCGGGAGTACTAAAAGTAGTTGTCTGTGGACTGTCGAAGGCGACGAAGGACTGACCGCCAGTGAGCGCCGGGCAATTGAACAGCAGGCTGCAATAGCCGCATTTTTCCCAGAGTGCGTGATGGTCGGCTTTGGGTGGGCAGTGCTCGGCGGCGGGTTGCGCGCCATGCTCCATGGCCGACATGTCCATGGGCATGTCCATCGACATGCTCATGGATACTTTCATCAAAGCCGAGGCGCGTTGATCCATCGGCATCGACTGAGAAATCAGCGGGCCGATAAAGATCATCAGCATGGCGAACAGGCTGATCCAGCTGCCGCGCGTCAGGCTCATTGGCTGACGGCGGTGCACGGATGGCCGGGTGCCAAGCGGGCGCATGGGCGTTTTCAACGTGGGCGATTACTGAGCGTGCATATGCTCTTGCATGCCGTCAGGCGCCTTTTTCTGCACCGCGACCTCGACCGTCACATCGCCGGCTTTTTCGAAGTGCATCGTCAGCGGGAAGCGCTTGCCGTCGCTCAACAGGCTGCGGTCCTTCAGCTCCAGCAGCATTACGTGATAGGCCATCGGTGCGAAGGTGACTTCGCCGCCAGCCGGAATCTCGACGCTCGGCACTTGCTGCATTTTCATCAGGTCATTTTGCTTCACGTGCTCGTGCAATTCGGCCTTTCCCGAAATTGGCGAGTCAACGCTCAGCAGTCGGTCAGCCGTTTTGCCCTTGTTGTGAATCACGAAATACGCTGCGACGGTGGGCGCGTTGGGCGGCAACTCTTGGGACCACGGATGGGCGATCTCAAGCTCGCCAGCCTTGTATTCGTGAGCATTGGCAAAACAGGCAGGCAGCAGCAATACAGCCAGAACGATGAGTTTGTTCAACATGGCAGTTCTCCAGAACGATTCAAAACGCAGGTCGATTGCGAGAAGGAATCACACCAGAGGGGATGCGCGGGGGTTGAGACTCGGCCATTGCTGGCGCGGTGTCGGAGTGTCGAGCGCGGCAGGCGGCAGGCTTCGATTGGCCTCGAAACGCGCGTAATACAACTGCGGAGCATGCCCTGGCAACGCCACCAATGGCGCAGAACCCGAGCAGCACCAGCAATGCTGCATGTTGGAATGATCGTCGCTCTGCGGAGCTTTCTGCTCGATATCGCCCAGGGAAATCGCCACCAGCCTGGTGCCGTTGGAAGAGCAGAAACTGCCCCACAGCAACTGTTCGGCCGGCGATTTCGCCGTCTGCCCCATCGCTCCGGACATCGGCATGGCGAGCATGTTGAACAGCACTGCAAAGCAGGCGATCCAGGCAAATGCGAGCCGTTGTCGGGACATGAGGGCAGATCCGGTTGAGTGGGCAATCAGGCGCGGCTATTTAGCCTGATCAGGGGCGATAAGTAAAAAGGCCGCGTGCGGTGTGGTGTCGCAGTGCTTCAGTCAGCAGATCGAGTAGCCGATGTGCGAGTTCAGCCTCGCCGTTTTGAAAGAGTGTAGCGACTTCGACTCTTAATGCCTGAGCGAATTGAGGATCGCTTTGGATTCTTGCCCGGATTGTGTGTTTGACATCTCTGAACGCCACACGATTGAGGCACCCATCGCCTGGGTCTTCCTCTTCGCAGGCCTTGATGTAGTTCCACAAGTCGGCAGGTGTCAGGAGAAACTCAGTGATATCGAAGCGTGTGAATTTTTCAGACATCGGGGCCTCTGAGCGAAGCGTTAGCGGATGCTCAGGAATATAGGCTTGGAATTCGGGCTCAACCAGTCAGCCACTTTTGAGGGTGACGTGAGTTCGGTCTGCTCAACTTGTAGGAATTAGTTCGTCACCGAGATCCTTCCAGTGTGTTCGCTATCGCCAAGATCGCAGCCTTCGGCAGCTCCTACAGTTGGAATGCGTACTCCTGTAGGAGCTGCCGAAGGCTGCGATCTTTTGGGGCCAGTAAAAGTTAATTACTTCAGCGCTTCCAATACCTGTACGACCGAACAAAACTCCCGCTCAACCCCCGGCAACACCGGCCGCTTCAACACCAGCACCGGTACTCCACGTTCCCGCGCCACTTCCAGCTTCGGCTCGGTGGCGGTGCTGCCGCTGTTCTTGCTGATCAGTACGTCGATCTGCCGACGCTCGAACAGTTCACGTTCATCCTCGATCAGAAACGGCCCGCGCGCGCCAATGACTTCGCAGCGTTCGTTGCCGGGATAAACGTCCAGTGCACGCAACGTCCAGAATTGCTCCGGCGGGATTTCGTGCAGGTGCTGCAGCGGTTCGCGACCGAGGGTGAACAGCGGTCGGCGGAACGGTTTCAACGCTTCGATCAACTCGGCCCAATCGCTGACCTCGCGCCAGTCATCCCCGGCTTGTGGTTGCCAGGCCGGACGCCGCAAAGCCCAGCACGCAATGCCGTTCAACTTCGCGGCGGTGGCAGCGTTCTGGCTGATTTGCGCTGCGTAGGGATGGGTCGCATCCAGCAGCAGGTCGATGCCTTCATCCCGAATGAACTGCGCCAGACCTTCAGCGCCGCCATAGCCGCCAACCCGAACCTGGCAGTTCAGATCCGTCGGCACGCGACCGACACCGGCCAGGCTATAGATGTGTTCCGGTCCCAGGGTTCGGGCGATGGCCAGGGCCTCAGTGACGCCGCCGAGCAACAACACGCGCTTCATTGAAAAACTCCTGCATGGCCGACAATCCCGCCCTGGCGATCGATGGCGAACACTTCGATCTGAACCTGCGCTGGCGCCACGCTGCGGGCAAAGTCCAGAGCGTGCTGACACACCGCGTCGCCGAGGGCGATCCCGGCAGCACTGGCCATGGCCAATGCCTGTTGACTGGTATTGGCTTGGCGGATCGCCTGTTGCAACGTCTCATCGGCGCCGACCGCTGCTGCCCATTCGGCCAGTTGCGGCAGGTCGATGCTTGAGTGCCGACTGTGCAAATCCATGTGCCCGGCCGCCAGTTTGCTGATTTTGCCGAAACCGCCGCACAGGCTGAGTTTATCCACAGGCACTTTGCGCAAGTGCTTGAGTACCGCGCCGACGAAGTCGCCCATTTCGATCAGGGCGATTTCCGGCAAGTCGTAGACCCGGCGCATGGTGTCTTCGCTGGCGTTGCCGGTGCACGCGGCGATATGCAGGTAGCCATTGGTTTTGGCGACGTCGATGCCTTGGTGGATCGAGGCGATGTAGGCCGCGCAGGAGAAGGGCCGGACGATGCCGCTGGTGCCGAGGATCGACAGACCGCCGAGAATTCCCAGTCGCGGGTTCATGGTTTTCAGTGCCAGGGCTTCGCCGTCTTCGACGTTCACCGTGACCTCGAAGCCGCCCTGATAATCCAGTTCTTCGGCCAGCAGCGTCAGGTGCTCGCTGATCATCTTGCGCGGCACCGGGTTGATCGCCGGTTCGCCGACGTTCAGCACCAGCCCAGGCCGTGTGACGGTGCCCACCCCACGACCGGCGCTGAAGCGAATGCCCGGCTCACTGTGCAGGCGCACCTGGGAGAAGAGCAGGGCGCCGTGGGTCACGTCCGGGTCGTCGCCGGCGTCCTTGATCGTTCCGGCTTCGGCGCCGTCGTTCATCATCCGACAGAATTCCAGGCGCATTTGCACCCGTTTGCCTTTGGGCAGAATGATCTCGACGGCGTCTGCTTCCACGCCACTGAGCAGCAGGCGTGCCGCCGCAAGGCTGGTGGCGGTGGCGCAGCTGCCGGTGGTCAGGCCGCTGCGCAGCGGGGCGGGTTGTTCGGCGGTTTCGTCACGCATCGAGGGGCTTCGTCACGTCCAGCAAAGTAATCGGCAGCGCCTGACGCCAGGTATCGAACTCACCCAGCGGCTGCGCCTGAGCGACATGGATGCGGGTCAATTCACCGCCATGCCGTTCGCGCCAGGCCATCAGGGTCACTTCGCTTTGCAGGGTGACGGCGTTGGCGATTAGCCGACCACCGGGTTTGAGTTGCGCCCAGCAAGTATCGAGTATGCCTTCGCGGGTGACGCCGCCACCGATGAAAATCGCGTCCGGGCGTTCCAGCCCATCCAGGGCTTGGGGCGCGCTGCCGCGAATCAATTGCAGGCCGGGGACGCCCAAGGCATCGCGGTTGTGTTCGATCAACAACTGCCGACCTTCATCCGCTTCGATGGCCAGCGCCCGGCAGCTCGGATGAGCGCGCATCCACTCTATGCCGATCGAACCGCTGCCAGCGCCGACGTCCCACAGCAGTTCACCGGGAATCGGGGCCAGGCGCGCGAGGGTAATGGCACGCACATCTCGCTTGGTCAGTTGGCCGTCATGCTTGAAGGCAGAGTCTGGCAATCCGGCGAGTCGGGACAGCCGCGGCGTGTTCGGTTCGGCGATGCATTCGATGGCGATCAGGTTCAGATCGGCAATCAGCGGGTCGTTCCAGTCGTTGGCAACACCCTCGATGCGTCGTTCGGCGTCGCCGCCCAGATGTTCCAGCACGGTGAGGCGACTGGGCCCGAAACCGCGCTCACGCAGCAGCGCCGCGATGGCCGCCGGACTCTGGCCGTCGTTGCTCAACACCAGCAAGCGCACACCACTGGACAGATGGGCGTTGAGTGCGGCGATGGGGCGGGCGACCACCGACAGTGTTACCACGTCCTGCAACGGCCAGCCCAGGCGAGCTGCCGCCAGCGACACGGAAGACGGAGCGGGCAGAATCAGCATTTCCGCGCCGGGCAGTTGCCGCGCAAGGCTGGCGCCGACGCCAAAGAACATCGGGTCGCCGCTGGCCAGTACACAAACCGGCTCGCCACGCAGCGCCAGTAACGGCTCAAGGGTAAACGGACTGGGCCACAACTGGCGTTCGCCGCGAATGCACACCGGCAGCAAGTCCAGTTGGCGTTGGCCGCCGAAGATTCGCGAGGCGCCCAACAGGGCGCGCCGGGCATTTTTGCCCAGGCCCTTGAAGCCGTCTTCACCGATTCCCACAACCGTTAGCCAGGGTGTCATGCCGTTCCTTAATCCAGGGTTGATCTTCAAGGGCGGCATGATAACGCGGCTGCCGGTATCTGACGCGGGTCGGTTGTCGGAGAATGTTTAACCGATAGCGGAAACTTAATGTTGTGCAAAAGCGGTTTGCTTAATGCGTGTTTTTGCTAGTTTGGGTCCAGCTTAAGTCGGGCTTAATAAAAGTTTTGATTTAACGACGAAGCATTTTATTTTTTAATGATTGCCAGGTTGGCAGGAGAGATATGGATATCAATTCAAACACAGATAACATCCGCAGCAATGCAATCGCTGTGAACAATATGTTGTTCACAGGCATCGGAGGCCAGACTGCAGCCGACAACAATTTTGTAAAGAACTGCGTTCTACTCGCGCAGATCAAGGCGGACGAACTTTATAACAGCAGTACCCAGCCTGCTGAATGGTTCGATCACTTTGCCGGCATTCTCTGGTCATTTGGCTGGAATCTTGAGGAGCAGCCCGTCGTTCTGGTCCAGCGCGAATTCTCCGGAAGCGTGCAGGAGGCATGGCGAAAGTTGGCGGCTCCGTTGCTCGCGCGTTCCCAGCTGGCACAAGTTGAAGCAGGACTTGCAGCGCTGGAAAACGATGCGGCGATCCTGAAAAAGTTTACGGCCCTGAGTGGCAAGACTTTCAACTCGCATATTTTGCCGATCAGTTATAACGCCAGCGGCGAGTTGGTCGTGGTGCTCAGTCACATCCGGTTTATCAAGATGGTCCTCAATACCACCTATCTGTTTTGGCAGATCCATCAGCCGATGTCGCAACTGGATATTCGCGCCAGAAAACTGGTGATCAAGCGCCGGACGATGGAGGCCCATCGAGCGAGCGTTGAGCAGGCCCTTCGCGAGCTCCCTTTCAAGCTCGAAGAGTACGAACTCTGAACAGCGCCAGGCTGCGTAATTTGTAGCCTTGGCGGTTTCCGACCGGCAGGCATTTTCATGCGCTCGGGCAAAGCAGGCATAATGGCGACCTTTCGCCCACCACAGCGCTGCCAGCCAGCCGGTCACCCCTTTGAACGAACGCCCGATGTCCACCGCTTTACGCCCCTCGGCCTGCCCGGGGTTGCTGCGTATCGTCCAGGCACTGGATGGCGGCATCTGTCGGATCAAATTGAACGGCGGCTCGATCAGCACTGCCCAGGCTGAAGCGGTGGCCAGCGCGGCCGAACGGTTTGCCGGGGGCGTGATCGAGGCGACCAATCGGGCCAACCTGCAGATTCGCGGGATCGGCAGCGAGCAGACGGCACTGATCGACAGCCTGCTCGTCGCTGGATTGGGCCCGCGTACCGCCGCTGGCGACGATGTGCGCAACCTGATGCTCAGCCCGGCTGCCGGGATTGATCGGCAAATGCTGTTCGACACGCGCCCGCTGGCTGAACAGATTCTCGCCACCCTGCAAAGCCACGAACGCTTTCACGAGCTCAGCGCCAAGTTTGCCGTGCAACTCGACGGCGGCGAGGCGTTGGCAATGCTCGAACATCCCCATGACCTGTGGTTGTCTGCTGCTGAGCGAGAGGGCGAACGGTTGCTGGCATTCGGTCTGGCGGGTTGCCCCACGGACACGCCCGCAGGTTCAGTGGCACTTGAGCAAGGACACGCGTTGGTCGTTGCAGTGCTGGAGTTGTTTCTCGATTTGGCGCGGCCCGATCAAACACGGATGCGTCATGTGCTGGCCGAAATCCCGGTCGCAGAATTTCTCGCTCGCCTGGCCGAGCGTGTGCCGTTGAAGTCGATCACCGATTGGCGGCGTTCATCGGGCCCGGACACTCTGCACATCGGCGCCCATCGGCAACGTGAAGTCGAGCATGTCTATATCGGTGCCGTGCCGCCTTTGGGGCGGCTCGATCCCGTCATGCTCAGAGGCGCGGCGCAATTGGCGCATGAGTACGGCGACGCGAGCCTGCGTTTCACCCCGTGGCAGAGTCTGTTGCTGCCCAATGTTCGAAAAGAGCAGGCGCCCGAAGTCATTCGGCGCCTGGAGCAACTAGGGCTGCTGTGTGAGCCCGATCAGCCCTTGTCACGGTTAATCGCCTGCACCGGCTCCGCTGGCTGCGGCAAAGGCCTGGCCGATACCAAGAGCGACGCCTTGCAATTGGCTGCGCTGTTGCAACGCCACGATCAAACAGTGCATTTGTCCGGTTGCCAGCGTTCCTGCGCCGCCGCCCATGGGGTGCCGGTCACGTTACTGGCCGTCGCCCCCGGTCGCTACGACCTCTATTTTCGCGATGCGGGGCAGTCGGGTTTCGGCGCCCTGCACGCACGCAATCTTACTATTGAAGCGGTCGGCGGCTTGCTCGACGCCCGCCCACGGAGTTCCCTTGATGCTTGATTACATCCGCGACGGTCAGGAGATCTATCGCAACTCCTTCGCGATCATTCGCGCCGAGGCCAACCTTGCGCGAATCCCGGCCGATCTGGAGAAACTCGCCGTGCGGGTGATCCACGCCTGCGGCATGGTCGAGGCCATCGACGGGCTGCAATTTTCCGAAGGTGCGGGCAAGGCCGGGCGTGATGCGCTGGCGGCTGGCGCGCCGATCCTGTGCGATGCGCGGATGGTCAGTGAAGGCGTGACCCGTGCGCGTTTGCCCGCTAACAATCAGGTGATTTGCACTCTGCGCGACGACAGCGTCCCGGAGCTTGCCCGTGAGTTGGGCAATACCCGTTCCGCCGCCGCGCTGGAACTGTGGCGCCCGCACCTGGAAGGCAGCGTGGTGGTGATCGGCAATGCGCCGACGGCGCTGTTTTATCTGCTGGAAATGCTCGACGCCGGCGCCCCGAAACCGGCGCTGATCCTTGGCTTCCCGGTGGGCTTCGTCGGCGCCGCCGAATCCAAGGCGATGCTCGCGGCGGACAGCCGTGGCGTGCCTTTTGTCATCATGCAAGGCCGGTTGGGCGGTAGCGCCATGGCCGCCGCCGCCGTCAACGCCCTCGCCACGGAGATCGAATGATGCAGCAACCTGGACGTTTGATTGGCCTGGGTGTCGGCCCCGGTGATCCGGAACTGATTACCGTCAAAGCCTTGCGCCTGTTGCGCGAATCGCCAGTGGTGGCGTACTTCGTCGCCAAGGGCAAAAAGGGCAACGCCTTCGGCATCATCGAAGCGCATTTGCAGGACGCACAAACCCTGCTGCCGCTGGTTTATCCGGTGACCACCGAAGCGCTGCCGGCGCCGTTGTCGTACGAACAAGTGATCAGCGATTTCTACGATGCGGCTGGCGAACAACTCGCTGCGCACCTGGACGCTGGCCGTGACGTGGCGGTGATCTGCGAAGGCGATCCATTCTTCTACGGCTCCTACATGTACCTGCACGATCGTCTGGCTGAACGCTATGAAGCCGAAGTGGTGCCGGGCGTCTGCTCGATGCTCGGCGGTGCGTCGGTACTCGGTGCACCGCTGGTGTATCGCAATCAGAGCCTGTCGGTGTTGTCGGGCGTGTTGCCCCACGAAGACCTCAAGCGTCGACTGGCCGATGCCGATGCGGCGGTGATCATGAAACTGGGGCGCAACTTTCCCAAGGTCCGTCAGGTACTCGAAGAACTCGGTCTGGCCGAGCGTGCGCTGTACGTGGAGCGCGCGACCATGGCCAATCAGAAAATCGTGCCGCTGGATCAGGTCGAGCCGATGTCCTCGCCGTATTTCTCGCTGATCATCGTTCCCGGTGAAAGGTGGCAAGGCTGATGGCCCATTCCGCTCCGGCGATTGTCATCCTCGGTAATGGCAGCCTCGCGACCGCACGCAAAATTCAGCAGGTGTATCCGGGCGCATTGATCCATGGATTGGCCGAACGGGTCGATGGCGCGGACCGTGTTTATCACGAGTTCGGCGCGACCCTGCGCGAACTTTATCAACAGGACACGCCGATCATCGCGCTGTGCGCCGCCGGAATTGTGATCCGCACCCTGGCGCCGTTGCTGCTGGAAAAAGGTGCTGAGCCACCGGTGCTGGCCGTGGCCGAAGACGGCAGCGCCGTGGTGCCGCTGCTCGGCGGCCTCGGTGGGGTGAATGTCATGGCGCGCGAGATTGCCGCCGGCCTCGACGTCGCGGCGGCGATTACCACCAGCGGTGAGCTGCGTTTCGGCACGTGCCTGCTCAATCCCCCCAGCGGCTATGCCTTGGGCGATCTGGAGCTGGGCAAGCGCTTTGTCTCGGACTTGCTGGCTGGCGAACACGTGCGCATCGAAGGCGCTGCGCCCTGGTTGGCGCAAGCACAGTTACCGCAGGATCCCGAGGCGCATTTGTCGATCCATGTCGGCAGCGCCGAACGGACGCCGGCCGCCAATGAGCTGTTGATCTACCCACGCAGTGTGTTGCTGGCGGTCAGCGCCAGTGTGGCGGATTTGCCCCAGGCGATTCGCGCGGCGCTACGTCAGGCGCGAGTCGCCGTTCAATCGCTGGCGTGCTTGTTGGCGCCGGTCACGGAGATGGCCAACCCGACGTTGCGCGAGGCGGCGCTTGAGTTGGGTGTGCCGCTGCGTTTTGCGTCCGCTGCCAGCGATGCCAGCGAGTTGGCTCGCGAGGCTATTCCCGGCGCGAAGATTATCCCGATCAACGCGAACCTGACGCTGGCCATCGCTGAACAACCGCTGGACATCGCACAGATCGGCCGCCCCCGTGGTCGGCTGGCGGTGATCGGCCTGGGCCCGGGCGCTGCCGAACTGATGGTGCCTGCGGTGAAGGCTGAACTGGCCAGAGCCACTGATGTGCTCGGTTACGAAACTTATGTGCGCATGGCCGGCCCGTTTCGCCCGGATCAAGTGCTGCACTGCACCGACAACCGCGAGGAAATGCAGCGCGCCCGTCACGCCTTCGAACTGGCGGCCCAAGGGCGGTCGGTGATCGTGGTCTCGTCCGGTGATCCCGGCGTGTTTGCCATGGCCGCCGCGGTACTCGAAGCCTTGCACGAGTCGACTGACCCGGCCTGGCACAACGTCGATCTGGAGATCCTGCCGGGGGTTTCCGCTTCACTGGCGACGGCCGCTCAGGCCGGTGCGCCGTTGGGGCATGACTTCTGTGTGATGTCCCTGTCGGACAACCTCAAGCCGTGGTCGATCATCGAAAAGCGCTTGGACCTGGCCGCCGAAGCCGATCTGGCGCTGGCCTTCTACAATCCGATCTCCCGCTCGCGGCCATGGCAGTTGGGCCGTGCGCTGGAGATCGTGGCGCAGCACCGTACCCCGGAAACTCCGGTGGTTCTGGGGCGTGATATCGGTCGGCCCGGCCAGACGCTGCGGGTCACCACCCTCGGGGCGCTCACACCTGAGCAAGTGGACATGCGCACCATGGTGCTGATCGGCTCGTCCACCACTTGCGTGTTCCCCCGCGCCGAAGGCGGTGACTGGGTGTACACGCCGCGCTGGTATGGCAACAAACCCCTCTGCTAAACCCTGGCGGCCCGCCCGGGCCGCCTTCATCACCTCAGTCCGGTTACTTCTCTCGATTGTTTCGGCATTTGTGCGTGTAAGCCTGTTCGGTTGTTTGAGTGGGATTTTGTTACCTGCCACGAAGAATTTTTATTCTGCTTTGTAGGAAGTTCTACTTTGATGCCAGGATTTATAAGGGGGTGACGAATCATTATTTCAGGCGCCTGTTCTGAGGTTCGGCCTGTAAAGGGCTTTCCAGTATTCTGGCTTGTGAGTCATGACTAAACGAATAAAAGTGCATAAGTCTGTAACGTTGGATGTAATGTTTGTTTTGTAATTAATTGAATTCCTTGTTGGTTGAACAGTATTGAGTGTCGGGTTAGTTTTAGCGTGTGCTTTATTGGTGTTAGTCGATTTAAAAGAAGTTATGTGACGCTTCGGCGATATCTGGCGTTTGGCCAGGCAGCTGCGCTTTGTTTGCCAATAAATGTATTGGTGTTCGGAGCAACGGCGCTTTCTTCGCTTTATTTATAACAGGTTAAATGCCCGGGTGCCTGAGTGCTCTTGTGGAATCATCATTGTCTAGAGTCGGTCTCGGCTATTTATATACGATAAATGGAAGTGTTGTTTATGAGTGAGTCTAAGTTCTCGTTGGCGGATGGCTACGTCAATTTTGTGGATTTGTTAAAAGTGGTGGACCTTGAACAGGCGTTAGCATCGCACAAGGGCACCGATCAATATGATGCGGTGTTCCGATATTATTTCGGTTGTATCGGTTTGCTGGATTCTCCACAACTGTTGGAGCCGTTAGGTCTGCTCAAGCAAGCGTTGGGGGCGTTGGAGCACGGTAGCCGGCACCGCCGCGCGGCAGAGTCGGGATCGTCTATGAGTTCTGATGCCGCAGGGGCTGCTGATTTGGCGGATATCTACAACAAAGTAGCGGGGTTTGAAACGCGTCTGCACAACAGCCTTGAGCAACTGAAGACGCCTGCCATCGAGGTGCCGAAAAATCTGCATTTTGTCTGGCTTGGGGGTGGCGTCGGGACGATTCAGCGCGACTACATCAATATTTGGAAGCAGGTGATGGCCGCAGAGAGCTATCACCTCAATCTCTGGTACGACAGCGACGCGCTGCTGGCCTATGAAACCAACCGGATCATTGTCGAAGCCGCCAAGGCCGATGCCATGCTCAATGGCGGGCAAACCAGTGCTGACGCGATTGAACTGGGCGACCGCTATGAAGAACGCGCCATCGTTCTGAAGCAGCAAATGCATGCACACATTACGCAGGCGGTGGAAAACGGTGGCAGCGCCGATGACGCCAGAGTCGATTTACTGGTTCGAGCCTATGGCCAGGATGAGGCGCGCCTGAGCGCCCTTAGGAGCGATAACCAGCTTAGTCTCTCGGCATTGGCCGAGGGTGGTCTGGCGCTGCGCGATCTCGCCATTGATGAGGCGCCGCTGTATCTGCAGGATATCTACGAGCGAGAGATCAGCCTGCGCGGTAATTTTGCGGCAGCCTCTGACGTTGTGCGTGCCGAGGCTTTGTTCGCTGAGGGCGGCAGCTACGCTGATGTCGATAATCTGCCGCCGCTGTTGGAAAAGCTGGGCGAGGTGGATATTCGGGCGTTCAAGACAGACGCGCGCCTGGGCGTGCTGCAGTTGATGCTTGACCGCAATCCCCAATGGATGCCCGGCCGTCAGGCTCTGCGCAGCCGCTACACCAACTACTTCGAGCAGATTCCACTGGAGCATCGCGAGGCGCTCGAGCGTTTCGCCGACAGCCAACCCAGGCTGAGTGATGTTTTTCGTCCCCCGGTGGAGCGTCTGGTTCTATCGGATGGGCTGCGAGCCGTCGCCGAACAAAACACTTTGAGTAACGCTTTCCTGATGGCCCATCCTGGCTCAGCAATGCTCAAGACCGTGCTTGAGCGTTTCAGACTCAATTATGAAATCATCGACGCCACCGCTCGCCTGGCGGATGAGCAAAACATTCCCCTCACCGATGCCGAAGCCATGAGCGGTCTTGCACTCCAGGCGGCGACGCAGGTGTTTGGTGCTTTGCACGAGCTGTCGCCGGAAGAAGAACTGGCAGTGTCTTTTCTGGTTCAGGCTGCCGCCACCTACTATAGCGACGGCATCCGGCCTCAGAGCGAAGTGACGATCTATCTGACCGGACCTGCCGCCCTGCGTGCGGGAATGGCGGATTACGAAAGAACGCATTTTACGCCTCGAACTGCCGAAGAGTGGCGAGTGGAGGTTGCCATTCCGGCCATCGCCACCGTCAACCGGGCTACCGAGGAGGAGCTGGATCACTCCTGGAAAGAGAACGAAAGTGACACCGGGCAATGGTTGATTAACGAGACTAAACGCTGGCAAGAGGGACAGTTCAAAGCCCGTTACGCGGGCGACCTGGCGCAGTTGCTCAAATACCGGACCCTCGACTTCGAGGAAGGCTGGCCAGTGATCGAAGGGCGCCATGTGCTGTCCACCGATCTGTTGCAGCATCTGGCCGATGAACTGGGTGAGCCGTTCATGCAGATGATGAATCGTAGCCATAACGGTACGGTGACCTTCGACAAGGCTGTACCCCTGAGCTTCGATGACCGCCAATCGATCCTCGCTCAAAGCCCCGATGCGCTGCCGCCTGCATCATTGAGCGATCCGCAGACACAACAGTTGCCTATCGATGAACTCTTGAGCCGACTCGCCAAGGGTAGCCTCGAAGTCGCTCAGTTGAGCCCCTTGCAGCGTCTGCTGCTCGGCGCCTTGACCGGTGCGCAGGCATTGGATAATCGCAGCTTCGACACGGTTCGTCCGCAGCTGGATAACCTGGCCAACAGCTTCAGCGAACTAGGCGCGGCGGGCCGCTATGCGACGATCGAACACGCGCTGTATCAACGCCAGGCTCCCGGGTTTCTGGCCGGGCTGGTCAGCCCTCTCGATCATCCGCCAGCGCTTTCCGAAACCGCCCTGGGGCTGAAGAAAAACGCGCTTGAACAACCTTTGACGCTGCGCCAGTGGGGCAAGCAGGTCGCCCGAATCCAGCAGGTGGCGAAACTCGAATACCGTGACCAGATTGTCGAGCGCCTCGGTGTTGTTCTGGACGGTTTTGAAGCGGGCACCGTCAAGCTTGTCCCGCAGGATTTACTGCTTCAGGGCGCCGGTGACAGGGTGGGTGGGCGCTGTTATCCACTGGCCCTGGTGATGGCGGCAGCCTTGTCGGAGGGGAAGGCCGCGGCCAACATTCTGCGCGAGCGATTCTACCTGGGGGTAATCGAGCCGCAAGGGAGTGATTCAGCGATCTTTCTGCACAGCCTGGAGGCGTTGCGGGATGTGCAGATCAGTGAGGTGGGCAGCGTGCTGGGGCGTTCGGATCTGAGTCAGGTTGTGGACATTCTGCAAGCCAGAACAGCCACCAGTACGCTGATGCTCAACTCCGATAATCACGCCATGTTGGTGGCCAAAACCATTGAGGGCGAACGCAGCACTTATCACTTCTACGATCCGAATTTTGGCGTATTCGAGTTCGAACATCCGACGCAGTTCAGACAGGCGCTGGAACAGTTCTTCCTCCGGCAGAAGATGGCCAGGCATTACGCGGCCTATGGCGATGCGGCGCGTCCGACCTTCGATCTGATCGAGCTGGAAGGCTCACGGGTGTCGAGAGTGGCATTGCCTGGCGCAACTCCGGTCTCGCAACTGCTGCAACCCGGCACGTTGGCGGGACAGCCGCAACGTCCTGTCAGGCAGCGTCTGGCCAGTGCCCGCGGACAATCATTGATGAGTAACCCTCGCCTGGGCAGTTGTCTGCTGGCGCTGGACAGTCACGGGTGGGGGCAACAGATTGCGCAAGTGACGACCCGCCTTCAGCAGCAGAATCAGCTGGCACCCCACCTTGTACCGTTGTTCGAAACCCTGGAGATCATGCCTGACGGGATGTACCGGATGAGCTTGGTCGACCCTGCAAACCCTGAGCACGTGGTACGAGTCTTCACTGATGACCCTAGACTCTTGCGCATAAAAAACTACCTCTCGGAACGTTTTGCAGCCTTGGCCAATCAATCATCCGTTCCGGGCGATCCTGTCGATCCCACCGATGTTGGTAGTGTCCATACCCTGAACGCCGGCTTCGCCATACAAGCGCTGATGAATGCGTTGAGGGTGCAGGAAGGACCCGATCGGCCCCTGACCCTGGCTGTCCGGTTGCACGCCTATGTCAATTACGCGCAGTTGGTGCATGGCAATGTGGTCGATGTGGCGGGTCTGGTAGGCCTGGTTCGACAGGCACTGGTGGAAGAGAAACTGATTGCCCGTACTGTCGCTCCGGTGGTCAAAGCCGCTGTGGGGCCGAGTATGGGCGAAGCGAGCGGAGGATTGCTGCAGCTGGCAAATGTCGGGTTCGACATCTACCAATTGACGACCGCGCAAAACGATGTCGAGCAGGCGCAGTTTGGGACGCAACTGGCTTTCGACTCGGCCAGTCTGGTGTTGTCGGTAGGCGCTTATGCCGCCGGCGTCACAACTGCCGGGGCGTTTCTGGGTGGGGCTGCTGTGATGCTGGCCGGGTTGGCAGTGGGGGTAACGGCACTGGCTCAGGGTTTTGCCGCCATCGCCGAAGAAGCCAAACAGGTCGGGTTGTTTTTCGATGAAGTTGAAAAGGCTTATCGCCAAGCCTATCGATTCGACAGCGCTTTGGCCGCGTGGATACCGCGCTCGTCGTTGATTGTTCAGACGCTGGATCTGAACGCCGGCAAATTGCTGCTCGACAGCCCCAGGCTTTACCCGTTACGCGATCATTTCGGGGTGCCGACCTTTGATGGCGATGACGAGCGGGCGATCGATATTCGTCAAGAACTGGGCCTGCCCGGTCGCATAACCTTCACTCCGCCCGCCGGGCAGGCCATCGTGCTGCCTTGCACACCGCAAACCTGTTATGGCTACGAGTACAAGGCACTACCTTTCGCTACGCTGCGCCATGACACCGGGTTCGACACGGCTCGACGTCTGGAGAAAAAGAAAGCGGATGGCGGGCGGCTGTTTCTGTTTTCCTTCTATTCATTTCCCAGTGAATACATCCTTTATCGCCTGTTCCCGGTCTATCGGCCAACAGTGATCAATGTGCTGCTCGATGCCGTCGAGCGCTCGCTGGTAGTGCCTGTTCTTCCCCCGATCTGGCACGGGAAAGTCACTTATCAGATTCAAGGCGCCGGTAAGCACTGTGCATTGGTGCTCAATCCTGGAGTGAATCTGACACTCGAGTCGCCGAGCCTGCAGCTATCGAGTTGGGTGCTGGAGGCCTCTTGGGCCAGTCAGAGCGATATTCGGCTGGAGCGTTTCGGGGCATTGTTTATCGGTGACGTTCAGGTGGAATTCGCAGGAAAAGGTCGTCACGAAATCCTGGTCCGGATCACGGACAACCAAGTGTTCCAGGTTGAACGCGGCAAACAGACCCTCACCCTTGTCGAGCAGGATGTGCCACCAGGCATGGATCGACAGACGCTGCAGGAGCATTTCAAAGTATTGGCTCAAGAGCATCGTCTGGTGATGCCGTATACGCCGGTTCATCACTATCTGATTCCCTTCGAGAAGCCGGATGAACCCCGATATACCACCGCTTGGTATGACGCGAAGCAGGAGCGCTTCCTGTACATCCGTAACGAGGAGGTACTGGCCGCTGATGAAGCACTGCTGGGAGTGGTGGCTGGTGGCTACGCCTATTTCTACGAACCGCAGAATTACGAGATCTGGCAAGTCGAGGCGGTCACCGGGCTGCTCACTCATCGTTATCGGTTGCTGCTTAAAAATACGGAAGCCACCATCAAGCACATCGAGGCAGATGCCCGGGGGGTGATTCACGTCATACAGGAAGTCGCTCACGAGGATCAGGCCAGCGATGTACTGGCCTACATGATCCATGATGGGCAATTGTTGCTGAGCTCGGTCACCCGCGACATGGATCGGACGCTGGAATCGGTCTTCAGTGCCAGCGACACACTGACTGACTGGTCGCAGGTACTGGGCAGCTATTACCCCTTTACGCCTGTCACTGGCGAAAGCACCTTTGTCACCGTCGACTGGCAGCCGGCCCCCTTTGTTTCGGTTTGCTGGAAGTTCGAAGCGAACACACGGGACATGGCCTGGGTTCGTGACAGTGACCACTTGATCATCCGTCCCTCCCCAAGACTTCATCATGGCCGCGGATGGGCCGACTCGATCAGCAACATGACTGATCTGACGCTGCTCACACCGATGGACGAGGGCGATGTATTTGTCATCTACGACAGGCTGGAACAGCTGCTATGCCGCAAGTCGCGCACCGTGGTGGGGGGCAAAGGACAGTGGTCTCATACGTGGGTGCAGCCCGAGAAGCTGGAGAATGTCGTGGCTGTTGAAGGTGGGAACGTGGCGCTGACGTCTGATGGTCTGTTCTTCAACGTGACTGGTCAGGGATACCTTGAGTTGGGAGGCTTGAGTGAACCGTGGCTCAAGGATCGTGTGCATTGGTGGTCCGCATTGGAACCGCTTGCCCGGCAACACGCGGCCGAGCGTTTTGCCCTTGTCGGCTTGACCAACTTCAGTGGCGACGCGAGTTTGTGCGCCTGGTACGTCGGCAATCGGTTGCTGCTGGCTGATCTCGGACATGGAAAGGAGGTGCGTTTACTGAGCGTAACCCCGGATAGCGAGGCGGCCTGGTTGTTCGATGTCTCGAGCGGCGAGGTCTATCGTCAGGCATTTATCGATCCGCAGAAACTGGAGCCTGCATTCGGTCAGGGGGGGCGATTGCTCTTGGCAGACGCGTTACCCGCCGCGCAGCGTGAGTGGGCGCCCTGGCAGTTTGTCGAGCTGACGGTAGAAGTGGCTGGACTGCGTGGCACAACGTTCGACGGCGTGATGGTCGAGCTGCGTGATCAAGAACCGGCATGGATTACCGGTGTCACTCGTGAGTGGGTCATTGCTCAGGATGGCCGAATGCACGAGGGCCTCAAACAACTGATGGACAGCCAGCCTCATACCGCGCTGCTGTCGGTGGAGGAACCCGGTAGCCTGATGTGGTTTGTCACCGGGACCGAGCGTGTGATTCGGGTGGCAAAGGCTGCGATTCCGGACTCCTTTGAGCTGCTGGGAACGCAACAACAAACCAACGTGTTGCTTCATGAAGACAAGGACGGACTACTGCTGACCTACCCGGACATGGGGCATGCAGGGCCCCTCAGTTATGTTCAGCGCGATGCCGAGGTATTGGTCATTGAAGGTCAGATGAAGATCGGCGATGTCCTGCCGCTGATACCGGACGATGTCACGACCCTGATCCTGCGCATGGGGCAGGGAGCGGTGAGTTACCGACTGTCAAAGGCGGCCTGGCTGAGGCTCGAATCGGTCATCCTCGACTGCCGGCATTCGCTGGGCAGCGCGGCGCCGATTCCCGGCAAGTTGATCTGGGAGCTGGATGCCCCTGAAAAGTTGTTGCTGAGCATCGTCCAGGAACACTTGGTGATCATTGATCCGGACAGCGGGCACAATGTGATCTTTCGTGAGGTGTATGCGACGGATGTCAACTTGCGAGGCGAAGTCTTGCTCGGGTTCGAAGGGCATCGACCTTATAGCGTTTCAACATTGGTGCAGAGGTTGGTCGCTCGGCAGAGCACGCATGACAGTGCAACGCTCAAAGAGCTGCTGAGCGTGTCGATTGCTGAGTTGGAAACGAGTCTGGTGGTTTAATCACCGGCAGTTGTCTGCGATTACGTCCTGGTCGAAAAAAGGCAGCAGGTTGATACAACTTGCTGCCTTTTTGCCTGTCGGTTCAGGGAACCAGATAGCCTTTCACCCCGGTAAAAATAATCTGTGCCGCCAGCGCACAAACGAACAACCCCATCAATCGGCTGACAATCTGCAGGCCTTGATCGCCAAGAATCCGTTCTATTCGGCTGGACAGATAAAGCACCACGCCGACGGTGAAACTGGCCAGCGCAATGCTGAGGATGGCCGTCAGCTTGTCATCCCAGTGGGGCTGACTCACGCCCATGACCAGCAGCGCTCCGATGGTACCGGGGCCGACTGTCAGGGGGATGGTCAGCGGGACGATGGTCACGTCCTGTTGCACGTTGTCGGTCTGCACCGCCGACTTGCCTTGAGCCATGCCGAGTGCCGAGATGAACAGCACGCTGCCGGCACCGATACGGAACGCGTCTACGGTAATGCCGAAGACACTGAATATGACTCGCCCGAACAGGTATAGCAAAACGCTGGAAACCAGCGTGGCGACCGCTACTTTCCAGGCCAGGCGTCGCTGCTCCTTGCGCGAATAACCGCGGGTCAGGCTGATGAAGCAGGACAACACGAAGAACGGGCTGTAGAGCACCAGCATCTTCAGGTAAACGCTGAACAACACGTGGAGCATGATTTCGGCTCGTAGCGGCAGATGGGCAGAGCGGAGTCTATCAGTCGGTTTAATGTTTGGGGGAATGGCGTGAGGAAACGGGGGGTAAATGTAAGTTGTTGAGGTTGAAGTTTGTTAGTTGACGAAATGTTGATATCAACAGGTTACATGTTCTTGTTTGGCGTTTCTTCTGTCGTTGGTTATTGTTGTTTGGCGGGTTCAAGAGGAGCCTGTTTTAATTAATAAGGAATTGGTAATGAATGTTCATAGTGTCGAGGATTGCGCTGTAGCCGAATGTATTCATCGTTTGGAAAATTATGAGCTGGACGGCGCTGAAGTTATGCGCCCTCGCAGTTTTTCGGTACCGGTTGTCAATGAGCCCGGCAAAGGTTCCATCGTGGGTGAGGGCATCTTGTCCTTTACCGGCAACCTGAGTGAGCAAAATCGGGAAGATGTTCAACACGCTTTTCTATTCGCAAGTCTGGTCGCAAACAAAAAGTTCCCGTACGAGTATCAGGGCAAGGAATGGTATTACCAGTTCCTGGAAGTCATGACCCATGCAGGCTGGCTGCCGACCAGTAAGTACTACAACGACATGAATATCAGCGGTAACACCGTACGGATGGATCAATTGGTGCTGGAGATCCTCGGCAGTGTGGTTGCCGGGCTTGCCGTGCCTGGCTCGGCCTCCGTCCTGATGCTGAAGGTGGCTGGCGATGCAATCACCGCATTGAAAAAACGTGAAACCGCGTTGACCCTGTATGAGCGCAACATGCTGGAGCACGGTGTGGGTGGCATGGCGGCCGGCACCTGCACCGAAGTCAACGGTGAAGTCACCATGGCATTGGGTACTGTTCGTTTCATCCGCAAGAACACCGCAAAGCAAGTGCTGTTCATGGATTGGGACTCCCGCGAGGTGAAGCTGTATCGCGGTGACTCTGTCTTCAGGAAAGTGCCTTATATCGTCGAGCAAACCCGCGACACGATTCGTGCAAAACTTGGTTTGAATGCGAAAACCAAGATCGAAGATTACGATATCTGATCGAATGTTTTAAAAGGGCGGCCGCTTCTCGGTCGTCCTTTTTTCATTGAGGGTTTGTTATGGTTCAGCTATACAGCTTGTTGAGGGTGGGTAATGCCGTTGTTGCTTTGTCGGATATTGAAAAAATATCGGCTTATGATGATGTCGTACATTCATGTCTGCTGGCGCAATTGGTTGCCAACAAAAAAATCGAAAGCATGAAAGTTGAAAACTGGTATGACGCTTATGTTGCGGTGCTGGATGATTTCTGGATCCGCAACTTTAAGTTTCGCCAGGACTTTTCTCTCAACGGGCTAAACGCCTCTTCAGCGCTTGAATGGGCCTCGGCCGCAATGGCAAATAGCGGTAGCGAAGATCATGCTCTTGGCGGGTTTTTGGCGTATGCGGCGCAATTGCCGTGTTATGTCCCTGGCATCCAGATATGGCCCGAGGAGCGTTGCGAAGAGGAGATGCAAGCACCTTGTTTACCGCTCAAGGTTGTGCGCCTGCTAGCGATTGTGGGGCAAAGCCCGACCTCGATCAGCAGCATTTATCTCGAATTCAAGACCCGGCAGGCGCTGACCCTGAATCCGTGGTCGCAGCGTTTTGAGGTCGATGAAGTAGAAGGTCAGGTGTGCGTGCGATATGCACGGGCGAATCTGTCCGAAACCCTCTACGCGTTATCCCGCGAAGCGATTACCCGCAAGCTCGGGAATCGATTGGCGGACAACGTGGCGCTGCTGGTCGAGAAGGTCGATATGGGGCAGTGATACGTCCTGCCCGATTGTTGAAACCACTTTCGGGCACCGGACTGCATCGTCAGAACGTCGAAGCAGTACGATTCTGCTGATCACGTTGGGCAACCCAATGCTCGATCAGGTCGCGCAGTTGTGACAGCTCGACCGGTTTGGCCATGTGTCCGTCCATGCCCGCCTGGCGCGCGCGCTCTTTGTGCTCGGCGAGGATGTGTGCGGTCAACGCCACCACGGGGGTGCGAATCCGCTGGTTGCCGACTTCCCAGGCACGCAGTTGCTGGGTGGCGGAGAAACCGTCGAGGATCGGCATTTCACAGTCCATCAGCACCAGGTCGTAGCGCTGGGCTTTCATCGCCACCAGGGCTTCTTCGCCATTGCTGGCGGTGTCCGGTTGCAGGTTGAGTTTGCCCAGCATGCCACGTATGACCTTGGTCGAGATGCTGTTGTCTTCGGCCACCAGAATGCGGAAATCGCTGGGCACCTTGACCGGAAGGGTAGGGCCGGTGGGCAGCTGCTGCGAGACGGAGAGGCCTTTATTGCGCTGGTTCAGCTCGTCCGCCAGCGTGGTCTTGAGTGTATAGCCGGCCACCGGTTTGGCGAGAATTCGCTTGATCCCGCAGTTGCGCGCGATGATTTTGCTCGGGGCGTTGCTGATGCCGGTGAGCATGATCAGCAGAATGTCATGGTTCAGGCTCGGGTCTTCCTTGATCTTGGCCGCGAGCTGCATGCCGGTCATGCCGGGCATGTTCTGGTCCAGCAGGACCACGTCGAAGTAATCGCGCAAGTGGGCCTTGGTGCGCAGCAGCGCCAGGGCCTCCTTGCCGGATGGTACGGCACTGACGTTCATACCCCAGGCGCTGCACTGCTGCACCAGCACCTTGCGACAAGTGTCGTTGTCGTCCACGACCAGTACGCGTGCGCCTTGCAGCGGACCGTCCAGGTCCGAGGTCGGATGTTCGAGACGGTCTGGGTCCAGCGGCAGGGTCAGCCACAAAGTGCTGCCCTGGTTGGCGCCGCTCTTGATGCCGAACTCGCCTTGCATCAAACGGATCAGCTGACGGGCGATGACCAGCCCAAGATTGCCCCCCAGGCTGGTGGCCGAGAGGAAGTGTTTGCTGTGCAGTTCGGCATGCATCAACGCGTCGCGTTCTTCCGCCTCCATAGGCTGGCCGCTGTCTTGCACAGCGATGCGCAGCCGCGGTTTGGCGCTGCGTTCATCCAGGGCGACGACGATCAGGATCTCGCCTTCGTCGGTTTTCTTCAGGGCGTTTTCCAGCAGGCTCAGCAGGGTCTGGCGCAGGCGCGTGGGATCTCCGCTGATGACGCGTGGTACCTGCGGCTGGATAAAGCTGATCAGCTCGACGTTCTGCTGTTCAGCCTTGGCGCGGAAGATGCTCAGGCAATCTTCGATCAGGGCATTGAGGTCGAACTGCACGTCGTCCAGTTCGATCTGCCCGGACTCGAGTTTGGAGATGTCGAGAATTTCGTTGATCAGTGTCAGCAGCTCGTTGCCGGCGCTATGGATGGTCTGTACATAGTCGCGTTGCTTGACCGACAGCGGTGTGCCCAGCAGCAATTCGGTCATGCCCAGCACACCATTCATCGGGGTGCGGATTTCGTGGCTGATCTTCGCCAGAAATTCGGCTTTGGCGTTGATTTCGGCGTTGCTGGCGGCCAGGTCGCGACTAACGCTGAAACGGTCTTCGGTGATGCTGCGCTGTCGCTCGCCCAAGGCAATACTCATCAACAGGCCACTGATACAGATAAACACCAGCAGAATAATGATCAGGCTTTGTGGGGCGACCAGGGTCAGCCCCTGCAGTGCCGGCAGAATAATCAATGTGCCGAGGTTGAATACCACCATGGCCGCCACGAACAGACGCGCCGGGCGATAACCTTTTTGCCAGTGATGGGCGCTGACGAACAACATGCTCAGACCGGCCAGAGCAACCAGCCCATAGGTGATCAGGTTCAGCGGCAGTGTGTTGACGAACAGCAACAGCAGGCCGCAGGCCATGATGAACAGAATGTTCCCCAGCAGCAGCTTGTTCAACGGGTGAGGACCGAGCGGGGCGAAGAAACGGTAGGCGAACATCAGGCCGCAAGGCGCGGTCATCAGCAAGGCGAGGTAGGCACCGGGTGTTTGCACGACGGACCAGTTCGGTAACCATGGCCGGGCCAGGTTCAGCAGCAACACCAGGCTGAGCATCAGCAGCCCTTCGCATGCTGCCAGCCAGAGGCTGCTGCGCGAGCGGGTGTAGAGGTAACGGGTCAGGTTGTGCAGGATCAGCATCCCCAGGCAGCCGAAGAGCAAGCCATAGATCAGCGTCTGGTACTGAGTGGCTGCGGTCATGACTGCCGATTGCAGCGTGATGTAAGGCCGGAACTGGTGTTCGGAGACCAGCCGCAGGTAGACATCGAGGGTTTTGTCACTTTGTGGCAGCGGCAACATGAAGTCGCTGCTGGGGAGGGGGGGCTTAGCCTGTAGCTGCGCCGTACCGGTATTCAATTGATCGATCAACTGGTCGCCGTCGAGCACATACAGATTGAGGTGCACCAGGTCCGGTGCGAACACTCGCAGCAACTGTTCATGCTTGCCGGGCGCGAGCTTGAAACGCAGCCATAGCGCGCCATCGGGTGCGGCCGCGGTGAGTTGATCAAGTTCAATGGGGCTGAATTGGTTGGTGTAGCGGCTGGAGCGGATGTCGCTCAGCTGCAGGTCGCCCTGTTCGTCGAGCAATACCGCCCAGCCACTGCCTTGCGCGGCCTGGGCCGGGAGCATGCAGAGCAAGGTCAGCAGAGTGACGGTGAAGCCTATGGCAATCCTGAGCCAGCGCACGGCGAAATCCCTTCGTAGATTAATGCCAAAGTATAACTATGCGCGGCACCGGAATAGTCAGGCAAGGGCCGCAAGCCCTTGCCTGGCCGGATGGATGGCTTATTCCTGATTCTCGCCACGCTCGCGGGCAATGGCGCGGTAGCCAATGTCCTTACGGTAGAAGCAGCCTTCCCAGTCGATTTTAGCCGCCAGTTTGTAAGCCTGCTGCTGGGCTGCATCGACGCTGGTGCCCATGGCGCTTGCGCACAGCACCCGACCACCGGCGGTCACCACTTGACCGTCCTTGAGCGCAGTACCGGCATGGAAGACTTTGCCTTCCAGTGTCGCGGCTGCATCCAGGCCGTTGATGGCAACGCCTTTGGCGTAGTCACCCGGGTAACCGCCAGCGGCCAATACAATACCGACGCTCGGACGTGGATCCCATTGTGCTTCGACCTTGTCCAGCGCTTGCGCCAGGGCTGCTTCGACCAGCAACACCAGGCTAGACTGCAAACGCAGCATCACCGGTTGGGTCTCAGGATCGCCGAAACGGCAGTTGAACTCGATGACTTTTGGGTTACCAGCCTTGTCGATCATCAGGCCGGCATAGAGGAAGCCGGTGTAGACGTTACCTTCCTCGGCCATGCCCCGTACGGTCGGCCAGATCACCAGGTCCATGACCCGCTGATGGACTTCGGCCGTGACGACCGGGGCCGGGGAGTAAGCGCCCATGCCGCCGGTGTTCGGGCCGGTATCGCCGTCGCCGACACGTTTATGGTCCTGGCTGGTGGCCATCGGCAATACGTTCTTGCCGTCGACCATGACGATGAAGCTGGCTTCTTCGCCGTCCAGGAACTCTTCGATCACCACGCGTGAACCGGCGTCGCCAAATGCGTTGCCGGCGAGCATGTCGCGCACCGCGTCTTCGGCTTCGCCCAGGGTCATGGCAACGATCACGCCTTTACCGGCGGCCAGGCCGTCGGCCTTGATCACGATAGGTGCGCCTTTTTCACGCAGATAAGCCAGGGCTGGCTCGATCTCGGTGAAGTTCTGGTAGTCGGCGGTCGGGATCTTGTGGCGCGCCAGGAAGTCTTTGGTAAAGGCTTTCGAGCCTTCCAGCTGAGCAGCGCCCGCGGTCGGGCCGAAGCAATCCAGGCCACGGGAGCGGAACAGATCGACAACACCGGCGACCAGCGGCACTTCCGGGCCGACGATGGTCAGGGAAACATTCTTCTGGGCAAAGTCAGCCAGCTGCTCAAGAGCCAGCACGTCAATGGCGACGTTCTCGCACTTGGCTTCAATGGCGGTGCCGGCGTTGCCCGGGGCAACGAAAACTTTCTGCACGCGCAGATCCTGAGCCACTTTCCAGGCCAGGGCGTGTTCACGGCCACCGCTGCCAATGATCAAAACATTCATTTCAAAAACCTCGGATGACGCTAATTCTGGATAGCACCGCTGGTGCTTTGTGTGGGAGCGGGCTTGCTCGCGAAAGCGGTCTGTCAGTCACATCAATGCTGGATGTGCCGCCGTCTTCGCGAGCAAGCCCGCTCCCACATTCGATCGTCGGATCAGTGACGGAAGTGGCGCATGCCGGTGAACACCATGGCGATACCGGCTTCATCAGCAGCAGCAATCACTTCGTTGTCACGCATCGAGCCACCTGGCTGGATCACCGCAGTGATACCGACCTTGGCCGCGTTGTCGATGCCGTCACGGAACGGGAAGAATGCATCGGATGCCATGACCGCGCCCTGCACTTGCAACCCGGCGTGCTCAGCCTTGATCGCCGCAATACGAGCAGAGTTCACGCGGCTCATCTGGCCGGCGCCGACACCAATGGTCTGACGGTTCTTGGCGTAGACGATGGCGTTGGATTTAACGTATTTGGCGACTTTCCAGGCGAAGATCAGGTCATTGATTTCCTGTTCGGTCGGCGCGCGCTTGGTCACCACTTTCAGGTCTTCGCTGCCAATCATGCCGATATCGCGGCTCTGCACCAGCAAACCACCGTTGACGCGCTTGTAGTCCCAGGCCGGAACGCGATCAGCCGACCATTCGCCGCAGGCCAGCAGGCGCACGTTGGCTTTGGCTGCCACGATAGCGCGAGCTTCTGCGCTGACGGATGGAGCAATGATCACTTCGACGAACTGACGCTCGACGATGGCCTTGGCGGTTTCAGCATCCAGCTCGCGGTTGAAGGCGATGATGCCGCCGAACGCCGATTCGGTGTCGGTGGCGTAGGCCAGTTCGTAGGCCTGACGGATGCCGCCTTCAGCGTCCGGGCTCACGGCCACGCCGCACGGGTTGGCATGCTTGACGATCACGCAGGCCGGTTTGACGAAGCTCTTCACACATTCCAGCGCGGCGTCGGTGTCGGCCACGTTGTTGAACGACAGCTCTTTGCCTTGCAGCTGGGTCGCGGTAGCAATGCCCACTTCGGCTGGCTTGGCTTCAACGTAGAACGCCGCGCTCTGGTGCGGGTTCTCGCCGTAGCGCATTTCCTGGGCCTTGATGAACTGGCTGTTGAAGGTGCGCGGGAATTCGCTGCGACCTTCAGTGGAGAGGGTTTCAGCCGCCTGGTTCACGGTGCCCATGTAGTTGGCGATCATGCCGTCATAGGCGGCGGTGTGTTCGAAGGCCTTGAGCATCAGGTCGAAACGCTGAGCGTAGGTCAGGCCGCCGGCCTTGAGGCTTTCCAGGACGTTGGCGTAATCGCTGGCATTCACCACGATGGCCACGTCTTTGTGGTTCTTGGCTGCCGAACGGACCATGGTCGGGCCGCCGATGTCGATGTTTTCGATGGCGGTCGGCAGGTCGCAGCCTGGCTTGTTGATGGTGGCTTCGAACGGGTACAGGTTGACCGCAACCAGGTCGATCGGCTTGATGCCGTGCTCATTCATGATGGCGTCGTCGATACCGCGACGACCGAGGATCCCGCCGTGGATTTTCGGGTGCAGGGTTTTCACCCGACCGTCCATCATTTCTGCGAAACCGGTGTAGTCCGCGACTTCCACTGCGGCAACGCCGTTGTCGCGCAGCAGCTTGAACGTCCCGCCGGTGGAGAGGATCTCGACGCCCAGGGCTTCGAGCTCCTTGGCGAATTCAAGGATCCCGGTCTTGTCGGAAACGCTGATCAAGGCGCGGCGGATCGGCAGGCGGGTAGTCTGGTCGGTCATTTCAAATTCCATCAAAAGCAAGGGAAGTCAGCAAAAAAGGCGACCGGTTTTACGCGGGCGCCTTTCTGGTTTGATTGAATGCTTACAGCAAATCGTACTGCTTGAGTTTCTTGCGCAGGGTGCCGCGGTTCAGCCCGAGCAGCTCACTGGCCTTGGTCTGGTTGCCCTTGACGTAGTTCATCACGCATTCGAGCAGGGGAGCCTCGACTTCGGAGAGCACCAGGTTGTACACATCCGTGACGGCAGCGCCCTCAAGGTGGGCGAAATAATTGTGCAGCGCCTTCTCGACACTCCCGCGAAGGGTCTGACCTTCTTCGCTCGGCGTATTGAGGTGCTGTTTCAAATTCACGTTGTCGCTCACGGGTGTTGTTCCACTCACTAAAGTCTCGGTCATCATCGTCATGCGGCCACCCCTTCTCCGTCCCCTGTCAGGCTCTTGTAACGTTCGGCGAAGAAGGCCCGAACGTAGGCGCATTGTGCTTCCGTATCTTCCAAACGATTGAAGTGGGCGCGGAACTCCCTGGCGCCCGGCAAGGTTGCGAGATACCAGCCCACATGCTTGCGAGCTATGCGCACGCCCATGACGTCGCCATAGAAGGCATGCAGCGCGGCCAGATGCTCAAGCAGAATACGTTCCACCTCGATCAGTTCCGGTGCCGGGAGTTTTTCGCCGGTACGCAGATAATGGTCGATTTCACGAAAAATCCATGGCTGCCCCTGAGCAGCCCGACCCACCAACAGGCCATCGGCACCGGTCGCGTCGAGCACGTACCGGGCCTTCTCGGGCGAATCGATATCGCCGTTGGCGAAGACCGGAATCGACACCGCCTGCTTGATCGCGGCAATGGTGTCGTACTCGGCTTCCCCGGTATACAGATCGGCACGGGTGCGGCCATGCACCGCCAACGCCGTAATGCCTGCCTGTTCGGCGATCTTCGCCACGGTCAGGCCATTCTTGTTCGCCCGGTCCCAGCCGGTGCGGATCTTCAAGGTAACCGGCACATCGACCGCGGCCACTACGGCCTGCAGGATCTCGGTCACCAATGCTTCATCTTTCAACAGGGCGGAACCGGCGGCCTTGTTGCAGACCTTCTTCGCCGGACAGCCCATGTTGATATCAATAATCTGCGCGCCCAGTTCGACGTTGGCCCGGGCTGCATCCGCCAGCATCTGCGCATCTCCGCCGGCGATCTGTACCGAGCGAGGCTCGGGATCGCCTTCGTGGATCATGCGCATCCGCGATTTGCGGGTGTTCCACAAGCTCATGTCGCTGGTGACCATTTCCGAGACTACAAGGCCCGCGCCCAGTCGCTTGCACAGCTGACGAAAGGGCTGATCGGTGACACCCGCCATGGGGGCGAGAATCAAGCCGTTGTGCAATGTATATGGACCGATGCGTACCGCCGACATAGGACTTCCCTGTTGTGGGGCCGGATCATGAGAGTTCGAAAAAGGGTTGGCATGATACCCGCTCTCGATGACTGGATAAAGGCTGAATTGAACAAAATCTGAACAGTAATTTTGTTATCGCCAGCGGTTTGGTACTAGCAATCAAAGTCAGAAATATGCCGTCAAGCCTGTAACACTTGAGCGTTTCACTCGGGGGAATGGAAGCTCAGGCTGTAGTTCACCGCTTTGGGGCCTGGATCGAGAATGTCCAGCGCGATGTGGATTGGCGTTTGCGGCGGCATTTCCGCCATCCCTTCGAGATCACCGTTGAGGTACTCGCCGGGCTTGAAGCGACGGCTGGCGATCAGGTGGCCGTTGAGGTCAGCAAAACGCAGCTCAAGCAGCGGGAAAGGCTGGGAGAAGGGCGCGCGATTGTAGATGATCGCGTCGACCACCAATGCGCCATTGAAGTCCGGGTGGCTGCGGACCACCAGGTTGCTGCTTTTGACTTTTGCGATGTCGACCTTGGACGGCACGGTGCAGCCGATGTGCGGGCACAGTTGCTGGAACCACGGACGGTACTGGTCCTGGCGTGCCAGTTCGTCAAAGTGATAGGCGACGTATTGACCGGCGAGGCCGGCGGTGCCGAGCAGGATCAGCAGCAGCCAGAAAAAGCGCCGGCCCCAGGGGGAGCGACGTTTTTGCCAGTCCAGTTGCAACGGATCGTCGGTCAGATCCTCCAATACTTCCGCGCGCAGCGCCGGTTCGCTGCGTTCACGTCGCTTGCGCAGGGGTTCGACCGAGGGCAGGTCATCGTCGACTTCATCGGGAGTCGCCGACAGGTTGCCAAAGGGGATCGGGGCGTCAAGCGGGTCGTGCAGGCGCAGCTGTTGGATCTCGGGTTCGTCGTCCAGATCCGCGGGCTCCAGCGACAGCGAAGGCTCGGTGCGCGAATGTTTGTATGGTTCGATCGTGGGTTCTGGCGTGGGCGTGTCGGCGATTTTTGCACGATCGGCGGCCGATTCACTGAAGAGGCTGTCGGACCAGGGCTCCTGGTCGTGCTCGGTGGTATCGCGGCGAGCGCTGAGGCTGTCTTCGCGGGGCCGGGTGAATTCCGTTGTTGGCTGGATTTCCCGCTGTTCGAGCCGGGCGAGCTCTTCGTCCAGATCCAGGCTGTCCAGATCCATTTCTGCAGCCGTCCATTGCTTTTGGCTGATGGCTCGCTGCACGGGCGGTTCGACGGGCGCCGGTGCAACCGGTTTGACCGTTTCCTTGCCGGCCCGCTGCTCGAGTAACTGCTTGGCGGCGTTGAACACCTGCAAACACGAGCCGCAACGAACCACTCCACGGGCCACGCTTAACTGAGTATGGCTGACGCGGAAGCTGGTTTGGCAATGCGGGCACTGGGTGACGAAGCTGTCGGTCATGCGGCAATCCGGTTTATGCAGGCGCTCATTCTAGCGCCGACGGCCAGTAATGCGTACCCAGCCGTCGCGATTGGCAATCGGATCCAGATCGAAGTCCTGAGCGTAGGCGGCGGCGACTTCTTCACCTTGTTCGGCGAGGATGCCCGACAGTGCCAAACGACCGCCCGGCTTGACCAGGCTGGACAGTTGCGGAGCCAGCGAAACCAGCGGGCCGGCAAGAATGTTGGCGACCAGTACGTCGGCCTGAACCTGTGGCAGGTCTTGTGGCAGATACAGCGGAAAGAGTTCGTCAGCAATGTTGTTGCGCCCGGCGTTGTCGCGGGAAGCCTCCAGCGCCTGCACGTCGATGTCGGTGCCGACGGCTTGCTTGGCGCCCAGTAACAGGGCGGCAATCGCCAGAATCCCCGAACCGCAACCGAAGTCGAGCACGTTGCAACCTTTCAGGTCCTGACCGTCGAGCCATTCCAGGCACAGTGCGGTGGTCGGATGAGTGCCGGTGCCGAACGCCAGGCCCGGGTCCAGCAGCAAGTTCACTGCGTCCGGCTCAGGCGCGGCGTGCCAGCTCGGGACGATCCACAGGCGCTGACCGAAGCGCATCGGCTGGAAACCGTCCATCCAGCTGCGTTCCCAATCCTGGTCTTCGATCACTTCGCTGTGATGCTCGGGCAGCGGGCTGCCAGTCAGCAGCTCAAGATGGGCCAGCACAGGACCAGGCTCGGTGCCGCCTTCGAACAAGGCCAACAAGTGAGTGTGCGACCACAGCGGGGTGGTATTGAGTTCCGGCTCGAAAATCGGCTGATCTTCGGCGTCCATGAAAGTCACCGACACGGCGCCCACTTCAAGGAAAGCGTCTTCGTAGGTTTCGGCTTGTTCTGGGCTGATGGCGAGACGGACTTGCAGCCAAGGCATGGCGGGCACCTTTGAAAAATATAGATTGCAGCCTAGCGGGCTGCGAGAAGCGCGCAAGTTTACGCGAGCGTGGCTAAGAAGACGACCATGGTTGAAGATCAAAAGATCGCAGCCTTCGGCAGCTCCTATAGGGGGGACGCATTCCAAATGTAGGAGCTGCCGAAGGCTGCGATCTTTTGACTTTGCTTCAGAAACAACAAAGCCGCTCGAAAGCGGCTTTGTTGGTATGGATCACAGCTTAATGCTTTTCGCCAGCCAGCTTGTGTTCCAGGTAGTGGATGTTGACTCCGCCTTCGCAGAAGCCAGCATCGCGGACCAGGTCGCGGTGCAGCGGGATGTTGGTCTTGATCCCGTCGACAACGATTTCGTCCAGCGCATTGCGCATGCGCGCCATGGCTTCGTCACGGGTGGCGCCGTAGGTGATCAGCTTGCCGATCAACGAATCGTAGTTCGGCGGAACGGCATAGCCACTGTACAGGTGCGAATCGACGCGAACGCCGTTGCCGCCTGGAGCGTGGAAATGCTTGACCGTGCCAGGGCTAGGCATGAAGGTTTTCGGGTCTTCGGCGTTGATCCGGCATTCCAGCGCGTGACCGCGGATAACGACGTCATCCTGGGTGTACGACAGCTTGTTGCCAGCGGCGATGCTGAGCATCTCCTTGACGATGTCGATGCCGGTGACCATTTCCGATACCGGGTGCTCTACCTGGACGCGAGTGTTCATCTCGATGAAGTAGAAGTGGCCGTTCTCGTACAGGAACTCGAACGTGCCGGCGCCACGGTAGCCGATGTCGATGCAAGCCTTGACGCAGCGAGCGAGGACTTCAGCGCGTGCTTTCTCGTCGATGCCCGGTGCCGGCGCTTCTTCGAGAACCTTCTGGTGGCGACGTTGCAGCGAGCAATCGCGGTCACCCAGATGGATAGCGTGGCCCTGGCCGTCGGAAAGTACCTGAACTTCCACGTGACGTGGGTTTGTCAGGAATTTTTCCAGATAGACCATCGGGTTGCCGAATGCTGCGCCCGCTTCGGAGCGGGTCAGTTTCGCCGAGGAGATCAGGTCTTCCTCTTTGTGCACCACGCGCATGCCACGACCACCGCCGCCGCCAGCGGCTTTGATGATCACTGGATAGCCGACTTCGCGGCCGATGCCCAGAGCGGTTTCTTCGTCTTCCGGCAATGGGCCGTCGGAACCCGGAACGGTCGGCACGCCGGCGGCGATCATGGCGTGCTTGGCCGATACCTTGTCGCCCATCAGGCGAATGGTTTCGGCTTTCGGGCCAATGAACGCGAAGCCGGAGTTCTCGACCTGTTCGGCAAAGTCGGCGTTTTCCGCAAGGAAGCCGTAGCCTGGGTGGATGGCGGTAGCGCCAGTCACTTCAGCGGCGGCGATGATGGCCGGAATGTGCAGGTAAGAGTGCGCGGCCGAGGCCGGGCCGATGCAGACGGATTCGTCTGCCAGGCCCAGGTGCATCAGCTCTTTGTCGGCCTTGGAGTAAACGGCGACAGTCTTGATGCCCATCTCTTTGCAGGCACGCAGAATCCGCAGGGCGATCTCACCGCGGTTGGCGATCAGAACTTTTTCCAACTTCGCAGTCATCAAAGTTTCTCCGCGGTTCAAACGATGGTGAACAGCGGTTGGTCGTACTCAACCGGCTGGCCGTCTTCGACGAGGATGGATTCGATCACACCGCTGGCTTCAGCTTCGATGTGGTTCATCATCTTCATGGCTTCGACGATGCACAGGGTGTCGCCTTTCTTCACGGTCTGGCCGACTTCAACGAAGGACGGCGAGGACGGCGAGGATTTGCGATAGAAGGTACCGACCATCGGCGAACGGGCAACGTTGCCGTTCAGCGCAGGTGCGGCCGGGGCTGCAGGCGCAGCGGCGGCAACCGGAGCAGCGGCGACAGGCGCAGGCGCCGGTGCCGGAGCATGCATAGGAGCGGGAGCGTAGTACTGCTGAGCCGGCGTCTTGCTGTGACGGCTGATGCGTACGGACTCTTCGCCTTCCTTGATCTCGAGCTCGTCGATACCGGACTCTTCCAGCAATTCGATCAGTTTCTTAACTTTACGGATATCCATGAATCATCAACTCCCAAGGGTCGGTCAGGGGGCGTTTAACGCTTGTTGTTCAAGCTGTTGCCTGTCTTTCAAGCTGCTCTAGGGCGGCCTCCAGGGCCAGTCGATAACCGCTGGCGCCAAGGCCGCAGATCACTCCCACCGCAACGTCGGAGAAGTAAGAGTGATGGCGGAAAGGTTCGCGTTTGTGCACGTTAGACAAATGCACTTCGATGAATGGGATGCTCACTGCCAGCAGCGCGTCACGTAATGCGACACTTGTATGCGTAAAAGCTGCTGGATTGATCAGAATGAAGTCCACACCTTCGCCGCGAGCAGCGTGGATGCGGTCGATCAATTCGTACTCGGCGTTGCTTTGTAGATAGAGCAAATGGTGGCCGGCATTGCGCGCCCGCTGTTCCAGATCCTGGTTGATTTGCGCCAGGGTGGTGGCACCGTAGACGCCCGGTTCCCGGGTGCCGAGCAGGTTCAGGTTGGGGCCGTGTAAAACCAATAAGGTCGCCATCTGCTGCTCCTTTGTCATCTGTGTGCAATTGTCAGAACCCGGCGACTATGCCGCAAAGCCTTTGTGACTGTCCAGTTCTATGCAATAGCCAGCACGATGGCCGATGTTTACGCGAAATATATGACCGGACAATTAAATCCGGTCATTTGCTTTCGCAACACGTTCGGCGAAGTTTTTCGCGTTGATCTCGCCGATCACCCGCACATCGCCACGTTCGACACCATCTTTGCCAAAAAACATCAGCGCCGGAGGACCGAATAGCTTGTAGCGGTCGAGCAGGGCGCGTTGTTCGGCGTTGCTGGCGGTGATGTCGAAACGGATCAATCGATAGCCTTTGAGGCGTTCGATGACATTGGCATCGGTGAGCACTTCGTGTTCGATGACTTTGCAACTGATGCACCAATCGGCGTACCAATCGAGCAGCAGTGGTGTGCCAGAGGACTTGGCTTCGTCGAGGACGCGGTCCAGTTCGGCTGGTGTGGTAATGGTTTGCCAGTTGCCGGCGATTGGCGGTTGACCGTTGCTGGCGACATTGCGTGGTTGGCCAATGGGGTTCAACGGATCGGTCTGGCCACTGAAGGCGCCGTACCAACAGGTCAGGGCATAAAACAGCAGGAACATCCCGAGCAGTTGCCCCAGGCGTTTTCTTGGCGGTTTATAAACGAATTCCAGTGCGCCCATAAACAATCCGACGCCACCTGCGAGCAAGCCGATCAACAGCAAGGTGATCTGGCCCGGCAATACCCGGCTGAGCAAAGCAATCGCCAGCCCGAGCAGCAGCACCCCAATCGCGTTTTTCACGTAGATCAGCCAAGGTCCGCTTTTCGGCAGCCAGGCTGCGCCGCCGGTTGCCACCAGCAACAGCGGCGCGCCCATGCCCAGACCGAGCATGAACAATTTCAATCCGCCACCCAGAGCATCGCCGCTGGCGCTGATGTACAGCAGCGCGCCGGCCAGTGGTGCCGATACACACGGCGAAACCAGCAGGCTCGACACCACGCCCAGCACGGCCGCGCCCCACAATGAGCCGCCTTCGGTACGCCCGGCGATCCGGTCCAGGCGGCTGCTGATGGCATGGGGGAGTTTCAGTTCGAATACGCCAAACATGGCCAGGGCAAATACCGCGAAAAACATCGCGAACGGCACCAGCACCCAGGCCGACTGCAAGCGCGCCTGAAGATTGAGCTGTGCGCCGAACATTCCCATCAACGCACCGAGCAGGGCGAAACAAGCGGCCATCGGCAGCACGTAAGCCAGCGACAGGTTGAAGCCGCGTAACCCGCCAACCTGTCCACGCAGGACCACGCCGGAGAGGATCGGCAGCATCGGCAGCACGCAGGGGGTGAAGGTCAGGCCAACACCTGCAAGAAAAAACAGCGCCAGTTCGCGCCAGCTCCAGGATGTGGTCGCGCCGCCGCTGCCATCAATATTCAGGCGTTCGGTCTCAGGCGGATAACACAGGCCTTTGTCGGCGCAGCCCTGGTAGGTCACGACCAGCGTAAAGGCGCGTGAGTCGGTGCGTGGCAGTTCTACATCGAGAATGCCGTGGTAAACCTCGACATCGCCGAAGAACTCATCGTGCTTTTGTTCGCCTTTGGGCAGTTGCGCCGCGCCGAGGCCAATGTCGGCCGGGTCGGCGCGAAACTGGAAGCGATGGCGATAGAGGTAGTAACCCTCGGTGGCGACGAAACGCAGCTTGATCGATTGCGGCGTGCTTTCTACCAGGCTCAACTGAAAGGCTTCTCGCACCGGCAGGAAGTCGGCGCTGTTGTTGATCGAACCCAGGGTGGAACTGGGCCGACTGTCCAGCAACCCGGCGGCGGAGGCCGGCAGGGCGAGCACTAAAAACAGCAGGCAAAGCAAACGGCGCATGACAATCTCGCGTATCGGAATTGGGGGCATGATAGCGGACGCAAGCGTGTGTTGCCTCGTAACCCGGATCTGTAGGAGCGAGGCTTGCCCGCGAAGAACGATAATGCGGTTTAACAGGGGGGCCGTGTAATCGTTCTTCGCGGGCAAGCCTCGCTCCTACGGTAATCCGCTGGAGTGGTTGCACAGGTTGATTGTTACAGGCGTGTAGTGGGTGTTGTCGGTATGTCGAAACAGCGTGCTGCTGTGATACTCATAGACTTCCTGGTTGGTCGACACATTGATGACCGAGCCTTGGAGATCGACCTTTATGGCTGGATCTCGGGTGACCAGAAACGGACCGGCAGTCTTGAGTTCAGACGCTATTTGTTCGTCGGATGGCAGCTCGCGATAGACATAGTATCGATAGCTGAACGGCACTGTCGCTCCGCCTCGATCATCCTTGATGCCGTAGATGAAGCCATGTTCGCCAAGGGGCAGTTTGAGTACAACATCGGTCAACACCGGGGCGCTGGAAGACATAAGCCATGTCCCGCCTATGTAGGCCAGGCATGCCGCCAGCAGGCAGGTGGTGACTATTGTGTATGCCGTTTTTTTAGTAGTTCCTGAACCGGGCATACCTGACTCCTTTTTTGATCCATTCCTGATCCGCTGGATCATCGCCAAAAGGAGCCTCGCTCCACCAGCTTCCAAATTCTACTTTTGTCGTTTTTGCCTGCGTCTGGGCAAGACCGGCTGCGCGTAACAGGACATTTTCGGAAAACCCCGCAGCAATCCCGGCCGCGCCATAATTGAAATTACCGAAAGCTTCATAGACCGGGGACAGTTTTTTGTAATCCCAAGGGCCGCGATTTCTGACCTGGGTATAGAACCAGGAGTAAATAAATGCGGATCCCTCTTTCAAAATTTTTTTCTTATGGAAGGCAACTGCCATGTTTTCCTCCACAGATACGTCTGGGGGCGAAGGTGGAACTATCACGGGGCACTCCTGTTGCGCGCACGATAAATTGAAGCGCTAAACCCTAGCATCAAAACGACGACTAAAAACCACCACATGGCTAAATAGGAGTTTTCATACAAGAGCTTAAGCGGCGACAGTCCAGATCGTTAGTTGGGTTCAGGCCCACAGCCTTTAGACGCGAAAGGCTTGAACGGCTGTATGCAACCGCCCGCCCAGCACCAACAAATTCTCCCCTTGCTCACGCCCCTCACCAATCCTCAGCAAGTTATCCCCACCCAATTGATGAATCCGCTCACTGTGATCGCGGATTTCGCTGACAGCGCCGCTCTGCTGGGCGGTGACATCGGCGATGCGCACGGCGGTGTCGGAAATGGTCTGGATCGCCCCGACGATTTTATCCAGCGCGCCATCGGCCGCCTGAGCCTGATTGGCCGTGGCTTCGGCGTGTTCGACCTGGGCGCGCATGCCTTCGACCGATTGCCGCGCGGCGGTTTGCAGGCCGGCGATCAGCGTCTGGATCTCGGCCGTGGCCCCGGCGGTGCGTTGCGCCAATGAGCGAACTTCTTCGGCCACTACCGCAAATCCTCGGCCCATTTCTCCTGCGCGGGCCGCTTCGATGGCGGCGTTCAGGGCCAGCAGGTTGGTCTGGTCGGCAATCGAGCGGATCACCGTCAGCACACCGCCGATGGTCGCCGACTCCTCGGCCAGATGCTCGATCATCTGCGCGTTGCCTTGCACTTCGCCCACCAGCGCATGCAGCCCTGTGAGGCTCAGGCCGATCACTTTCTGACCGTGTTCCACTGCAAGCCCTGCATGACGACTGGCATCGGCAGCCTGGCTGGCGTCACCGGCGACTTGTTGAATCGTCGCCTCGAGCTCTCCGAGAGAATCGCGGATCAGCGCGGTGTCGCCGGCCTGATGCTCGGCGCCACTGTGCAGGTCATTGCTCAATTCGGCCAACGTTCGGCTGCTGCCGGCGACTTGCTCGGCGTTGAGGCGAATGGTGCCGACCAGGTCGACCAGATAGGCGCGCAAGCGATTGAGCGAGGCTTGAATGTCATGCAGTTCGCGGTTGGTCGCGCCCAGTTGAATGTCGCGGCTGAAGTCACCTTCGGCCCAGGTCGACAGCGCCGGGGCGAGGTTGGTCAGGGTTCGGGCCAGGCGTCGCTGCAAGGTATCGATGAGCAATGCGATCAGCAGGATCAGCCCGATCATCACCCCTTGCATCAGCCGTACTTCGCTTTGGATCTGCCCGTGTTGGGCGCGAACCACCGGTTCCAGCCCGGCGATGGACTGTTGCACGGCGGCGATTTTCAAGTGCGTCGCGGTGCTGAGGTCGGCGCGTTTCTGGATCTGTTCGCGAGTGCGCGCCAGTTCCGAAGGGTAGCGGGTGAGCAGGCTGTTGAGTTCGCGTTTGAGGCCGACGCCGGCATCTTCGGCGACGGTTTTCTCGGTGTTATCCAACCCCATCATCGCGGCGAAATCGTCGGTGTTCGATTCGGTGCTGGCGGTCACGCCAAGTAGCGGTAAGGCGTCCAGTTGCTCGGCTTGAGCACGGATGTTGGCGACCTCGCGTTCGACATCGGCGGCCAGTTCGCTACGCCCGCTGCTGACCAGTTTGTCCCGGGCCAGAGACAGTTTGCCCAAATGCTGGGACGCAGTGAGCAAAGGCGTCAGGTACGCCGCATTACCGCTGGCGTATTGGCTGAGTTGATCGAGGCTGGCGCCGAGTTCGCGTTCGGCTTGCAGCAGCAGCGCTTGCGGGTCACCTGCGAGTTTGCCAGCAGCCAGCAGGTCGGTTTTGCTGAATTCAGTCAGGTTCGACAGACTCGGACGCAAGGTATCAGCCAATGCTGGTGGCAACTCACCAAGTTCCTTTTGCAAGGCGTCGATGGCCTGGCTGGCGCTGCTCAGGCGCAGGGCATCGCCGCTGGCCAGGTAATCCTCGACGTTGCGTGCCACTTCATTTTGAAACTGCTGAGACAGTCCCAGATAACGCTCCATCAACAGATAGGGGCGCTCCAGGGCTTTTTGCGACCACCAGAGCGTGGCGCCAAGGGCCACGCACACGGCGACCAGAAGGAGGGTATTGAGATTGGTCAGCAGCTTCAGGCGCATCATGGTCTACCAACGGCAGAATGGTAAGTGCCTGAAGTTATTGCGTTTCTGTTACAGAGTTATGACAGAATGGGTCGATTCCGATGAAAAAGTGGCACTTTGCTTTGATTCTCGCGCGGCTTGTACGCGGTTCCGTCCGGCGTTCTTCGCGCGGTACAGCGCCTCGTCGGCCTGGCTGGCCATCAGCAGGCTGTCAGAGTCTTCGCGCAATTCGACGACGCCGGCGCTGAAGGTGCACCAGAGGTCCTGCGGCTGAGCGGGGTAGTGAATTTCGGCAAAGCGCTGACGGATTTCATCGAGCACCTTGTAGGCCGATTCGATATCAGTGTCTGGCATGACGATGGCGAACTCTTCACCGCCGTAACGGCCGATGAAGTCGGTCTTGCGCAACCGCTGCTTGAGGAACAGCGCCAGGCTCTTGATCACCCGGTCGCCCATGGGATGGCCGTGACTGTCGTTGACCCGTTTGAAGTGGTCAATGTCGAGCATCGCAAAGCTCAGCGGCTTGCTTTCGCGACGGGCGCGGAATGAACAGTCTTCGAGCAATTGCAGAATGTGGGTGTGGTTGTACAAACCGGTCAGGCTGTCACGCACCATCCGCGCTTTCAGATTGCGCGCCCGCGCCGCGCGGTTGCGCACGGTGGTGATCAGGTGTCGTGGCTTGATCGGTTTGGTCAGGAAGTCGTCGCCGCCCTCGCTCATGGCGTCGAGCTGTTTGTCCAGATCGTCTTCGGCTGACAGATAAATGATCGGCACGCTGACATAGCGGTCGTTATGCCGGATCACCTTGGCCAGTTCAGTACCGGTGCAGGCCGGCATGTACATGTCGAGGATGATCAGGTCCGGCTGGAAATCCGCCAGTTCGGCCATGGCCTGGATCGGCTCGATCAGAGTCCGCGTGACGATCCCGGCGCTATTGAGCAGGCGTTCGGTGTGCAAGGCCTGGGCGCGGGAGTCGTCGATGATCAGTACTTTATAAGGTTCGTACTGGGCGACGCAGGTCAGGACTTCGATCTTTTCCAGCAGGCTCGAGGCTTCGAGGGTGCCGGTGAGAAACTCCTGGCCGCCGGCACGCACGGCGGCGAGGCGGGTCGGGGTATCGGTTTCGTGCAGGCTGAAAAACAACAGCGGCAAGGGCTGATCGAGACCTTCCTGGGCTTCGGCCGCCAGTTTCAGGCCGATGCCGGCGCCACTGAAGTCGACGTCCATGACAATCGCCGCCGGCAACCGCTCGACCATCGAGGAGCGGAACGCGGCGACACTGTCGAGGTACTGAGCGCTGAGCCCGAAGAATTCTAGTTGTTTGGCCAGCCGTTCGGCCCGGTCGTGATCTTGCAGCATCACGTAGATCGGCTTGCGCAGCGGCGGCAGAAAGGTTTGTTCGAGCTGATCGCCATGACGCAGGCCGGTGCGGGACAGGCGCTGCATCAGACGATTGAGGTCAGTGATCAGTCCGCTGCTCAGGCGTCCGCGGTTGGCGTCCACCGCTTCCAGCGACTGGCCGATGTGGCGTGCCAGCTGGGTATGTTCCGGTTGTTCGAAACGTTCGGCAAAACGCAGCAGGCGCAGATTGGCTTCGCTCAACTCCGACAAGTCGGTGGTGGACCATTCGTTGCGCTGCAGGCGTTGCCATATCTCAAGAATCTGACGTGCCTGATGAATTACCCGCTGGGCAAAGTGGTGCTTGAGGCGCTCACGGCTGGGGTCTTCTGGCTCGGTCATATCCTGACTACTAGTTAGGGTGCATGCTGAGATCGACTGGTGGCTCTATGCTAGCACCTCTTTTCGATTGCATGAGTGTCGTAGGTCAATAATCTGCAAAGCGACGTTATTCAGTTTCTGACCCGTGAGTCTCGGCCAGGACGTCAATGGCCGATAGAGCCTGATGAATCAGGTGTTTGAGGACATCTCCTGGTCATTTCAAGGCAACTTCCCATGTCTCGGCGAGCCTCGTCTGTCAGGTGTTTCTGATTTTTCGGCCAAACGATCCGGTCGGGAATTGCGGCTGATAGGGTTCAGGGATTCCCTTAGTCGCTCGTCCGCAAACCATGACCCAGTGTTTCAAACAACGCCCCATAGACGATCAGCGCCTGAACCAAAACAGCACGCCCGTTGCTGACTGTGAATGCAAAGAAGTGCGGCTTTATGGCAGCAAGACCCTCGTTACGGACGTGCCGATCCTGACTTGCTCTGGCCTATGGCGCATCTACCAGCGCGAGGCCGAAGACATCATCGCTCCTGATGGCATCTTGATCGTTGACCCAGTGGAGCGGAATCGAGCGATCAATGCTGCGTATGCCCGACTGTGGTTACACGACTCGCGGTTTCAGTGGGCTGGGCTAGCGGCTTTTGCCTCTAAGCAGGTCGGCTGTGGACTTTTGCATGCGGCGCACAGTGTGGCGCGAATCCGTGATGAGCGGGAAACCAGGCAGCGATTACGAGATAGCCGCCGAGAGTTCGGATTGTTGCGGCTTGATCGAATGGCGGAACAGGCAGAAGCCTTGCGTGACTATAAGGAAGCAGACTCGCGCAATCCTGTTCCCTCTGTTGACCTGCATTTAACGGGGGAGGACTTGTCTGTGGTGCAGCAGCAGTTTCGATATGTGCAGGAGATGATGGCATTGGGTAACACCACGCTGTTTCTGGATATTTTTCCTCTACATGTGTTTTACGCGAAGCGAGGCCTCAAGGAATTGAAAACGTGCCTGAAGGCGCGGGTTGGGATTTTTGGCCATCCGGAATTTCCGATGATTTGGCCAGTAGGGCAGGAAAAGCTCCAATTCGGGTTGCAACAAGACGAAATCTTGAAAGCTTTCGACGCGATTGAAGCAGGCGATGTGGCATTGAGCGTGGAGTATCTGGCAGAGCATGAACAACGAAATATTTTGCAGCCAACTATTTATGAGGACTCGCATCTCGCCGCTTTGCTGCAGGGCAATCATGCGTCTTTTGTTACGGGTTTCCCTTCAGGCGTAGCCCAAGCAATCGAGCTGACACTTACCAGTCAATGTCAGCGACTTGATGATGGGCGCACTATTGGTTTTGGCAATAATCCTCTGGCCAACCTCTCCGATGTTGAACAGCGCATGGTATTTGTACTCAGGGCTGCCGAACGTTTTAATGATCTGTTGCGCGACGACAACCGTTCTGCTCTAGAACAGTCGATCCGGGAAATCGCGACTGGTGGTGCACCTCCATGAGTTTCCGACGATGGATCGATGGTTGGCGCTTCATACTGCTGATGGTGCTGGCGGTGACGTTACTGCGCTGGTGGATTGACTCTACGCTGGACGACTTCGAAGTCTCACTGAATATCAATGAGCCTTGGGAGGATATGCTTCAGCGTTCAAACGCTGCCATCGGCCCCATACCATCGGGAAAGGTATGGTCCAACAAATCCAGATCCGGCGTATGCCTGCGTTTCAACGACCCTGATTATGGTTTTGTCACGCCACTGGCCCGCTATTTCACAATCACGTCCAAAAACGGACGGGTTGGAAGAGTGCGTTTATCCCCACAAATCGAGCCACTACCGCTTGATGACGCTCTTAAAGTCGTACTGGGCTTGCATGATCAATGGCGCGAGAAAGGCTGGGTTGCGGCGAAAGTTCTTGATGATCCTGTGATAGCCGATACGCCTGAATGGCGAGCTTGGCTTCGGGATGGCACAGGGTATGCGATGTCTTTCTGGTTGGCTGGTGATAAGTATCAGCTAAAGCTGGACCTTGAACCGTCCAATCGTTCTCGTCATCGAACTGACCAGCGCTATTTGATCTTCGTCACCCTTGCTGAACCCTGGTTACCTTTTGAAAACGCCGAGCATGCACGGATTCAAGACCATCCGATCACTTCCTTATTTCCATCCAAATCTGACGGAGCCCCACCATGCCAACTCCCGCCTTCATGACCCTCCAAGGTGAAAGACAAGGCCTGATCAGCGCAGGCTCCTTCACCGAAGCATCAGTGGGCAACGTCTATCAGTTGGGCCGCGAGGACCAGATCATGATTCAGGCCCTGAGCCACGGCATTTTCGTGCCCAAAGGGGCGGGCGCGGGGCGCCGGATGCACAAACCCTTGGTCATCACCAAGGCAATCGACAAAGCTTCGCCGCTGATTAACATCGCTCTGTGTTCAGGAGAACTGCTCAGCAAGTGCCGTGTCGAGTGGTATCGCACCTCGGCTCACGGAACGCAGGAGCACTTCTACACCATGGAGCTTGAAGATGCGGTGATCATCGGGGCCGAAGTGCTGATGCCGCATTGTCAGGACCCCGGCACCGCTCACCTGACTCAACTGGAAAAGGTCCACTTCAGCTATCGGCGGATCTATTGGCGGCATGAGATCAGCCGGACCATGGGCTCCGATGAATGGTCCGCCGAGGAGTAGATATGAGGCTGGTCAATGAAATTTATCTGTCCACGTGGGAGCGTCAACATGCTTATTCCAGCGAGCAAGCACTGGATCACATGCGCCAGGCGCTGCTCGATCGGCAATCCATCGACGGCCTCGACGAATTGCGTGCGGGCCTGCTGATCAATATCGACAGCGAGGTGCTGGAGCAGGTCGAGCGTGGCGAGTGGTGGTTGATTCGGTCGGAGGCTGACTTTGGCGACTGGGTGATGCCGGCGCGTACACTCGATCAGAGGGTTATCGAGTTGATGAAAAATCCGCCGGTTCAACCCTCGCGATCGCCAAGAATCTTTCGCCTCGTTGACAGTGTAACGGCCGAGCCGCTGGCGCAGTTGTCGTACCTCGCAACGGTGGATGGGCAGTCGGTGCAGCGCCGAACCGATGGCGAGGGTATCGCCCATCTTTTTGCGCCGGCCGGGGTGCAGCAGATCTCAATGAAGGTTATCGGCGTTTAGCGCTGGCATGGATACTTGAGCTTAGTTGGCAACGGCCGTCGCAGGTTCGGGCAATAATTTTCCGGATAGACCTAACGGCAGGTGCCGGTCAAAGGCACGTTGTTGTATGGTTGTGGTCGAACCGATGAACTCAAGTGATTGAAAGGATACCGCCATGCTGGACTGGAAGAACCGCACAGGCAGCGCGCCTGAGCGTGCCGCTGAACCGAAATCGGCCACCCGCAGTTATCTTGGCGGCCTGTTGTTCAGCCGGGCGCTGGCTACACTGATTGTTCTTTACCTGTTGGTGGCGATCGCGCTGGGCTGGTACTGGAGCCAGGAGCCGGCGCTGTTCCCGGTTCAGCAGAATGCCCAAGTGGCGGCCGAGAAAGAAGGCAAACAGATGGTGGTCGGGTACACCACGGTGGAAACCCTCAAGACCGTTGCCGGTACTTTGCTGACCAAACCGGGCGGTTATATTTCCAACGACCGTTTTCCGCCGGGCCTGTGGATGGACAACATGCCGAGTTGGGAATATGGCGTGCTGGTCCAGGTCCGCGACCTGAGTCGTGCGCTGCGTAAAGACTTCGCCCGTTCCCAGTCGCAGTCCGCTGAAGACGCCGACCTGGCCAAGGCCGAGCCGCGTTTCAACTTCGACAACAAGAGCTGGGTGCTGCCCTCCAGTGAATCGGAATACCTGGAAGGCATCAACTCCCTGAGCCGTTATCAGGCACGTCTATCGGGGCCTGACCAGAAAAGTGCGCTGTTCTATGCCCGCGCCGACAACCTGAACAACTGGCTGGGTGATGTGGGAACCCGTCTGGGCTCGCTGTCGCAACGGCTGTCGGCCAGTGTTGGCCGGGTCAAGCTCAACACCGCACTGAAGACTGAAGTCCCGGCGCTCGGTCAGGTGCCGCAGGTTGACGAAGAAGTCGTCGAGACCCCGTGGCTGCAGATCGATAACGTGTTCTACGAAGCCCGCGGTCAGGCCTGGGCGTTGTCCCACCTGCTGCGTGCCATCGAAGTCGATTTCGCCGATGTGCTGGCGAAGAAGAACGCCACGGTCAGCGTGCGCCAGATCATTCGTGAGCTGGAAGCTTCGCAAGAGCCGGTCTGGAGTCCGATGATCCTCAACGGCAGCGGCTTTGGTGTGCTGGCCAACCACTCGCTGGTCATGGCCAATTACATCTCCCGGGCCAACGCCGCGGTGATCGATTTGCGTCAACTGCTCAATCAGGGCTGAGTCATGGTTGATAACTCCTTCGATGGCATGCGGGAGGCCGCTCATCGCGCGGCCTCCGATGCCGAACAGATCGCCTGGGTCGACGAGCAGGACAACCTGCTCGGCGCCCTGGTGCGCTCCGAGTTGCGCGAACGCGAGCTGATCGGGCGTGGCACCTACATCATGCTGTTCAATTCCGCCGGTGAGTTGTGCGTACACCGGCGCACATTGAGCAAAGCGATCTACCCCGGTTACTGGGACGTGGCGGCCGGCGGCATGGTGTTGGCCACCGAGACTTACGCCGAATCGGCGGCCCGTGAGCTGGAAGAGGAATTGGGCGTGAGCGGGGTGGAACTGACCGCCCATGATCACTTTTTCTTTGAGGACACCGGCAACCGACTCTGGTGTTCGGCGTTTTCGGCAGTGTGGGACGGCCCGTTGATCCTGCAGCCGGAAGAGGTGCTGGAAGCGCGCTTCATCCCGATCGATCAGGTCCTGCTGGAAATCACGCAGAAGCCTTATTGCCCGGACTCCCTGGCAGCTTTACAGCGTTATCTGAAAGCCCGACAAATCGACGTCGCAAAGAAGGTATAAATTGGCGCCGATTGGCTCTTAGCAAGTCGGCTTTTTGCCGTTACACTGCGCGACCTTTTCAAGCTGAACCGGTAATGCTTGTTGTAGGAATGTAGGAGCTGTCGAGTGCAACGAGGCTGCGATCTTTTGATCTTGATTCAAAAGAAAAATCAAAAGATCGCAGCCTCGTTGCACAGCTCCTACGCTCATACACCGATGTGTAACGGTCCAGTAGCGCTGCCCCTGCCTGAGTGGGGCTTCGCGGTCGATGGCTCCCTCCCGGGTTGCCGCGACCAGTCTTTGTCCTCCCAAGAGGATTGCCGGTGGCCAAAAAAGCCGCATCCTTCGCCGCCCTTGGTGGCCTGGTATTTTCCACCGACGCAGGTCGTCATTGCCCGGATTGCAGTAAACCGGTGGATGCCTGCATCTGCAAACAGACCGTTATCCCGGCCGGCGACGGCATTGCCCGCGTGCGTCGCGAAAGCAAGGGCCGTGGCGGCAAGACGGTGACCACCATCACCGGTGTGCCGTTGGCCGAAGACGCGCTCAAGGAGCTGGCCACGACGTTGAAAAAACGATGCGGGACCGGTGGGGCGTTGAAAGAAGGAATCATCGAAATCCAGGGCGATCATGTCGAGCTACTCTTGGCCGAGCTGATCAAACACGGTTTCAAAGCGAAGAAGTCCGGCGGCTAGCAGCCTCTGTGAAAACCACCCTCGGCTTGATCCGGCCCCGATTCAATTCTGGTCCGGCGTCGTCTACATGGTTTTCACAGAGCCTGTTCTGACCGGTTTCTAAACTCAGCGCTGAATGCGAGGTCTATGCCCCTTGCATGCAGGCTAATCGTCATTTTCATTCTTTAGACTGCGCCGGCCTGAACCCAGGCGACGCTCTATGACTTCTTTATAGGGGACTTCGATGTCCGTACGACGCACACGCAAAGACGATGGCAGCCAATGGACAGTTGCGGACAGCCGCAGTGTTTACGGGATTCGCCATTGGGGGGCCGGGTATTTCGCGATCAATGACGCCGGTCGCGTCGAAGTTCGTCCGAACGGTCCGACCAGTTCGCCTATCGACCTCTTCGAGCAAGTCGACCAACTGCGCAAAAGTGGTTTGTCCTTGCCGTTGCTGGTGCGTTTCCCTGACATCCTGCAAGACCGCGTGCGTCAGCTGACCGGTGCGTTCGATGCCAACATTGAGCGTCTGGAATACCAGAGCAAGTACACGGCGTTGTACCCGATCAAGGTCAACCAGCAGGAAGCGGTGATCGAAAACATCATCGCCACCCAGAACGTTTCCATCGGTCTGGAGGCCGGCTCCAAGCCTGAGCTGCTGGCGGTACTGGCGCTGGCGCCGAAGGGCGGCACCATCGTCTGCAACGGTTACAAGGACCGCGAGTTCATCCGTCTGGCGCTGATGGGCCAGAAACTCGGTCACAACGTGTTCATCGTGATCGAGAAAGAATCCGAAGTCGGTCTGGTGATCGAAGAAGCCGCGTCGCTCAAGGTCAAGCCGCAGGTCGGCCTGCGCGTGCGTCTGTCGTCCCTGGCATCGAGCAAGTGGGCAGACACCGGTGGCGAAAAATCCAAGTTCGGCCTGTCGGCGGCGCAACTGCTGTCGGTGGTCGAGCGTTTCCGCGCCGCCGGCCTGGATCAGGGCATTCGCCTGCTGCACTTCCACATGGGTTCGCAGATCGCCAACCTGGCGGACTACCAGCACGGCTTCAAGGAAGCGATCCGTTATTACGGCGAGCTGCGCAACCTTGGCCTGCCGGTGGATCACATCGACGTCGGCGGCGGTTTGGGCGTGGACTACGACGGTACGCACTCGCGTAACGCCAGTTCGATCAACTACGACATGGACGATTACGCCGGTGTCGTGGTCGGGATGCTCAAGGAGTTCTGCGATGCGCAGAGCCTGCCGCACCCGAACATCTTTTCTGAAAGCGGCCGTTCCCTGACTGCTCACCACGCCATGCTGGTGGTTCAGGTCACCGACGTCGAGAAACACAACGACGACGTGCCAAAGATCGATAACAAGGAAGAGCTGCCGGAAACCGTGCAGTGGCTGGTTGACCTGCTTGGCCCGACCGACATCGAAATGGTCACCGAGACCTACTGGCGCGCCACGCACTACATGAGCGACGTCGCCACGCAATACGCCGATGGCAAGCTGACCCTGGCGCAAAAAGCCCTGGCCGAGCAATGCTACTTCGCCGTTTGCCGTCGCCTGCACAACTCGTTGAAGGCCCGTCAGCGTTCCCACCGTCAGGTGCTCGACGAACTCAACGACAAGCTGGCTGACAAGTACATCTGCAACTTCTCGGTATTCCAGAGCCTGCCGGACACTTGGGCCATCGGCCAGGTCCTGCCGATTTTGCCATTGCACCGTCTCGACGAAGAGCCGCTGCGCCGTGCGGTGTTGCAAGACCTGACCTGCGACTCCGACGGCAAGATCAAGCAATACGTCGACGAGCAGAGCATCGAGACCAGCCTGCCGGTACACGGTCTGAACGAAGGTGAAGACTATCTGCTGGGGATCTTCCTGGTGGGTGCCTACCAGGAAATTCTCGGCGACATGCATAACCTGTTCGGTGACACCGACTCGGTGAACATCTACCAGAACGCCGATGGCAGCGTGTACCACGCCGGTATCGAAACCCACGACACCATCGAAGACATGCTGCGTTACGTGCACTTGTCGCCGGAAGAGCTGATGACCCACTACCGCGACAAGTGCGCCAGTGCCCGCATCAGCGCCGCCGAGCGCACCCAGTTCCTCGATGCCTTGCGTCTGGGCCTGACCCGCTCGTCTTACCTGTCTTCTTGAGGTAAGGCTCCGTTCTCATCGGGTTGTCTGAAAATTCTCCGTACAGTGCGGAAATTTCAGATGACCTTGGTGCGGGGCTTCTCTTTTTTCAAGTGAAATGAACCACAGACCGGGCTATCCAAGCGATGTGGTCTTCTTTTCACGTAGGTCATTTCCTAAGTTGTATTTCGGCACTCTACTCGGCCATGTCTCTCAGCGAGAATCCCCGGCCGCCCCTCCTGTAGAGAATCGCCGATGTTCGATCCAGTCAACGAGCCGTCATTTCGTCTGGATATAGCGGGTCTTCCCGACCCCTTTGAGGTCTTGGCCTTTACCGGTAGTGAAGCCATCAGCGAGCCCTTTGTGTTCGACGTGGATCTGCTGAACGATGACCCGACGCTGGACCTTGCGAGCCTTTTGTATCGTTCGGCCTTTTTGCACTTCGGGCCCCAGGGGCAGGGTATTCACGGGCAGCTGCTTGGCCTCGTTCAGCTTGGCCATGGCGGTGAGCCCGGGTTATGTCGTGTGCGTCTCGGCCCCAGGCTGGCGTGTCTGGGCCAGCGCTTCAATCAGCGAATCTTCAGCCAGCGCTCGGTGCCGGAGATTCTCGCTCAAGTACTCAAGGAGCATGGCATTGCCGGTAAGGGGCGTCGCTTCGACCTGAGCGGCGATTACCCGCCCCGTGATTTCTGCACGCAGTACCGGGAGTCAGACCTGCAGTTTCTCCAGCGTCTGTGTGCCCAGGAACGCCTTCATTACCATTTCGAACACTGCGCACGCGCAGGACACTGTCTGGTTTTCGGTGATGGCCTGGGGCAGTTCAGTCGTGGCGAAGAGAGCGTCTTTGAGGGTGAGAACGAACGGCCAGGTGTGCATCAGTTCAAGCTTCACGGCTGCGGTCAGATCGCCGAAGGCCAGACGAATCTGGCGACGCTGCGCAGCGGTCAACTGATGCCGCTGTCCGGCCACCCGTGTGTGGACTGGAATCGTCTCTGGCTACTGACCCATGTCGAGCATCAAGGGGGGCAGGAGCCAGGGTTTTCCTATAGCAATCAACTGCGCGCCGTTGTGCAGGAAGTGCCTTTCGTGGCAGATCATTCGGTCATGAAACCCAGGATGCACAGCCTGCAACGAGCGTGGGTAGTCGAGGTCGATGAGTCTCAACCGGATCTGTCCAGACCGGTAGCGGTGCAGTTTGACTGGCTTTATCAGGGGGAAGGCGCAGCGCCCAGCCACTGCTGGTTGCCGTTGGCTCCCGAGTTGGGAGACGCAGGCAGTCTGCCGTTGTGCGAAGGGGCGCAGGTGCTGGTGAGCTTTATCGAAGGCGATCCGGATCAACCCTTGATCAGCGGATTTCTTCCCGGCGCAGCGTCGAGCACAGAGCCAGTCATACCCGACCTGCAACCTTCCTTGGTGACCGATGCGAACCTGGCGCTCGACGGCTTGCTGGGCATGCTGCAATCCAGCGAACCCTTGGTGCTCCTGTGCCTGCTGCCCGGTGGCGGCAGTTTCAGTCATTGCACGCAGTCCTTCTGCACCTGTCGGGCGGCGACGCAGTTTGGCCAGAGCGGTGCGGCATGATCGCCGCTCAGGCGCCCGACTCGACTGCGCAATGGTTGTTGCTCGATGTTCCGGGCGAGCCTCAGGCCGGTGCGAATTTGCGGCAACAGTTTGCTCATGCCCGATGGTTCCGCCTGTTCGAAGGCACTGAGTTTCACCCGTTGCGTGAGTACGGCCCGGTATTGGTCGACCTTCGCGAATGCCCGGCACTGACCGAGCTGTGCCAAAGTGCGCCGCACATCTGGAGCGGATTGCTGCTAGCCAGTGAAGCAACGTCATCGCAGTTGCTGGAGCATTTGCGACGCATGCTCACGGTCACCTTGGGTCTGCATCACCGGGCCTTGTTGAGTTACTACAATCCACACACGGCGAGTTATTTTTTCGATGCCTGCGATGCGCAGGAGTTGAGTCGCTGGCTCGGTCCGATCGATCAGTTGCGCTGGTTCGGTGGCACCTGGGCCGACCGGGCGATAGGCTGTCAGGGCTGGCAGCAGTTGTTCAATCCGCGGCTTGCCGTCCGGCCGCTGGCCATTGAAGAAAACCTCAGCCTGCGTCAGCGAGACACCTTGCAAACCTGCCTGCTGGAACAACACGCCTGGCGCTGGAGCCGATCCACCGACACCGGCTACAACAGCTTGTGGGCTTACTTGCAGGAAGGGCTGGCGCTGGGTTTCAGCGAGCGTGCGGTGCTCGATGACTGGTTATGGCTGCGCTTGCAGCATCCCGACGCAGTGGCCGGGCAGCCATTGTCGGGAGCCAGCCAGCAGGAGCGTCTCGATAGCCTGCGCAACCGGTGGCAAAACGATCAACCCTGAACGTGAAGGCCGGCCCTCGTTATCCTTTGAACCAGCTATCGTGCTTGCGCAAGTACCAGGCGAATGCACCAAGGGTCAGGCTGCGCAGCAACATGAACAACAGGAAGGTTATCCACAGTCCATGGTTGCCCAAGACTTGCAGCGACCAGGCGAAGGGCAGCAGCAGGATCACCGTCAGCAGCATACCGTTGCGCATTTCCCGAGCGCGGGTGGCGCCGATGAACAGACCGTCGAGCAGGTAGCTCCAGACGGCAATCAGCGGCAGCACCGCGAGGTAAGGCAGGTATAGGAATGCGGTATCGCGCACGCTCTGGATGTCCGTCTGCATCTGGATGAACAGGTGCCCGGCGAACAGAAACAGCAAGGCAAACCCCACACTCGCCAGCAACGACCAACCGCACGCCACCACCAATGACCGACGCAGGGCTTCTCGGTCGCGAGCACCGATGGCGTGTCCACACAGGGCTTCTACGGCATGAGCCAGACCGTCCAGCGCATGGGCGGTCAGCAGCAGACCGTTGAGCAGCAACGCGTTGGCGGCAACCGTGGCATCGCCCAGCCGCGCGCCTTGCACGGTGATCAGGAAAAACACTGACTGCAATGCCAGGCTGCGAATGAAGATGTCGCGATTGACCGCCAGCAATGGGCGCCAGCTCTGCCACAACGCCAGCGCTGCCCAGGCGATATGGCCGGGATAGGCGCGCAGAGCCTTGCGGGTCATGAACAGGCCGATCAGCGCGCCGGTCCACTCGGCGATCACTGAGGCCCGGGCCGCGCCGACCACGCCCCACTCCAGACCGAGTACGAACCACAGGTTCAACGCGATGTTGACCAGATTGGTGCTCAGCAGAATCGCCAACGGAGCCCGAGCGTTCTGGGTGCCGAGGAACCAGCCCACCAGCGCGTAGCTTGCCAGCGCCGCCGGCAAGCCAAACAGCCGCGTGTGGAAGAACTCGCGGGTGAGATGATCCAGCTCGGCCGACGGTTGCATGAAGTGCAACGCGACCCCGCTCAACGGCACGCCCACTGCGCCCAACACGATGGCCAGGCCCATGGCCAACAACAGACCCTGGAGCAAAATCTGCCGCAACGCTGCGCCATCCCCGCGCCCGGCAGCCTGGGCGGCGAACCCGGTGGAGCCCATGCGCAGAAAGCCCATGGCCCAGGCAAGAAAGGTATACAGGCTGGCGCCCACCGCGACAGCGCCGAGTTGATGAGCATGGGGCAGGTGGCCGATGACGGTACTGTCGACCAGCGCTACCAGCGGTACGGAAATGTTCGAGAGAATCATCGGGGCGGCGAGCGCCCAGACTCGACGATGGGTCGGACGGTCGCGCCAGTCGGCAATCAGGTTGGGCATGCAGGCTCCTTGGGGGCGCCTGCATTGTAGCGGCAGATTGTGTTCAGCCAAGTGAACGCAATCTACAAAACATCACAGATCCAATGTGGGAGCGGGCTTGCTCGCGAAGGCTTTCTTACATTCAACATATCAGTCGCCTGACCCACCGCTTTCGCGAGCAAGCCCGCTCCCACATTGATGGTGGGTTGCCTTAATGAACGATCCAGCTCAGCAACCACAACCCCAGCAACAACCAGATAATCCCCATGATGATCGACGCGTTCATGAAGGCGCGGATCGCCGCCCATAACAGCATCAGCCCGATGATCAGCGTGATGATGCTGACGATCGAAGTCTCCATGCCCAGCGCCTGGGCCAACCCTTCGACAAAATTGCTGCCGGCGTTGCTCAACAGGTTGAACAGACCACTGAGGGCGTCGATGATGAACCGGATGGCCGAACCGATTATCTGGCCGAGCCATTCGAAAAAGCTTTCTACCTGCATGTGTACGTCCTGATGGAGTGGTGGCGTGGTTGCCGGATCCGACCGTTGGGCTATTGATCGTGCTGTCGAGTTCCCGACCGTCCAAGTATGGCGCAAACATCTCTGCCGAAGGCTGCGTTCGGCTGCGCAGCAGTCGTCAAACCGGAAATTGCGGTACGTCAGGCAGAGCGCGTCAGCCATATTCACGACTGCTGCGCAGCCGAACGCAGCCTTCGGCAGCTGCTACATAGATCTTGCCTTCACCCGCCATCCCCCTGAAGCTATACGCCTTCAGGAGAGCCCGATGAACCTTGTTGAACTGACCGAACGCCTGCACGCCATTCGCGACCGCAATGACTGGCGGCAATTTCACAGCCCGAAAAACCTGGCCATGGCCGCGAGCGTGGAAATGTCCGAGCTGGTGGAGATTTTCCAGTGGCTGACCGAAGACCAGTCACGCCAGTTGCCGACGGACAAGCTCGCCCATGTCGGGCAGGAAGTCGGTGACATCGTGTTGTATCTACTGCTGCTGTGCAGCGAGTTGGGGTTGGACATGAATGAAGTGGTGCGCAGCAAGCTTGCGGACAGCGAACGGCGGTTCAGCTGATGAGCGACCGTCATTTCGATCAGTTGGCGACCCGTTTCGCTGAAAAAATCTACGGTGGCGCCAAAGGTGCGATCCGGCTCGCGGTGCTGCAAACCGACCTGGCCGAAACCCTGCCGGACCGCCCGCTGCGCGTACTGGACATCGGCGCCGGCCTGGGCCACATGTCGTTGTGGCTGGCCGAGCGCGGTCATCAGGTGACCCTCGCCGAACCCGCCGAGCCGATGCTTGAAGGTGCCCGCCAGCGCTTCGCCGAAGCGGGGCAGACGGCGACGTTCATCCAGGCGCCGTGGCAGGATCTGCTCGGTCAGCTCACCGAACCCTACGACCTGGTGCTATGCCACGCCGTGCTGGAATGGCTGGCCGAACCCCATGCGATTTTACCGGTGCTGCATCAATTGACGAAGCCGGACGGCTGGTTGTCCCTGGCGTTCTACAACCGCGATGCGTTGATCTACCGCAACTTGCTAAAGGGTCATTTCCGCAAGATGCGCAAGAACGACATGGCCGGCGAAAAGCAGAGCCTGACGCCGCAGCAGCCACTGGATCCACGGGAACTGGCGGCGCAACTGGAGAGCATGTGGCAGGTCGAAACCCAGAGTGGGGTGCGGGTTTTTTATGACTACATGCCAGTGGAATTCCAGGCCCGCGTCGAACTGCCGGACTTGCTGGAAATGGAACTGGCCCACCGCCGTCACCCAAGCTTCGCCGGGCTTGGGCGCTACCTGCACTGGATCTGTCGGCCGATCTGAGCGGAGCGCGAAATGAAAAGTCGTTCAGGGTTACTGGTGATCTGTCTCGGGTTGGCGGCTTGTCAGGGCAGCAACCCTTATGTCGCGACCTCCAATCCCCTGCCACCGGCACCGCCTCAGGCCGCCACCACCTTCGACCACAGCGCCTACCCGGCGCCGCCACGCGATTACGGTCGCTATCGCAGCTGGGCCTGGCTCAACGGACGCCTGCCACCGGGCACGGCCTGGGCCGACTCGGCGCAGATGGCCGAAGCGGTCAGTAATGCCCTGGATCAACGCGGCTTGCGCCCACTGCACGACAACCGCCCGGCGGACCTGTTGGTCAGCGCCGATTTGCATCTGGAAACCCGCTTGCGTCAGGTGCAGGACGACTATGGTTACGGCGGGGGTTATTACGGCGGCGGTTATAACCGCTACGGCAGCGGTTACGGCATGTACAACACGGTGCCGGTCATCCGCACTTATCAGGTACAAGTCGTGGTGGTGCGTATCGAGCTGTTCGACGCGAGCACCGGCCAGCCGGTATGGAGTGCCAGTGCCGAAACCAGCAGCCAGGGCAGCCAGAGCGAGCGTGCCGATGCCATACGCGAAGCTGTCGAAAAGGCTATGTCGGCGTATCCTCCTAGTTAGCTTCCCGTACAGGAAGCCTCCCGCAGGTGCATGTCTTCTATCGGAGAAAAATCATGTTCCGCCGTCTCGCTTTACTGGCCATGGCCGCGCTGCTCACTGCCTGCGCTGCCAACCAGGTCAATCATGACTTCGATGCCAGCCGCGACTTTGCCGCCTATCGTAGCTGGAGCTGGAAAGAGCCCGCCGTGCAATACCGCCCCGATGATCCACGGATCATGAGTGACCTGACCGAACAACGCATCCGCCAGTCCGTTGCCGATCAGCTGGATCAGCGCGGCTTGCGTCCGGCCGCCGCCGGCGCCAGTCCGGATCTGAGGGTGCAGGCCTACCTGATCGTCGAAGATCGTCAGCAGCAGGTGACCACTCACTATGGCGGTGGTTATGGTGGCCCATGGTACGGCTACTGGGGTGGGCCGATGTACAACGAAACGCGCAACATCAGCTACAAGGTGGCGACCATTCAGATCGACCTGCTCGATGGCAAGGACGGCAAACTGGTGTGGCGCGGCAGCGACGAGCAGACGCTTAGTCGCACACCGAACCCGCAGGATCGTAGCAATAAAATCCACGAGACGGTCGGGCGGATATTGGCGAACTATCCACCGCGTTAAACCTTGAACTAACCAACACCACGGATCCATTGTGGGAGCGGGCTTGCTCGCGAAAGCGGAGTGTCAGACGACATCAATGCCGACTGAAAGACCGCCTTCGCGAGCAAGCCCGCTCCCACATAAACCCATTCCGACATTGAGTTTTTGTTGTCTTGGATGGCGAGTTGCCAGCAATCTGGCCAACCCTTGTCTACACTGCTTCTCACCAATGGAGGTAACCCTCGGCGGTGTGCCGGCAAAGGAGTGCGCCCTTGTCTCCCTGCTTGCAGTTTCGTAGCCCGGCCCGGCAACGGGGAGCGATCGGTTTGATGGCAGTGCTGACCCTGGGCATGGCCTTGGTGTTCTTGCTGGTCGTGGTCGATAGCGGCCGCCTGTACCTGGAAAAACGCAGCTTGCAACGGGTGGCGGATATGGCCGCGCTGGAGGCTGCCACGCGTAACGGTGATTGCGCCGTGGGTGCCACCGCTACCGCCTATGCCACCGCCAGTGCAAACCGCAACGACTTCTCCCTTCCTGACTCCACCCACAGCTTGGCGGTAGCCTGTGGCACCTTGAGTCTGGACGCCAATAATCTTCGGGTTTTTACGGCTGATCCGAGCAGCAGCGAAGCCATTCGGGTGAGCGTCAGCCGTTCGATCCAGCAAAGTGTCGCCGGCGGCATCGGCGCCCTGTTCGGCGGTCCTCCAGCCGGTGCGACCCTCAACCTGACCGCGACCGCCGTCGCAGCGTTGCCACCTCCGCTGGCATCGCTGACCATTCGCAGTACGGTGCTGAGTATCGATGCCAGCAAGTCGGCCACGCTCAATGGACTTTTCGCTGGTTTGTTGGGCGGCAATCTGAACCTCTCCGTGGCGGGTTGGGAGGGGTTGCTGAACACCAACATCAGCCTGCTCGGTTACCTCGATCGATTAAAGGTCGACCTGGGCCTCAACGCCGCCGGGTATAGCCAGGTGTTGGGCACTTCGGTGGCCGTCAGCCAGCTGATCCAGACGGCCGTCAATGTGCTGGACCCCGGCGGCACGCTCGGCGCGACGGCGACCATCGTCGGTCTGCAAGCACTCAAGGTTGCCGCAGGCTCCACGACCGTGGTGCTGGGCAATTTGTTGCACGTCGAGAATGGCATCAACATGTCGGCGTTCGCGACTAACGTGAGCGTGTTCAACCTGATCGAAGGCATCGTGCAACTGGCCAACAAGAAAAACGGTCTGGTGGCGACGCTGCCGATCAATCTGGCGGGGCTGGCGCAAATCACGGCTCGAGTGCAGGTCCTGGAGCCGCCGCAACTCTCGGCAATCGGCAATCCGAAAAACGCGGCGCTGGATCCACTGGGACCCAATCGGATCTACGTGAGAACCGCGCAGGTTCGCACATTGCTGTCGATCGACTTGCCGGCACTCGACGCCATCGTGGCGCTGGTCAATGCGGTAACCGATCTGGCAGGACCGCTGACCAACACCCTCAACGCCTTGCTCAATCTCAACCTGGTGGCGGTGCTCAATTCACTGACGTGTGCCTTGGGCGTGCCCTGCCAGACACCCGACATCAAGTTGTTGCCGGGGCCAATACGGCTCGACGTGGCGCTGGAGGTCGCCAGCGCCAGCAGTTACGTCACGGCCTACAGCTGCGTCAGTAACACCAACAAAACCCTGACCACCAACACCAGTACATCGCTGGTGAACCTGAAAATCGGCCGGATCGATGCGGCCAGTATGTTCGGCAGCAACACCACGCCGCCAGCGGTCACGGTGCAGCCGTTGAAGGTGATCGATATCGGGATCAAAACCTGTCGCAGGCTGCTGTTCTTGCCCATCACCTGCGATCCGCGTGTGCCCGGCGTCGGTGGCGGCATCGATATCGTGGCCGACACCAGCGTGGCGGCGAACGCCAACATTTCCCACGTCTACTCTGCACCACCCGCCAGCAGCCTGCCGGAAATCAATCAGCCACCGTTCTACTACTCGTTCACCACCGGCAGCATCGTCAGCAGTCTGCTCAATACCCCGCTTAATATTCACGTGGACATGTATGGCCCGTCGGGCAGTCTCGTCAGCGGTCTGGGGACGATCCTGAGCAGCGTCACTACCTTGCTGGTCAGCGCGATCAACAGCGTGCTTAGCCCGTTGCTCGACAGCTTGATCAACACCTTGCTGTTAAGCCTGGGGATCGACTTGAACAAGGTCGACGTCGGCGCCAATCTCAGTTGTCATTCGGGGCGTGCGACGCTGGTGATCTGATCGTCTGTGGCAATCGGCAACTCGATACAAAACCGCGCGCCCTCGGTCGAGTTTCTTACAGTCAAATGACCGCCCATGTTTGCGACGATGCCGTAACTCACCGACAACCCGAGCCCGGTGCCAATGCCCACCGGTTTGGTGGTGAAGAACGGTTCGAAAATCCGCTCCAGCAGTCGTGGATCGATGCCGCCGCCGTTGTCCTCGACCCACAGTCGCACCGAGTATTCATCGCGTTCGGCATACACCGAAATCCACGGTTTGAACTCCCGGTCGGCCTCGCGCTTGCCCAATAATGCATCCCGCGCATTGACCATCAGATTGATCAGCACCTGTTCCAGCTGATCGACGTAACCGCGCACCTGCACCTCGAACCCGGTCTCGCTGACCCGCAGTTCGACGCCTTTGCCACGCATGCCTTCAGACAGCAGAGACAGCGTGCCCTCGATGGCTTGAGCCGGATTGAACGGGTGTTGCTCGATCTCCGAACGCCGACCGAATACCCGCATGTGATCCACCACCCGCGCGGCACGCTGGACTTGTGCGTCGATGCGGTTGAGCTTGTCGGTCAGGTAGTCGATTTGCGCATCACCATTGCTCAGACGCTTGAGCAGATTGACGATGGCCATGCGCATCACGTTCAGTGGCTGGTTGATTTCATGGGCCAGCCCGGTGGCCATTTCTCCGAGGGTGGCCATTTTCGCGCTCTGGGTGAGCTGTTGCTGGGCACGCCGGACTTCGGTGTTGTCGCGGCCCACGGCTTGTATCTCAAGCAAGCGACCCTGCTCGTCGAACACACCGCGATCCGACCAGACCCACCAGGCGTGTTCCCGTCCCGGCAGTTGCAGGTTGATTTCCGCGGTACTGACCGGGAACTCCGGGCTCAGGTGACTGAGCCGCTGGAGGAATGCTTCGCGCTGTTCCGGCGACATCCAGCTGCCCAGGTTCACCCCCGGCAGCTTCTCGGGCTGGCATTCCAGGTAGGTCGCCAGCGGGCGGTTGCCAAAGGTCAACGTCAGGTCTGGAAGATAGCGACAAATCATCGCCGGGGAATCTTCCACCAGGATCCGATAGCGCTCTTCACTCTGTTTTACTTGCTCGGCGGCCAGGGTCGCCTCGGTGACATCCAGCCACAGCCCCACGGCTTCCACTGGCAGCCCGAGGTCGTCGCGCAGCAGTTTGGCTTCGTCGAGCAGCCAGTGGTAATCGCCGCGACTGTCGCGTAGCCGATAACGGGCACGCACCGAACCTTCGCGCAACAGTTGCCGGGTGCGCTCGAAATAACCGTCACGGTCCTCGGGGTGGACCCGTTCCACCAGCGCGCCGGCGGCACAATCGGCGAGCGACCAACCGAGTAGCGGCAACAGGCTGTCGCTGAAAAATGTCGGTTGCAGCGCACCTTCGACATAGCGCTGCACGTAGATCACCGCCGGTGAACTGGCAATCAGATTGTTCAGCCGGGCATGGGCGGCAGCGGCGTTCTGCTCCTGATTTTTGATGTCGCTGATGTCGAGCATGAAACCCACCAGCCGCCGGTTTCTGCCTATGCCCAGGGCCTGACCTTGCAGTCGATACCAGATCGGCGTTTGTGCCGCGTCGGGGCGATGCAGGCGTACGCACAGCAGCAACGGCGCGCCTTCATCCTGCAAGGTTTGCAGGCGAATCGTCAGCTCTTCACGGTCGGCGGGGTGGATCTGTTCGAGCCAGTCGTGCAGCGGCAAACGCGTGCTCGCAAGGTTAAGCATGCTTGCCAGCGACGGCGCCAATTGCACCTCGGCGGTGTCGCTGAAGACCTCCCACCAGCCGGTGCCGAGCAAGGCTTGCAGAGACTCCAGCCGCTCCAGTTGCAGATGGTGCTGATGCTCGCGCAAGCGCTCAAGCAGCGGGCCGGCCAGGGCGGCGGTGAGTTGCAACCAGTCGCGTTCGCTCAGGTCCGGGGCACGCTGTTGCACCGGGTAGAAACCACAGAGCAGCCAGGCCACCACGCCCTGGGCATTGTGGTAAGGCACCGCGAACCCTTCGGCATTGCCGAAGATGCCTTGCAGGCGCGGGTGTTCGCTGGGAATCAGCGGCTGAGGGACGGAGCCATTCAAACTGTCGAGACCGGTACCCAGGCGTTGGTCGATGTCCCACAACAGTGGCGCATCGAAGGCCGCGTAATGCTGGTGAATCAGCCAACCCTCGGCCTGTTCATCGAGCAAGGCCATGGCGATGCACGGGATCTGAAAACGCTGGGCCAGACCTTGCAGTTGCTCCGCCAGCACCTCGGGCAAGCGCGTCAGGCTGCACAGGCGCAACTGTTCGCTGACCTGCGCCGCGAGCAACTGGCATTGTTCACGGCTGCGCGCTTGTCGGCGTTCGAGCAGCAGGTCGCCAATGTCGATCAACTGCAACAGCCAGTTTTCGCCCAACGGCTGCACCCAGCCACGCAGATGCAGCGGTTGTTCGCCGAGGCTGAAGAAATCCAGGTCCAGGCTTTGTCCCTGCCACTCGGCGGGCGCGCCTTCGACCGACAGGCCGCTATGGGGCATGAGGTAATCGAGCAGATGCGGTGCCTGCGCGCCGGGCATTTGTTGCGCCAGCAGATGCCGCAGCGGGCCGGTCAGCTGAGTCACTCGGCCTTCGTCATCCAGATGCAGCTGCAAACCGACACGTTGCACGCTCGGAGGGCTCGCAGGGTCAGCACTGATCGAGGGCTGCTGCGGTTGGCGATTGAGCAGGCGCCCGAAGAGCTTGTCCCCGGAACTCAAAATTGCAGGCTCGAGCGGGCGGTAAGGGTCGCCGGCAGATTGGGCACCGAGCCGATCCCCGGCAGCACCAGGAACGGCAGCACCTGATTCAGTTTACTAGTGGGGTAATTGATGGTGACCGTCAGCACGCCACCGATATAGGTGGCACTGGCGTCGGTGGCCACATTGAAGTTCAGCGCGGCAGGAATCCAGGCCAGCTGCCGGGTCAGTTCAGTGGTCGCTATGTTTCTGACGGCAGTGTCGTAATTGGCGGTGCTCGGGTCCAGCGCCACACTGCGGCGCACCGCTTCGGCCGTCGATTGATTGAACGATTGCATCAGCAACAGCGGCAGGCTGTAACTGACCAGACCATAAAACACGGCGAAAAAGATGATGAACACCAAGGCGAATTCAATCGCCACGGCACCTTTTTGTTTGCGGGGGAGGCCTGTTTTCATGAGTGCGTCTACCCTGACCATCACGACGTAGTATCAGCATAGAATCATTCAGCCAAAACGGACGTTTATTACCGGATGCAGAACTTTGTCCTACTTATCTGGCTGACGCTCTGCGCAGCACAGGATGTCCGAGAGCGGCACATCGCCAATGGCCTGACCCTTGGCGTGGGTGTATTGGCGCTGACGTATCTGTTGTGGACGGGTACCACATGGTTGGGGGCCGAGGCGGTGCAGGGTGGCTGGGCTTTGTTGTTGGCACTGGCCTTCACCTTGCCCGGTTATGCATTGAAACGTCTTGGGGCGGGCGACGTGAAACTGATGGCGACGCTAGGGCTTGCGACGGACGGTATGCACCTGCTCGGCGGCTTCATCGGCGCCGGATTGGCCAGTGCATTCTGGCTGCTGTTGGCGCCAAGACTCTGGCTGTATATGGGGCAGGGGCTTAGGGATCGACTTCGTTACCTGGGACCAGGAACTTCAAAAAAACAGCCCTTTGCGCCGTTCGTATTGGTGGGCATGTTGCTTACTCTGGTCTGGCTGCATTAGTCGCCGGGCAATACTCGTTCTATGTACATAGTTGGAAAGTGCGTCTACTTTCAAAACAGTTGTTGTACAGCCTTCGGAAGTGGGTACAGGAACGATCAAGCCTGGAGTGACACGTGAACAAGCGTATCTCGGCAATAAAAGTCCTTGTGGTCGATGACGAACCATTGGTTGTCGAAGAACTGTGCGAGTTCATCGAGCGCAATGGTTATCGCTGTGTTCCTTGTCAGTCCGGCAAGCAGGCGATCGAGCGTTTCACTGAATACGAGGATATCGGCCTGGTGCTCTGTGATTTGCAGATGCCTGACATGGATGGCATTCAACTCGTCCAGGCACTGCAACAGTTGTCCGGCAAACACCGGGCATTCGAGGCGATCATGCTCACCGGTCGCGCCGACAAGCAGGACGTGATCAAGGCCTTGCGCGCCGGGTTCGCTGACTACTATCAGAAACCGATTGATCTGGATGAGTTGCTCGAAGGTTTGCAGCGCCAGGAAGTGGTCTTGCAAGAGCGGCAGAAAAACCTGCAGTTGGGGCATTTGAGTCAAAAGCTGCAGTACCTTTGTGAGTCGATCGACGAGTTGTATCAGGATCTGGACAAGGTTCGTCGGGGGCCGTCCTCTGTGCCTTTGTCGGATTCGGCTGGCGGTGCATTCAGTGAGGCGGAGCGGGTGGAGATGCCGGCGGTTTTCAATCAGCTGTCGCCGCGGCAGCTGGAGGTGGCGCGGTTGGTGGGCAAGGGGCAGACCAATTATCAGATTGCCTGTGAGTTGGGGATTACCGAGAACACGGTGAAGCTTTATGTGTCGCAGGTGTTGCGGTTGACGCATATGCATAATCGCACGCAAGTGGCGTTGGCGTTGTCGCCTGGTAATGCTGGTGTGCGGCGGCTTACTGCGCACTGAGTTTTTTTGGAGGCTGCAATCTTTTGATCTTGGCGGCCTTATAGCCGACCAATCTTTCTCTGATATACACCGTTCAACTGTGGGAGCGGGCTTGCTCGCGAAGGCGGCCTGACAGCCGACCTGTATTTTGTTGACTGAGTACATATCCGTTGCTGCGGTAACGGCGGCTTATGGTTTCGCCCTTACGGCGAGTCCCTTTTGGCAAACGCCCCAAAAGGAACCAAAAGGTCTCGCCCCAAGCG
>NZ_AKJE01000027.1 GCF_000282495.1 Pseudomonas sp. GM79
CCAGCAAGATTGCCAGCGCCAGCTGTGCGGCGACACCAAGTCCCGAACTTGAGTATTTGAAGCTCTTGTGGATTTCTTCCACCCGACGCCAGTCGACATCGCCTCGCTGTTCGGCCTCTTTCAACCAGGCCAGTTTAGGATCAGCCGCTACCATGGAGTCGATGGTCTGGCTAACGCTCTTCTGATCGATTTGCTTGATATCGATCTTGAGACCGTTCACCGCCTTGATCACCAACGCGCCATTGGCCACCAACTCACTTTGACGCAATGTTTCATCAGTATTGCCTTTGCCCTTCATCGAGTTCCAGGCAGCATTGCTGTTGCTCTTGGTGTGGCTCTCGTCATGCAGGTCCTTGACTGCTTCAAACGTGATGGAACCACCACTGTCCAGCGTGATGTCTTTTCCGCTCTCAAGCTTGGCCACCTGATAGCGCTGATCCCCGCCGCTGACCAGCGTCAAGTTGCCGCCTGCGGCGATTTCACTGCCGATGTTTTTCACATCGGTGACTTCATCGCGTTTGGTTTTCTTCGCGCCGAAGGAGCCCTTTTTCTTCATGTCGTACAGCGAATAGTCTCTGTCTTGCGCCGCAAGAATATCGAGGTTGTCACCCGCCACCAGGTACGCCTCGTCGCCTGCGGTAATGCGACTGGAGATCACGGCGAGATTCTCACCGGCACTCAACTTCACGTTACCGCCGGCGGTGACACCCGACATAACCTGGCTGACGTGGTCTTCCTGTCTGGTGAGCTTTTTGCTCTTGGACAGGGAGTGCTCTTCATCCGCCGCCGAGCTAATGGTCATGTTGTCGGTTGCCGTCATGGCGATGTTGCGCTTGGCGTCGATCTCGCTGGCGATGACGTTGATATCACGCTTGGCATCGGCCGACAGGTCACGTCCTGCGCTGATCTGGGCGCCCAGTTGAGTGATGTCGCTGCTGTTGTGTCTGCTGTCCTTGAACACGCTGTTGGTGACCTGTGTCGAGGACACATTGAGGTCTCGCCCTGCATTCAGGCTCATGTCCCGACCACTCTGCATGACACCACCGACAATGTTGATGTCTTGACCCGCCTTCACGGTGAGGTCGTTGGCGGCCTCGATGCGAGCAGCGTTGTCGGCGTAATCGTGATGCTGGGTGCCAAAGCGGGTAGAGCTGTCCGACGATGTGATGGTCCGTTCGTTGAGCACATCACCTCTGGTCGCCGTCACACTCACATCACGACCCGCAAGAATCCCGCCCGACTTGTTGATAACGTCATTCCCCGCCAACACATCCAGACGATTACCCGCCTGAATCAACCCGCTGTTGACCAAGTCCTTGCCCGCCGTCGCCGACAGGTTATTGGTGGCGCGCAGCGTGCCGACGTTGTCGAGGTTCTGACCGGCGATCAGCGTTACGTCGTTGCCCGCAATCAGCGCACCGGTAGGGCCGAGACGGCCTTCGGCTTGTGCCAGATACAGCACCGGCACCAGCACTTTTTCGCCGTTCACTTCGTGCTCTTCGAGCCAGACGATGTCGTGGGTCAGTGCCGCGACTTGTTGCGAGGTGAGGCTGACACCCACCGACAGATTGAGGGCGTCCTTGCTGGCGATGGCGTTGTTCATCAGGTACTTGAACAGGCCTTCGTCGGTGGTCTGGCCGTTAATGTAGCGTTGGCCGGTGCGAGCGACGACTGCTTGCTGGATCAGGCGCTGTTCGTAGAGACCGTCACCCAGTCGTTTGGCGCTGGTGTCCGGGTCGTAGCCGAGGTTGCTCAGCAGGTAGTCCGAACTCATGAACTGCTTGAGGTTGGTGAGTACCGGGTTGGTTTCGATCAGGTATTTGTGGCCGTTGGCCGGCGCTTTCACGTCCGGCAGGCCGGTGACACGAGTCACGGGACGAATGCCGATCGTGGACTTGGTATCGTTGCCCAGTCCGCCTCTGCGCGGACCGGCCGACTTCACGGAAACGTCGAGTGTGCTAGCGCCGCTCGCAGTCGCCGTCGATGTGTGGCTAACCGGGTCTATGGCGGGATCACTGCTGGTGAGGATCGCCGGGGTGTTTACCAGCAAACTGCGCGGACCACCGCTGACAGCGGCGACCGCGTGTCCTTGCGTGACGACGTTTTCACTGCCCACAGTCCAACCCGGCGGCTGCAGCGTGCCCGCATCCGGCGCCAGATCACTCGTGTCCTGAGTGCTCAGACGAAACAGGCCGTTCTCCCCGGTGGGAAGGCTAAAGCCCGGTAATGTCAGCGGGTTGACTTGTTGCTGGGCGAGATCGGGCGGCAGTTGACTATTGAGCCTTATGACAGTGGTGCCGGCACCGCTTGCCTTGGTATCCGCGACTTTATTGGTGCCGCCGGTGGAACCGTAGTCCTGGTGGATGACACTGTTCTGCAGATCCTGGGTAGCCGTGATTGAAACGTTGCCGCCCGCCTGGATAACGGCATTGCGCCCGGCGGTGACGCTTCCACCATCACGCGCCGTTTCAATGTCACTGACCAGGGTGTAGTTCTGCAGGCCGGTCGGCAGTTCCACCAGGTTGTTGCGGTCGTATTGGGATTGCGGGCTGGTATCGCCGTAGGAATAACCCGAGAGGGTATTGGTCACCACCTTATTCGTCACGGTGTCCTTGACCACGACTACTTCGATCCTGCCACCCTCCCGGCCACCCTCCGGGCGGGAGCTAGACGAAGCAGTACCTAAACTAAAACCTCCAGAACCGTCGATGTAGTAGAGGTTCGGGAAATCCGGGTTGTTACGCTGGTTGTATGCCACCACCTGCGGCATGAAGCGATTGACCGTTCCGTCGGTGACCCGGCCGGACCGATAGGTACGTGTGCGCTCGATGCTGCCGCTGACCGTACCAATGTTCTTCAGGTTGTTGGCATTGATGGTGATGTTGCCGGTCGCACTGACAGTGCTTTTGCTATTGAGGAAATTGCCACCGTTGAAGACGAAGTCACCGCCTGCGGTCAACAAGGCGGATGCCGTGGTGTCGCTGTCCTGTCCGCCTTCGAAGACTTCCCGGGCGATGTAATTGACGTCGTAGTGGTCGCCACTGCAATCGCCGCACTGAACGGCCAGGAAACCGGAAACCAGAGTACGCGTCAGGGCAAAGTTCTGCGTACCGTCGTCCCCCGAAGTACGGTTGGTGAAGGACCCGGCGTTGAGTGTGAACTTGCCACCACTCTCCATAGAGCCGGAGATGTTCGACACTTGGTTGGCCTGGGCTGCTGCGCCGTATCCTTTGACGACGACATCACGCAGACCGTACAGGTCGCCATTCTGGTTGGTGAAGTTGCCAACGCCCAATGTCATGTTGGCGCCGCTGAAAATCAGCCCGCGATCATTGAGCAGCGACGGAGTATTGAGGTTGAGGTTTTGAGCGGCCCCCAGCGTTCCGTAGTTGGCTAGGCTGCCAGCTTCGACGGTCAGATCGGTGTTGGAAGTCAGGCGCCCGGCGTTGGTCAGCTGTCCGCCGATCTTGACTATGGAATCACCACCACCAGCAATGCTTGAGGCAGCACTAAGGCTCAACTGCGCCGCGGTCAGGGAAAGAGCGCCAACGCTCGACATCCGCCCGTTGCCGCTGTAACTGCCGCCCAACTGCATATCCACCACGCCATCACTGGCGATCAGGCCATCGTTGGTCCAGTTACCACCACGAGCTTGCAGGTAGTCAGAGGCCAGCAGCTTGCCACTGGCGGTCTGACTGAAATTACCGACGTTGACGTTCAAACGCCCGGCCTGGATGACGCTGGAGTTGGTCCAGGTATCGGCATTCAGATCCAGGGTGCCGGCGGTGGTGATGCCGCCTCCGGCGCCAATGACGTTGGCGGTGGAGATATCAAATCGGCCACGACCAACGTGATTGAGTTGGCCACCGGCATTCAGAAAGCTGCCAACTGCCAAGGTCAGATCGGTGTTGGCGGTCTCGAGTACGCCATTACGGTTATCCAGCAGGCCGCCGATCTGGAAGCTGGTCTTACCGGTAGTGCCCAGAGAGCGGAGCCGGCCAGTCTGGTTATCGACACTGGCAGCTTTTACCGTCAGCGTGGTGTCGCTTTCAACGATACCGGCACGGTTGCCTAGGGCGCCGCTGAGGCTGAGGTCGATGCGGTTACCGGCAATCTGACCGTTACCGTTGTCCAGACTGGTGCCGATCACGCCGGCCAGGCCCTTGGCATAGAACACGCCGTTGCGGTTGTCGAACGCGGCGGTGGTAATGCTTGCGTCGGTGGCTTGCGCCGAAATCCGCCCGCCGTTGTTGTCCAGGCCGGCCAGTGCCGACAGCGTCAGGCCCTGGGCTTGAATGATCCCGCCCTGGCGGTTGTTGTTAAGGTCGTAGCCGTTGCGCAACACGCCGACGGCTCGCGCTTCGAGGGCACCTTTGATACTCGACAGCACCCCACCGCGGTTGTCGATGTTGGCGGCTTTGACCATCACCAAGCCGTTCTCGGCAATAACTTTGCCGCTCTGGTTATCGAGGTCGCCGCTGATGTCGAGGGTCAGGCCGTTCTTGGTCTGAATCGTACCTTTGCCGTTGGCCAGGCTGGCGGCTTGCAAGTTCAGGCCGGCGTTCTGGCTGTAGATCAAACCGTTGACGTCGTTGCGTACCGCGCCGCTGGCGGTGATCTGCAAGGCGTCCTTGGCTGCGAGGGTGCCGTTGTTGCTGTTGTCCAGCGAACCGGTCAAGAGGGTCAGGGTGCTTTGACTGGCGAGTTGGCCGTTCTGGTTGGCGAGGTCGGTAACGCCCTTGATCAGCACCGGTCCGGCGCCGACCAGTTTGCCGCTGGTGTTGGTCAATGCACCGAGCAGATCCAGCGTCACCGCGCCATTACCGGCGATGCTCCCGCCCGTATTGTCCAGGCCGGTGGCCGTGGCATTGATTGCCTTTTGCGCGTTGATCGTACCGCCCGCGTTGGTCAACGCGCCGGCGGTGATGTCCAGTGCGGCGCCGCTGTCGATCAGGCCGCCCTGGTTGTTGTTGAGGGACTCACCCAGGGTCAGGGTCTGCCCTGCCGCACTGCTGAGGATGCCTTTGTTACTGTTATCCAGACTCTTTGATTTGACGCTCAGGCTGCCCTGGCTGACCAGTGCTCCGGCATTGCTGTTGAGCAAGGCGCCCTTGAGGTCCACGGCAACATCACCGTTGCTGCTCGAGAGTGTGCCGCTGTCGCGGTTATCGAGGCTATCGCCGTTGACGGTCAGGCCCTGCCAGCCGGAAATCAGCCCCTTCTGGTTGATCAGACTGGTGCCGTTGACCGTCAGTAGCTGGCTGCTGATCAGCTTGCCGGCGCTGTTATCCAGGGCACGGGTAATCACATCGAAACCGAGGTTGCTGGAGATTTCGCCGTTCCGGTTGTTGAGATCACGCAGGTGCTTGAGGGTCAGTGGTCCCTTGGCCGTGAGCAGGCCGTTGCGATTGTCCAAGTCGCCATTGGCCAATTCCACGGTGACGGCTTTGTCGCCGAGCAGGCGGCCGCCGTCCTGGGTCAGGGACGTCAGGGTCAGGTCGATGTCGCCCTTGGCCGAGACTTCGCCGTCGTTGCTAGAGTCCAGGTTGGTGGCGGTCAGGGTCAGTTTGCCCTGGCTGTTGATCAACCCGCTATCGCGGTTGTTCAGCGCCATGGCATCGAGGATGACAGCGCTGACGCCAAGCACCGTGCCGCTCTGGTTATTGAATTCGGCGCTACCGATTTTGAGTAGCTGAGCTGCGTTGATCAGGCCCTTGGCATCGTTGCGCAACACACCGTCGACGGTCAGTTCCAGATCACCGCGACTAGTCAGGCTGCCGCCGCTGTTGTTCAGGCTGGCGGCGTGCACGTCGAGGGACGCAGCGCCGATCAGGCCTTTGACGTTGTCCAGCGCGTTGGCGATGCGCAGGGTCAGGCCTTGATTACTCAGCAATTTGCCGTTGCTGTTGTCCAGGTTTTGAGAGGTCAGCGTGAAGGCTTCGGCGCTGGATATTTCACCGCCCTGGTTGTTGACGCCCTTGAGTTGTTTGAGCAGCAAGGCACCGGGAGCATTGATCAGGCCGTTCTGGTTATTCAGTTGGCCGTTGTTCAGGTCCAGGGTGAGGCTGCTGTTGCTGAACAACTTGCCACCCTGCTGATCCAGCCCGGTGACCGAAGCGGTCAAGGCGCCCTGACTGCCGATACGGCCGTCGTCCTGGTTGGTAACCTGGCCCGCTATGAGGTTCAGGGTACTGGCGCTGTTGAGTCGGCCGCCCTGGCTGTTATCGAACGCGCCGGTGGTGACCTTCACCGCGCCTTTGCCGCTGATGCTGCCTTGCTGACGGTTGTCGAGACTGGCGCTGATGAGCGTGAGCGCGCCATCGGTAACCAGTTCACCGCCCTGGTTGCTGACGCTGTCATCACTGGTGAGCATTAGATCGGCCGCGCTGGAAAGACTGCCCTGGGTATTGGTCAACTGCGTGGTTTTGACGGTCAATGCACCTTCGCTGCTGACCTGGCCCAGGCTGTTGTCCAAGGCGCCGGTCAGGTTCAAGTGCATGTTCTGCACGCTGAGCAGGTTGCCGCCGCTGTTATCCAGCGAACGTCCTTGCAGGTTCAACTGGGTCGTGGCGCTGAGCAAGCCTTTGTTGCGGTTGAGCAACTGGTCCACCGTGAGGGTCAGCGCCTGACCGGTGAAAACCTGGCCGCCGTCGCTGTTGTCGAGTTTTGTACCGGTGACCGACAAATCGGCGTTGGTGCTGACTTCACCGCCACGGTTATCGAGGTCATCGACCGTCAGGGTCATGGCTTTGGTGGAACCCAGCAGACCTTTTTCGCGGTTGTCGAGGGTGTCGGCGGTCAGCTTGAGCACACCGGTGGTGATCAATTTGCCTTTCTGGTTATTCAGGGTCTTGACCTGAACGGTGGCGTCGGCCTTGCCGGCAATGTCGCCGCCAAAGTTGTCGAGGGTGTCGGCGGTGAGCAACAGTTCACCGTCAGCGATGACCGCACCTTTCTGGTTATCCAGCGTGTGGTCAGTGGTCAGCTTCAGCCGGTCGTGACTGCTGATCAAGCCTTCAGTATTGTTGAGACTGTCGCTGTGGCTATCGAGGGATGCTGCGGAAATCACACCCTTGAGGTTGTTCAAGGCTTGGGCGATGCGCAGAGTCAGCCCCTGATCGCTCAGTAACTTGCCATTGCTGTTGTCCAGGCTCTGAGCGGTCAGTGTGAAGGCTTGAGCGCTGGAGACTTCACCGTTCTGGTTGTTGACGTCCTTGAGGTTTTTCAACATCAGCAACGGCGCATTGATCAGACCGCTCTGGTTGTTCAGTTGGCCGTTGTTCAGGTCCAGGCTCAGGCTGGTTTGGCTGAACAGCTCACCGCCCTGTTGGTTGAGCCCTGTGACCGAGGCGGTCAACGCTTGCTGGCTGGCAATTCGTCCTGTTGCGTTGTTGACCTGCTTGGCGGTGAGGTCCAGGGTGGCGCCGCTGGTGAGGCGACCGCCCTGACTGTTATCAACGTTGCCAGTGATGACGTGGGTGGCGTCTTTACCGGATATCAGGCCTTTCTGGCTGTTATCCAGGCTGACGCTGTCGAGGGTCAAGGTGTTGTCGGTGCTGATCGAGCCGCCCAGATTGAGCAAGCCGCCACGACTGGTCACGGACAACGCACCGGCACTGCCCAGGCTACCGGCACTGTTGTCGAAGCTGCCCGCATCGAGGGTCAACGTTCCTTCGCTGCTGATTAGCCCCTGACCATTCAGCAAGGCATCGTCGAGGGTAATCACCAACCCCTTGAGGCTGTCGAAGGTGCCGCTGGTGTTATCCAGAGTGGTACCGGTCAGCGTCGTCGCGCCCTTGGCGACGATCAGCCCCTTGTTCTGGTTGATCAGTTTGGCAACGACCATTTGCAGATCAATAGCGGCCAGAATTTTCCCGCCGTCACTGTTGTCCAGGCGCTGACCTTTGATGTTCAGCAACAAGCTGCTGGAGAGCTCACCTGCACGGTTGTCGATGTCGTCGACTTTAAGCGTCAGCGCTTTGGTGGTGCCGATCAGACCGCCATTGCGGTTATCGAGGGTCGCACCGGTCAGACTCAGATTGCCTTGGGCGACCAATGCTCCGCCTTGTTGTTGCAGCAGGCCAATGGTGGCGGTGAGGTCACTTTGGCTGGAGATCCGCCCCGCCGCGTTTTGCACTTCATCGGCGTTGAGGGTGACCGGGCCGATTGCACTGAGCAAGCCGCCACTGTTGTCCAGGCGAGTACCGTCATAGGCGATACCGGACTTGCCACTGATCAAGCCTTTGTCACGGTTATCCAGTTGGCCAACTTGCAGCTTCAACTGTTTGTCGGCCTGGATCACCCCGCCGCGATTGTCGGCAGAATTGCCGGTTATGGTCAGCGTGTCTTGACCGCTAACGTTGCCACCACGGTTGTCGAGGCTGCCTGTGCGCACATCGATGATGCCCTTGGCACTGATTTCACCGGTGTTCTGGTTATCCAGCAAACCGGTGATGCGCGCGGTGAGGCTGCCGTCACTGACCACACCGCCGCCGTCGCGGTTGTCGAGGCTGGCGGCTTTGAGATCCACGCTCTTGCCCGAACCCAATACACCATCGCGGTTATCCAGAGCGCCGCTGAGGTCGATGTTCAAACCCAGGTCACCCAGGACCTGACCGCTGCGGTTGTTCAGTGTGGTTGCAGTGATGTTGGCGGTTTGCCCGGCGCTCAGCGTGCCATTCTGGTTGCCCAGGGTCTGGCTGGTATTGACCGTCAGGTTGCGGCTGGCCACCACACTCTTGCCGGTGTTGTTGAGGTTCTGCGCGCTCAGGCTCACATCACCGCTGGCGTTGCGGCTGGTGTCGGCGTTGACCCCGGCCTCGATGACGCCGTTGTTGGTCAGAACACCGCCGGCGCTCAGTGTAATGCTGTCGCGGGCCGCAAAGGTTTGCTGGTTGGTCAGGTTGCCTTGGGTTTGCACGTTCAGCGCCGTACCGGCATAGACCGGGCCGCGCGCATCGATGCTGGCGGCTTTGACGTTGACTGCGCCGTTCGTGGAGGAGGTGTCGACCAGGCTCAAGTGGCCGTTGGCATCGAGCTGGATGTCGCCACCGCTGGCGATCAGTTTGCCATCGAGTTTCACCCCGACCCCGGCCTCGGTGCCCACCAGTTTGATCGCCCCGGCGTACATGCCACCCAACGCCGAAGAGTCGATGGCCAGTTGCGGTTTGGCGCTGCCGTCATCGGCACGGGCGGTGGCGTTGAGGCTGTCGGCGTTGACGTCGTTGCGGCCGGCGACGATGGTCAGGTTCCTGGCCTGAATCTCGGCGTTGATCTTGGCGCTGCGGGTGATGATTTCGAAGCGGTCGACGTTGTTGGCGTTGAGCCCGGCACCATCAATGGCAACGCTGCCCTGATCGACCTGAAAACGATCGAGACGACCGTTGTCCAGCACCGGTTTGCCGGTAGTCAACGTGACTCGTGGGGTATTGATGAAGCCGCAGCCGTTGCAGCTGATGCCGTAGGGGTTCGCCACAATGACCCGCGCCGACTGCCCCGCCACTTCGGTGTAACCGCGCAACTGGCTGGGGCTGCCGCCGACCACTTCGTTGAGGATGGTTTGCGCCGCGACCCGGTTGGTCAGGTTGGGGTTGCCGACGATGATCCCGCCCAGTTGCGTCGCGCCGGTCTGGTTGGCGACGTTGTTGAGGATCACGCCCTGGGTGCCGACGTTGTAATCGTGAAACTGGTTATGCGACAGGCCCGTGCCATTGGGCGTGGCGATGTTGACGATCGGCACCCCGTTGCCCGCCTGCCCAAGGCTGGTACCCGGCGAAGCCACCACAATCCCGTCCGCCTGGGCCCACATCGGCTGCCAGAACATGACGTTGGCCAACAGGAACGCCAATCCGCGCTTGGGCATGCCCCAGAAGTGCTCACGGTTTTTGACCGCAGCAGAGGGCTGGCCAGCGAGGAAGGCGTAGTGGCGAACGTCCATGTCAAAAGGTCTCGTTTTGATCGGCAAGAATGGAATGAACAATTCACAGACACAGCCGTCCCGACACGGCAAATGCTGGGGGCGTTTGCAGAGCGAATACGTCAAAGGGGATAAATGCGCGCTTGGGTCAGAAGGTCCCAGGCGTGGCACAAACGACCATTGCATCAGCATGCGAATGGTCTATTCGGTCCCTCGAAACGGCGAAGTGATATCAATGTGATAGCACAATGTTAAGTTGCCATCATTCTGGCGTCAATAAGCCGTTCCAGGTGTTTTTTGGTGGACGCTCTAGCGCGCGGGTTTGAGTCCATTACCTGAACTTTCCGGGTGGAGAAACCCTCCACTCAATAACGCCGTGACATTGATAAATGAGGCCCCGCTCATGAAAACCATCCTGCTGAAACTGACCCTCGCCGCCAGCCTCGCCTGTGCCCTCCCCGTTTGGGCCTGCCCGCCCGACGAAGCCACCGCCAAGCGCGAACAACTGGCCAAGGAGATCGCCAAGATCACGGAGCAGAACCCGGCCAAGGCCAAGGAAATCAATGACGAGTTGAAGAAGATGGACCTGGAGACGGCCAGTAAGGATTTGCCGGACAAGTGCCAGTTGATTGATCAGCGTCTCAAGGAGTTGCAGTCGGCGGAGAAGAAAGCCGAGAGCTGAACGGCGAGATCAAAAGATCGCAGCCTTCGGCAGCTCCTACATGGGTTTTAGCGCGCAGCTGTAAGAGCTGCTGCGATTTTTTGACGTAAAAAAACCCGGACACTGTCCGGGTTTTTTATGGGAACGCTACAGCGCTTTATTCAGCCGCTGGCGCTTCCGGCTTGCGGCGTTTCAAAGGCGCCATGCCGTCCTTGCTGACCAGCGACAGGGCGTCGGTCTTCGGGCGGTTGGCGATCTTGCGCTTGGTCGGGGCCTTGGCGCCGGTTTTCTTCTTGTCGCCTTTGGCGTCGACCTTTTTCTTCTTCACGCCAACGGCTTTGCCCGAGGCCTTGACCTTTTTCGGTCCGCCGTAGGTGCCTTTGACTTCCTTGATGGTGCGGCGCTCGAAGCTCTGCTTGAGGTAGCGCTCGATGCTCGACATCAGGTTCCAGTCGCCATGGCAGATCAGCGAGATGGCCAGGCCATCGTTGCCGGCGCGACCGGTGCGACCGATGCGGTGAACGTATTCGTCGCCGCTGCGTGGCATGTCGAAGTTGATCACCAGATCCAGGCCTTCCACGTCGAGGCCACGGGCAGCGACGTCGGTGGCCACGAGGATCTTCACGCCGCCCTGCTTCAGACGGTCGATGGCCAGTTTGCGGTCTTTCTGGTCTTTGTCACCGTGCAGCACGAACGCTTTGTATTCCTGCGCCACCAGACGGCCGTAAATACGGTCGGCCATGGCCCGGGTGTTGGTGAACACGATGGCCTTCTGATAGGTCTCGTTGGCCAGCAGCCAGTTCACGATCTGTTCTTTGTGCTGATTGTGGTCGGCGGTGATGATCTGTTGACGAGTGGTGGCGTTCAGATCGCTGACGTTGTTCAGCTGCAAGTGTTCAGGGTTGTTCAGGACCTTGGCGACCATCTCGCGCAGGCCCGAACCGCCAGTGGTGGCGGAGAACAGCATGGTCTGCTGACGGTTGGTGCACTCTTCCACCAGACGCTGCACGTCTTCGGCAAAGCCCATGTCGAGCATGCGGTCGGCTTCGTCGAGCACCAGCACTTCGACTTCTTTGAGGTCGAGGTTGCCGGCGTTCAGTTGCTCGATCATCCGGCCCGGCGTACCGATCAGGATGTCCGGCACCTTGCGCAGCATCGCGGCCTGGACCTTGAAATCTTCACCGCCGGTGATCAGGCCGGACTTGATGAAGGTGAACTGAGCGAAGCGCTCGACTTCCTTGATGGTCTGCTGGGCCAGCTCGCGGGTCGGCAGCAGGATCAGGGTCTTGATGCTGACGCGGACTTTGGCCGGGCCGATCAAGCGGTTGAGGATCGGCAAAACGAATGCAGCGGTTTTGCCGCTACCGGTTTGCGCCGTCACCCGCAGGTCACGCCCTTGGAGCGCCAGCGGAATAGCCGCTGCTTGCACAGGCGTTGGCTCGACAAATTTAAGCTCGGCCACGGCTTTGAGCAGGCGTTCGTGCAGGGCGAATTGGGAAAACACGGGTGCTACCTCGAAGAAATACAAAAAAACAGCTGCATAGGGTAACGGTTTCGAGCGCGAAGGCCGAGTTTCTTTATACAAACGGCTGCAAACAGTGGTTTTTTTGTTGCCTGTTTTGCCTCAAAACGTCATCCGGAACGTCTTAAATGCTCTAATCGCCCCGTCGCGTCCTACAGAAGAACCGTTTTCACCCATGGATATCAAACAGCTCTGGCTCAACGCCCAAGACCTCTGGGGTGCTCTCGATCAGCACCCGCTCCTGCATTCCACGCTCGCGCTGATGTTGCTGCTGGTGGTGGCGCTGGTACTCGGACGAGTGGCGCGTTACCTCATTCTTCATGCGACCAAAATCCTCGGTCGCCAGCCGTCGCTGCACTGGATCACCGATTTTCGCCATAACAAAGTGTTTCATCGCCTCGCGCAGATGACGCCTTCGCTGGTGATCCAGTTCGGTCTGCACCTGGTGCCGGAGCTGAGCAAAACCGCCCTTAACTTCCTTGGCAATGTGGCGCTGTCGTTCACCATTCTGTTCCTGGTGCTGGCCGTCAGCGCATTGCTCAATGCCCTGCTGGACATTTATGCCCGCACCGAACACGCCCGCACCCGCTCGATCAAGGGCTACGTGCAACTGGCGAAAATGGTGTTGTTCGTGTTTGGCGCGATCATCATCGTCGCCACGCTGATCGACCGGTCGCCGCTGTTGCTGCTGTCGGGTCTGGGCGCCATGTCGGCGGTGATTCTGTTGGTCTACAAAGACACCCTGCTGTCGTTCGTCGCCAGCGTGCAACTGACCAGCAACGACATGCTGCGGGTCGGCGACTGGATCGAGATGCCACAAGTCGGTGCCGACGGTGACGTGGTGGACATCACCTTGCACACGGTCAAGGTGCAGAATTTCGACAAGACGATTGTGTCGATCCCGACCTGGCGCCTGATGTCCGAGTCGTTCAAGAACTGGCGCGGCATGCAGCAGTCCGGTGGCCGCCGGATCAAGCGCAGCCTGTTCATCGACGCCAGCGGCGTGCGGTTTATTCGCGATGACGAAGAGCTGAAGCTGTCCCAGGTGCATCTGCTGACCGACTACATCAACCGCAAACAGGCGGAACTCAAGGCCTGGAACGAAGCTCAGGGCAACGTCGCAGCGATGTCGGCCAACCGTCGACGGATGACCAACATCGGCACCTTTCGCGCCTATGCGCTGGCCTATCTGAAGAGTCACACGGAAATCCAGCCGAACATGACCTGCATGGTTCGCCAGATGCAGACCACCGCTCAGGGCATTCCGCTGGAAATCTACTGCTTCACCCGCACCACCGTGTGGGCCGATTACGAGCGGATTCAGGGGGATATTTTCGATTACCTGCTGGCGGTACTGCCGGAGTTTGGTTTGAGCCTTTATCAGCAGCCGAGCGGTGGGGATTTGCGGTCGGGGTTGCTCCCGGCGGTGTTGGGCGCGAGTCACATTCCCGAGCCGGAAAAACACATCATGTAGCACCACATATCCCTTTGTGGGAGCGGGCTTGCTCGCGAAGGCGGAGTGTCAGCCGACATCTATGTTGAATGTCATACCGCATTCGCGAGCAAGCCCGCTCCCACAAGGGATTAGTGTGCAACCGCCGGCCGGCGTACACCCAACCGACTAATCCACACCGCCATCAGAATCACCGACCCACCAAACAACAACCGCCCCAGCTCTTCATGCTGATTCCAGATCAACAAGTTGATCAGCAACCCCACCGGCACATGCAGGTTGTTCATCACCGCCAACGTTCCGCCGTTCACCAGGCACGCGCCCTTGTTCCACCAGTACAGACCCAGCGCGGTCGAGACCAGGCCGAGGAACAGCAGCACGCCCCATTGCAGCGGCGCTTCGGGCAGGAAGTTCTGTTTGCCGAACAACAGAAACGCCGGCAACGCCACCGCCAACGCGCCCAGATAGAAGTAGCCGAAGCGTCGGTAATGCGGCAGATCACTCGGATGGCGGGCCACCAGATGTTTGTAGAGCACCTGCCCGGCGGCGTAGGTGAAGTTGGCGAGTTGCAGCAGCAGGAAACCCATGAAGAAATCCGGGTTGATCCGGTCATAACGAATCACCGCCGCGCCCGCCACTGCCACCAGTGCAGCAATCAAGGCCCACGGATTGAAGCGGCGGTTCAGCGCGTCTTCGATCAGGGTCACGTGCAGCGGCGTGAGGATGGTGAACAGCAACACCTCCGGCACCGTCAGTACCCGGAAGCTCAAATACAAACAGACGTAAGTCACGCCGAACTGCAACGCGCCGATCAGCAACATCCCACGCATGAACGCCGGCTCGACCTGACGCCAGCGCGTCAGCGGAATGAACACCAGCCCCGCCAGCAGCACCCGCACCAGCACCGCGAAGTAACTGTCGACATGACCGGCCAGGTATTCGCCGATCAAGCTGAAGGAAAACGCCTGGATCAGCGTGACAAAAAGTAGATAGCCCATGGTCGCCTCATTTCGAATGACGGCGACGATAGCGGGTTTTGCTCGTCATCGCGACAGTCAGCCAACACACAAAACCCTGTGGGAGCGGGCTTGCTCGCGAATGCGGTGGGTCAGGCAACATTAATGTCGACTGACATGCCCTCTTCGCGAGCAAGCCCGCTCCCACAGGGGGCTGTGTGCCCGCTTATCAAATCGCAGGCAAAAAAAAGCCCGATCTCGCTAATGCGTTCAATCGGGCTAGAGCACTCAGGAGCAACAAGTGCAAAGGGAGGTTCGATGCGCGTGCAGGCTTGAAGGGTTGCGCCAGGTCACTAGACCATCCAGCGATTATCTGGCGATTAACGGCTCAGGCGACCAGGGAAAGCTTGGCGTTGGCCTGGTTCAGGCCTTTCTCCTGGAAGTCACCGCCCAGGTTCATGCCTTCGGCGTGAATGAACGTGACGTCGTGGATGCCGATGAAGCCCATGACCTGGCGCAGGTACGGTTCCTGGTGATCCGCGGTGCTGCCGGCGTAGATCCCGCCGCGAGCGGTCAGCACATAGGCGCGCTTGCCGCTGAGCAGTCCTTGCGGGCCGGTTTCGGTGTACTTGAAGGTCACACCGGCACGCAGCACGTGGTCGAGCCAGGCTTTGAGGGTGCTCGGAATGGCGAAGTTGTACATCGGCGCAGCCATTACCAGTACGTCGGCGGCCAGCAGTTCATCAGTCAGCAGGTTGGAGCGTTCCAGCGAGGCCTGCTCGATCTCGTTGCGTTGTTCGGCAGGCTTCATCCAGCCGCCCAGCAAGTTGATGTCCAGGTGTGGCACCGGGGTTGTAGCAAGGTCACGGACGGTGATCTGGTCGGCCGGGTGTGCGGCTTTCCATTGGCTGATGAAGGTCTGGGTCAGCTGGCGGGAAACCGAGTCTTGCTGACGGGCGCTGCTTTCGATGATCAGAACGCGGGACATGGGATGTAGCCTCCATCTGAGAATGCTGTAGGTCGATGGAGTGAAGGTTAAACAGAGTCATATCGATGAAAAAGCGCAAATAACTGCTATAAATCATCGATAAATTCGTTTATAAGCGGTGCATGCCCTGTGGGAGCGGGCTTGCTCGCGAAGGCATTGTGTCAGTCGAAACCACTGCTGGCTGACACACCGCTTTCGCGAGCAAGCCCGCTCCCACAGGGTTGTAAAGTCATTTCGGGGTGCAGGTCAGGTTGATACGCATCTTGATGATGGAGCGGGTGAACTTGGCGGTGGCGTTTTTGTGTTTACCGGCAGGCACTTCGATTGTGCGGTTACGCGGCGCTTCCGGGCCATTGTTGAAAACCACCTTGCAGATCGCATCGGTGCTGCCGTAGTTGTTCACCTGAATGGAGGCGATATCGGCATCTGTATCAAAGGCGTTGTAGTCGATGCTCAAGCCGTTCAATTGCTTTTGAACGTCGATCGGATACGCAATCGCCGTCAGTGGCAGCAGCGCCAACACCGCACAACCCGCCATCACACTACAAAGTTTTTTCATTCAGCAGCCTCCAATAAGGACTGCCAGCTTAGGACAAGAGGAGCTCAACATGAAAGCGCCCCGCGTGACCCTTGATCAATGGCGAACATTGCAGGCCGTGGTCGATCACGGCGGTTTCGCCCAGGCCGCCGAAGCGCTGCACCGCTCGCAATCGTCGGTCAGCTACACCGTAGCGCGCATGCAGGACCAACTCGGTGTGCCATTGCTACGCATCGACGGCCGCAAAGCGGTGCTCACCGAAGCCGGCGGCGTGCTGCTGCGCCGTTCCCGGCAACTGGTGAAACAGGCCAGCCAACTGGAAGACCTGGCCCATCACATGGAGCAAGGCTGGGAAGCGGAAGTGCGGCTGGTGGTCGACGCAGCCTACCCCAGCGCCCGCCTCGTTCGCGCCCTGACCGCGTTCATGCCACAAAGCCGTGGCTGCCGGGTGCGCCTGCGCGAAGAAGTGTTGTCGGGTGTCGAGGAAGTGTTGCTCGAAGGCGTGGCCGATCTGGCCATCACCGGTTTCAGCATTCCCGGTTATCTGGGCGCAGAATTGAGCGACGTCGAATTTATCGCGGTCGCCCACCCCGAGCATTCCTTGCATCGCTTGAACCGCGAACTGAACTTCCAGGACCTGGAAAGCCAGATGCAAGTGGTGATCCGCGACTCCGGCCGCCAGCAACCACGAGACGTCGGCTGGCTCGGCGCCGAACAGCGCTGGACCGTCGGCAGCCTGGCCACCGCCGCGACCTTCGTCAGCAGCGGCCTGGGCTTCGCCTGGCTGCCCCGGCACATGATCGAGCGCGAACTCAAGGAAGGTACGCTCAAAGTGCTACCGTTGGACCAAGGTGGCAGCCGCAACCCGAGCTTCTATCTGTATTCAAACAAGGACAAACCCTTGGGCCCGGCGACGCAGATTCTCATCGAACTGCTGCGCACCTTTGATACCGCGCCGCTGGATGCACCTTTCGCCGCCCCTGAACAAGCCTGACATGGAGTGTACGTATGGCCTATTTCGAACATGAAGGTTGTAACCTGCACTATGAGGAATATGGCCACGGCACGCCGTTGCTATTGGTTCACGGGTTGGGCTCCAGCACCCTGGACTGGGAAATGCAGATCCCGGCGCTGTCAGCCCGCTACCGGGTGATCGTCCCGGACGTACGCGGCCACGGGCGCTCCGATAAACCCCGCGAGCGTTACAGCATCGCCGGGTTCAGCGCCGACCTGATCGCTCTCATTGAACACTTGCACCTCGGCCCGACACATTATGTAGGGCTTTCCATGGGTGGCATCATCGGCTTTCAACTGGCGGTGGATCAGCCGCAATTGCTCAAAAGTCTATGCATCGTCAATAGCCAGCCGCAAGTCAAAATGCAAAAGCCCAGTGACTATTGGTGGCTAATCAAACGCTGGAGCATGGCCCGACTGCTGAGCATGGAAACAATCGGCAAAGCCTTGGGGCGCATGCTGTTTCCCAACCCCGACCAAGCCGATTTGCGGCAAAAAATTGCCGTGCGCTGGGCAAAGAACCACAAACATGCTTATCTCGCCAGCTTCGATGCCCTCATAGGCTGGGGGGTTCAGGAACGACTTTCGCGAGTCACCTGTCCAACCCTCATCGTTAGCGCAGACCACGATTACACACCGGTCTCGGTGAAGGAAACTTACGTAAAACTGCTGCCCGATGCGCGGCTGGTGGTGATCGCCGATTCGCGCCACGCCACCCCGCTGGATCAACCCGAACGCTTCAACCAAACGCTGCTCGAGTTTCTCACCGCAGTCGACACCACCACTCAGGATCACTGACTTATGCTGAAAAAAATCGCCCTCGTCGCCGGCTCCGTTCTGTTTGCCGCCAACCTGATGGCCGCCACGCCCGCCAAGGCGCCGCACGTGCTGCTGGAAACCACCAATGGCCAGATCGAAATCGAACTGGACCCGGTCAAGGCGCCGATCAGTACCAAGAACTTCCTTGAGTACGTCGACAGCGGCTTCTACAACAACACGATTTTTCACCGTGTAATTCCTGGCTTTATGGTCCAGGGCGGCGGTTTCACTCAACAGATGCAGCAAAAAGAAACCAAGGCGCCGATCAAGAACGAATCCAAAAACGGCCTGCATAACGTGCGTGGCACGCTGTCCATGGCCCGTACTTCCGTCCCGGATTCGGCCACCAGCCAGTTCTTCATCAACGTCAAAGACAACGACTTCCTGGACCAGGGCGACGGCTATGCCGTGTTCGGTAAAGTCGTTAAAGGGATGGACGTCGTCGATGTCATCGTCAACTCCCAGACCACCACCAAAAGCGGCATGAAAGACGTGCCGGCCGACCCTGTCTTCATCAAGTCGGCCAAGCGCATCGACTGAGAGTAAGCTGGACAGGGAGTCTTGAGCGGCCGCCGGTTCTGCCGGCGCCGCTCATATCGTTTAAAGGAGAGCCCGTGCGCGGGCGGAGAACTGATGCTTTATCGTCGTTTTGAAAAACTGATCGACATTTTCCGCGATGCACCGACGGCGGCTCCGCCGGATCGGGTTCTCCCCTTCTATACCTATTACCTGAAGCAGGTCTGGCCGAGTTTCGCCGTCCTGCTGATCGTCGGCCTGTTCGGCGCGCTGATCGAAGTGGCGCTGTTCAGCTACCTGAGCCGCATCATCGACCTCGCCCAAGGCACGCCCAACGTCGATTTTTTCAAGGAACACGGCATCGAACTGGCCTGGATGGCGGTGGTGGCGTTGGTCCTGCGCCCGATATTCGTCGGCTTGCATGACTTGCTGGTACACCAGACCTTGAGCCCCAGCCTGACCAGCCTGATCCGCTGGCAAAACCACAGTTATGTGCTCAAACAGAGCCTCAATTTCTTCCAGAACGACTTCGCCGGACGCATCGCCCAACGCATCATGCAGACCGGCAACTCGTTGCGCGATTCGGCTGTGCAAGCGGTGGACGCGCTATGGCACGTGCTGATCTACGCGATCAGTTCACTGGTGCTGTTCGCCGAAGCCGACTGGCGCCTGATGATCCCGCTGCTGACCTGGATCGCCGCCTTCATCGGCGCCCTCTACTACTTCGTGCCGCGGGTCAAGGAACGCTCGGTGGTGTCCTCCGATGCGCGCTCCAAACTCATGGGACGGATCGTCGATGGCTACACCAACATCACCACCCTGAAGCTGTTCGCCCACACCAATTTCGAGCAGCAATACGCCCGCGAAGCGATCAAGGAACAAACCGAAAAAGCCCAACTGGCTGGCCGTGTGGTGACCAGCATGGACGTGGCCATCACCAGCATGAACGGCCTGCTGATCGTCAGCACCACCGGCCTCGCGCTGTGGCTGTGGACGCAGTCGTTGATCTCAGTGGGTGCAATTGCCTTGGCCACGGGTCTGGTGATCCGCATCGTCAACATGTCTGGCTGGATCATGTGGGTGGTCACGGGCATTTTCGAAAACATCGGCATGGTTCAGGACGGTTTGCAGACCATTTCCCAGCCAGTCAGCATCACCGACCACGAGCAGGCCAAGCCTTTGAAGGTGGCGCGTGGCGAGGTGCGTTTCGATCACGTCGATTTCCACTACGGCAAGAAAAGCGGGGTCATCGGCGACCTCAACCTGACGATCAAACCCGGTGAGAAAATCGGTCTGATCGGCCCGTCCGGTGCCGGCAAATCGACGTTGGTCAATCTGCTGCTGCGCCTCTATGACGTTCAGGGTGGGCGGATTCTCATCGATGGCCAGAACATCGCCGAAGTTGGCCAGGAAAGCCTGCGTGAACGCATCGGCATGATCACCCAGGACACTTCGCTGCTGCACCGCTCGATCCGCGATAATTTGCTGTACGGCAAACCCGACGCCACCGATGTCGAACTCTGGGAGGCGGTGCACAAGGCCCGGGCCGACGAGTTCATCCCGCTGTTGTCGGACTCTGAAGGCCGCACCGGTTTTGATGCTCATGTCGGGGAACGCGGTGTGAAGCTCTCCGGCGGCCAGCGTCAGCGGATTGCCATCGCCAGGGTGCTGCTCAAGGACGCGCCAATCCTGATCATGGACGAAGCCACCTCGGCTCTGGACTCGGAAGTCGAAGCGGCGATTCAGGAAAGCCTCGAAACCCTGATGCAAGGCAAGACGGTGATCGCCATCGCCCACCGCCTCTCGACCATCGCGCGAATGGACCGCTTGGTGGTGCTGGAAAACGGCAAGATCGCCGAAACCGGCAGCCACGCCGAACTGCTGGCCCATGGCGGCTTGTATGCGCGGTTGTGGCAGCACCAGACCGGCGGGTTTGTCGGGATCGATTGAGGCAACACGACCCTGTGGGAGCGGGCTTGCTCGCGAATGCGGTGGGTCAGTCAGCATCAATATCGACTGACACGCCCTCTTCGCGAGCAAGCCCGCTCCCACACTGGATCTCCAGCGCGGGTTACAGCGTCAACACCATCTCATGCCACGCCATCCCGCCATGGTCCGACGCAGAGGGCTTGATGTAGGCAAAACCAAACCCGGCATAGAGTGGAATATGCCGCTCTTTGCACATCAGGTGGATACTGGCCTTGTTCAGTGCGCGCATGCGCTGGATGAATTCACCCATCAAGCGTTTCGCCAAACCCTGCCCTTGATAATCCGGATGCACCACCACCGACATGATCACCACGTGCGGGCCAGCGGGGTCGTGGCCGATCAGCTCCTTGAACGCCTCGTCCGACATCTCCACCTCAAATGCAGCACCGGAATTGATGAAACCGGCTACGACGCCATCCACTTCGGCGACGATGAAGCCCTCGGGCCAGGTGGCAATGCGGGTGGCAATTTTCTCGCGGGTAGCGGCTTCATCGCCTTCATAGGCAACGGTTTCGATGGCATAGCAACGGTCCAGGTCAGCGGGACTGACGTGGCGGATGACGGTGTTCATGGCAGCTCGGAATCAGCGGGGAAAGGTTGGGATCATAAATCAATAAGGTGTTGATATCGATCAGAGCGGCGGATCGCCGATCCGCCGCTCAACCCGCTCATTACACTTTTAGCGGCAGCCAGATTTCCAGCACGCCAGTGTTGAGTTTGGGGTTGAAATCATCGCTGTAGCGTTCGAACTCCGGAGCGTCCGCCGCTTCATGACCGGACTTCGGCAGCCAGGTTTTCCAGATGTATTGAAAGGTCTGGGGCAAGGCATCCAGAGAGCCCTTGTGTTCGAAGACTGCATACTTCTGAGGCTGAACTTCGATCCAGCGGTACTTCTCGGGCAGGTCGTCGAGCTTGCTGATCTCGACGCCGGCGATGTATTCGAAACCACCCTTGCCATCCGCATTGCAGCAGATGCCGTAAGTTACTTCGCTTTTCTGACCGGGAATTTTGCCCATCTCGGGAATGAATTTTTCCCACAGCTTGGGAATCTGCTTTGGGGCCGTCTCTTGGGTAAATCGTCCGCCAAACCCTGCGATGAGCATGAAGTGCCCGTTTTCGAAGCGTGGTTCAGCGATTTCGACGCTTTTTTGCTCATCCATGACTCAACTCCTGGTACAAAAGGTGGGTTCGGCTGGGAGTATAGAAGCCAAACCCGATTCGCCCAGTTACAGTGCGTGCAACTGTTCGACGGCGCCTGGACCGATGAACTCGTTATAACCCGATAGGATCACATAGACCGCGAAATAGCAGAAAATCGCTGCCGATGCCATGTAGGAATAACGCAGCAATTTGTCACCGAGCAATTTGCCGCCGTGACTTGCAGCGAAGCACAGGCCGACACACCAGAGCACCCCGGCGCACAAGAAACCGCCAAGAAACAGCGCCGAGCTGACCGTGCCACCACCACCGGAACGGGCGATCAGTGTTCCGCCTACCGCGGCGAACCAGAGAATGGCACTGGGGGACGACATGGCGAGGAAAATCCCGCGAAAAAACTCCTTGCGGTGGGAGTTGTGACCGACTTCCGGGGTTTGCGCCAACAGCGCTTCATGGTGAATCGCCGAATAAATCATCTTCGCCGCGAAATACAGCAGCAGCGCCGAGCCGCCGATCCACAGCACCCAACGCACGGTTTCGTATTGCAGCAATACGGTCATCCCGGCCAATGCCAGCACGGCGTAAATCAGGTCGCCGACACACGTCCCCAGCCCCAGGGCAAAGCCTTGGAAATAGCCGCGCTGCATCGCCAGCGTAATCATCGCGATATTGGCCACACCGATGTCCAGGCACAGCGAAAGGCTCAGCAAAAAGCCGCTGGTAAATTCCATCAACCGATTTCCTTCGCAAAAATTGTTTACATAGACGCTGGACAGTCTGCCACAGCTGCCCTTACATTCCGCACAGGCCACCGCAGTGGCCAGCGTCGCTCGGACGGTTCCGGGCGCTTACGTTATCCGAGGCAACAATGGCCGAACAAGGTTCGCCGCGCCGCTTTGCGCGCATAGATCGACTCCCCCCTTACGTTTTCAACATCACTGCCGAGCTGAAGATGGCCGCCCGTCGTCGTGGCGAAGACATCATCGACTTGAGCATGGGCAACCCCGACGGCGCCACGCCGCCGCACATTGTCGAAAAACTCGTCACGGTTGCCCAGCGTGAAGACACTCACGGCTATTCCACGTCCAAAGGGATTCCGCGCCTGCGCCGGGCGATCTCCAATTGGTACAAGGATCGCTACGAAGTCGACATCGACCCGGAAACCGAAGCCATCGTCACCATCGGCTCCAAGGAAGGTCTGGCGCATTTGATGCTGGCCACCCTCGATCAGGGCGACACCGTGCTGGTGCCGAACCCCAGCTACCCGATTCACATCTACGGTGCCGTGATTGCCGGTGCCCAGGTGCGATCGGTGCCGCTGATTCCTGGCGTGGATTTCTTCGCAGAGCTGGAACGGGCGATTCGCGGCTCGATCCCGAAACCGAAAATGATGATCCTCGGCTTCCCGTCCAACCCCACCGCCCAGTGCGTGGAGCTGGATTTCTTCGAGCGGGTGATCGCCCTCGCCAAGCAGTACGATGTTTTGGTGGTGCACGACCTGGCCTACGCCGACATCGTCTACGACGGCTGGAAAGCCCCGTCGATCATGCAAGTGCCCGGCGCCAAGGACATCGCGGTGGAGTTTTTCACCCTGTCCAAGAGCTACAACATGGCCGGCTGGCGCATCGGTTTCATGGTCGGCAACCCTGAACTGGTCAACGCTCTGGCGCGGATCAAGAGCTACCACGATTACGGCACGTTCACCCCGCTGCAGGTCGCGGCCATCGCGGCGCTGGAAGGCGATCAGCAATGCGTCAAAGACATTGCCGATCAATATCGGCAGCGTCGCAACGTGCTGGTCAAAGGCCTGCATGAACTGGGCTGGATGGTCGAAAACCCGAAAGCATCGATGTATGTCTGGGCCAAGATTCCCGAGGCTTACGCACACATGGGTTCGCTGGAATTCGCCAAGAAACTGCTGGCCGAAGCCAAGGTCTGTGTCTCGCCAGGCGTGGGATTTGGCGAGTACGGGGATGATCATGTGCGCTTCGCGCTGATCGAAAACCAGGACCGGATTCGTCAGGCCGTGCGCGGGATTCGCGGGATGTTCCGGGCGGATGGGTTAGTTCAGAAAACCAACAGCTAATACAAAACAGGGATTTCGACTCATCACCCACAAAAAAACCGCATTGCTGCGGTTTTTTTGTGTTTGCCAATCGTGTCAGACGAACAACGACAACAGCAGGATGAAGCCCAGGCCCACCACGGACAGGATGGTTTCCATCGCGGTCCAGGTCTTGAAGGTTTCCGCCACGGTCATGTTGAAGTACTGCTTCACCAGCCAGAAACCGGCGTCGTTGACGTGGGACAGGATCAACGAACCGGCACCGGTGGCCAGTACCAGCAGCTCACGGTTCACGCCCGGAATCATCCCCACCACCGGCACCACGATGCCCGCGCCAGTAATGGTCGCCACGGTCGCTGAACCGGTCGCGATGCGAATCACCGCCGCCACCAGCCAGGCCAGCAGGATCGGCGAGATCTGTGCGTTCACCGCCATGTGGCCGATCACATCACCCACACCGCTGGTCACCAGCATCTGCTTGAAGCCACCACCGGCACCGATGATCAGAATGATCGCGGCGGTCGGCGCAAGGCTTGCATCGAGCCATTTCATCATTTGGCTGGAACCGATGCCCTGCTTGTAGCCGAAGGTATACAGCGACAGCAGCAATGCCAGCAGCAACGCCGAAATCGGGTGACCGATCAGGTCCATGAAAGTGCGGAAGATGTTGCCATCGGGCAGCACCACGTCGGCAAATGTCTTGAGCAGCATCAGGAACACCGGCAGCAGCACGGTCACCAGAGTGATGCCGAAGCTCGGCAGTTCAGCCGAATCCGTTTCGCGCGATAGTTGATCCACCAGCTCCTGGTTCGGATGACCGGGAATGTGCTTGGCAATGAACGTACCGAAGATCGGGCCAGCGATGATGGCCGTTGGAAGCGCAACGATCAGGCCGTACAGAATGGTTTTACCGATGTCAGCACCGAACACACCGATGGCCAGCAGCGGACCCGGGTGCGGCGGCACCAGGCCGTGTACCGCGGACAGACCAGCCAGTAGCGGGATACCGATCTTGATGATCGACACGCCAGTGCGACGGGCCACGATGAACACCAGCGGAATCAGCAGCACGAAGCCGATTTCGAAGAACAGCGGAATGCCGACCAGGAACGCGGCGAACATCATGGCCCACTGCACCTTGTCCTTGCCGAAGGCGCGGATCAACGTCTGCGCAATCTGATCCGCACCGCCTGATTCGGCCATCATTTTGCCGAGCATCGTGCCCAGCGCCAGGATGATGCCGACGAAACCGAGTACCCCACCGAAGCCATCCTGGAACGCCTTGATGATGGTGCCGATCGGCATGCCGGACGTCAGCCCGAGGAAGGCGGCGGCGATGATCAGTGCGAGGAATGGGTGCAACTTGAACTTGGTGATCAGGACGATAAGCCCGATCACTGTGACCACTGCGTCTAGCAGCAGGAATGACTCGTGGGACATGCCAAACATGGGGGGTGTCTCCGTTGTTTGTTGTTGTTATGAAAGCGGTTATTCAAAAGCCGTCAGGACAGCGCTATCTCTTGGAGCAAAACTCAACTGGCGAGTTTCAAGCCATGATCGAGCCACCATGCATGAGCCTGCTTCGCCAACTCATCGACGCTGTGGCTGGACGCATCCAGAGCCAGGGTCAGGGGCTCACCAACGGGCGATTCAAGTGTGGCGAACTGGCTGTCGATCAAGGTCGACGGCATGAAGTGGCCCGGCCGATGAGACACACGATCGGCGGCGACTTCGGGGGTCAGCTCAAGGAAAACGAAGCCCAGGCCCGGCAAGGCACTGCGCAAGCGTTCGCGGTAACTGTGTTTGAGGGCCGAACAGGTCAGCACCGGGCGCTCGCCTTTGGCATCGACGCGGCGCAGTTCATCGCACAGGCTGTCGAGCCAGCCGGCACGGTCTTCATCGTTCAGGGGGATACCCGCGCTCATCTTTTCGATATTGGCGGCAGGGTGGAAAGTGTCGCCTTCAATGGCGGTCGCGCCGCTAAGCTGGCACAGGGACTGGCTGACGCAGGTCTTGCCGCAACCGGCAACGCCCATGATGACCAGGGCGGTGATGGGATGATTCATGTAACACCTCAGCGCGCAGACAGCGCTACCTTTGCTACGTAAGACTCAAGTGCAAAAGCAGAAGTTGCCGACGCCTTCTTGTCATTTTTGTGGGTTGCAGCATGTTCGTTCTCGAGGCCAAAAAGCGAGGATCAGGCAAACCTCGTTCACGCATTTGCAGCTGCATCGAGACAGCGCTACCTTAGTGCCTTGAATTTTGTTTGGCAAGCCGTCCGATGAATACCCCTAAAAACGATAAAAATACTCGCACCACTGGCCGCCCTACCCTCAACGAAGTCGCGCGCCTGGCCGGTGTCAGCCCGATTACAGCGTCCCGCGCGCTGCGCGGCGTCAGCACGGTGGCCACCGAACTGGTGGAGAAAGTCCAGAAAGCCGCCCTCGACCTGAACTACGTGGTCAACCCCGCCGCCCGCGCCCTGGCCTCGGCCCAGAGCCATTCCGTCGTGGTTTTGGTGCCGTCATTGTCCAACCTGCTGTTCATCGACACGCTGGAAGCCATTCATCAGGTTTTGCGACCAAAGGGCTTCGAAGTGCTGATCGGCAACTTCCATTACTCACGTGATGAAGAAGAAAACCTGCTGCGCAATTACATGGCTTACCAGCCTCGCGGCCTGCTGCTGACCGGTTTCGACCGCACCGAAAGTTCGCGGCGAATGATCGAGGCCAGCAACATTCCCTGCGTCTACATGATGGAACTGGACAGCGCGGCGGGGCTCAATTGCGTCGGCTTTTCGCAAGTCGCTGCCGGCGAAACCGCTGCCGGGCATTTGCTGTCACGCGGTCGCAAACGCCTGGCCTACATCGGCGCGCAACTCGATCAACGAACGCTACTGCGTGGCGAAGGTTTCCGTCGCGCGCTGCAAAAGGCCGGTTTGTATGATCCGGCCCTGGAAGTGCTGACCCCACGAGCCTCGTCAGTGGGTCTGGGCGGCGAATTGTTCCTGCAACTGCTCGCTACCCATCCGGACGTCGATGCGATTTTCTTCGGTAACGACGACCTGGCCCAGGGCGCGTTGCTCGAAGCGTTGCGCAATGGAATCAAGATCCCCGAGCGCGTGGCGATCCTCGGCTTCAACGACCTGCCGGCATCGGAGCACATGGTGCCGCGCCTGAGCAGCATCAGCACCCCGCGCGAAGCCATTGGCCGTCGCTCCGCGGAGCTGATGCTGACCTTGCTGGCCGGCAATTCAGTGACCAAACCGGTGCAGGATATGGGGTTTGAATTGAAGGTGCGCGAGAGCACCTGATGCACGACCATTCCCATGCTCCGCGTGCTAGATTCCCGATACCTGGAACAGCAAACGGAGAAGCTCAATGGGACATACGCTGAAGATTTTGGGTCGGGCCTCGTCAATCAACGTCAGAAAAGTCCTGTGGACCTGCGACGAACTGGGCGTTTCCTACGAACGCGAAGACTGGGGCAGCGGTTTCGCATCGACCCAGAGCCCGGAATTTCTCCAGCTCAACCCCAATGCACAAGTGCCGGTCCTCATCGACGAAGCCGGCGTGCTGTGGGAGTCCAATACCATTTGCCGGTACCTGGCCGGCAAACACCAGAACACTGACCTGTTGCCCATCGAACCGGCGGCGCGCGCTCGCGTGGAGCAGTGGATGGACTGGCAAGCCACCGAACTCAACCCGTCGTGGGGCTACGCATTTTTTGCGCTGGTCAGGCAATTGCCGAACTTCCAGGACTCGCAGCGGATTGCTGATGGCGTTCGCGGCTGGAACGCGAAGATGGGCATCCTCGAACAGCAACTCGCGGCGACCGGTGCATATGTCGCCGGGCTGCAGTTCACACTGGCCGATATCCTCATCGGATTGTCGGTCAACCGCTGGCGGATGACCCCGATGGAACGCCCGAACTACCCCGCCGTCGACGCCTATTGCCAACGGCTGGCGTTGCGGCCGGGGTTCATGGAACACGCCTGTAACGGCGTGCCTTGATTTCCCCCCCGGCCCAGTTCAAGCGCGAAACCTGTGGGAGCGGGCTTGCCCGCGATAGCGGAATGTCAGTCAACGAATGTGTTGAATGTGACGCCGCCATCGCGGGCAAGCCCGCTCCCACATGGATTGCGGTCTGCAAGCATCCCTAACAACGCCTGCACCGCTGCCGAAGGTGCGTTGTCGGGCGCGACCACCAAGGCAAACTCCCGCTCGATGGCGCGGTTTCAGGTACGGATTGATCAGCGGACAAGCGTGAAAGCGGCGTTGGCTGCGGAGTTGGCGTAAGGCTTGAAATCATTCGCGAGCAAGCCCGCTCCCACAGGAGATCTCGTGTGAACACAACATTTTGCGAACACCAAAAATCAGATGTGGGAGCGGGCTTGCTCGCGAAGGCGGCAGTTCAAACACTACAGAAACATCAGACAAAAATTACAAACTCTCACTCACCTTCGTAGCCACCTCCCCCGGCACCCAGGCCTTCCACACCTGCGGCTGATCGCGCAAAAACGCTTCGGCCACCTGACGCGGTTGCTGGCGTTTTTCGCTCATCTGCCCGAGGGTCTGGTTCAGCAGATTGATCGGCAAATCGACCTTTTCGAAGAACGCCACCAGGTCCGGGTACTGCGCCTTGAACGGTGCCGACACACCGATGGCCAGGCTGGCCGGCATCGAACGTGTGCCCTTGGGGTTCGGGTTGTTGGCATCGGCCAGGGTCTTCCAGGCTTGCGCATCGAACGGCGGCTCTTCGAGTTTCACCAGCTTGAAGCGGCCCAGCAGTGGCGTCGGCGACCAGTAGTAAAACAGCACCGGTTTGCCACGGCGGATCGATGAAGCGACCTCGGCATCCAGCGCCGCGCCGGAACCGGTGCGGAAGTTGACGTAGCTCGCAGTCAGGTCATAGGCCTTGAGTTTCTGGCTGTTGACGATCTCCGACGTCCAACCGGTCGGGCTGTTGAGGAAGCGTCCGCGGCTAGGGTCTTCGGGGTCGCGGAACACGTCCTTGTAGCGCGCCAGGTCGGCGACGGATTTCAGCTCCGACGCCAAAGGTTTAATGCCGCGTTCCGGGTCGCCCTTGATCACATATTCCGGCACCCACCAACCTTCGGTGGCGCCTTTGACCGTGTCGCCCAAACCAAACACTTTGCCCTCCGATGCCGCCTTGACCCAGGCCGGACTGCGCCCCGCCCACTCTTCGCCGATCACTTGAATATCGTTCTTGGCCAACGCGGCTTCGAGGCTGACGGTACTGCCCGGCAAAGTGTCAGTCGGGTAGCCGTAACCTTTCTCGACGATCAACCGCAGGATCTCGGTGATCAGGCTGCCACTTTCCCAGGTGATGTCACCAAAGTGGATGGGCGTGGTTTTTTCTGCGGCCGGAACGTGCCCAGCCACAAGGCTCAGGGCCAGCAGCGAACTGCCGAGCAGGGTTTTGATCGATCTCATGCGGACCTCTGGGTCAGGGGTGGTCGGTTCAAGGGTTCGTTGGCGCTGTGCTGGGCGCACAGTGCCTGGGAGCGGGTCATGTAGACGCTGACCGAACGCTGGGAAATGCCCAGTTCGGCGGCGATTTGTGGGTAGGTCAGGCCATCGATTCGCGACAACAGGAAGGCTGCCCTGACCTTGCCCGGAAGGCGCGCGAGGGTCCGATCAAGGCGCGTCAGGGTCTGGGAAAACTGCGCCAGGTCTTCAGGCGATGGCCCTCCGAGCGGGTCAATCGGCGATAGCTGATCGAGGTGCTGGCGTTCCAGGTCGCGACGACGCCACAGCTGATAAATCAACCGATGGGCAATGGTGGTGAGCAAGGCGCGAGGTTCGCGAATGGGCGTCAGAGCTGGCGATTCGAGCAACTGCACGAAGGTCTCGGCAGCAATGTCTTCGACGCTGGGACTGGCCCCCAGATATCGGCGCAGCCGTGTGCACAGCCAGGCGTAGTGGGCGCGGAACAATCCGCCCACATCGTTGCGATGGGAAAGGTCGGCGCCGGACATAGAGGCTCCATGGGTTAGGGGTCGCTGAATGTCCGGTGATCCGGTGGCGCGATCCTAGCAAGGAGGCTTATTCATTAATAATACTTAAAATGAATTTTTATATTCCATAAATGAATTTAAATAAGCGGCGTCTGATACATAGCTATCGCGGGCAAGCCACGCTCCCACAAGTCCACCGAAATCCTGTGGGAGCGTGGCTTGCCCGCGATTGATGGGATTGTTGGCACAAGCCTCAAGCCTCAGCGCAACCGCCCGTACCCCAATGCTTCGGCCTCCTGCTGATAATCGAGAATGACCTGATAGTCGCTTTCGGTGGCCGGCAACACTTCTTGCAGGCCGAGGATTTCCGCGACCTCGGGCAGCTCCTTCAACGTCTGATTCATCACCCGTCGAAGCTGTTCAGCCTGCTCATCGGTGGTGCCAGCGGCTGCGATGTAGGGCAACGTCGGGCTGAACGCCGTGCGCGCCAACACGCGCAGGCCTTCGACCTCTGCCTGGGCATGCTGCGCCAGATAGGCGAAGGTCACGCTGTCGATGGCGGCCAGGTCTGCCAGGTCATCACGCAGCCAACGCAGGCTTTCGCGGTGGCTGCCGCTAATGGCGACGGTGGCAAAAAACTGCCCGTCGCGGTGCAGTGGCGCCAATCGGTGACGCAACAGGTTCATGCCACTGTTGGAGTCTTCGCCGTTGATCACACCGCGACTGCCCCGCAAGGCCGACAAGGTCCATCGCGGATCATCGGCACGCGTCAATAACAGGCTGCAATGGTTACCGCCATTGCTGTCTGGAAGTTCGTAACGAGGACGACCGATAACCCGGACACGACCGCGTAAAGCCGTCATCAAGGGATAGCCGCAAGTCTGGGTCAGCAGCAGGTGCGGGGACAGCCAGAGGTCCATCAGCGACAGCCCTTCGGCATCGAGGCGAGTGCTGCCGAGCTGTTCGAGAATCCGCACCAGCCAACGCTCGTTGGCCTGGCGAATCGACTCGGGAGCGACGTACATCAGTAGTTCAGCGAGGTGTTGTGTCATTGAATCTTCCCATGCAACAAAAATCCCCTGTGGGAGCGGGCTTGCTCGCGAAGGGGTCATATCAGTCAATATTGATGTTGAATGACACACCGCCTTCGCGAGCAAGCCCGCTCCCACAGGGGAACTCATTCGCAATCAGTGAAACGGATGCCGTGGGCTGTCGATCGCCCTCACCCCATGCTCGCGCATCAACTGAACATAACCCTGCACCAGAAACCCGCCACTGCGCGCCAGCCATTGCTCGCGGCGCGCACGATAGGCCCGTGGCAGGTCGTACCAGGGCAGGCCCGGCAAGTCGTGGTGCACCAGGTGCAAGTTGAGGTTCAGGAATAGCCAACGCCACGGCCATGCCGCTTCATTGATGACGGTGCGTTGCTCGGGTTGCACGTGGGGACGGTGTTCATAGTAGGAGCGGATCATCGCAATCGACAGCGCCGGCACGCTGATCAGCAACAGGTAATGCCAGACCGGCAGCACGCTGTAGCGGGCGATGAACGTCAGCATCAGCAGCGTCAGCGCACCGTGGGTAAGCCACATCAACCAGGCTTGGCGCTCACCCGCTTTTAGCCGTTGCAACTCTTCCCGGGCCAGCGCCAACAAGGCCAGTGGCGCACCGAGGACAAAGCGCCCGAGCACGGTTTTGTTCAGCCAGTGCAGGCCCTTTTCGAACAGAGAACTGCGCTGCCACTGTTCAGCGCTCAGGTAACGGCTTTCCGGATCGCGACCGGGAACGGTCAGGTCTTCATCGCGATGATGCAACAAATGACTGTCGCGGTACAGGGTGTAGGGATACCAGACCGCGAACGGCGCATAACCGAGGATTTTGTTCAGCGTTTGCCAACGGGTGGGATGGCCGTGCAGCAATTCGTGCTGCACCGACAACCACAACACCAACAGTGGAATCAGCAACAACGCGCTCCACCAAAGCCCCAATCGAGCGCTGCCCAGGACAATGCTGAACCAGCCGACATACACGCCGACCAACAGCAGCCAGGTCGGCCACTCGGTGCGAGCGGTCAAGCGTTGGCGCAGGGTTTCGATTTCTTCACGGTGTGCAGCATCAAAATAATGGGGCATGGCTTTGCTCAGATCGGGAACCAGTCCCCCTCTGTGCAATGGCGCAGGGATTTCTTGCAGATTATCTGGTTATTTCGATAGGCCTGAAAAACAAGGAGCCCGAGGACTCGGGCTCCGTTGACGCGGGATCAGTGGCCGAACACGCCCACCTTCTTGGCCTTCTTGTCCGCACGTTTTTCATCGGCGGTTTTAGCCGGTTTCTTCTTTGCCGCTTTCTTTGAATCCATGCCTTTGGCCATGATACATACTCCACTCATACGGGACGTATGATCAGGTATACACCTATCGCGGCGCCCGCGTTCTTTTATAATCACCCGCTTTGCGCACTGACAGTCCAGGCCCATGCCCAACACCCAGTACACCTTGCTCGACGAGCCGTTATGGCCGTTGATGAACAAGTTTTACCGCGCCCACCAATCGTCGATGAAAGCAGTCCGCGACGCTCAATTGTGGGTCGCAAAACGCGAAGAGATCATTGCGGCGTTATGTTTGCGGCCAGTGGCCGGCGGGCATTGGCTGACCGGGCTGTTCGTCGACCCGCGCTGTCGCGAGCAAGGGATCGCCGCGACGTTGATCGCCCACGCCATCAAGCACCTCGAAGAACCCGTCTGGTTGTTCTGCCATCCGGATCTGCGTGGTTTTTATGAGCGTCGAGGTTTTACCTTCGACCCGCCCCTGCCCTACGCCATGGCTGAACGGTTGAGCCGTTATGCGCGGAGCAAACCGATGATTGCGATGGGGCTGGAACCGAAGCACTAGAGACTTGTGAAGATTAAATGTGGGAGCGGGCTTGCTCGCGAAAGCAGTGTGTCAATCGACAGAGATGTCGGATGTGCCGGCCCCTTCGCGAGCAAGCCCGCTCCCACATTGGTTTTGAGGTGTTTTCGAATCAGTCGTCCGCCGCAGGATCGAGATCCGGGAACATCACCTCGGTAAAGCCGAATTTGCTGAAATCACTGATGCGCGACGGGTATAGCCGGCCGATCAGGTGATCGCATTCATGCTGCACCACCCGCGCATGAAATCCCGAGGCAATGCGTACGATCGGCTCGCCCTTGGGATCGAAGCCTTCATAACGAATCTGCTGATAACGATCCACCGCACCCCGCAGGCCCGGCACCGACAGGCAGCCTTCAAACCCCTCTTCAAGGGTCGGACTCAATGGAGTGATCAGTGGGTTGATCAGAATCGTCTGCGGCACCGCTTCGGCGTCCGGGTAGCGTTCGCTGTGTTCGAAACCAAAGATCACCAGTTGCAGGTCGACACCGATCTGCGGCGCGGCCAGGCCAACTCCGCCGACGCTTTCCATGGTCTGGAACATGTCGTCGATCAATTGCCACAACTCAGGGCTGTCGAACATTTCTGTCGGCACCGGTGGGGCAATGCGCAGCAGGCGTTCATCGCCCATTTTCAGAATTTCACGGATCATTTCAGGGCTTCGTCAGTGGTCGGCTTGATTGAGTGGTCCCGTCCCAATCCCGAAACGTGATGTTTGGGTTCTTCGGGCACTTTTTCGCCAGGTTTCTTGCCTTCGGATGACATGTGCTCGATCACTGCGTTCATTTCCGCGCCGAGCAACAGCACTGCGGCGGAAATATAGAAGTACAGCAGCAACACGATGATCGCGCCGATACTGCCATACATGGCGTTGTAATTGGCGAAAGCTTTGACATAGAGACCAAAGCCCAGCGAAGCGATGATCCAGACCACCACAGACAACACCGCACCTGGGGTGATAAAGCGAAACTCTTGTTTGACGTCAGGCATGACGTAGTAAATCAGCGCCACCGCCATCATCAACAGAACCACGATCACCGGCCAGCGAACGATGGTCCACACGGTCACGATAAAATCTTCGAGGCCCACTTGTGAGGCAATCCAACCCATCACCTGCGGCCCAAGCACCATCAGCGCGGCGGCAATCAGCAACATGCCGGCGATGCCAACGGTGTAGAAAATCGACAGCGGAAAACGTTTCCAGACCGGACGGCGTTCGACCACGTCGTACGCGGCGTTCATCGCGCTCATCATCAGCCGCACACCGGCAGATGCGGTCCACAGGGCGATCACGATACCCACCGAGAGCAAGCCGCCCTTGGATTGCTGGAGCTGGTCGATCACCGGGTTCACCTGTTCCAGCGCCTGGGGTGGCAGGACCAGTTCCGATTGCAGGCGCAGCCAGGAGAAGAAGTCCGGCAAGTGCAGAAAACCGATCAGGGCGATCAGGAACAGGATGAAAGGGAACAGCGAGAACAGCATTTGATAGGCCAGCGCCGAGGCATAGGTCGACATCTCATCGTCGATGAACTCGGTGACCGTGCGCATCATCACCCGATGCAGGGGCAAACCTTTCATGGTTGGAAAAAACATTAGCGTCTCCTTTCGCCGCAAAAAGGTTGAAGTCATGGCGACTCAGGGGCCGTTTTCTACAACAAAGTAGCCTACTTGGCGACTTTGAAACAATCACAGGGTATCTCGCCTATCCAACACAAAAACGGCCATCTTCGGATGGCCGTTTCTGTTACTCGTCAAATGCCGGATTACGCCTTATCAATGCCTTTTTTGAGAGCATCCTTGGCTTTGCCGACTGCTTGCTGGGTTTCGCCTTTCCTCTCCTGCGCCACGCCTTCGGAGCGCAGTTTTTCGTTGCCGGTGGCCTTGCCGATGCCTTGCTTGACGTTGCCGGCCGCTTCATTTGCCATGCCTTTAACTTTATCGCCAGTGCTGCCCATGGTATTTCTCCTGTGAACATTTCAATGGGGAAAGTGGTTACACAAGGATTGACCGGGGGCCTTTGCGCGGAGTTTCATTTATTTATTAACCGGACATTTCGCAGGTTAGGCTTTATGTTTGCAGCCTTTGCCCCGAGAATGCGCAACGTATTCAGGCCATGGCGCTGAAGATCCAATCCCGTAGGAACGTTATGAAACTCGATAAAAAGCAGGCCATTGCCCGCAGAAACCAGGAACTCGGCGGTGCTGTGCTTGGCGTCAACAATTGCCATTTCACCGAATTGAACCGCAACCGCAACATCTTCTGGTTCGATATTCCGGTCGCGCGCCTGGCCGTTGGTCAGTACGAATGGATTCATTTGCTGATGCACACCCCGGATACCGACGAACTGCTGCACCTTAAAGTGCCGACGGTGTTCCTGCGCGAGAAACTCGAAGGCCTGGTGGTGCGCAACCAAGGCAAACGCAAGGCAGCCCTGAGCCTGGAACTGAGCGCCGACAAGGACTCCTACCTGCAGGACATGCGTCCGGCCGGTACCAACGTCAACTTTGCGCAGTTCCGTCAGTAACAGCAAAAGCTAAAAGCTTCGCGAGCAAGCCCGCTCCCACATTTAACCGAGTTCCTTCAGAAGGAATGCGATCAAATGTGGGAGCGGGCTTGCTCGCGAAGGCGGCCTGACAGGCGCTGAAAATATCTTGGCCAGAAACAAAAAGCCCCGCATCTGCGGGGCTTTTTGTTTGGCTAGGCGCTGACTTTCTTCACGCCCAGCTTCTTCAGCTCTTCGTCGCGCAGTTCGCGGCGCAGGATCTTGCCGACGTTGGTGGTCGGCAGCGCGTCGCGAAATTCCACGGCTTTCGGCACTTTGTAGCCAGTGACGTTAGCGCGCATGTGCTCCATCACCTGATCCTTGGTCAGGGTCACACCCGGTTTGGCGACGATAAAGATCTTGATCGCCTCGCCCGACTTCTCGTCCGGCACACCAATGGCCGCGCATTGCAGCACGCCCGGCAGAGTCGCCAGCACGTCTTCAAGCTCATTGGGATACACGTTGAAACCGGACACCAGGATCATGTCTTTCTTGCGATCGACAATGCGCATGTAACCGTCAGGCTGGATCAGCGCGATGTCACCGGTCTTCAGCCAGCCTTCGCTGTCGAGTATTTCATCGGTGGCGTCCTGACGCTGCCAGTAGCCCTTCATGACTTGCGGACCTTTCACACACAGTTCACCGATGGCGCCCAACGGCTGTTCAACACCGGCATCGTCGATGACTTTGCACAGCGTCGATGGCACCGGAATACCGATGGTGCCGATCTGGATGTTCTGGCTCGGGTTCACCGTGGCCACCGGGCTGGTTTCGGTCATGCCGTAACCTTCGCAGATCGGGCAACCGGTAACCTCTTTCCAGCGTTCGGCCGCGGCCAGTTGCAAGGCCATGCCGCCGGACAGAGTGATTTTCAGGCTGGAGAAATCCAGCTTGCGGAACGCTTCGTTGTTGCACAGCGCGACGAACAGCGTGTTCAGGCCGACGAAACCACTGAACTTCCACTTCGACAGTTCCTTGACCATCGCCGTCAGGTCGCGCGGGTTGCTGATCAGGATGTTGTGGTTGCCGATCAGCATCATCGCCATGCAATGAAAGGTGAACGCATAGATGTGGTACAGCGGCAGCGGGGTGATCAGGATCTCGCAACCTTCATTGAGGTTGGAACCCATCAGCGCTTTGCACTGCAGCATGTTCGCCACCAGATTGCGATGGGTCAGCATCGCCCCCTTGGCCACGCCGGTAGTGCCACCGGTGTATTGCAGCACGGCAACGTCGCTGCTGGCCGGGTTGGCTTCCGCCACTGGCTGGCCATGGCCCTTGCGCAGCACGTCATTGAATTTGATGGCCTTGGGCAAGTGATACGCCGGAACCATCTTCTTCACGTACTTGATGACGCTGTTGACCAACAGACGCTTGAGCGGCGGCAGCAGGTCGGCCACTTCAGTGACGATCACATGCTTGACGCCGGTTTTCGGCACGACGGTCTCGGCCAGATGCGCCATGTTGGCCAGGCAGACCAGGGCTTTGGCACCGGAATCGTTGAATTGGTGTTCCATTTCCCGCGCGGTGTACAGCGGGTTGGTATTGACCACGATCAGCCCGGCGCGGATGGCACCGAAAACGGCGACCGGGTACTGCAGCACGTTGGGGAGTTGCACGGCGATTCGATCGCCTGGTTGCAAATCGGTATGCTGTTGCAGGTAAGCAGCAAAGGCACCGGACAATTCGTACAGCTCACCGTAGGTGATTGTCTTGCCCAGGTTGCTGAATGCCGGTTTGTCAGCGAAGCGTTGGCAGGATTGCTTCAACACTGCCTGAATATTCGGATACTCGTCTGGATTGATCTCGGCAGCAATTCCAGCTGGGTACTTATCCTTCCAAAAGTCTTCGATCATGGAAGCCCACTCCTCAGCAACGCGAATTCAAATACCGCATTTGGTGCGATTATTATTGGTGTGTGTTTTTGGTGAGTCTGGCTTTTAACATAGGCCGAGAAGTCACAAAGCGCGCCGAGAGTAGCAGCTTTGCCAAGGGCCGACTAGAGCCAAAATCGGCCCCTATAGTCACATTTTTGACTCTTGACTAATAAATAGTCACTTTTAGAGCAAAAATTCTATAGCGCCTTGGAAGCCTTTGAAATCGGGGCTTCAGCCCCTTAAAAGCATCGCGGGCAAGCCCGCTCCCACAAGGTCCGCGTCGTACATATTCTTTATGCACAACACTAAACTTGTGGGAGCGTGGCTTGCCCGCGACCCGCGCGAAGCGCGGCCATTCAACGATCAGGCGATCTCTCGCAACTCCCGCCGCAGAATCTTGCCCACCGGCGTCATCGGCAACGACTCTCGCAAGACGATGTGCTTGGGGACTTTGTACGCCGTGAAATTTTCCTTGCAGTAGGCCTTCAGCTCTTCAAGGCTCACCCCGGATTCACGGGCCACCACAAACAACTTCACCGCCTCCCCCGAACGCTCGTCCGGCACGCCGATCACCGCGCAGTTGGCGACTTTCGGGTGAGCCATCACCACGTCTTCGATCTCGTTCGGGTACACGTTGAAGCCCGAGACGATGATCATGTCTTTCTTGCGATCGACGATACGCACGAAACCGTCCGGGTCGATCACCGCAATGTCACCGGACTTGAACCAGCCGTCGGCGTCCAGCACTTCGGCGGTGGCTTCGGGTTTCTGCCAATAGCCCTTCATGATCTGCGGGCCCTTGATGCACAGTTCGCCACGCTCGCCCAGCGATTGCTCGACGCCTTCATCGTTGATCACTTTCAGGGCCGTGCCTGGCACCGGCAGGCCGACCGTGCCGATGCGCGACTTGTCGCCATAAGGGTTGGTGCAGGCCACCGGCGAGGTTTCGGTCAGGCCGTAACCTTCGGTGATGCGGCAACCGGTGAGCTGCTCCCAGCGCTCGGCCGTGGCCTTGACCAGCGCGGTGCCGCCGGAGTTGGTGAGTTTGAGGCTGGAGAAATCCAGGGTCTTGAAGTCGGGATGGTCCATGAGCGCGACGAACAGCGTGTTGAGCCCCAGCAGCGCCGAAAACCGCCAGTTCTTCAGTTCCTTGATGAAGTTACCAATGTCCCGTGGATTGGTGATCAGCACGTTGTGGTTGCCGGTCACCATCATGCACATGCAGTTCGCCGTGAAGGCATAGATATGGTACAGCGGCAGCGGCGCGATCATCACTTCCAGGCCTTCGCGCAGCAGTGGTTGACCGTCCGCACCAAATTGCCCCAGGCACGCCCGCGCCTGCTGCATGTTCGCTACCAGATTGCCGTGGGTCAGCATGGCGCCCTTGGCCAGCCCGGTGGTGCCGCCGGTGTATTGCAGCACGGCGATATCATCGAGGCCAACGTTCAGCGGTTTGATGCCCAGGCCCCGGCCCAGGCGCAGCGCGCTCTTGAAGGAAATAGCCTGCGGCAAGGAATAGTTCGGGACCATCTTCTTGACTTTGCTCACCAGGGTATTGACCAGCCAACCCTTGGCGGTGGGCATCAGGTCGCCCATCTTCGCTTCGATCAGGTACTGAATGTCGGTGTCGGGCAGCACTTCCTGGACCTTCTGTCCGAACACGTTCAGGTACACCAGCGCCCGGGCACCGGAGTCCTTGAACTGATGACGCATCTCCCGCGCGGTGTACAACGGGTTGGTATTGACCACGATCAGCCCGGCGCGCAAGGCACCGAACACGGCAATCGGGTAATGCAGGACGTTGGGCATCTGCACCGCGATGCGATCCCCCGGCATCAGGTCGGTGTGGGCTTGCAGGTAACCGGCGAATGCGGCGCTGTAGCGTTCCAGTTCGGCGTAGGTCAGGGTCACGCCCATGTTGCTGAACGCCGGGCGGTCGGCAAATTTCTTGCAGGAACGCTCGAACACCTCGATCACCGACTTATAGGCTCCAAGATCAATATCCAGGGGCACGCCAGCCGGGCGCTTGTCATTCCAGAAAGCAGGTTGCATTGTTCTTGTCCTCTTTACCTGAGCCTATCCGGGGCCGCTTTCTGTCCTTTCTCAAAAACAGAAAGCGAAAAACGGTGCTTCCCGGACACTAGCAGCTATAACGAATCAGGCAAATATGCGCACGGTCGTCATTGATCGCGTGAATCTTGCTGCCCCGGCGTGGCCTGATCAGACAGTAGGCGACGGGATGCGCTATACAATGCATCGAGGCTGTTTCCCACCCGGCAGCCTCATGCAGCCCAACGCAAAGGAATCGCCATGATCCACGACACTTTCTGGCTGACCGCGAGTGACCGCAGCCGCCTCTTCGTCAACCAGTGGCTGCCGGCCGCGCCGCTCAAGGCGGTGATCCTGCTGGCCCACGGCATGGCGGAACACAGCGGCCGTTACGCCCGTCTGGCGCAAGCATGCTGTGATCGGGATTACGGTGTGTATGCGCCGGATCTACGTGGACATGGCAAAACTGCCGAAAACGGCACCTTGGGCCATTTCGCCGATGATGATGGCTGGTGCAAAGTGGTCGGCGACCTGGCCAGCCTTAACCAACATATCGGCCAACAGCATCCCGGCGTGCCGATCGTATTGCTCGGCCACAGCATGGGCAGCTACATCGCCCAGGCTTATTTGCTGCACCACAGCGCCAGCCTGCACGGGGCGATTCTCAGCGGCTCGAACTTCCAGCCCGTAACGCTCTATCGCGCAGCGCGACAGATTGCTCGCCTCGAACGCCTGCGCCAAGGGCCCAAGGGTCTCAGTGCGCTGATCGAATGGCTGTCGTTCGGCTCATTCAACAAGAAATTCAAACCGGCGCGCACGCCGTTCGACTGGCTGAGCCGCGACCCGACTGAAGTCGACAAATACGCCAATGACCCGCTCTGCGGCTTTCGCTGCACCAATCAACTGTGGATCGATTTGCTCGGCGGCTTGCAGCAAATCAGCAAAGCGTCCAATCTCGCCCAGATCGATCCGGGCCTGCCGCTGCTGGTGATCGGCGGCGAATGTGATCCGGTGAGCGAAGGCAAACGTCTGAAAGATCTGGCCCACGCCCTGCGCGACGCTGGCTGCCAGAACCTGCAGCTGACTATTTACCCGCAGGCCCGGCATGAACTGTTCAATGAAATCAATCGCGATGAAGTGACTGCCGATGTGCTGAACTGGATCGCCCAGGACTTGAGCGCTCGCCGGCCACCCAGAACCGAATAGTTTTTTTGTGGATTTTTTTTTAATTCGTCACAGGAATCAAGACAGATGACCCAGGTTACCAACACGCCTTACGAAGCCCTTGAAGTCGGCCAGACCGCCAGCTACAGCAAGACCGTCGAAGAGCGCGACATTCAGTTGTTCGCCGCGATGTCCGGCGACCACAACCCGGTGCACCTGGACGCCGAGTTCGCCGCCGCCAGCATGTTCAAGGAGCGTATCGCCCACGGCATGTTCAGCGGCGCGTTGATCAGCGCGGCGGTGGCTTGCGAGTTGCCTGGGCCGGGGACGATTTATATCGGTCAGACGATGAGCTTTCAAAAGCCGGTGAAAATTGGCGACACGCTGACTGTGCGCCTGGAAATTCTCGAGAAACTGCCGAAGTTTCGTGTACGTATCGCCACTCGGGTGTTCAACCAGCGCGATGAGTTGGTCGTGGATGGCGAGGCGGAAATTCTGGCGCCGCGCAAGCAACAGACCGTGACGTTGCCGACGTTGCCGGCGATCAGCATCGGCTGACCTCACCGCTCATCTGTGGCCCGGATGGGCTTTCTGCGGGGGCTTCTTGTGGCGAGGGAGCTTGCTCCCGTTCGGCTGCGAAGCAGCCGTAAAATAGCTGCCACCGCGCCTGATCAGGTGCGTCGAGGCGTCCGATTTGGGGGCGCTTCGCCCCCCAGCGGGAGCAAGCTCCCTCGCCACAGTGGACCGCAGCGCTGCGATTATTGATGCCCCTCCTGCACCTGCACACTCGCCGTCATCCCCGCGCTCAAACTGATCCCTTCAGGCAACGTGTCGAGCTTGATCCGCACCGGAATCCGCTGCGCCAGGCGTACCCAGTTAAACGTCGGTTCCACCTCGGCCAGCAACTGCCCATCGGGCGTGGTATTGCGGTCGGTAATCCCGCGACTGATGCTTTCGACGTGCCCCTGCAACGCCTCCCCGGCGCTCATGAGCCAGACTTTGACCGGATCGCCGACGCGAATTCGCGGCAGTTTGGTTTCTTCAAAATACGCCTGCACATAAAAGGTCGAATCGTCGATCAACGCCATCACCGGTTGCCCGGCATTCACGTAATTACCCTGGGCCAGACGCAGGTTGGTGACGTGACCGCTGCGCGGCGCATGCACCTCGCTGCGAGTCAGGTTGAGTTGCGCGACCTTGGCTTCAGCCTGAGCTTCGCGCAGTTCGCCCCGGGCGATGCCGGCATTGATTTGCGCGTTCTCGCGCAGTTCGGCGCTGATCGCCTGCGGCCCGAGACTGGCTCGGCGGCTGGCTTCGTGTTCACGCAAACCGAGTTGCTGCTGACGGGTCTGCACCACCGCTTGCGCCTTCTCCAGCGCGGCTTCGAAACGATCACGGTCGATACTCAGCAACACATCGCCAGCCTTGACCTGTTGGTTATCGAAAGCCTTGAGCTCTCGCACCCAGCCAGACACGTCGGGGGCGATGACTACGACGTCGGCGCGGATCCGCGCGTCGCGAGTCCAAGGCGTCAACATGTAGTACTGCCACAGATGGAAGCCGGCAAAAATCGCCAGCGCCGTCAGGCTCAGGGTTATCGCGACACGTACGGATGTACGCATATTCAACTCCTTTATAAAGGCCCGAGGACGACGGTGATCAAGGTCAATACACAGACGTACAAGGCGCAATCAAACAATGCTTCGTGCCAGATCCAGCGACCGACCGGGGTCAGGCGCAATACCATGCGCAACGCTCCGGTCACCAGCAACGCCAGCAACACATCAATCAGAAACGGACTGAGCAGCACGCCGCCCACCGACCACTCACGCAAGCCCATGGCTCTGCTCCTGTTGGTGACACCAGGCACGCCAGCTGCTTTGCAATTGCAGCACCGCGCCCTGGGCGAGTTTCACCGCGTCGCTGGGCGGCAACGCGTACAAGGTTTTCAATAACGCTTCGCTGGGTTGCGCCAGCGCCTCGGCGCGATTTCCGGCCGGGCCTTGCCCGAGGACTTTTTCCAGTTGCTCGAGATAACGCCGCTGGGGCGCACTGACCGGCACCTGTGCGGCCGCCAGGCTCAAGCGCAAATGCAGCAACTCATCGCCGATGTCCAGGCCGAGCAAGCCGTCATCCCAGCGGCTGCGCGCCGGCTCCGGCAACTCGGGATAATGCCGCGCCAGTTGCAACAAACGGTCGGCCATGCGCCCGCCGAACCAGCTTTCGGCACCGCGCAGATTGCGTCGGGTGAGGCGCACCAGATCGGCGAGGGTCGCCGCCA
>NZ_AKJE01000028.1 GCF_000282495.1 Pseudomonas sp. GM79
TGGCTGGTCAGCCAGCCACAACTGCCGGCCTGGCAACTGGTGTTCGGCGCGCTGGTCATGGGTGCCGGCATCAGTGCGATGCATTACACCGGCATGGCCGCCATGCGCATGCAGCCGGGCATCGATTACGACCCCGCTCTGTTTAGCGCCTCGCTGCTGATCGCCGTCGGCGCGTCGGGCGCGGCGTTGTGGATCGCTTTCCGCCTGCGTCGGCAGGCGCCCTATGTTCGCCTGATCCGCGGCGGTGCTGCGGTGATCATGGGCATCGCCATCGTCGGCATGCACTACACCGGCATGGCCGCGGCACGCTTTGCCGACGGCAGTTTCTGTGGCGCGGCGGCCGATGGCCTGAACGGCGAGGGCCTGGACAATCTTGTTCTGATCACCACCCTTGCCGTATTGAGCATTGCCTTGCTGACCTCGATCCTCGATGCACGCCTGGAGGCTCGCACCGCAGACCTGGCTCACTCACTGACCGAGGCCAATCGCGAACTCACCCAGCTGGCGCTGCACGACACCCTGACCGGGCTGCCAAACCGGGTGTTGCTGGCCGACCGTATCGATCAGGCGATGTCGAGGGTGCAGGAGCAGGGTGGCTGTTTTGCGTTGATGTTCATTGATCTGGATGGTTTCAAACCGGTCAACGATGCTTTTGGGCACCACATGGGCGACCAGTTGCTGCGTGAGGTCGGCCTGCGCTTGCGTGAAGATTTGCGTAGCCAGGACACCCTGGCGCGGATCGGCGGCGATGAGTTTGTGTTGCTGGTGCAACTCGCCGAGCCGAATGACGCGCTGAACCTGGCGGCGCGACAGGTGGGGCTGATCGCGCGCTCGTTCCGGGTCGCGGAACATGACTTGCAGATTTCCGCCAGCGTCGGCATCGCGCTCTATCCGGGCAACGGTCAGACCGCCGAGGAATTGCTGATGAACGCCGACGCGGCGATGTACCACGCCAAGGGCGCCGGGAAAAACGGCCACAGCTTCTTCGACGCCTCGATGAACAGCAACGCGCGCAAACAGCTGCAATTGCTTCAGGACTTGCGCAACGCCCTGGATCAGCAGCAATTCAGCCTCTATTACCAGCCCAAGTTCGACGCCGGCCATGGCCGACCGGTGGGCGCCGAGGCGTTGCTGCGCTGGGAACACCCGACCCAGGGCATGCTGCAGCCGGACAGCTTCATCGATCTTGCGGAGAAGACCGGGCTGATCATTCCGATTGGCGAGTGGGTGCTCAATGAAGCCTGCCGTCAGATGCGCGAGTGGTACGTGCTCGGTTACACCGACTGGCGCATCGCGGTGAACCTCTCGGCCTTGCAGTTCTGCCACGCCGGGTTGGTGCAGAGTGTCGCCAAGGCCCTGGCCACTCATCATTTGCCGGCCAACAGCCTGACCCTGGAAATCACCGAAACCACCGCCATGAGCGACGCCGATGCGAGCATGACGGTGCTGCAGGAACTCTCGGATATGGGCGTCGACCTGTCTATCGATGACTTTGGTACCGGCTATTCGAGCTTGATGTACCTCAAGCGCCTGCCGGCCAATGAACTGAAGATCGACCGGGGTTTCGTCCGCGATCTGGAACACGACAGCGACGACGCGGCCATCGTCTCGGCCATCGTCGCCCTCGGCCAGGCCTTGGGCTTGCGGATCGTGGCCGAAGGGGTTGAAACCGGTGTCCAGCAAGACTTCCTGACCCAACTCGGATGCGACTCGTTGCAGGGTTATCTGCTGGGACACCCGCTGCCGGCCGATCGCTTTATGGCCGATATTCACCGTGGGGAGCGATTGGCGGCGGGCTGAAACCGAGCAGCTTATTGGGGGCAGACCTGTGGCGAGGGAGCTTGCTCCCGCTCGGCTGCGAAGCAGTCGCAAAACCAGTCGGCCTGGTGGGTCTGAAAAAATGAGGGGGCCGCTGCGCGCCCCAGCGGGAGCAAGCTCCCTCGCCACAGAAGCATCTTCAGCCACAGGAATAGGTTCACTTCAGATTGCCATCAGTGCAGCCATTGACGCAGGTTCATGCAAAACCCGCCGATGGCGGTTATTCTTGGCCCCGACTGCATACGCTTGAAACGGGGGAATGCCAGCATGGACAAAGTCATCGTCATCACCGGCGGCAGCCGCGGAATTGGCGCCGCCACGGCCCTGTTGGCCGCAGAGCAGGGCTATCGGATCTGTATCAACTATCAGTCCGACGAACAGGCGGCGCACAGTGTGCTGGAACAAGTCCGCGCACTCGGCGCTCAAGCCATTGCGGTACGCGCCGATGTCAGCATCGAAGACGAGGTGATCGGGCTGTTCCACCGCGTAGATACCGAACTCGGTCGGGTCACGGCGCTGGTGAACAACGCCGGCACGGTCGGGCAAAAATCGCGGATCGACGAGATGTCCGAATTCCGTATTCTGAAAATCCTCAAGACCAACGTCCTGGCGCCGATCCTCTGCGCCAAACACGCGATTTTGCGCATGTCGCCCAAACATGGCGGGCAGGGCGGCAGCATCGTCAATGTGTCGTCGGTCGCTGCCCGCTTGGGCGCCCCCAGCGAATATGTCGACTACGCAGCGTCCAAAGGCGCGCTGGACACCTTCACCATCGGTCTGTCCAAGGAAGTGGCGGGCGAGGGTATTCGCGTCAACGCCGTGCGGCCGGGTTACATCTACACCGATTTCCATGCATTGAGCGGCGATCCGGACCGGGTCAGCAAGCTGGAGTCGGCGATTCCCATGGCCCGGGGTGGGCGGCCGGATGAAGTGGCGGAGGCGATTGTGTGGTTGTTGTCGGATAAGGCTTCTTATGCGACGGGGACTTTCGTCGATCTGGGTGGTGGGCGTTAATCCTCAGGATTTGCTTTGTCTGTTCTGGCCTCTTCGCGAGCAAGCCCGCTCCCACAGGGGTTCTGTGTGTACACAACATTTGTGAACACCACCGAACCCCTGTGGGAGCGGGCTTGCTCGCGAAGGCGATAGCCCAGACAACATCAAACCCTCAGAACGACCGCACAATCCGCCCCAACGTCTCCATCGCCTTCTCCGAATCCTCAGTCCAAGGGCTGCCGTAATTCAGCCGAATACAATTCCTGAACCGCTGGGTTGGCGAGAAAATCGGCCCCGGCGCGATGCTGATCCCTTGCGCCAATGCCATCTGAAACAACTTCAACGAATCCATCTGCGGCGGCAGCTCCAGCCACAAAAAGTACCCTCCCGCCGGCTGACTAACGCGCGTCTGGGCCGGGAAGTAGCGGGCGATGGCGGCGAGCATCGCGCTTTGTTGTTCTTCCAGGGCGTAACGCAGTTTGCGCAGGTGTCGGTCGTAGCCGCCGTGTTGCAGGTAATCGGCGATGGCGGCCTGGGCGGGCATTGAGGCGCAGAGGGAGGTCATCAGTTTCAGGCGTTCGATTTTCTGTGCATACCGCCCGGCGGCGACCCAGCCGATGCGATAACCGGGTGCCAGGCTCTTGGCGAACGAACCGCAGTGCATCACCAGGCCCTCAGTATCGAAGGCCTTGGCCGGTTTCGGCGCCTGTTGGCCGTAATAGAGCTCGGCGTAGACGTCGTCCTCGATCAGCGGCACCTGATGGCTGCGCAACAACTCCACGAGTTCCTGCTTCTTCGCCTCGGGCATGGTCGCGCCCATCGGGTTCTGGAAACTGGTCATGCACCAACAGGCTTTGATCGGATGCCGTTCCAGCGTCTGGGCCAGCACACCAAGGTCAATGCCATCGCGCGGATGCACGGGAATTTCCACCGCTTTGAGCTTCAGCCGTTCCAGCACTTGCAGGCTGGCGTAGAACGCCGGGGCTTCGATGGCCACCAGATCGCCGGGTTCGGTGACCGCTTGCAGGCACAGGTTCAGGGCTTCGAGGGCGCCGTTGGTGATCAGCAATTCTTCCATGGGCAGCATCAGCCCGCCGACCATGTAGCGCAGGGCGATTTGCCGACGCAGTTGCGGGTTGCCCGGCGACATGTCGGTGACCACCATGCGCGGGTCCATTTCCCGGGCGGCACTGGCCAGCGAGCGAGACAGGCGTTGCAGCGGAAACAGCGTGGGGCTGGGGAAGGCCGAGCCGAAGGGCACGGTGTTCGGGTCCTTGATCGAGTCCAGCACCGAGAACACCAGTTCGCTGACGTCGACTTCGGTGGACTCGTTGACCTGGCTGCTGATCACCGGCTCCGAAAACGGGCTCGGTGCATGGGTATTGACGAAGTAGCCGGAACGCGGCCGGGCGCGGATCAGGCCACGGCGCTCAAGCAGGTAATAGGCCTGGAACACCGTGGACGGGCTGACCCCGTAAGTCTGGCTGGCGTAGCGCACCGACGGCACCCGCTGGCCGGGACCGAGGACGCCGGAGCGGATCAGTTCAGCGATATCGTCGGCGAATTTTTCGTAGCGTTTCATCAAAGACCCGGTTTGAGGTTATTCAGTTGGTGCGCTGTTGTGGCGAGGGAGCTTGCTCCCGCTGGGGTGCGAAGCGCCCCCAAAAATTTACGACTGCTACGCAGCCGAGCGGGAGCAAGCTCCCTCGCCATAGAGGATCGCATCTGACAGAGGACTGCATCTGACAAAGGATTGCATCTTAATGGCTCAACGGTTCATCGGTGCAACAAACCGGCTCTTGGCCACGCTGTTGATGTCCGGCTCATCGCTGTCGACAATCTTGAAACTGATGGTCTGCGAGCTGCTGCTCGGGCGATCCGTGGTCATGGCCACCGATACCGGCACGTCGACGATCTCTCCGGGGGCCAGGCTCAGTTCAGTCTTGCCTTGCAGCTGGAAGCCATCGCCATCGACCAGCGTCAATCGATAATCCTGACGTTGCTGGGTCTTGTTGATGACCTTCAAGCTGTAGATGTTTTCGATCTGGCCTTCACTGTTCTCGCGGAACAGACCACGGTCCTTGCTCACGTCCAGCGACACCATCGGCCGCTCCACCAGTGCCAGGGCGAGGGCGCCGATCATCACCAGCAGCACGGCGGTATAACCGATCAGTCGCGGCCTCAGAAGGTGGGTTTTGCCGCCCTGCAGTTCATGCTCCGAGGTGTAGCTGATCAGCCCACGGGCGTAGCCCATTTTGTCCATGATCGAGTCACAGGCGTCGATGCACGCGGCGCAACCGATGCATTCCATCTGCAAACCGTCGCGGATGTCGATGCCGGTAGGGCAGACCTGCACGCACAATTGGCAATCGATGCAATCACCCAGTCCGATCTCGGCCGGTTTCACGTCACGTTTGCGCGGGCCACGGTTTTCGCCGCGGGCCACGTCGTAGGAAATGGTCAGGGTGTCCTTGTCGAACATCACGCTCTGGAACCGCGCATACGGGCACATGTGCATGCACACTGCTTCGCGCAACCAACCGGCATTGATGTAAGTGGCCCCGGTGAAGAACAGCACCCAGAACAGGCTGACCCCGCCCATTTGCAAGGTCAGCAGTTCTTCGGCCAGCGGCCGGATCGGTGTGAAGTAGCCGACAAAGGTCAGGCCGGTGAGCAGGCTGATCGCCAGCCACAAGGTGTGCTTGGCCGAGCGGCGGATCAGTTTGTTCAGGCCCCAAGGGGCGGCTTGTAGCTTGATTCGCTGGTTGCGCTCGCCTTCGGTGATCTTCTCGCACCACATGAAGATCCAGGTCCAGGAACTCTGCGGGCAGGTGTAACCGCACCAGACCCGGCCAGCGAACACGGTGATCGCAAACAGGCCGAACGCAGCAATGATCAGCAGCGCCGACAGCAGAATGAAATCCTGTGGCCAGAAGGTCGCGCCGAAGATGTGAAATTTACTTTCGGAAAGGTCCCAGAGCACCGCTTGGCGGCCACCCCAGTTCAGCCACACGGTGCCGAAGAACAGCAGAAACAGAACCCCCGCGCCACTCATGCGCAGGGTGCGGAATAAACCCGTGAAGCTGCGGGTGTGGATCAGGTTGTCGCTGGACTTGGCCTTTATCTTTGGACGCAAAGGCTCATTGATAAATGAAGCAGGTTCAACGGTTCGGACGGGGATTCTATCGCTCATGGTCTTTCGCTCATCAGCCTCCATCAGGCCTGAGCACTATGACCAGCGATCTGTTTGCATAACAGACTCAGCTAAAGCAATAAAAAGCGGATCAGATGAGTTTCTGGCACCCGCCTGCGACAACTTGATGCACCCGCAACGGCTGGCCGCAAACGCCTATGCCAAGTGTTTGCGGCGTGTGTTGATGCGGGTCAGTCAAATCACCGAATCACTGTCCGTGGCCTTCAAATGCCGGCGACCGTCTGCTGCGCCTGCTACGGTCAATGCATCGGCTTCTGCTTCGGTGATGTAGATGCGCTGGCCGTCGAGGTCCACCGCCGACATGGATTTTTCCGCGTCGGTGATGATGGTGACGTCGGGGCAAAGACGAATTTCTTCGCCGTTCCTGGTGATGAAGAAGCAGGTCTGGTTTTCGATACGCACGGTCATGGGGGTGCCCTTTTTTTGCAGGTTCTAGATCGTTAGGACGCATCTGCCGCTCATCGTTCTGTGCAACCGATTAATGGTGGGGGCGGTCCACCTTATATCGAGTGACTTCCATTGATCATCACAAGGACTGCGCCATGGACGCTTGGTGGCACGAGGTTTGGGTGACGCTGCAAGCGGAGTTCGCCGACATTGGCGATGCTTCACAACTGACGCGCATTACCGTGCGATTGCTGATGGCTGCCTTGCTGGGTGGCATTCTCGGTTTTGAGCGTGAACAGAAGGGCAAGGCCGCCGGGATTCGCACCCATATGCTGGTGGCGCTGGGTGCGGCGCTGTTTGTACTGGTGCCTCAAATGTCAGGATCCCAGGCCGATGCCATGAGCCGGGTGGTGCAGGGCGTGATCGCCGGCATCGGCTTTCTCGGCGCCGGGACTATCCTGAAAAACACCGATGGCGACGAGGGGCATGTCAAAGGCCTGACCACCGCCGCCGGTTTGTGGATGACGGCGGCCATTGGCGTTTCGGCCGGGATGGGCCGCGAGGCGACGGCTGTGTTCAGTACGTTGCTGGCGTTGGTGATCCTCGGTGTGATGCCAGTCGTGGTGCGCCAGATTGAAAAGGATCGAACCCCGTAGGAGCTGCCGAAGGCTGCGATCTTTTGATCTTTAGCTTTATAGCGATTTGGAGATTGCTGAAGGACAAGATCAAAAGATCGCAGCCTTCGGCAGCTCCTACATTGAGTCTTCATGCGTTTACGGATGCACGATTTCCGGCGGCTGGACGGTCGGTGGCTCTTCGCGCGGTGGCGGGTTGGTGCCCGGCGGTTCCTGTTCAGGGACGGGGGCGGGTTCGGTCGGCGGTGTTGGCTGTGTCGGCGGTACCGTCGGCTCATCGATGTTCGGATCGGGTGTCTCGGCCGGCATTGGAATACTCATCGCTACAGTCTCCAGTGGCAGATGGCGTGAGTCGTGCTTAAGTTGGTTGACCCGTACACAGGGAATTTGATTCCCCGAAAGACTTGGCAAATCCCTCTGAACTTTTACCGGCGCCTGCTGTTCGGAACTTAAGTGAGTTCATGTCGGGGCAGACCGCTTCGTGTGAACGACGACCAGGCACAAGAGCGTCCTTGGGGCGTTAAGGAGAGATGCTCGATGACCGCTGAAAAACCCACAGAGTTGAGCTACAACCCGCATATACCGCTGTCGCAGGCGTTACTGCTACCGCGGATCGTGATCGAAAACACCATGCCGACCCTCGATGGCGGGCAATTCGCCGTTAAAGCCGTGATTGATCAGGACGTGGTGGTGACCAGCAAAGTGTTTGCCGACGGTCATGACAAGCTGGCCGTGCGCATCCGCTGGCGTGCCGAGGGCGACGAAACCTGGCAGAGCGAGGTGATGGCCGAGCTGGGCAATAACGGCTGGCAGGGCCAGTTTCGTGTGCAGAAGCAGGGGCGTTATGTGTTCTGCCTCGAAGCCTGGATCGATCAGTTCGCCAGCTTTTGTTATGAACTGAAAAAAAAGCACGACGCCGGCGTCTCGGTCAGCCTGGAATTGCAGGAAGGGCGCACCCACGTCCAGCAGGCAGCCGAACGCTCTGAAGGCCCGCTCAGTGAACAACTGGCGGCGTTGCACCATGAGCTGTCCGGTCTGCTCGAAACCGAGCAGGTCGCCTTGTTTCTGCACCAACGCAGCGCGGGCTTGATGGCCCAGGCCGATCATCGTCCCTTCCTGAGCCTGAGCCCTGAATACCCGGTGGACGTGGAGCGAGAGCTGGCGCAGTTCGCCAGCTGGTATGAATTGTTTCCGCGCTCGATCACCGATGACCCAGCCCGTCATGGCACCTTCAATGACGTGCATTCGCGGCTGGCGATGATCCAGGACATGGGCTTCGACGTGCTGTATTTCACGCCGATCCACCCGATCGGCCGCAGCTACCGCAAAGGCCCGAACAACTCGTTGATCGCCGGCCCGGACGACCCGGGTAGCCCTTACGCTATTGGCAGCGAAGAGGGTGGGCATGAGGCGATTCACTCGGAACTGGGTACTCGCGAAGATTTTCGCCGGCTCGTCGCGGCCGCCGCCGAGCACGGGCTGGAAGTCGCCCTCGATTTCGCGATTCAGTGCTCCCAGGACCACCCGTGGCTCAACCAGCACCCGGGCTGGTTCAACTGGCGGCCGGACGGCACGATCAAATACGCCGAGAACCCGCCGAAGAAATACCAGGACATCGTCAACGTCGATTTCTATGCCGTGGACGCGATTCCCGGCCTTTGGATCGAGTTGCGCGACATCGTCGTGGGCTGGGTCAAGGAGGGCGTGAAGCTGTTTCGCGTCGACAACCCTCACACCAAACCGTTGCCGTTCTGGCAGTGGATGATCGCCGATGTGCGGGCGCTGTATCCCGAGGTGATCTTCCTGGCCGAAGCCTTTACCACCCCGGCGATGATGGCGCGTTTGGGCAAGGTCGGTTACTCCCAGAGCTACACCTATTTCACCTGGCGCAACACCAAGACCGAGCTGGCGACTTATTTCACCGAACTCAATGAGTCGCCGTGGCGTGAATGCTACCGGCCGAATTTTTTCGTCAATACGCCGGACATCAACCCGACGTTCCTGCATGAATCCGGGCGCGCCGGTTTTCTCATCCGTGCCGCGCTGGCGACCATGGGCTCCGGCCTGTGGGGCATGTATTCGGGGTTTGAGTTGTGTGAAGCGGCGCCGGTGCCGGGCCGGGAGGAATACCTCAATTCCGAGAAGTACGAAATCCGCCCACGGGACTTCAACGCGCCGGGCAACATCATTGCCGAAATCGCCCAGCTCAACCGCATCCGCCGGCAGAACCCGGCGCTGCACACGCACTTGGGTCTGAAGGTCTACAACGCGTGGAACGACAACATCCTGTACTTCGGCAAACGCAGCGTCGACGGCAGCAATTTCATTCTGGTGGCGGTCAGCCTCGATCCGCATCACGCCCAGGAGGCAAACTTCGAATTGCCGCTGTGGGAAATGGGCCTGCCCGATGATGCTGTCACTCAGGGCGAAGATTTGATGAACGGCCATCGCTGGACCTGGCACGGCAAGTACCAGTTCATGCGGATCGAACCGTGGCATCTGCCGTTCGGGATTTGGAGGATTACTAGTTCCTGATCCTGGCGAAGATCAAATGTGGGAGCGGGCTTGCTCGCGAAAGCGGTGTGTCAGGCGACATCAACGCTGACTGTTATGGCCCCTTCGCGAGCAAGCCCGCTCCCACACTGACTGCATTTCTTCAGGCAGATACTGTTTTCCCAGAATTTTTCAGGAGTTACAAATGGCGAAGAAACCCAGGTCAGCCACCTTCATCAAGGACCCGCTCTGGTACAAGGATGCGGTGATCTACCAGGTTCACGTTAAGTCTTTTTTCGACTCCAACAACGACGGGATCGGCGACTTTCCCGGCCTTATCGCCAAACTCGATTACATTGCCGATCTGGGCGTCAACACCATCTGGCTGTTGCCGTTCTACCCCTCGCCACGACGTGACGATGGCTATGACATCGCTGAATACCGTGGCGTACACCCTGACTACGGCACCTTGGCCGATGCCAAGCGCTTCATTGCCGAGGCCCATAAACGCGGGCTGCGGGTGATTACCGAATTGGTCATCAACCACACCTCGGACCAGCACGCGTGGTTCCAGCGCGCGCGCAAGGCCAAGCCCGGTTCGGCGGCCCGCGACTTCTATGTCTGGTCCGATAACGATCAGAAATACGACGGCACCCGCATCATCTTTCTCGACACCGAAAAGTCCAACTGGACCTGGGACCCGGTGGCCGGTCAGTACTTCTGGCACCGTTTCTATTCCCACCAGCCGGACCTGAACTTCGACAACCCGCAGGTCATGAAAGCGGTGCTGTCGGTGATGCGTTACTGGCTCGACATGGGCATCGACGGTCTGCGGCTGGACGCGATCCCGTACCTGATCGAGCGCGACGGCACCAACAACGAAAACCTGCCCGAGACCCACGACGTCCTCAAGCAGATCCGTGCCGAGATCGACGCCAATTACCCCGACCGCATGCTGCTGGCCGAGGCCAATCAGTGGCCGGAAGACACCCAGTTGTACTTTGGCAACACTGACGCCAGCGGCCAGAAAGGCGACGAATGCCACATGGCCTTTCACTTCCCGTTGATGCCACGCATGTACATGGCGCTGGCTCAGGAAGATCGTTTCCCGATCACCGACATTCTGCGCCAGACCCCGGAAATTCCCGCCAACTGCCAGTGGGCGATTTTCCTGCGCAACCACGATGAGCTGACCCTGGAAATGGTCACCGACCGGGAGCGCGATTATCTGTGGAATTACTACGCCGCCGACCGTCGGGCGCGGATCAATCTGGGGATTCGCCGGCGTCTGGCGCCGTTGATGGAACGTGATCGTCGCCGCGTGGAATTGCTCAACAGTTTGCTGCTGTCGATGCCTGGCACGCCGACCCTGTATTACGGCGATGAAATCGGCATGGGCGACAACATTTACCTCGGTGACCGCGACGGTGTGCGCACGCCGATGCAATGGTCGATCGACCGTAACGGCGGGTTCTCCCGCGCCGACCCGGCCAGTCTGGTGTTGCCGCCGATCATGGACCCGCTCTATGGCTATCTGTCGGTCAACGTCGAAACCCAGGCCGGTGACCCTCATTCATTGTTGAACTGGAACCGGCGCCTGCTCGCGGTGCGCAAGCAGTCCAAGGCCTTTGGTCGTGGGACGCTGAAGATGCTTTCGCCGAGCAATCGACGGATCCTGGCGTATACCCGCGAATTCACCGGCCCGGACGGCAAGCACGAGATCATTTTGTGCGTGGCCAACGTGTCCCGCAGCGCGCAGGCGGCGGAACTGGACCTGTCGGCGTACGTCGGCATGGTTCCGGTGGAGATGCTCGGCGGCAATGCGTTCCCGCCCATCGGCCAGTTGAATTTCCTGCTGACGCTGGCGCCTTACGGTTTTTATTGGTTCGGGCTGGCGGCGGAAAACCAAATGCCGAGCTGGCACGTGGAGCCGGCGCAAAGCCTGCCGGACTTCACCACCCTGGTGCTGAAGAAACGCATGGAAGAGCTGCTCGAAGCGCCGTCCCGCCACACACTGGAACAGGGCATCCTGCCGAGCTGGTTGCAGAACCGCCGCTGGTACGCCGGCAAGGACGGCGTCATCGACAGCGTCAACCTCGCTTATGGCGTACGTTTCGGCGACCCGCAGCATCCGGTGCTGTTGGGGGAAATCGACGTCACCAGCGGCGGGCAGACCAGCCGCTATCAGTTGCCGTTCGGTTTTATTTCCGAGGAACAGGTTGGCGCTGCCTTACCGCAGCAATTGGCACTGGCCCGAGTCCGGCGCGGTCGTCAGGTCGGCCTGATCACCGATGCTTTCAGCCTCGACAGCTTTGTTCATGCCGTGTTGCAGAGCATGCAGGCCGGCATGGTGTTACCGTCCGACGGCGGCGAGATCCGTTTCGAGCCGACCGACGAACTGACCAGGCTTGGCCTGACGGCCGAGTCGGAGGTGCGGTATCTGTCCGCCGAGCAATCCAACAGTTCGGTGGTGATCGGCAGCAGCCTGGTGCTCAAGCTGATCCGCAAGGTCGCGTCAGGGGTGCACCCGGAACTGGAAATGAGTGCGTACCTGACCCATGCCGGTTTCCAGAATATTTCGCCGCTGCTGGGCGCGGTGATTCGTCGCAACGCGGCAGGCGAGGACACGTTGCTGATGATCGCCCAAGGCTACTTGAGCAATCAGGGCGATGCGTGGGAGTGGACCCAGAACAACCTCGAACGGGCGCTTCGCGATGAACTTGCCGATGCCGTGTCGGAGCAGGAGCAGCATTACAACGCTCTCGGTGAGCTGAAGGATTTTGCCGGCATGCTCGGCCAGCGTCTGGGGGAAATGCATCAGGTGTTGGCGGCCCCGAGCGCCAACCCGGACTTCGCCCCACAGATCACCACCCAGAAAGATGCCCTGGCCTCGGCCAAGGACGTGGCGGCGCAACTGGAACACGCCCTGAAGCTGCTCAAGCAGCATCAAACTGAACTGAACGCCGCGGATCAGGCATTGGTCAGTCGCTTGCTGGACAACAAAAAAGCCATCCTCAGCCATGTTCAGGAGTTGGGTAAGAAAGCGGCTGGTGGCCTGCGCATTCGCGTCCATGGTGACTTGCACCTGGGGCAGGTGCTGGTGATCAAGGGCGATGCCTACCTGATCGATTTCGAGGGCGAGCCGGCGCGGCCACTGCATGAACGCCGAGGCAAACACAGCCCTTATAAAGATGTCAGCGGCGTGTTGCGCTCCTTCGATTATGCCGCGGCGATGACGATCAACGTGCATAACGTCGATAACACCGTCGAGGCCCAGGCCGCGCGTCAACGGGTCGCCGATCGTTATCTGAGAGAGGCGCGGCAAGCATTTGTCGACGCTTATCGGCTGGCGGCAGCTAGTCTTGCTCATGCATGGCAAGATCCTGAAGGCGAGGACGCCGCGCTGGCGTTGTTCGGTCTGGAGAAGGCGGCTTATGAAGTGGCCTATGAGGCTGAAAATCGCCCCACCTGGCTGCCCGTGCCGTTGCACGGTCTGTACGGGTTATTGAGTGGGCTCAAACCCTTTTCCGATCTTGGTGGAGAGTAGTCATGAGTATCTCGAACAAGGAACAGGGGCACGTGGAACAGGCGCTGCTGCCCAGGGCACGGGATATCGATGCGTTGGTACGCGCCGAGCATCGGGATCCCTTCGCAATTCTCGGCCCGCACAGCGATGGCGCTGGCGGGCAATTCATTCGAGCCTATCTACCGGACGCCTTGAGCGTGCAGGTGGTGGACAAGGAATCCGGGGAAGAGCTCGGCAGCCTTGAGACCACCCAAACCCCGGGGCTGTTCGTCGGGCACTTCGAGCGGGCCCGACCCTATCAGTTGCGAACCCGTTGGGCCGGTGGCGAGCAACTCGCCGAGGACCCTTACAGCTTTGGCCCGTTACTCGGCGAGATGGATTTGTACCTGTTCGCCGAGGGCAATCACCGGGACTTGAGCAGTTGCCTCGGCGCGCAGCTGAAGACGGTCGATGGCGTGGAGGGTGTGCGCTTCGCCGTGTGGGCGCCGAATGCCAAAAGGGTTTCGGTGGTTGGCGATTTCAACGTCTGGGACGGCCGTCGTCATCCGATGCGTCTGCGCCATCCCACCGGTGTCTGGGAGTTGTTCATTCCGCGCCTGCAAGCGGGGGAAGCCTACAAATACGAAATTCTCGGCGCCCATGGCATTCTGCCGCTCAAGGCCGACCCGATGGCCCTCGCCACTGCACTGCCGCCCGACACTGCATCGAAAGTTGCCTCGCCGCTGAAAATCGACTGGCAGGACCACGCCTGGATGCAGTCGCGGGGCGAGCGTCAGCGAACCAGCGCACCGTTGTCGATCTACGAATTGCACGCCGGTTCCTGGCAATGCGAGCTGGATGACCTGGGCGAGGTCGCCCGTCAGTACACCTGGCCCGAGTTGGCCGAGCGGCTGATTCCTTATGTAAAGGAGCTGGGTTTCACCCACATCGAACTGATGCCGATCATGGAGCATCCGTTCGGTGGTTCCTGGGGTTATCAATTGCTGTCGCAATTCGCTCCGAGCGCCCGTTACGGCACGCCGGATGAGTTCGCCGCGTTCGTCAATGCCTGTCACCAGGCCGAGATCGGCGTGATCCTTGATTGGGTGCCGGCGCATTTCCCCACCGATACCCACGGCCTGGCGCAGTTCGATGGCACCGCGCTGTATGAGTACGGCAACCCGCAGGAAGGTTTTCACCAGGACTGGGACACGCTGATCTACAACCTGGGCCGCACCGAGGTACACGGCTACATGCTGGCCTCGGCGCTGCATTGGCTCAAGCATTTCCACGTCGATGGCCTGCGCGTGGACGCAGTGGCGTCGATGCTGTATCGCGATTACTCGCGCAAGGCCGGCGAGTGGGTGCCCAACCGTCACGGCGGTCGGGAGAATCTGGAGGCCATTGATTTCGTCCGCCATCTCAACGATGTGGTGGCCCTGGAAACGCCGGGCGCGTTGGTGATTGCCGAAGAATCCACGGCGTGGCCGGGTGTCAGCCAGAGCACGCAACAGGGTGGGCTGGGTTTTGCCTATAAGTGGAACATGGGCTGGATGCACGACTCGCTGCATTACATTCAGCAGGATCCGGTGTACCGCGCCCATCATCACAACGAGCTGAGTTTCGGCCTGGTGTATGCCTGGTCCGAACGCTTCATCCTGCCGATTTCTCACGATGAAGTGGTGCATGGCAAGCATTCGCTGATTGACAAGATGCCGGGGGATCGCTGGCAGAAGTTTGCCAATTTGCGGGCTTATCTGAGTTTCATGTGGACGCATCCGGGCAAGAAATTGTTGTTCATGGGCTGCGAGTTCGGCCAGTGGCGTGAGTGGAATCACGATCAGCAACTGGACTGGTATTTGCTGCAATACCCGGAACACCAGGGGGTGCGCAAACTGGTCGGTGACCTGAATCGGTTGTATCGCGAAGAACCGGCGCTGCACGACCAGGACGATGCCCCGCAAGGCTTCCAGTGGTTGATCGGCGACGATGCGGTCAACAGCGTCTACGCCTGGTTGCGCTGGAGCAAGGAGGGCAGGCCGGTGTTGGTGGTGGCCAACTTTACCCCGGTACCGCGTCAGTCCTATCGTGTCGGCGTACCGTTTGCCGGGCGTTGGGTCGAGTTGATCAACAGCGACGCCGACACTTACGCCGGGTCCAATTACGGCAATGGTGGCGGGGTGTTCACCGACGAAGAACCGAGCCATGGCCAGGCGCTCTCACTGGAGTTGAATTTGCCGCCGTTGGGGGTGTTGATTTTGCGGCCGGAGGGTTGATCTAAAACCGCGTCGCTTCATTCGCGAGCAAGCCCGCTCCCACATTGGATTGTCGTCGTGCACAACACCAATGTGGGAGCGGGCTTGCTCGCGAAGGGGCCAGACCGAGCAAAGCGCTTCCTGAAACTCATGCACTCACCACCGCATCCGCACCCCCAAACTGCCAATCAACCCGTTCAAATCATTGTCATCCACATCGCTGCTGTAATCGGCGCTGATGTACAGGCTGACCAAAGGCGTCACTCTGGCTACCAGCCCCAAACCCACATCCACCGTCGAGGATTTGCGGCTGCTGCTGATTTTGTCGACCTGATCCAGGCTCACGGTATTACCGGTGTATACCGTGTGCCACACGTTGGTGCGCACATAGGGTTCGACCGGCAGGCCATTGATATCGTAACTGCCTTTCAAGCGTGCACCGACCCGACCGCTCCAGGACGACATGTCGCTGGAGGAGCCGTTGCCGGAGCCGGCATAGGGCGTATCCAGCGTAATGCGTTGATTGATCAACTGCGCCTGGGGTTCGATCACCCAGTTATTACCCAGGCCAATCGGGAAACCACCTTCCACCGACAGCGTCACCGCGCTGCCTTCGGTGGCTTGTCGCGCCCCTTGATCATTGCGGCTGTAGCCGTTGACCCGGCCGCCACTGGCACTCAAGTCTACGTGCCAGCCTTTTGGGCCGGTCAGGCTCCAGTAGGCGCCGAGACTCTGGCCTTGAAGGTTGAGCGTGTCATGGCCGGGATCGGCGAGGGCGCGACTGGTCAGCAGACCGTTGTCATTGCCCTGGAATTGGGTAGTGCCGCCGATCAGTCCGACCCGTTGGGTATGGCCGCTGTTGCTTTGGACGGTCAGCAGTGCCGGGCCTTTGAATTCGCTGGCGCCGGGGATGGAAGAGCCCTGGGCCAGATAGTCGGTTTGGGCCTGCCGTGAGGTCTTTCCATAGACGTGGTCCCAGGCCGAAGGCGCGGCGTCTTCGACCGTAAGGCGTGAGCTTTGTAAGTCTGGATTGACGCGTGAACGACCGGGATACGTGGCGGAGCCGGCGGGCAAGGTAAGGGTCGGCAGTGCCTGGTTATACCAAAGCGTTGGTTCATCCTCGGCAGACGAGGCCTGCACCTCCATGGATGAGCACAGCAGGAGTGAACTCGTGACGGTGCAAAAAGTGATTTTGATCTCTTGTGGGGTGAATGAAGTTTTCATGGGGGTCTACCTTGCAATCGCATGCGTATCTCGCTTTGGCGTCTCTCCTACCCCGAATGAGGGGCGACCGAATGGATTGGGGCAAGGTCAGACCCGCCCGTTTTTACAGGAGTCTGGTGGCTTGCCCCTGATGGATTTCCGGGGGTAGTAAGCACTAGCTAAGAAGACTGCTGGCGCTGCGTCAAGAAAGTGGCCGATAAGCGGTATGGCTATTTTAGGCGTTGTAAGTGACTGATTTTTGGCGCGTATATAAGTTGTTGTTTGTGCGAAAAATCATCCAGAAAGGCGCGGCCCAGACACGTTGGGTAGGGGGCTATCGGTTGTTTGGTGGATGATCCAGTGCAGGATAAACAAACGGCGTCGGTGCGCTATTGCTGTCATTTTTTCTGTCAGAGTTGGCAGTCCTTGGCGACTGTCATTTGACGGTGTTACAGGCGCACTTCCACCGCCAGCGGCAAATGGTCCGACAGATGCGTCCAGGGTTTGTGGCCAAGTATTCGCGGTTCATGACTGCTGGCGTTACGCAGGTAGATCCGGTCCAGGCGCAGGAGGGGAAAACGCGCCGGGTAAGTTTTCGCCGGTCGGCCATGATGGCGTTCGAAGGCTTCATGCAGGTAGTCGCGCCGGGCGAGGGCGGCGTTGCCTTGCAACTGCCAGTCGTTGAAATCGCCGGCAATAATCACCGGGGCGTCATCGGGCAACGATTCGAGCAACAGGCAGAGCAACTGCAGTTGCAGTTGTCGATGGCTTTCCAACAGGCTCAGGTGCACGCAAATGGCATGCACTTCGGCATGCCCTGGCACATCCAGTACGCAATGCAACAACCCGCGCCGCTCGGGGCCGGTAATCGAGACGTCGAGGTTGCGAAATTCGCGGATCGGGTATTTCGACAGCAGGGCATTGCCGTGGTGGCCGTCGGGGTAGACCGCGTTGCGACCGTAAGCGAAATCGCTCCACATGCTGTCGGCCAGGAACTCGTATTGCGAGGTCTGTGGCCAGTCGTTGTAGCGGGAAGAATGCCGGTCGTGCTCACCGACCACTTCCTGCAGAAACACCAGGTCTGCCGACGTGCTGCGTACCGCTTCACGCAACTCCGGGAGGATGAAACGCCGGTTGAGGGCAGTGAAGCCTTTATGGGTGTTGACCGTCAGCACTCTGAGTCGATGAACCGCCGCAGGCGTGTTCGGTGGTATTGATTCGACGGCTTGTCGTTCGGCATCGCTGGTCACGTTCACTCCTCTGAATCAAGGCTGATGTATGCATGCGACTGGTGCGTGGGCGAGCAGTTCAGTTTGAGCGACGCCAATCCAATGTGGGAGCGGGCTTGCTCGCGAAGGGGCCGGTACATCCGATACATCTTCGGCGGCTGGCAAACCGCTTTCGCGAGCAAGCCCGCTCCCACATTGAATGGTGACTTGATTGAGAGTCGGGTTTCAGACAAACACAATTTCATACGGCAAACGCATGCGCTCAAGAAGCACCCGGGGCACTGACGGGGAGACGCCGATCATCGGCTCACCGTCGAGTTGGCTGGCGTAGGCGTAGGTGGCATGGCTTTTACGCGCGACGGTCCAGGTGTCGAGGCGTACCTTGCGCGCGCGATCCCAGGGGATCAGCCCATGGTCACGTGTCGGCCAGTGCCAGGCCCAAACCGGTATTTCGTTGAGCGTCGCACCGACCAGTGCTGCGGCTCTGGCGCTGGCGCGGCCGACGGCGTCGTGGTCGCGGTTACCGTCTTCGCGCCAGGTGGTGAACACCACATCGCCGGGGCGCAGGTAGCGGACGATGAATTGGGTCAGTTCAGACTCCCGTTCGGCCAGCCCGCTGTCGGTGAAGCCGGCGCGAATCCACTTCAGGCTGTGCATCGGCACTCCGAGCCGGCGCAAGGCTTCGACGCTTTCCTGGGGGCGGAATACGCTCAGGCGTTTCTGTGACCACTGTCGCGAACCAAAATGACTGTAGCTACCGTCGGTGATCGAGATCAATTGCAGAGGATGGCCAAGGGCGCACAGCTGTTGCAGGAGGCCGCCGCAGGTCACCACTTCGTCGCCAGGATGCGGCGCGATCACCACTGCGCGAGCGCCGGCCGGGACCAGGGTTTCGGTATCGATGACAGGGATGTTGTCCAGTTGCTGGGCGCTGTTCCAGATCTGCACGGGCAGACCACTTTCGCTGATGGAAACTGTTTTCATAGGCGCTACGTCCTTGTTCTGTCTGGCCCTCAGTCGTGCGCAATGCTTGCGAGGGTGCAAGCCTGGCAGACCCGTGAAGGCGGGGTAAATAGCAATTGCAGCGCTCCGAACCCTGGATTGCCGCGGGCAGAGTATTGCTCATGGATCACTATTCGTCGCCCCAGTCTTTGGTCTGATGCGGTTTTTTTAACCCAGGCTGTGTCAGGTTTCGCAAATAACCACAATCCGTGTGTAGGAACTGACGAGTGCAACGAGGCTGCGATCTTTTGATTTTGCTTGTGCGTTGACATCGAAAAGATCGCAGCCTCGTTCCACTCGTCAGCTCCTACAGGATGTTCACTCTTCTTCTTCGCGCTGCAATTCGAACAGCAGCAGCGAGCGGCCGGTGACCGAATATTGGTGACCGAACTCGAAGCGTTCCTGGCCACGAATCGACGGTTGATTGGTGTCGATCATGCAGGTCCAGAAACCGCCGTCAGGCACTTCCGGGAGCAGGAAGTTGACGATGTCATGGTGGGCGTTAACCACCAGCAGCAGGGTCGCGTCGGCGCCCTTGCGGCGAATGCCGGTTTCCTGGGCGCGGCCATCGAGCAACATACCCAGGCAACGACCGTGGCCTTCTTCCCATTGTTCGATGGACATTTCGCTGCCGTCCGGGGCCAGCCAGGTCACGTCCTTGACGCCGATGTCTTCGTTGTAGTTGCCCACCAGGAAGCGCCCGCGACGCAGAATCGGATAGGCCAGGCGCAATTTGATCAGGCGTTTGACGAACTTGAGCAGGGCCTTGCCGTCTTCGCTCAGGTCCCAATTGACCCAACCGATCTCGCTGTCCTGACAGTAAGCATTGTTGTTGCCTTCCTGGGTGCGGGCGAATTCGTCGCCAGCCACCAGCATCGGCGTGCCCTGGGACAGCAGCAACGTGGCGAAGAAGTTGCGCATTTGCCGCTGGCGCAGCTCATTGATCTCGGGATCGTCGGTGGGGCCTTCGACACCGTGGTTCCAGGACAGGTTGTTGTTGCTGCCGTCCTGATTATTCTCGTCGTTGGCTTCGTTGTGTTTGTCGTTGTACGACACCAGGTCGTTGAGCGTGAAACCGTCATGGGCGGTGATGAAGTTAAGCGACGCATACGGCCGGCGCCCACGCTGGTTGAACATCTCACCGGAGGCGGTCATGCGGCTGGCGAAGTCGGCGAGTTGGCCGTCGTCGCCTTTCCAGAACGCCCGCACGGTGTCACGGAATTTGTCGTTCCATTCGACCCAGCCCGGCGGGAAATTCCCGACCTGATAACCGCCGGGGCCACAGTCCCAGGGCTCGGAAATCATCTTCACCTGGCGCAGCACCGGGTCTTGACGGCAGGCCACGAGAAAGCTGTGACGCTCGTCGAAACCGTCGTGATAACGGCCAAGAATGGTCGCCAGGTCGAAACGGAAGCCGTCCACGTGCATTTCCGTGGCCCAGTAACGCAGGGAGTCGGTGACCATTTGCAGCACGCACGGGTGACTCAGGTCCAGGGTGTTGCCGGTCCCGGAATCGTTGATGTAGTAGCGCTTGTCGTCGGGCATCAAGCGGTAGTAAGAGGCGTTGTCGATGCCGCGCATCGACAGGGTCGGGCCTTGTTCGTTGCCCTCGGCGGTGTGGTTGTAGACCACGTCGAGGATCACTTCCAGATTGGCCTCGTGCAGGTGCGCGACCATCTCCTTGAACTCGGCGATCTTGCCGCTGGCCAGGTAGCGCGGGTCCGGGGCAAAGAATGCGATGCTGTTGTAACCCCAGTAGTTGGTCATGCCTTTGTGCAGCAGATGCTGGTCATTGACGAAGGCATGAATCGGCAGCAATTCGACGGTTGATACGCCGAGCTTGCGGATGTGTTCGAGCACGTCATCGACCATCAACCCGGCGAAGGTGCCACGCAGATTCTCGGGGACGGAGGGGTGACGCATGCTGAAACCGCGTACGTGTGTTTCATAAATGATCGTTTTGTCCCACGGCACGCTGACGCGATGGTCATGACCCCAGGTGTGGGCCGGGTCGATCACTTTGCATTTGGGCACGAAGGGCGCGCTGTCCCGTTCATCGAAACTGAGGTCGGCGTCAGGGTGGCCGATGGTGTAGCCGAACAATGCTTCGGACCATTTCAATCGACCGACCAATTGCTTGGCGTAGGGATCGATCAGCAGCTTGTTGGGGTTGAAACGATGACCGTTGGCCGGGTCGTAAGGACCGTACACGCGATAACCGTAGATCAGCCCCGGATGGGCATCGGGCAAATAGCCGTGGTAGATCTCGTCGGTGTACTCCGGTAACTCGATTCGCTCCAGTTCCACCTCTCCGCTATCGTCGAAGATGCACAGTTCAACCTTGGTCGCGTGAGCCGAAAACAGCGCGAAATTGACCCCCAGGCCATCCCAGGTCGCGCCTAGCGGGAAGGGCAAGCCTTCACGGATTCGCGAAGCCTCGGCACGAGGTTCGGGCGCGGTTTTCTTTGGACTGCTCATAGTTGCTCCTGCATGGGGTGACGGTACTCGGCTGCGATGAACCGTGGCTCTGGTTTTTTTCGAGGGCGAGCGCGCCCTCGGTGGCGAGAGACACGCCACAAATCAAGCGAGGCAAGGCGATAAACGCGTCAGGTCGTTGGCGGCTTGCGCGCAGCGCGTGGCTTTTTCTCGACGTTTTTTTCGCCAAGCGGGGTCACTGTCGAAGCAGAGGGTTTGGCTTTGGCCTTGGCCTTGGTTTTGGGTTCGACGCCTTTGGCATTGAGCTTGCCGTCGGGCTTGCCGACCGCGGACTTGGCACCGATGCTTTTGCTGCCAGCTTTCGATGACTTGCCGGGCGCCAGCGCTTTGGCTTGGGCTTCAGCGTCGGCCAGTTTGCAGGCCATCTCCCAATGGCGTTTTTCCTGGCCCGTGGGTTTTCCTTCGGATTCCCAGATTTGATAGGCAAATTCGCGGATGCGTTTATCGTCGGTACTCATCGCAATGCTCCTGAACTGAACTCAAGCTTGGGTCGTTTGGATAAAGAGATTGACCGGGAAATTCCCCAGCGCGGTGCTGACCAACAGTTCCCTGTGTTTTGTGACTATGACGCTTGTAAAAAGTCCCTTCAGATTTTCTTCAGGGGCGGCGAACGGCAACTTGACCCGTGTATCGCCCCAGAGCGGCGCATCAATCTGTGGTTCGGCACTGTTTTCCAGCAGTTCGGCACAGCGTATCGGTACTACCACGATAGCCCGTTTTCCCTGCCATTCACGAGCAAACGCCAGTACCCGATGAGCCTGGCTGCCAAGGACTTCAAGGGCTTGATAAGTCCCTTTTTGAAACAGCCCGGCATGCTCGGCACGCCGGTGTAACGTCTGGGCGATCAGGGCTTGCTTGATGCGCCCGTCACACCAGTTCACCAACAGATCGGGCAGGTCCAACCGTAGGTTGATGGCCTGCTGACGGCTGGCGTAATCCACCGGCCGACGGTTGTCCGGATCGACCAGCGTGAAGTCCCAGAACTCGTTGCCCTGATAGAGGTCCGGTACCCCCGGCACAGTCATTCGCAGCAAGGTTTGCGCCAAGCCATTCAATGCACCCGGGGCGGCGATGCTCTGCGCCGCCGCACCGATGGCCGTGCGCAGTGGCTGGCCTTCGGGGCTGAGCAGCAAGCGTTCGAGAAACCCATGGGTCGCCTGTTCATACCCCTCGTTTGGCGCACTCCAGCTGCTTTGCAACTTGGCTTCGCGCAGGGCTTTCTGTTGCCACTGCCAGAGGCGTTTGGCGTAGTCCTCGAGCGCCACTTGATCGTTGCTGTGCAGCTCCAGCGGCCAACTGCCGAGGATCGCTTGATAAAGAATCAGCTCGTCACCCGCCGAAGGCGCGCCGGGTTCAATGCGCAATTCATCGGCCAGGGGTCGCCAGTGTCCGACCTGTTCGGCATACCAGGCGCTGCGCTCGCTCAACACCGCCAGCCGCGCGCGGGTGTCTTCGCCGCGTTTGTGGTCATGGGTCGCGGTGGTCAGCAGGTTGTCGGGAAATTCGGCGAGGCGATTGGCGCTGGCGGCATGGAAGTCAGCCACCGGCGCACTGAACTGCTCGGTGTTGTAGCCGACATCGTTGCGCGACAGCAGCACCGCCGAGCGATAAAGCGCGGTGTCTTCCACTGCCTTGGCCGCCGCCGGTGAGGTCAGTTGCTGGAAGCGCACGCAGGCATGCTTGAGCAGTTTGCGTGGGCGGCCCACCGGGTGTTTGCGCCAGGGATGACCGCCGAGCCAGCCGGACAGGCAATCGAGCACGGGCCAGTCGGCCTCGCCAAGGGTTTGCCTTGCACCGTCCATGGCCTGCTGGAAAAACACCTCGTCCTGGGCGCAGTTTCGGCCCAGCGGGCTGATGTAAGTGCGATACACCGGGAAGTGCACGATCAGTTCCTGCAAGGCCCGACGAATCGCGCCGAGGGTCAGGTCCCGGGTCATCAGATCGTCCCGGGCCACTTGCAACAGGGCGTGGGCGACACTTTCGAAATCTCCGGCCAGGGAGCCGTTGAGAATCTGCTGGCGCGCCAGTTGCGCTTCCTGACGGAAATCGGCGGGCCGTTCGCTATGTCGGCTCCAGAGTTCACCCAGGGTCTGGGCGCCTTCGGGGTCGTGTTGCAGCAATGACAACTGGTTCATGAATTCGTAACCGGTACTGCCATCGACAGACCAGTCGCGGTGCAGGGTTTCGCCTTCGCCGAGGATCTTCTCGACGTAGATCGGCAGGTGCCTGCCCGGTGCCAGGTGATCGACTCTGCGCCGCAATTTGCGACAGTAACCACGCGGGTCGGCGAGGCCATCGATGTGATCGATGCGCAGCCCGTCGACAAGACCCTCGGCCACCAGCTCGAAGATTTTTGCATGGGTCGCCTCGAACACCGCCGGGCGTTCAACGCGCAGGCCGCCCAGTTCATTGATATCGAAAAAGCGCCGCCAGTTGATGTCGTCCGCTGCGGTGCGCCAGCTGGCCAGGCGATAACTCTGGCGCTCCAGCAGGTTATGCAGGCGCTGGAAACCCTCGGGGGTGAGTGAGTCATAGGTGCCGAGCGTGTGCTGGATGGCGTGAAGAATCGCCGGATCGCTGGCGAGTTCATGCAGCTCGGTTTTCAGCGCAATTGCCAGGCTGTGCGCGTCGGTCTGGTAACTCAAGGTACTGAAGCGGTCTGCCAGGGATTTGAGCTGCTCGACCTGCTCGGCATTCAATTGATCATCGGCCTTGAGCAATTCGCCGTAGTTGGTGGGGCAAATCGGGAAGTGATGTTCGTAGTGCTCGACATAAAAAGCGCCGCGCCGGGCATCGAAACGCAAGGGCAGGGTGCCGTCCTGCAAGGCGATGCCGTAATCGCTGCCCAAAAAAGGTAGCAGCAATTGGCCTTCCATCAAGGGGTCGGGCGAGTGCCATTGAATGTCGAAGAACTCGCCGTAAGGGCTCAGTCGCCCCCATTCGAGCAAGTCGAGCCACCAAGGGTTGTCGCCACCGCCGACGGCCATGTGATTGGAGACAATGTCGAGGATCAGCCCCATGTTCTGTTCGCGCAATGCAGCGACTAAACGGCGCAACGCAGCTTCGCCACCCAGTTCAGGGTTGACCGTGGTCGGGTCCACCACGTCGTAGCCATGCATGGACCCTGCGCGGGCGGCGAGCAGCGGCGAGGCATAGACGTGGCTGATGCCCAGGCTGGCGAAGTACGGCACCAGCGGCACCGCCTGATCCAGAGTGAAACCTTTATGAAATTGCAGCCGCAGAGTCGCCCGCAGCGGTTGGTTGAACGGTTGATTCATTGGTCACGCTCGGCCGCCTGAAGTCGCGCACAGGCGAGCAGTTCCAGGCGTCGGGCGGCGTCCGGATCATCGAGCAGGGCTTCGCTGTCGCCGGGCAGCCTGCGGGACCAGTTGGGATGGGTGTCGGTGGTGCCGGGCAGGTTGGCCTGCTGTTCGATACCCAAGGCATCTTCCATTGGCAACAGTACCAGCGGCGCGCGGGTATGGCCGAGGAAGCGGATCGCGGCGTCGAGCACCTGATCGGTTTCGTGGGACTCTTCGCGGAAATTCTGCGGGTCCTGGCTCAGCACCCGACGCAAACCTTCGCGCTCGCGCTCACGGTGTTGGCGCCATTCGATTTCCCCCGGGGCGTCGACCAGATTCAAGCGCGCGCTCCAGTCAATATCGCGGCCATGCCACCAGCCATTGAGCGTCGGCAGGTCATGGGTGCTGGTGGTTGCCAAGGCGTTGTCCGGCCAGTCGAGAATTGGCTTGAAGTGAGTATTGTCCTGTTCGAACAGCAGCACGCGCATGCCGAGAATCGAGCGCGCGATGAGTTTCTCACGCAGACCCTCGGGCACGGTGCCGAGGTCTTCGCCGAGGACGATGGCCTGATGTCGATGGGATTCGAGGGTCAGCAAGCGCAGCAGGTCGTCCACTGGGTAATAGAGGTAGGCACCGTCGCAGGGCGGCGCGTCGTTGGGGATCACCCACAGTCGTTGCAGGCCCATGACGTGATCGATACGCAGGCCGCCGGCATGGGCGAAGTTGGCCCGCAGCATTTCGATGAACGCGCGAAAGCCATTGCGCACCAGACCTTCGGGGGAGAACGCGGAAATGCCCCAGCCCTGGCCGGAACGGTTGAGGATGTCCGGTGGCGCACCCACGGTCAGTGAGGCGAGCAATTCGTCCTGACGACTCCAGGCCTGGCTGCCGCCGCCGTCGGCGCCCACCGCCAGGTCGGCGATCAGGCCGATGCCCATGCCGGCACCGCGGGCGGCGCTCTGGGCGCGTTCCAGGCTGCGCGCGATCAGCCATTGGCAGAACGCGTAGTAGCCGATGCGGGTCGAGTTTTCTTCGGCAAAATGCGCCAGAGCGGTGCTGCGCGGGTCACGCCATTGTTCGGGCCACTCGCGCCAGTCGAGGCTTTCACCACGCCGCGCACGGGCTTCCTGGATCGCTTCGAAGCGGCAATGATTTTCCAGCGCTTCGCCACCGGCATGGCGGAAGCTGCTGAAGTCTGGGTGCAAGGGATGTTCGCCGTGGGTGAATCCTTCATACAAGGCTTCGAGCAAGCGGTGCTTGGCTTCGGCGGCGGTGGGCCAGTCGATCAGCGGCTGCGCTTCAAGGTGCTTGAGTTCAGCGGCAAGGCCGGTGGCGTCGATCGCGGTGCGCAGGGCACGTTCACCGAGAATCGCCCCGGGCGCCGCGTACAGGCTATTGAGGAACAAACGGCTGGACGGCGAGTAAGGGCTGTACCGCTGGGTGTCGCCGCTGAACATTGCATGCAGCGGGCTGATCGCCAACGCTTCGGCGCCTCGTTCCCCGGCCACCCGGGCCAGATCTTCGAGGGCCTGGGTATCGCCGAAACCGCCATCGCCGGGGCGACGCAGCGAATACAACTGCACGCTCAGGCCCCAGGCGCGCGGGTTTTGACTGTCAACCGCGTCGCCGACGCTGTAGCAGCGCTGGGGTGCCACCGCCAGGGTGAAGGATTGTTCGTCGATGCTGACGTGCTGATAACCCACCGGCACCAGCCCGGGCAACATGGCGTTGTCATCGAGCTTCAAGTTGATCCGTGAGCCGTCTTCGAGATGGATCTCACACGGGGTTTGCGGCTCGAAGTAGTGGGCCAGGTCCAGGCCGACGCCCACATCGCAGGTCAACAGCGGTGGCAGGTGACGGGTTTGTTGCACTTCCTGCAATTGCAGCAGGCTGGCGTCGATCTCCTGGGCAGTATTGGCGGGATGGCCAAGCCCGCTCAGCACCGAGCGCAACACCGCCGGGGTCACTTTCTGTGGACGGCCATTGGCATCGATCCAGTCGACGGCCAGGCCTGCCAGGCTGGCCAGTATTTCCAGTTGCGCATTGCTCATGGGCGCTCTCCATCCGGGGGTAGCAAAGGGGCTGCGGCCGTGAGGCTGACTAGCGCGCAATACGGGGCAAGTGTGCCCTGATTCAACAGACCGGCCGATTGTGGCGGGTGTTCGAACAGCAACGTCGCGTCGGCCTGTGGGGTGTGGACCACGGGCGCGTCGCTGAGGTTCAGGTCAATGCGCAACTGACTGCCATCGCCCAACCGCCAGCGCGCCGACACCGCGCCGGCAGCCAGTACCTGCGCACCCAGCGCCTGGGCGCCGGGCAGGTGCGGGATGATGTGTTGATGGCGAATCTGCAGCAGTTGGCGATACAGCTGGTACATCGGCGATTGGCGGCTGGCGGTCAGTGTCGGCCGTGAAGCTTCGAAGGTCTGCGTCGCGTTCGGGTCGGGAATCTGCTCGCGTTTGTGCGGATCGGCAAAGGCGCTGAACGCCGCGAATTCATTGCGTCGTCCTTCGCGCACCAGTTTCGCCAGTTCACCGTGGTGGCTGGTGAAAAACAGGAACGGTTGCTCGGCGGCGAATTCGTCGCCCATGAACATCAGCGGGATCATCGGCGACAACAGCAGTAACGCGGTGGCGGCGTAAAGGGCATCAGGATGGGCCAACTGATGCAGGCGCTCGCCAAAGGCGCGGTTGCCGATCTGGTCGTGGTTCTGCAGGAACAGCACGAAGGCCGTGGGCGGCAAGTGACCGCTCGGCTCACCTCGCGGCGTACCGTGGCGGGTGATGTGGCCTTGAAACACGAAGCCCTGGCTCAGGCAGCGGGCGAGCTGTTCGGTTGGCTGCTCGGCATAATCGGCGTAATAGGCATCGGTTTCACCCGTGAGCAGAACGTGCAGGGCGTTATGGCCGTCATCGTTCCATTGCGCGTCGAAACCTTGCTCCAGCAAGCTGGCCTGGTTGTGTTCGTTTTCCGCCATGAGCCACACGTGCCGCGCCGGATCGGTTTGCCGCCGCACCCGTTGCACCAGTTCTTGAAGAAAGTCCGGGTCTTCGATGGCATGCACCGCGTCCAGACGCAGGCCGTCGAAGCGGTACTCCAACAACCACATCAGCGCGTTGTCGATAAAGAAGTCGCGTACCTCGCGCCGCCGGAAGTCGATCGCCGCGCCCCACGGGGTGTGTTTGTCTTCGCGGAAAAAGCCTTCTGCGTAGCGATGCAGGTAATTGCCGTCGGGGCCGAAATGGTTGTAGACCACATCGAGAATCACTGCCAGGCCGTGGCCGTGGGCCGTGTCGATCAGGTGCTTGAGTTGTTCGGGCGAGCCGTAGGAGGCTTGAGGCGCATAAAGCAAAACCCCGTCATAGCCCCAGTTACGTTCGCCGGGGAACTGCGCCAGCGGCATCAGTTCGATGGCGGTAATACCCAGCTCAACCAGGTGCGCCAGGTGTTGTTCGACCTCGCTGAACCCGCCGAGTACGCCGACATGCAGTTCGTAGATCACCGCCTCATTCCACGGTCGACCTTGCCAGGCGCTGTGTTGCCATCGATAGGCGAGGGGATCGACCACCACGCTGTGGCTGTCGATATCGCCCGCCTGGGCGCGGGAGGCCGGGTCCGGCACCGTAAGCTCGCCATCGATGTTGTAGCGGTAGCGGGTACCCGCGGGGCAGCGGGTCTTGATCACAAACCAGCCATCGGCCTGAGGTAGCAGTGGCAGGGATTGTCCATCTTCCAGTTCGAGACTGACAAAAAACGCATCTGGCGCCCACAAGGCAAAACGCGTGTGTTCTGCGTCCAGCATGATTGCGCCGTGGGGCCAGGTCTCAAGGGTCCGTAACGGCATCGTTGAAAGCCTCTTACTGTTTGCCCGATTTTCCCAGCGCTTTAGCCACCAGTTGTTCGTAGAGTTCGGCGTAGGGTTCGACTGCCTTGCACCAGTTGAACGGCGCCGCCATAGCTCGGCAACGCATCGCGTTGAGCAGGCCGGGGAAGGCGAACACCTTGAACGCGCGGCTCAGGGCTTCGCGATAACTCTCCACCGTGGATTCGTCGAAGAGGAAACCGGTCACGCCGTTTTCGATGGTGTCGGCCAGGCCGCCGGTATTGCGGGCCACCGGCAATGAACCGAAGCGCTGGGCGTACATCTGGCTCAGGCCGCAGGGTTCATAACGCGAAGGCATCAGCAAAAAGTCACTGCCGGCGAACATCCGGCGGGCGTCGGTTTCATTGAAGCCGATGTGCACGCCGACTTGCCCGGGGAAGCGCAACGCCAGTTCACGCATGGCCTGTTCTTCTTCCGGTTCGCCACGGCCGATGATCGCGATCTGCCCACCGTTGGCGACAATGTATTCAGCCACCGCTTCGGTCAGGTCCAGGCCTTTCTGGTAGACCAGCCGCGAGACTACGGCAAACAGCGGACCATCGGAGTCGTCGAGGTCGAACAGCCGGCGAACATGCGCCGCGTTGACTGCTTTGCCGTCCCAGTCGCCGATGCCGAACGGGTGGAACAGGTGCGGATCGGTCGCTGCATCCCAGCTTTCATCGATGCCATTGGGAATCCCGCTGAGCAGTCCCTGCTGGGTCTTGGCGGCGAGAAAACCGTCGAGACCGCAGCCAAAGGCCGGCGTGGTGATTTCCTGGGCATAGGTCGCGCTGACGGTGGTGATGTGGCTCGAGTAGGCCATGCCGGCTTTGAGGAACGACATCTTGCCGTAAAACTCCATGCCTTCCTGTTGCAAGGCATGCATGGGGATACCGAGTTCCGGGCACGAGCCGAGGCTGGTGACACCTTGGTACGCCAGGTTGTGAATGGTAAAAAGGGTCGGGGTGCGTTGGCCACGCCAGTGCATATAGGCCGGCGCCAGGCCTGCGGGCCAGTCGTGGGCGTGCACCAGGTCCGGGCACCAGTGAATTTGGGCGAGGTTGGCGGCGATATCGGCTGCTGCGAGGCCCAATCGGGCGAAACGAATGTGGTTGTCCGGCCAGTCGCGGCCGTTGTTGGCGCCGTAAGGTGAACCTTCGCGCTCGTACAATTCAGGGCAGATCAACACGTAAATGACCAGGCCGTCGGGCATGTCCATGCGCCCGATCTTGCAGGGCGGCAACGCTGCGTGCCCGCCCAGTTCACCGATGATATGAATCGGGTTTTCGCTATTCATCACTTGCGGATAACCGGGGATCAGCACACGGACATCGTGCAGATGCGCCATCGCCCGTGGCAGTGCGGCGGAAACGTCGCCAAGACCTCCGGTCTTTACCAGGTCGGCAATCTCCGAGGTGACGAACAGGACTCTCTTCTTGTTGGGATTCTGACTGACTACCGGTGCCAGTGTCTTGGGGACGGGCGCGTTGACCGATTTGGCACTGAGGACACCGACGGTGCTCGTTTCCCCGACCTGCTGATGAGCACGTTCTCCCTGGATATCTAAAGCCGCACTGGTCATATGAATCTCCCGTGTTGTTGATCTAATTCTAGGCCTGGCACAAACGGTGTTCGTGGCCAAATCCTGTGGCCGGGCGCAAACGCGCTACGCATCGGTGAGCAAGTGCTGCCCATGCGCTGAAGCAGAATGGGTGAAGTGGCTGTTGCAAGGAATGCACCAGTCGCTGTGGCCCTACTCTTAACCTGACTCGCGGCCAGTACCAAAAGTTTCGATTATTTTCACCGAATGACCGACCGGTTTTACCCCGCGAAAATGAGTCTAGGCCAGAACTTAGAGCAGGGCCGGTCAACTGCGAAATTGTTCGACAATCGGTTGGAAGAGGGTACAAAACACGCGGGCTTTTTGGGGGAGCGCACCGACGAAGGGCAGGTTGGTTTTTGGGTGTGGGTCAAATCGGGACCGAGAGGTCACGATAATCGGGCGTGATGGGATGTGGGTTGCACCATTGCGGTGCGTATGGTTCAGGGGAATGTGGCGGATTTGAAGGCCTCTTCGCGAGCAAGCCCGCTCCCACAGGGGATTGGTTGTGGTCACCTATTTTGTGTACACCCGAGATCAATGTGGGAGCGGGCTTGCTCGCGAAGAACGATAACGCGGTCTTAGCTCAGAATCCGAATGGGCTCCTCTGCCGCCCAAGCCTGAATGTCCTCAATCATCTGCGAAAAGAACAGTTGGTAATTCTGCCGGCTGACATACCCGACATGAGGCGTGGCCAGCACATTGTCCAGCGTTCTGAAAGGATGATGGCAGGGCAAAGGCTCGTGCTCGAATACGTCGAGCGCCGCGCCCGCCAAGCGTTTTTTCTGAAGTGCCTTGATCAGCGCCGACTCATCGACAATCGGCCCGCGGGCGGTGTTGATCAGCCATGCCGTGGGTTTCATCCAGTCCAGTGCCTGAGCGTCCACCAGCCCTCGGCTGCGCTCGCTGAGCACCAGATGGACCGACAGCACATCGGCCTGCTCGAACAGTTCCTGCTTGCTGACATAGGTGACTTCGACTTCGGCAGCTCGTTCGGCGGTCAGGTTTTCGCTCCAGGCAATCACCCGCATGCCGAACACCTGCCCGAACCGGGCTACCCGTTGACCAATGCTGCCCAGACCGAGGATCGCCAAGGTCTTGCCCTGCAGGTCGCCGCCCAACCCTTGTTGCCACTGACCGGCGCGCAAGGCGTTGGCTTCGCCCACCAGGTTGCGTGTTGCGGCCATGATCAGCGCCCAGGTCAGTTCGGGGGCGGCGTGTTTGTAGCTGTCGGTGCCGCACACCTGAATGCCCAGCGCGGTGGCGGCTTTCAGGTCCAGGGCAGCGTTGCGCATGCCGCCGGTAACCAGCAGTTTGAGTGTGGGCAAGCGGCGCAGCAGGTCTTCGTCGAACCGGGTGCGCTCGCGCATCACGCAGATCACCTCGAATGCGCCGAGCCGTTCGGCCAGGGTTTCGTTGTCGGCCGGGTAGTCATGGATAAAACTCACCTGGCCAATGCTGTCCAGCACCGACCAGTCCACCACATCGCGAGCCACGTCCTGCCAGTCATCGATCACCGCAATCTGCACCGCCATCAGCCTTACCTCATCAACGAACGGGATTGGTTTTGTTTAGCCAGTCGAGTAATGCCTGATGGAATTTGGCCGGTTCCTCCATCTGCGGCGCGTGGCCCATGCCGGGGAATTCGATCAGCGTCGACCGGGGAATCAGTTCCGCCACTTGCTTGCCGAGTACGTCGTAATGACCGATTTTCGCCTTGACCTCGGGCGGTGCGATGTTCTTGTTGATGGCCGTGGTGTCGCGGGTGCCAATCAGCAGCAGGGTCGGCACTTTCAGGTCCTTGAACTCGTAGTACACCGGTTGGGTGAAGATCATGTCGTAAATCAGCGCCGAGTTCCAAGCCACCGCTGTTTTGCCTGGCCCTTTTGCCAGGCCCGCGTACATGTTCACCCAACGATCAAACTCCGGCTTCCAGCGGCCATCGTAATAGGTGTTGCGTTGGTAGTCGTGGATGCCTTGTGCCGTGACTTTCAGCTCGCGCTCATACCATTGATCAACCGTGAGATAGGGCACGCCAAGGGCCTTCCAGTCTTCCAGGCCGATTGGATTGACCAGGGCCAACTGTTCGACTTGATCGGGGTATTGCAACGCATAGCGGGTGGCGAGCATGCCGCCGGTGGAGTGGCCGAGCAGGGTGGCTTTCTGGATGCCCAGGGTTTTGAGCAGTTGCTGGGTGTTGGCTGCCAGTTGCTGGAAAGTGTATTGATAGTGGTCCGGTTTGCTGGAGGTGCAAAAGCCGATCTGGTCCGGCGCGATGACCCGGTAACCGGCCTCGCTCAGCGCCTTGATCGAGCTGTCCCAGGTCGCGCCGCAGAAGTTTTTGCCGTGCATCAGCACCACGCTGCGTCCATTGACCTTGCCTTGGGCGGCAACGTCCATGTAACCCATCTGCAGGGGTTTGCCTTGGGACTCAAAGTCGTAGTACTTGACCGTGTAGGGGTAATCGAAGCCCTGAAGTTGCGGGCCGTATTCTGGCGTTTCGGCCTGGTTCTGGGCGTGAGCGAGAACGGGCAGAGCCGCTGTCAGCAGCAGGCCGGGTAACCAGCGGGAGAGGATGGGCGACATGGGTAAAGCTCCACAGGAAATCCGCCGATGCTGGACTGGCATGATTAGGGTGACATTAAACATTAGGTCATGGCCGCAATGCCGAGCGAAATCCATGTGGGAGCGGGCTTGCTCGCGAAGGTGGTGTGCCAGACAACATTAATGTCGACTGACACTCCCTCTTCGCGAGCAAGCCCGCTCCCACAGGTTCCGCGCCGCCACCGCCATGACCATTCAACCCATCCACCCCAGCGTAGCCACGGCCAACACACCATAGCGGGCGCCCTTGGCGAGTGTCACGATCACCAGGAAACGCCCCAACGGTTCGCGCATGACGCCAGCCACCAGCGTCAGTGGATCGCCGATGATGGGCACCCAACTGAGTAACAATGACCAATGGCCATAACGCTGGTAGTGCTTTTGGGCTTGCTCGAGATGGCGAGGGCTGACCGGAAACCAGCGCCGCTCGCGAAACCGCTCGATGCCGCGCCCTAGCCACCAGTTCAGCAGCGAGCCCAGCACATTGCCCAGCGTTGCGACTGCCAACAACGACCAGAGCCAATCCTGATTGCTGAGCAACAACCCCACCAGCACTGCTTCGGATTGCAGTGGCAGCAGCGTCGCGGCACCGAACGCCGCGAGAAACAGCCCGATGTAGGCGCCGAACATCAATGGGCGGGGTAGTCCGCCACCACCACGTCAGTGCCGTCCTTTTTCAAACCGATCACTTGATAGGCATCGCTCATGCCGTCCATTTCCATGCCGGGCGAGCCCATGGGCATGCCGGGTGCGGCAACCCCCAACAAATCGTCACGCTTGCTCAAGGCCAGTACTTGATCGGCCGGCACGTGGCCTTCGACGAATTTGCCGTTGATAAGGCCGGTGTGACACGACGCGAGGCGAGGTGGCACACCGTGTTGTTGCTTGAATTGGCTCATGTCGGCTTCAACATGGTCTGCGACCTTGAAACCGTTGGCTTCCAGATGGCTGACCCATTTTTTGCAGCAACCGCAGTTGGCATCGCGATGAACTTCGATGGGAATCAGCTCAGCAGCCTGGGCCAGGGAAGAGATGAAAAGGGCGCTCAGGGCGGCCAGACGCAGGTGGGTTCGCATGGGGATCTCGTCTCGGGTTGTGGCCAAAAAGATGCATTTTGACCCGTTTACCCAACAAAGAGACAGTGGATTGTTTCGAAGTAATACAGCGTTGGGTAAACCCCCTCGCCACAGGGGGACATGCCAACCTGTTGCGATCAACGCACCTTGAGCGCCAGCAAGTTGGTTTGCCCGGCACGCACAAATAACTAACCAAGGTGTACATGAGCTTGATTAGTGATATTCGCCAATATCGAAAGATCATGTAGATCAATGAAACAAGACGCTTTCTGGTATGTACCGTAAATGTATGAGAATTGTAAAAAATTGAAATATTTGTTGGTGACGTTAGAGCACACATCGATACTCGCCCGCACCTATCTCGGTTAAACAAGGAACTTTTATGGTCGCCTCACAAGGACGTCTGTGTGTTTTGGATGATCGGCATCCCGTCACGCAGTCGGGAGCCCGGTCATGACAATCGGCTATACAGGCGCGTGGACGAGCAAGGCAGGTTTACTGGTCAAGGATACCGGCAGCGGCAAGCCTGTTACCCACAGCGCCAGGGTCAAGCAGATGCTGGCATTGGTGGGAAGTAATCCCAATGCGCTGAATACGGCGAAAATGGATGAACAGAAACTGCACAGGAACATCAAGGGCTTCGATCCGGAAAATGTATCCGCCAAGCAACTGGGCAATCTCAGTGCCTTCTTGAGAGGCAAAGGCCTGATTTCCGATATTACTTCGATGACCTTGCTTAATGCCGGTGACAAGTTTGATCGTTTTGGCGTACAGAAAGACCCGGATGCAAAGTTCAATGCGCTGGAGTATTTCGCCACGCAACTGGACACCATTCAGAACAACAGTATCAAGGGTGACAAGTACGCCGTTGGCCTGATCCCTGAATACAAGACGGCGATCTACGTACTGCAGAACTTGCAAGCTTACGGCAAGGGCAACGGTACGACGGTTCCTAATGACAAGGGCGTTAACGCCAAGGCGTGATGTCTGGCAGCGCTGGCCCGCTCGAACCATCGAACGGGCCGGGCACCTGTTATCGGTCAAGCAACTTCATGACTTCTTCCGGATAACGCAGCCCTGCCGTGGCATTGGCCGGGAATATCGCTTCCAGGGCCTGCAACTCTTCGCGGCTCAGCTTCACGTCCAGCGCGGCCACATTTTCTTCCAGGTATTTACGCTGTTTGGTGCCTGGAATCGGGATCAGGTAATCCCCTTGGGCCAAGACCCACGCCAACGCCAGTTGTCCCGCCGTCACACCTTTGTCGGTGGCCAGGGTCTGCACTTGCTGCACCAGCAACAGGTTTTTAGCGAAGTTTTCCCCTTGAAAGCGTGGACTGAAGCGACGGTAGTCATCGGCCGCGAAATCATCCGGGCTTTTCAGTGCACCGGTCAAAAAGCCCCGGCCCAACGGACTGTAAGGCACAAAAGCAACACCCAGACGCTGGCAAGCTGCCAGGCAGCCGTTCTCCTCTTGGTCGCGGCTCCATAGCGAGTATTCACTTTGCAGTGCGCTGATCGGGTGAACCGTGTTCGCTCGCTCCAGCGTGGTGACCGATGCTTCACTCAATCCCAGGTAACGCACCTTGCCGGCCTTCACCAGTTCTGCCATGGCGCCGACGGTTTCCTCGATGGCCACCTGCGGATCGATGCGGTGCTGGTAATACAAATCCAGGGTCTCCACACCCAGACGTTTGAGGGTGCCGTCGATAGATTTGTGTATGTATTCCGGTCGACCGTTGACGCCCCGTGCACCGGGGGAGGATGGGTCACGGACAATGCCGAATTTGCTGGCGAGAAACACCTGGTCACGCTTGCCGGCAATGGCCTTGCCAATCAGTTCTTCATTGGTATGTGGGCCGTACATGTCTGCCGTGTCGAGCAGGTTGATTCCCAGTTCCAGCGCGCGGTGCAAAGTGGCCGTGGCTTCGCGGGTGTTTACGCCGGTGGTGTAGAAATCGGTCATGCCCATGCAGCCCAGACCGATCGCGCTCACCTGCGGACCGTTTTTGCCCAGTTGACGTGTTTGCATGAAATCAGCTCCCTGTGAATTGAAATCCTATTGTTAACCTCGACAGAAACAAGATAAACCGGCTAAAACTGCTATCACTATTTGTAATTTCTAAATAATCAGCCGGTAAGCCAAAGCAATGGACCGTTTCAACGCCATGCGCGTATTCACCCGAATCGTCGAACTGGGCGGCTTCGCCAAAGCGGCAGACAGCCTGCAATTGCCCCGGGCTTCGGTGACCATTCTGATCAAGCAACTTGAGGCTCATCTGGGTGTGCAACTGCTGCAACGCACCACCCGGCAGATCAGCCTGACGCTCGATGGCGCCGCCTATTACCCACGTTGCGTGCGGCTGCTGGCGGATCTGGAGGAGACCGAAGCGGTGTTTTCCGCTGCTCGCCAAAACCCCAAAGGTCTGCTGCGAGTGGATATGCCTGCGGGAGTGGGACGTTTGATCGTGATTCCGGCATTGCCGCAATTCACTGACCGGTATCCCTTGATCGAACTGGAAATCGGGTTGAATGACCGGCCAGTGGATCTGATCCGCGAAGGTGTCGATTGCGTGTTGCGGGGTGGCTCGGCCCTGGACGATTCTCTGGTGGCAAGGCCGCTGGTCATGATGGACCAGGTCACCTGCGCGAGCCCGCAATATTTGCAACGTCACGGAACGCCTCAGTGTCTGGTCGATCTCGACGGCCACCAGATGGTGGAGTATTTCTCCAGCAGCACCAGCAAGCGTTACGGGCTGGAGTTTGTGGTTGATGGTCAGGTGCAGCCGATCGATCTGCCCAAACAGGTTTCAGTCAACAGCGCCGATGGATATCTCGCCGCTTGCGAAGCGGGCTATGGTCTGGTCCAGACCCCGTATTATCACGTCGCACGACAACTGGACGAAGGCCGTTTGTGTGAAGTGCTAAAGGCAGTGCCGCCACCGGCGTTTCCGTTGACGGCGCTCTATCCACCGCACCGCCAGTTGTCTCGACGGGTGAGGGTGTTTGTCGATTGGCTGGTGGAGCTTTGCGCGCAGCCGAGCTGTGACTTTTATAGAAAACACTCAAGCGGCTGAGCGGGAACCGATACGGGCGTCGACGTACCGGTGAGTTCTCGTGGCATTTGCGTTTTGCTGTAAGTCGTCATGCAATCGTTGCATGTGCGCGCAGTGCAGGTTGAGGGATCGAGACTGGACGCCTCGATGAAACAGGGCGAACCAGCCATTATCATCTGGCGTGGGCATCAAGCCGGTGAAGGCGAAGCCCAGCGCCGAAAAACTCAGCATGTCCCGGGCAAAGTGCCGGGACAGTTCCAGCCGTGCCGAGATCAGCCAGTGCTGGGGTAATTGGCTGATCTGCTCAAGCAAACGTCTGTTCAAACGCTGAATGACAATGTCGAACCGATGCTGATGTTGTTTGATTTGCAGCGGCATCGCGGGTTGTGACGCCTTGTCCTGGCAGGCTCCGAACACCGAGCACAGGTGCTGCATGAATGCTCGGCAGCTTTCAGGCCAGGGGATGTCGGGGAGCGGGCGCGTGTGTCCTTCGATCATGTGACTGCCCATCACGATGGTTTCCGGGAGCGATTCACCGAATGGCGAAGGGACGTAATCGGGAAGCAGTCCAGTGCTGTGAAAACCGATATTCTCTGCCATGCGTTGAGTGTAGGGATGGTGGGTCACTTGCTTGATCGATACGCTCCGGATCCCCAGAGAACCCGACAACATCAATAACTCTCGGCCCAGGCGCGTCGCGATATGCTGCCCCTGGGCGACGGGATGCACCACGCTGAGGGCCAGTTCTGCGGTATTCGAAGGCGAGTCGCGGCACAGCGCGGCATGCCCGAGCACCCGCGCGTCATCCACGGCCAGCATGGATTGCCAACGGCCTTCGGCGTTGTGCTGATCGATCATGTCCGGCAGGTAAATATCCGGCTGAGCGTAAAGATCGCCGTAGACCTCTCGAAACAACCGGCTCACGGCATCTGCGTCGCAAGGACGGTAGGGGCGAAATATCAACCGGGTCATTGCGCGGGCTCCTGCGAGCAAACGTCATACACTCGCAAATCCCGCACTCGCAATTGTTTGCCCGAGCGAGGGTGAAGCTGCAGGTCTGTGGCTGCGCAGGAAAGTACTCGAAACTCCAGCAGACCCTCGCGGCTCAGGTCGTCGATGGCAGGGTAGTGGGCAAGCAAAGCTTCACGCAATGCGCGGAGTACCGGCTCGACGGTTTGTGACTGAGGTTCGGGCACCCACTTCACGCTCAACAGATCCTTGGGGCCGGTCTGTTCGATCAGCAATTGCCATTGCTCGCTGTGCGCTACGCGCTGAATGATCTCGTGTATTTCTTCGGTAAACAGCGACAGCACGCCGACTCGTACCCGCTGACTGTGGGCGCTACGCCCCTTGAGGGCGAATTTACGCCTCGGGGTTGCGGTTGGTTCACGCCAACATGCACGGTCGCCCACCGGGTAACGCAGCAGCGGCATGAGCCGGCGTGTCAGATTGGTCTGCACTAGCATCCCGATACGATCGCATTCTTCAATCACTTCACCGGTGTGTTCATCGATGATTTGCAGCAAGGTTTGCTGTTCGAATACCCGATGCTCGCCCAATGCGCAGTCGCGAGTGCTGGCCCCTATGAGCCCGGCGTCTACGCTGGCGTAGCCGATAGAGGCAATACGGGCGTTGGGGAATACTTCATCGAGGATTGCCAACTGCGGGGCAAACAGGCTTTCGCCGCCATACAGCAGCGTCTCGACCCCGCACAGCACACGCCGATGCTGCGTCAGGTAGGCGGCGAATCGAAGTAACTGTGCGGGCACCCCGGCCAGAACATTGATTCGGTGTCGTGCGATCGCATCCGCCAGTACGTCCGGTTCGATGTCTCCGGTAAACGGAAACTCACAGATGGATCGTCCGACATGGGCCAGGGAATCGTGGACAAACAGAAAACTGGCGTAGAGATCCCCTGAAAAGAACAGATTGGCGACGCGGTCGCCATTGTTCAATTGAGAAGAGAGACTGTTTCCGAATGTACTGACCAGTGTTTGCCATTCCTCGTAGGAGTAAACCGCAAGTTTTCCCTGGCTGGTCGAACCTCCGGTTTTAAACACCAACGCATCATCAACATTTCCCGTCAAGACCGGCCAATGATTCAGATCATTGCTGCCGGTCCAATAGTTGGTCACATTGGTTAACGGTAAATCTTTTAAAGTAATACCTGTGGTGGGTAAATGTTTCAGATGCGCGCTGTAGTAGTTTGAGTGTTGTCGTACAAAAGACACGAGTTGTTCGAGCGAATGAATTGATTTCACTGGATTCTCTTTTCTAATCAGGCGTTTTGGTTTGAAAAAAACACGGTCGTTGAAACGTTCTGTTTTTATATTCTTCGATCGACAATCAGTGGGGCTTTTCCGCTGTGCTTGTTTCGTATGAATTCATGTTCAGCGCAGGCGGTAACTTCGACAATTAACAGGGCAGCGGCTATGGCATTTGCCAATGCTTCATGGGTCAGCAATTTTTCTCGTACCCAAGTGATATCGGCATCCGTTCGAACTTGCATTCGTTCGACGCCACTGGCGGTGTAGTCCAGCACAACTTGAATGGGGACTCCTACGCTGTGTTCCAGCGCCGAAGGTGAGATGAACTCCGTGCCAATCCGCACCAGCTTGCCGTGCCGCTGCAGCAGTTCGAATCGTGGCGTTTCCAGTCCGCAAGGACAGGCTCCGGGGAGCCAGCGGCCGGTGTCGCCGATGTCATATCGGTGAACCCGCTGACCTTGTCGGGCGCGGGAAGTAAATAGCAGACGGCCGATCTCATTGGCTTGCACCGGCACATCCTGTTCGAGCTGAACGATCTCCAGATACTGGGTCTCGCACATCAAGTGGAACACGCCGTCCGCGGTCGCCCGGCAGGCATGACCCAGTGGGCCTGCATCGACGGATCCATAGAGAGCAGAACGAATCGTCGACACTGCGCAACTTTCCATCAGGCGTCGACTGGCCTCGCCCGGATGCTCGCCGCCGAGAAGCACTTTGCCAATACCGGCATAGTCGCGAAGTCGCGCCTGCTCCCTGAAAAACAGGCGGTGCAGCGTACTGGGCATGCCAATCAGCACGGTGACTCGTTGCTCCACGATCAGTCGGGCGATTTCGCTGAAGTCGTCGTCCTGGGGAGCCCCCATAGGCAAATGTGCAACGCCCATCTGTTCAAGAATGCTCGAAAAGCTGAAAAAACCACCGTACAGGTTCCCGCCATAGAACAGGTTCATCACTCGGTCCTGTGACGGATCGAGCCCGACAGCGAACATGCCATCAGCCGCGGCGCGCATTTGTCGTTGGAAGTCTCGGTAGCTGAAACCTGCCAGGGCCGGAGTGCCGCTGCTACCGCCGGAGCGAAAATACAGCTGTGCCGTGGGGTTGATCGGCTGGGTCGTGAAGGTGTCTTTGTCCATGATCGGGCCACGGGCTGTGTCAGGGGCAGGCGGCACCGGGTCGAGCGTTGAGCGGCCAATCGAGACATCAGCGGCCAGGCTCACTGAGAGGCGGCGACTCAGGCGCGACAGCGCATAAACACCATCGTGAGGCTCGCCAGCGTAGCCATCATGAATCGTCTCGCAAGGAGCAATGCGAGTGACGCCGGCATTGACCAGTGTACGAACAAGCTCGGGTGTCCCTGCCGGGGAGGCTATCAATGCGCAGCTTTGCAGGACGTTTCGCCAAGGCAACAGTGATTCGGCAAGCAAGTGCTGTGGGACTGGCTTGAGCAGCACTGTACGAAACAGCGGCGACGGCGCAAGCGTCTGATGATGCTCCCAGATGACACGCCACCCGGAGCCGGTCCACACTTGGCCGGTCTGATCGGTAAAGCACTGATCAAGCTGCGCCATGGCAGTGCGTGTGGTGATTTCCGAAGCTTCCTGATCTGTCGGCATTAGCGCCGGCCACTGTTGGGCGCGACGTTTGAAGGCTTCGGCCAGACGCTCTCCGAGCGCGTGCAGGACCGCCGGATCGTTGCTGTCCACCAATACCCATTGAGGGCTGGAGCACGCTTGTTGATCCAGCCGACAGACCTCATCTACCAAGGCATCGAGCGCGGCGGGCTCTGCCGCTTCAGGTGACAGATAGGCGAAGCTGATCTTGTGCCCCCAATCGATCCAGCGGCATCCCGCAGGAATCTGCTGACGAATCGCCTTGAGCGCTGCTACACCACCCCAGGCCGATACTCCATCTGCCGTGGCGCAAAGTTGCGCTATCCGTGAGGTATCAACCGGCAGAACTGCTACGAATTCGGCCAGCCTGCCGCTGCTGTCGCATTGCACAAGGGCGGCCAGCAACTGTGCGGTCAACCCCTGATCGCTCGCGCTGGGGCGCAACCAGTTGATATTGCCGGCCAGCAGGCTTTCGAGTATTGCGCAGAAAGCCAGTAACGGCGCATTGCCTGGGGTGATATGCACCACCAATCCTAATGGATGCCAGCTTTCGAAACATGGCTGTCGATAGTCGATACGTCGCAGCGAACGCGGTTGCAGGCCCAGCTCTCGCTCAAGTTTTGTGCTCAGGTTGCTGCGCTGGCAGAAATCGATCAGCCCCTGATATTGCTCATCGTCAAGGGACAGATCCTGGCTACGAGATTGCAACTTCGTGGCAAAGCGCACAGCAGACTCGATAACGGTCTCACTATCGATCGGTGAAGAAAGCAGCCGGGGCAATGGTTTCTTAAGGAGTTCGAGGGCACTTTCCGGGGTGATGTCATCACGCAACTGGCCATTGATCAGGTACATATCAAGCACCTGCGATCAATTCGGAAGCGGCCATGGCACAACTGCGACTGGCGGAGGTGCCGGCACGACCATGGAGCTCGAACCAATCGGTTGGCAGACCGCATCCGCAACTGGCGCCGGGATGCAAAGTTGCCAGATCGCCCATGACCACGGCATGGGCAGGGCTCGACGAAATGTACGGCGAGACGAATTCCAGCAAGCCACGCTGGCCGTATGGCTGGACAGTGAAATCGGATGGTTTGCGCACGAAAACCTTCGAATAGATCGGTACATGAAAATGATGGTGGGCACACTGGATATAAGGCACTGCATGCTCTACGGCGCCATAGCCGTCCCGACAGCGGGGCAGGTCGATACCCAATTGCCGATTGATTCGGGCATACAACTGATGCAGGGGAACCTCCTGTGCCGCCTGGGTTTTCCAGCCGCCCCCCAGAAACACCAGTGACTGGGCAGGCAACTGCAAATCAGCCACGCCGGTGTCTTCCATGCATTGAAGGGCATGCGAAAGGAACGCCGGAAAACCGAGAATGCGAACCGGCAATCCTTCCTCGGCAAATTCCTGCAAGGCTCGAATCACACCAAAAAGATCGAACTCATGACCTTTGCCGGTGAGGCGCAAGCCGTAAGCGACACGGTTGACGGGGGCGTAGCTGCAAAGAAACTGATCGGTATAGGCAGTGCCCAGGGTGATGGCTGCCTCGGGCTCATAGCTCAGGAGCAGATAGTTGCAGGGGCTGTCCGGTGTATCCCAGCCGTAATGCCGGAAAATGTGGTTCACCATGCCTTGTGCCGCGGCCATGCTGCGATGGTCGTAGCGCATGCGACTCTTTTGGCCGCTGGTGCCGGATGATGTCAGCTCCAGCGCGTCTTCGCCTGTGGGACCGAACACCAGATGACGTTTGAAGTAATTGGCGAAAATCGGCGGCAACCTTGACCAGTCATCCAGCGACTCCAGGGCGTTGGCGTCAAGATCATTAGCATTCAACCAGCGTTCGTATCCGGGAGTGTGATGACAATGAAACAGGCTGATTTCGCTCATGGCCCGGTCGAACAGACCGTCCGGCACGGAATCCAGGCAATAGGGTTGCGTTAACGCACAAAGCGCATCGGTATGGGGTAGATGGATCATCAAAAGACCTACTGGTTGGTGTCAGATCGCAAGCGGGATGTGAGAGCGACGCAGAAACAGTCTCAAGGGCGCCAGGCACAATAGCCCCATGAGACAGGCCATCAGAGCGAAGGCTTCAAGGCTGTCACCGGCACCCAAGGCCGCGATAATCGAGCCACCACCACCCATGACAGCGATGGAGATCATGCCGATCGCGGCTGAGACCAGCCCTTTACTGTCATCACTGGAAAACAGCGCGAGCCGGTACAGCGCGGCGTTGCTCATGCCAAGACCGATGGCGTAAAGCGACAGGCAACTGACCAACAGGAGCGTCGAGGCACCGATGAAAGTAATGGCGGCCAATGCGATGAGCCCACCGCAAAACGGCCAGAGCGCGTATCGAATCAGTTGGGGCAGTTCAGTGTTGGCAATCAATCGGTTGAGTATCAGATTGCCGAGAATGACTGCCGCAAATACCGGGATCTGCCACAGGCCGTACTGCAGGGTGGAAAGTCCCTGGTTCTGGATCAGCAAGAGAGGTGCCAGCCCGATCCAGGCAATCAACGGCAGGCTCATCAGTCCCAAGGCGACGGTGGCGCGCAGGAATTGCGTGTTGGTGAGCAAAGCGGCGTAGCGGCGCACCGTGCCGCCCCATTCAAAGGGGACGGCAGCCAGTCGCTGACCATCGTGACGCAAGGTGCCCACCGTTTCCGGCATGTACCAATAAAGCCCCAACCAGACCATCGCACCGCCGACCCCTAACAGTAAAAACAGCTCCCGCCAGGAGAGCCATTCCAGCATCAGGCTGCCGAGCAAGGGGCCCAGCAGCGGGGAGAGCAGCGCCACGTTGCCCAGCAATGCCATGATCTTTACTGCGTCGGCTTCACAGAAGACTTCTTGCAGGGCTGGATAACTGACCGCGATGACAAATCCCAATCCCATGCCCTGAATCAGGCGCAAACCATTGAAGACAAAGATGCTCTGCACGTAAAACGCCGCAGCACAGGCTAGAGCGAATACCGCACAACCGATGAGCAGCATTCTGCGACGACCGAAATGATCGGACAGCGGACCGATAAGCCACTGCAAAAGAATGCCCCCTGCCAAATAAAGATTGAAGGCGTAGGGAACATGACTCGCACTGGCATTCAATTGATCGGTTACGGTCAACATGGCCGGCATGATCATATCGCTGGCCATGTAGGTCAGAAGTTCAAAAAGAGTGATTGCAAGGCAAAAACCAAGGAGACGAGACGAACTTATATCTATTAACGGTTTGTGCATGATGTTCCTGTTGGTGCCGGAAGTTTGATAAGGCGGCAGAACAAGAGTATCCATGGCCCATGATGAATTTCATGTGCTTGTTTGAGGCAAAAAGTTTCAGTGTTTTTTCATTGTGTGTCAGATTTTGGACCTTTAGGGAAAATAGATCGTGAGTTCGTAATAAATTCCCAGTTTAATCAGAATTGTCCTACACGATAAATGCCTGCTAGAACGCATGCATGTGTATGGGGCTCGTAGGAAAGTTTTTGGGGTGAATAAATTCGGTTATATAACTGCTCAGGCAAACATATTGAATGTTATCGAGGCTGATCATAGCTGGGTGGCACGCCATAGCGGCGGTCGCTATGCAAGCCAACCATTAGGGGGGGACGATGCAGCCACTCAATGTCAAGGGGGTAAGCAAAGGAATCAGCAGTGTAATTCGCCGAAACATTTCAAAATCCTCATGGTTATCGCCGCAATGAAGTCAAATTTCGTCATCGGCTGTAACATGAGACCCCGTTTGCAGCCCTCATTCCCGCAGACCGGTAGTGGCTTGGCATGCAATCGGATACAAATCGGATACTTTTTTTGGTTCAGGAACCCGCAATGACCCAGTCGCAACGTTTGAAATACTCGATACTGATTTCCCTGGTGGTGCTGGGGATCATGTTCGGCCTTTCCTGGCTGCAAAATGCAGGGATCATCACAGAGCAGCTGTTCCAGTACATCGCCATTGGCGTGGCGGTGCTCGTGGTGGTGATCAATGGCGTGATGCGTCGCAAGGTCAAGCCTTGAGCGACGCCCCATGGCCGGATTACTCGCGAAACAGGACGGCGGCAGCCTGTGGATGCAGGCTGTAGCTTTTGTCCGGATTGAGGGTGATCACGCCTTCACCGCACAAGCGTTTCAACACTTCACGGACACTGAGAAAGGACAGGGGAATGTCCAGGTCCAGCAAGTGACTGTGCACGCCACGCACACCCAGGCTGCGGTCGCTTTGGGCGGCCGTCAGCAAGGCGTCGATCACTTTCAGGCGAATCAGACTGGTTCGCAGGCCAAAGCTCTTGAGCAGAAACCTGATCCGTTCGTTGCCGTGGCGTTCGGCTGGTTGATTGAAAACGCCGGAGCCCAGGGTGCTGGCCTTTGGCGCATGGCTACCGTCCGTTGGCAGTTGCGGGTTGTACATGCAAAAACTCCTTTTCAGAGCCTGATCAGGAAAAATGTGATGGGTGCTCTCAATCAATAAGACGAACGAGCCAGGCAAATAATGAAGACCCATATGTAGAAAATTTGTCGCCAGTACGTCAGCGGCCCGTGAGCCGGGCATAGGGGCACCCTCAAAGGCTTAAATTTTTGCTGTTTGCTTCGTTTTAAGGGGAGGCGCATTGCGTGTCATACGTCTTTTCGATCAGGAGCGAGCGTGATTATTTCCAGGCAGTTAACCAGGTTGAGCCTTGCGGGTGTGTTGCTGGGGCTGAGTCTTGCGGCAACCGCGCGCAGCCAGCCAGAGCAGGCGACAGCCGAAATTCGTCGAACCAGTTTCGGCGTGCCGCATATTCGTGCCGAAAACGAGCGCGGCCTCGGCTATGGCATTGGCTATGCCTACGCTCAGGACAATCTGTGCTTGCTGGCCAATGAGATTGTCACCGTCAATGGCGAGCGCTCCCGGTATTTCGGCCCGGACCAGTTTACGGTCGAAGAGCGCGGGAACCTGGCCAGCGATCTGTTCTTCAACTGGTTGAATACGCCGCAGGCGGTCGGCGCTTTCTGGCAGGCGCAAACGCCGGAAGTTCGTGAGCTCATCGATGGTTATGTGGCCGGTTACAACCGTTCGCTGACAGAGCGCCAGGCCCAGGGTTTGCCGCAGCAATGCCAGGGCGAATGGGTGCGCGCGATCACTGCGCAGGATCTGGTCAAGCTGACCCGACGTCTGCTGGTCGAAGGCGGCGTGGGGCAGTTTGCCGAAGCGTTGGCCGGCGCTACCCCGCCGAAAGCCGTTGCCCATAGGGCAGGCGAACCCGCGTCGTTCCAGCTGGCGGCTTCGCGCATGCAACGTTTCGCTCTGGATCGCGGCAGTAACGCCGTGGCGGTCGGCAGCGAACGTTCGTTCAACGGACGCGGGATGCTGCTGGCCAATCCGCACTTTCCTTGGGTTGGTGGGATGCGTTTCTATCAGATGCACCTGACTATTCCCGGCAAACTGGACGTCATGGGCGCCGCGTTGCCCGGCCTGCCCATGATCAATATTGGTTTCAACCAGCACATGGCGTGGACCCACACGGTGGATTCGTCCAAGCACTTCACGCTGTATCGTCTGCAACTCGATCCCAAGGATCCGACCCGTTACCTGCTGGATGGCAAGTCCTTGCCGATGAAAAAGCAGACGCTGGCGGTGAACGTGAAGCAAGCCGATGGCCAGACCCGGCAGATTTCCCATGTGGTCTACAGTTCGCAATTCGGCCCGATTGTGCAATGGCCCGGCAAGCTGGACTGGAACAACCAGTTCGCCTATAGCCTGCGCGATGCCAATCTGGATAACGACCGGGTCTTGCAACAGTGGTATGCAATGAACCGTGCCGCCAGCCTCAAGGATTTGCAGGCATCGGTGCATAAGATTCAGGGGATTCCGTGGGTCAATACCCTGGCGGTGGACGATCAGGGGCAGACGCTTTACATGAACCTGTCGGTGGTGCCGAACGTCAATGCCGACAAGCTGGCCAAGTGCAGCGATCCTCGGGCCGGATTACAGATGATCCTGCTCGATGGTTCCAACAGCGCCTGTGCCTGGGACATCGACCCACACGCTGCGCAAAAAGGTATTTATGCGGCAGACAAGTTGCCGCAACTGTTGCGCAAAGACTTTGTGCAGCATTCCAATGATTCGGCCTGGATGGCCAACCCGGCACAACCGCTTACCGGCTTCTCGCCGTTGATCAGTCAGGACAATCAACCGTTGGGGCTGCGTTCGCGCTTTGCATTGGAGCGTCTGGGGAATTTGAGCAAGGCCGGCCCTGTCGCTGCGGCAGATCTGCAACACATGGTGATGGACGATCAGGTGTATCAGGCGGCGCAAGTGATGCCGGACCTGCTGCAATTCTGCGCCGCGGATCTTGGCGCCGATGCGCCGACGCTTACACCGTTGTGTGCCAGTCTCAAGGCTTGGGATCGCCGGGTGAATCTGGACAGTGGACTGGGCTTTGTGCATTTTCAAAATGTCATGGAGCCGTTGCAGCAAATCCCTGGCATCTGGCGTGTCGCGTTCGATCCGAAGGATCCGCAACACACACCGCGTGGCCTGGCAATTGAACAGCCAGACGTCGCCAAAGCGATTCGGGCGGCGATGCTGGCCTCGGTCGAACAGGTAAAAACCCTTGGCCTGAAGCCCGATAGCCGCTGGGGCGATATCCAGGTGGTCAGCAGTGGCGGGCAGCAAACGCCGATCCATGGCGGGCCGGGCACGCTGGGTGTGTATAACGCGATCCAAAGCGTGCCGAGAACCGACGGCAAACGCGAGGTTGTCAGTGGCACCAGCTATTTGCAGGTGGTGACTTTCGATGACAAGGGGCCGCAGGCTCAAGGTTTGTTGGCATTCTCATTGTCCAGTGACCCGGCATCGAAGTACTCCCGGGACCAGACACTGGCCTTTTCGAAGAAGCAGTTGAGTGTGTTGCCGTTCACCGAGCAGCAGATCACGTCCGATCCGCAGTACCAGGCTCAGACGATCCGCGAGCAGGATGAGAAAGCAGGGAAGATCGCCGCGAAGTAATAGCGATAGCGTTCGAATGAAACATGAAGGCCGCACCCCGCAAGGGTGGCGGCCTTCAGCTTTTTGGGGCTTGTTGCGGAATTGAATTGAGGACCGGACTACCGTCCTTGTTGCGGGTCAGATAGACCGGCAGCACCTTGGGCAACGAAGCCACCAGGCTATTGAGCTCTTTGATGTTGTAGACACCACCGAGGCGAATCGAGCCGGTGCTGTGGTCCGCGATCATGACTGGCTTGTTCAAATAACGATTGATCAAGGGCAGGGCATCGGTCAGCGTCAGATCATCGAGCACCAGTTTGCCGCTGCGCCACGCCAGCGAGTGGTCATCGGCAGAGACCTGGCTGATTTGCGGCGTGAAGTCGCCGTGTCGATAACGTGCCTGCATGGCAGGTTCAAGACGTGAACCTTCGCCGGGCAAGGCTCCGTTGCTGGTCACCAGTACGGACCCTTCGATCAGGTTCACGCGTACCTGGTCTTCATACATCCAGACGTTGAATCGGGTACCGGTGACGCGAATTCTGCCATCGGCTGCCTTGACGATAAATGGATGCTGCAGGTCATGACTGACGCTGAAGAAGGCTTCGCCTTTTTTCAGCGTGACACGACGCTGATCCTTGTAATTGCTGAACGTCAGTTCAGTGCCCAGATTCAGCTCCACCTGACTGCCGTCGCTCAGCGTGACCTCACGAACATTATCGGTCGCTTCGAAATGCTGATAGGCATTGGGCAGCCAACCCAGGTTCCATCCGGTATAGGCCGCCAGCGGCAACGCCAAGGCGCAGACGGTGGCGGCAATGCCGAAAGTGCGCCAAGGCATTGTCGGTTTGCCGCGAACAGCCGGCGCGGGAGATTCGGGACGAGGCAAATTGCCCGCAACCTCCCAGATTTCCAGCATGGCTTCGTACTCGAAAGCGTGCAGGGGATGGGCATCACGCCATTGCTCGAACGCCTGACGCTCTTCGGCTGTGCAGTCGATGGCATGCAAACGCATGCACCAGTGCGCAGCAGCATCGGTGATGGCGTCGTATTGTGCTTGGGAGAGAGAGTGGTCGGTCATTGACTCATCCTGATTTCCTGCATTCTAACCTTGAGGGGAAGTCTGCGAGAACAACCGTCATGGCATTTGCCCATCAAAGAACAACTTATTTTCACATGGACGCTCTGAAAGCCGGGCGCCACCAGGCAGTATCCATAAATGGAGTGAAAAAATGGTCAAGACCTCCAGGACTGATCCCTCCGTCCCGGACTGTAGCAGCTGTCGAATATCAGGCAGTGGGCGGGGCTGGCACCGGATCCAGTTGTCGACCCATTTCACAGATCAAGTGAGCGATGGAGTCGGCGTTGCGCAAAATGATGTCGGCTCGCAGGTCTACCTTCCGTGGATTCAGGAAGGCGTTGCGAGCCTCATCCATCGTTTTGCAGCTCGTCGTTTTGAGGATGTCCTTACCCACATGCTCCAACCCCTCAATCGAGTCCAGACTGATCCATGACTGCAATGTTTCGTTCCAGCGGGCAAACAGTTCTTCCCGCGGGGTCTCCAGGGACAGTGCCTCTCGCTGGAAGTCCTGCTGAGTCTGTTTGGTTTGCGTACCGAAACTGATGACGGTGGCGATCAGATCGGTGAACGGACGCCTTGCCTCAAGCGTTGCAATATCTACGGTGTTTGAAAAAATATGGGAGAACTCATGAATCAGGGTAGCGGCCCGGGCATGGTCGTCGACGTCGAAAGGTTCAGTCAAACAGGACTTGTACCAATCAAGTTGCGGGTCAAAAAACATCTCCGTGAAATACACACGCTTCTGTGCATCGTCAGGTACAACAAAAGCGATCGTGCTATTGGTCTCGTATTTGTTTGAACCGACCACAAAACGTTCGGTTTTCATCAAGTCTTCGTTTGGGTCCACCAGCGCTGTGCAAATGGGAACGATGACCTTTTTGATTTTGTCCAGGAGGCTGGCGTCGAGGTGGTCAGCATCAAAAAAGGCTTTAAGAAAGGTATCCAGCCGCGTCCCCGGATTCAGGTGTCTGAGCTGCGCCAGATTATGCAGACTGTTAAACGCGTAATAGCGAGCCAAGTCCATGGCCTGCACGATCATGCGTGCTTTTTCCGGGTGTTTTGTCCGAATGGCTTCCATTCCCCGGGCTTCGATATTCAAAATGTCCCGAGCCGTGCGATCAACAACATATTGATTGTGCATTTTCGACAGGGCTTTGCCGTAATGGACCGTGTGGATGTCCGGATCGATCACTAGCTGCTGACCGGAAGCCGCCAGCAACGCGGGACCCTGCTGTCGGTCTCTGATCATTCGCCAGACCGGCCCGGTTTTGACCACGGGGTAAACCTTTCCCTCGACGGGGGCGTACGTACGATTGCTGGTCGAGTCCACGTAAGTTCCATTGGTGCTGCTCTTCTTCAGATCCTTTAATGCAACGTCCGAGGCCTCGAAAGGCTGCAACACCGTGCGCATCAGAGCCGTCGGTTTCACCTTTGACCATTGCAAGGCGGCCACCGGTTTGGCAACAGGCGCGGTGGAGGTTGCTTGCGCAGGGGGTGCTGAAGCCTCCAGAGACAACTTGCCCAGCGTCACCATTTGCGCGGTGCCGGCAATAAACGCCTGCAATGCCTGTTTCCAGTGATGATCCTGCAGCGCTTCGGCGGAGTTCTTGAAGTCCTTGTAGCTTTGCCACAGTAACTGCCCATAGGCGAGTTTGCCCGGCAACAGGCCCGAAATCAGTCTGATACCGGCGCTGAACAGGTTTTTGGCGGTTTCCCAGTCGGCCTGGCCGGTGATCTCTGACTGGCTGCCCAGCATTTTTGATAGAAGGCCGACATTATCGCTGAACAGTTGTGCAAGCAGGTTGCCGTTAATGGGGGTGGACGCGAGGGTGATTTCGCTTTGTTGTCCGACGGTGGACTTGAGCAGGTTGCCGAACAAGGTTTGCTCTCCCTCGGGAAGCCGACGAATGATCAGATTCTGCAGTGCCCCTGGCGCATTGATCGCAGATATAACGCTGGCTTGGTTCTCGAATTCGGTGAACACGGAGCCTGTGTGGTAGGGCGCATACAGGATTTGCGGCCCTTGATGTCCGGCACCGGGGCCGATCAGGTACAGACCCAGGGTTTTAACGGCCGCGGCGCCTGCGGTCTTGATCAGTTCCAGCGGCCTGACGATGGCGTGGGCACCTGTTACAGCCGCGCGGGCAATGGCGTCCGGCATGTCGAGAACCTGCCAGATCAAGTCGAAAGCGCTGGCACTGAGATGTTGCTGCAGTTTCAGTGCATGAGCGTGTTGCAACAGTTGCCACGGTAGTTGCTGAATAAAACGCTGCTTTCGTTTGTCGGCATCGGTGCCGGCTTTAGTCAATGCATCCGTCACCCGCGTTGCATAATCGCTGTGGATATTCAGTGACTGCACAAGCTGGCGCACGGCGTTCTGATCCAGGCGATCGGGAAGGGCCGTCGAGGTTGTCGAGGCGGTCTTGAAGCCGATGCCTTGAGCTGCGTTGGCAGGGTTCAGGGCAAACTCGGTCAGGCTACGCGCCGGCCCGGCCAGGGCCAGGTTGGGCGTGATTTTGATGTGGTCGGGGTCCAGTCGCGTTCCTGTGAATCGGCTGCCGAGCAGTGACACCAATCGGTCATGCACATAGGACTTCAGGGGCTGGACCCCGTGCAGGTAGTCTTTATCGTCGGTGACGCTGTTGTGGTATTGCTCCAGCAGTTCAATGTGTAACTGCTGTTCTTCGACAGGGGCCATGCCAAGCCATGCAGGCAGGGACTGCTGTCGGGTGATGGCCTGCGAGATCAACCTGGCTCTTTGCAAGTTGGTGTCGATGACCCGTTGCGTCATTTCGTTAAGCGCTTTGATCTGCTGTACAGCGTCCAGCGTCCAGCTTCAGGCTGCGCAGGTGTTCGCAACGGGCCAGGAAGTGGTCTATGGAGGATTGCGCAAGGCGCCGCAGGACGTTGCCCTCAATCAGTCGCAACGAGTTGAACGTGTAGCGCTGGTGGAATGTGCGCTGGGCAGGGGGGAGGTTCTCCAGCAGTTCCAGGCGTTTGCTGGCGTCGAGCAGGCGCCGGTTCAATTCCGTCGTTGCGCTACTGACCGTCGCGAAGACTTCCAGCCCGGTCGCAGGCGTCCACAGAATTGCCCGGCCGGAATGTTGAACATCGAGCCCGCCACGTTCGGTCAACAGTACGCAATTGGCCAAGGGCAGCAGATTCTTCTGCCCGGAGCACTCAAGGAGCAGTGAATAAGCGTCAGGCCTGAAACCATTGAGGGCAAGGCGCGTTTCTCGATCCGGTTGATCCGGGTTGAACACCGTATCGACAATGGCCCGGTCGGCGTCCCGCAGCGTGGCGTTGAGCACTCGAAGGCTGGCTTCTCCCCGTACACCCACGGAAAGCGCATGGGCCAGGCGCGGTTTCAGATTCTCCAGGTAAATGCGCTGCTGGGGCCCAGAGGCGATCGGCTGGGAGGCGAATTCCGCGCTGATCAGCGATTCGACATCGCTGAAGGTTTTTACGAAAGCCGCGGCTCTATCCGCCAAGACCATGGAGGGCAGCTGGTTGCCAGACAGCACCGGCCGGGTACTCCAGCGTCCCTGAACACCCAGCGTCAGTAATTGATCGCTGATCATGGCGCGGATATCCAGTGCCTTGTCGAATAAGGCATGGAGGTCCACGGTGCCATCGCTGTGACGGAAAACCTGCAGAACGTATTCCATGTTTTGCCGTTGCTTGGTGATGATCGCCTCAAACAGCGTTTTGAATATCGAGCCTGAAATCACCTCGCCGGAGACCTGAGGCTGATTGAAACCGATGAACCGGTTACGCTCCTCCAGGCTCAGCAGGCCGTAGAGCTCATCTTCGTGAACGACCGCGCTGAATTTACTCAGCAAGGTATCTTTGAGGTCCTGATAGTCCTTCAGCACCTGAAGTCCTTGCGTGGGGGTGTAAAGAAAGGCCTTGGAATTGGCGTGGCTGATCATCAGTGCGCCCGCCAGTTCGACATAGTTGGCTGCGTGTTCCCAAAGACGCACCGTCTCGAGGCTGAGTGCCGAGGAAGTGCCCGCCGTCGGCTGAATCAACGAATGCAAGGCCTGGCTCTGTTCAGGGCTGATGATCTCGGCCTCGCGCTTGATCAGGAACTCTGCGCGCGCCTTTTCACGGATGGCCCGGCTGAAAAAATCGCGGCGGGATGCCCCGTCAGCCGCCGCATCGTCCCAGTAGCGCTGCAGTTTCCTGGAAAGCAGGCTGATCAGTTTGCTGGAAGCGGTCTTTACCGCGGTTTCCCATTGGTGTTGGTCAGCGCTCGTCGGCTTTTTTTCCGGATGGGAGAATTCATGAGACTGCCCGATCGGCCATCGCTGATGGCGGTAGTACGACAGCACCGCGTCACTCAGAGACATGGAATTGATCCAGCGCCGGGGCGGGGTACTTTCCTGGTTATCGTCATGGGCCGGTGCAACGGAGTAGAAGTCGAGTCGGGTCTGGCGCTGATCAAGACCCGGGAATGGCGATTTCAGCAACTCATCGAGCAGCGTGTTGAGCAGCGAGGTGAGCGTTGGCAGCTTGACCAACTCATCCAGCAGGGCCTGCTCGTTCGTTCGCTGGTTACTGGCGATGACCGTGCGCTGGTCTTCGAATACGTCGCCCTCAATGGCCTGAAAACTCACCTGGATATTGACCGCGGCCGCCAGCGTTTTGCGCGCAGACAACGACATGAAGGCCAGCAAGTCGTCGTCCTCGGTCACGCTGCTCAGTTGGTGTTCGAGGTGTTCGGTCAAGGCTGCGCGGTTGTGGAACTTCTTTATGCCGGCGTAGGGGGTGTAGAGAATCTCATCCTTGTCATCCGGGGTGAGGCTCAACACGAAGCTGCCCGCCAAGGGGGTGGATGCCAGGTCGCTGGTACTGAGCAGGATTTTTTCAGCGGACATGGGCGGGGTCTGTTGGCTGCGCAATGTTTGGCTGGCGAGTTCCACATGACCGAGCCATTGGAAATCCTTGCGCGTCAGCCCATGGGTTTTGCGCAGATCATTCCAATGGCCAGGCGATCGCAGGGCCTGGGGAAAAAACAGCGGAGCGGGAGGTGTGGGCATTGTCGAGTCTCGTTCAGGGCGCGGCTGAATGCGCCTGTGGATTGAGGCTCAAGACTAGAAGTCACCGCTGAGTCGAAGGTGGTAAATAGTTAACGCACGGCTCCCCGGTGTTTGTGCAAACGTGCGTGAAAGCAACTGCTCGGTTCAACCGGTTGCGTTCAAGTGCGCCGGTTCAAGCGAAAGGTTGACAGGCTGCTCGTCGCGCGTTGTTAATCGGCTTGTCTTCATACGCTGTTGCCCCCTCCAATAATTACTCTGGAGCTTCAGATGTCTGCGCCACACGATCATGTGTCTACCGCTATCTCGCAAAACCTGTCCTTCGAAGCGCTGACGGCGTTGCTCGAGCAGATCTTCCTGCGCCACGGCACCTCGGCCGATGTCGCCAAAACCCTGGCCCTCAACTGCGCCGGCGCCGAGCGCGACGGGGCTCACAGCCACGGTGTGTTCCGTATCCCCGGTTATGTGTCGACGCTGCAAAGCGGCTGGGTCAATGGTCAGGCCGTGCCGGTGGTCGAGGACGTGGCCTCGGGCTTCGTTCGGGTTGACGCCGGTAATGGCTTTGCCCAACCGGCCCTCGCGGCGGCGCGGCCATTGCTGGTCGAAAAAGCCCGCAGCGCCGGCATTGCGGTACTGGCCATCCGTAATTCCCACCATTTCGCCGCCTTGTGGCCAGACGTCGAGCCGTTTGCCGATGAAGGGCTGGTGGCACTGAGCGTGGTCAACAGCATGACCTGCGTGGTGCCGCACGGTGCCGATCGCCCGCTGTTCGGGACCAACCCGATTGCCTTCGCCGCGCCCCGGGCTAACGGTGCTCCGATTGTCTTCGACCTGGCGACCAGCGCCATCGCCCATGGCGATGTACAGATCGCAGCCCGTAAAGGTGAACGTTTGCCAGCGGGAATGGGGGTGGACAGCCTCGGTCAGCCGACTCAAGACCCGAAAGCAGTTCTTGAAGGTGGCGCCTTGCTGCCATTTGGCGGCCATAAAGGTTCGGCGCTGTCGATGATGGTGGAGCTGTTGGCGGCGGCGTTGACCGGCGGTAATTTCTCTTTCGAGTTCGACTGGTCGAACCATCCGGGGGCGAAAACACCCTGGACCGGTCAACTGCTGATTGTGATCGATCCGAGCAAAGCGGCGGGGCAGAATTTTGCCGAGCGCAGCCAGGAACTGGTCCGGCAGATGCACGGTGTGGGGCTCAAGCGGTTACCGGGTGATCGACGTCACGGGCAGCGCGCCAAAGCCAAGGTCGAAGGCATTGTGCTTGATGCTCAGACGCTGGCCAATCTGCGGGAGCTGGCCGGGCTCTGAACCCTGAAAACGGAACCTGTGGGAGCGGGCTTGCTCGCGAAGGCGGCGGCACAGTCAACATTGATGTTGCCTGACACACCGCTTTCGCGAGCAAGCCCGCTCCCACATAGGTTGCGCTTGGCTTAACGACGGCCCAACAACAGCCCCACCACCAAACCGAATCCAGCAGAGATAGCCACGGTTTGCCAGGGATGACCGCCGATGTAGATTTCACTGGCTTCGACCGCGGGCCTGGTCCGGTCACGCATACTGGAAACTGAACCCCGGGCCTGCTGGAGCTTCTGGGCGATTTGCCCTCGAAGGGTGTCCGCTTCTTCACCGACCAGTGAAGCACTGCTTTTCAGCAGTTTTTCCGACTCTTCGATCAGGGCCTGAAGTTCGCTGAAGACCTGATCCTTGATTTGATCCTCGGCGGCTTGATCGATGATTTTGCGGGCCATTAGAGTACTCCTTGCAGGTGAATGGACAGTGAACAATGGAGTCTGGCGCCATGGCAAAAGTTGCAGTCATTTTGCGTGGCGACTCCACCCTGAAGAAAAATCCAGGGCAGGACATTTCCTCCTACAGTGTAAGATGTCGCCTATTTTATGCAGCAGGTAACTCCCATGAGCTTCAATCTGGCCGACAAACCCCTTGCCGAGCGCGCGGCGCTTGAAGATGAAAAATCCCGTCTGTTCGAACTCTGGCAAAACAACCTGGGTAAATCCAAGGGCGAAGCCGCACGGTTGTTCGGTGAGCGTGCCAAGCGCAAAGGCAAATGGGCCGAGTGGGTCCGCGCCGAACTCGACGGCATGTCGCCGCCGGAATTCGCCAACATGGTGCGCAGTGAAGTCAATCGTCTGATGGCGGCTAAATAAACGTCCAGACACCATTCCCCTGTAGGAGCTGCCGAAGGCTGCGATCTTTTGATCTTGCTCTTTTGCCGGTTTCGAAACCGCCAAAGATCAAAAGATCGCAGCCTGCGGCAGCTCCTACGGGGAATGAGTACGACCGATCCATGGCCGATGTACGCACTCCTACCTTTGGGAAAAGGTCGCGATAATCGCCTCGCGCACTTTCAACACCACCGGATCGAGCTGCGTGCTGGTGCGCCAGCCCAGCTCGATCGGATAGCGTGGCAGCGCCAAAGGGCAGGGCAGCAGCGCCAATCCGCTGAGCGCGGCGATACTTCGAGCCGCATGGGCTGGAATAGTCGCCACCGCCTGGCTGCCCTTGAGCAGATGCGGCAACGCGGCAAAGTGCGTGGTCGACGCGCATACCCGCCGACTCAGCCCCAACGCGGCCAGGCCTTCATCGGTAATCCCGATAAAACCGCCCGATGACACCAGAATGTGTTCGCGGGCGACGAACGCCTCAAGGCTGAGAGTCTCTTGTCCCTCGGCCAGACTGAGGGGGTCCACCAGGCACAGATAATCGCCTTCACCCAGCACCTGGCGACTGAGCAAACGCTCGGCAAACCCGCCTGCCGTGATCGCCAGATCGATGCTGCGTTCCATCAAGGCCTGGGCGACGATCTGGCTGTGGGTCTGGCGAAAGATCAGCCGCAGTTTCGGCGCGCGGTCCGCGATCTCTTCAATCAATCGTCGCCCGTAAGCGATTTCGAAATCATCCGACAAACCCACCGTTACCGAACGTCCGTCGTAATGATTCGCCGCCGGATCGACCATCGCCAAACTCTGGCGGCATTTGTTCAGCGCATCGCTGACCACCGGTTTCAATTGGTTGGCCTTGAGCGTCGGCGCCAGACCTCGGCCGGTACGCACGAACAATTGATCGCCATACACCTCGCGCAATCGACGCAACGCCGCGCTGACCGCCGATTGCGTCACGCCCAGGCGTAGTGCGGCACGGCTGGCGCTGGATTCCTCATGCAGGGCTTCGAAGACTTTGAGCAGATTGAGATCGACGGTGGCGATATTCATTTGGTTCATATCATTCAGCAGTGAGTCGGGCTTTATTCATGATCCTGTGGCGCCGGAGAATGAGCAACACCTCATTACTGACGGAGTCACCGCGATGCCCAAGTCCATCGTCGCTGCGCTGCAAATCGGCGCCTTGCCCGGCGGCAAGGCTGAAACCCTCGATCAAATCCTCTCCTGGGAAACCGCCATTATTGAATCCGGCGCCGCGCTGGTGGTCATGCCGGAGGCGTTGCTCGGCGGGTACCCCAAGGGCGAGGGCTTCGGTACGCAACTCGGCTATCGACTGCCGGAAGGTCGTGAAGCGTTTGCGCGGTATTTCGACAACGCCATAGACGTGCCCGGTGCCGAGACTGAAGCCTTGGCCGGGTTGGCCTCACGCACTGGCGCCAATCTGGTGATCGGCGTGATAGAGCGCGCGGGCAGCACGTTATATTGCACCGCGTTGTATTTCGACCCGCAGGCCGGACTGGTCGCCAAGCATTGCAAGCTGATGCCCACCGGCACCGAACGGCTGATCTGGGGCAAGGGCGATGGCTCGACCTTGCCGGTGATCGACAGTCAGGTCGGGCGAATCGGCGCCGTGGTGTGCTGGGAAAACATGATGCCGCTGCTGCGCACCGCGATGTACGCCAAAGGCGTGGAGGTCTGGTGCGCGCCGACCGTGGACGAGCGGGAAATGTGGCAGGTGAGCATGCGCCACATCGCCCATGAAGGACGCTGCTTTGTCGTCAGCGCCTGTCAGGTCCAGGCCTCACCGCAAGCCTTGGGTGTGGACATCGCCAACTGGCCGGCGCAACGCCCGTTGATTGCCGGCGGCAGCGTGATTGTCGGACCCATGGGCGACATTCTCGCCGGGCCACTGCGTGACGAGGCGGGTTTGCTCAGCGCCGAAATCGACACCGACGACCTGATCCGCGCCCGTTACGATTACGACGTGGTCGGGCACTACGCGCGCCCGGACGTGTTTGAGTTGACGGTGGATGAGCGGGCCAAACCGGGCGTGCGGTTCAACGCATAACTTAATGTGGGAGCGGGCTTGCTCGCGAAGAGGCCATCACATTCAACATCATTGTTGACTGATAGACCGCTTTCGCGAGCAAGCCCGCTCCCACAGTGGATCTTCAGCGCAGTTGAAGCCTCGGCATCGGCCAGTTCCAGCGGGCGCAAGATCAGTCGTTCGGTGTAGAACGTTGGAGCGGCGTGCATCGTGGGTGACCTCCTTGTAGGGACGGGTGGTGCGCATCATGCGCAGCGTCGATTGTCGTCTAGTCTCTAGGCGTTCACACCCCTGTCAACGGATGGACTGTCCATGAGTTTGTTACTCGGCCCGATTCTGCAATTTCGTGGCATCAACAGTAATGTCTATAACGTGTCTGCTCTAGTGGTTTTACCCTTGGGCGGGTCATCACCCAGCGTAAAAGTACCCGGCGGTGTCACTGCCGGCAAACCGTTGGCCATCGCCGATATCCCGTTGCTCAGTCCTCAGTACCGCGTCTGGCGCATCGATCTAAAAGCGCTGCAAGACCAGGCTGTTGCCAGCACTTACACGATCAAGATAGAGGGTGCGCAGGCCAACTTCGTCGTTCCGGCCGAGGGGCAGTCGCCGCGCATGGCCTATGTGTCGTGCAACGGCTTTTCGGACCCCAAGGACATGGAGAAGGTGGACAGGAACCATGAGCGCTGGGAGCACATGTGGGGGGCTCATCAAAGCAAGCCCTATCACCTGTTGTTGATGGGGGGCGATCAGGTTTACAGCGACGATATGCGCAGTAATCTGTCGTCGATGAAAACATGGTTTGCCAAACCCTTCGCCGAGCGCCGAAAGGCGGTCTACAGCAAGGTGATCGAAGCCGACCTGGACAAGTTCTTCGCCAGACTCTACCTGGAGCGCTGGAAACAGCCTGAGGTCGCGAAGCTGCTCAGCGCCGTGCCAACGGTGATGATGTGGGATGACCATGACATCATCGATGGCTGGGGTTCCTACGATGAGGTATTGCATTCAAGCCCGGTATTTCAGGGGCTGTTTGCCACGGCCAAACGCTATTTCAGGATTTTCCAGCAGCAACTGATCCAGACTCATCCGCACCTCAAACCGTCCGCTGATACTCATCCCTGCGCGATTCCCGACACCGCTGACGGCTTTCACCTGGGGTTTACCGGCTTGGGTGAATTGGCATTGCTGGTTCCCGACTTGCGCAGTGAGCGTGCGCCGGATTTGACGACCCCGCCGGCTCGGCAAACCCGGATCATTTCGCCCGTCAGTTGGGATGCGATTTATGCCTGGCTGGGCAAGGTCAAGGGGCATAAGCACTTGCTGCTGATGTCGAGTATTCCCGTGGGTTACCTTGATTTGCAGGCGGCCGAAAAGGCACTGGACCTGATTTCGGGGCAACAGGAACTCGAGGACGATTTGCGCGACCATTGGCGAAGCCTGCCTCACCGGGACGAACGCAAGCGGTTGATCATGCGATTGCTGGATTTCGCCCACGCCGAGTCATGCAAGGTCACGCTGGTGTCCGGTGATGTTCATGTGGCAGGGGCCTGTGTGATCGAATCGACGTTGTCCCGGCATCGCAATGATGGTTCGGGATTGATCTACCAATTGATTTCGACCGGGGTCGTGCATCCTTCACCACCGGTGTTGGCGGTGCAGTTTCTGGAGTCCATTGGCAAGCACCAGGAGCAGATCGACTACGCCATCACCGGAACCATGTTGCCCATCGGTGCACGGGGACGTTACCTGATTGCCGCTCGAAACTGGCTGGCGATAGAGCCGGATGAAGACAGCACCGGCAAACGTCGGCTGTGGGCCAATTGGCACGTAGAAGGCCTCAAACATTGTGTGACCCAGGTGATCGATCCGGTTAAGCCGCGGGCCGAACCGTGAGCGTTACCACGTGCCGGTGGTCGGCTCCGGCAGGCGGAGTTTGCCGCGATCAAGGAAACGCATCGTGCCGAACACGCCACCAGCCAGTTTGCCCCGAAGCACGTAAGGCAGATTGTTCAGTGTCTGCGTCTGACCCAGCCCGAGGGTCTGACGCAGCACCGAGAAGGCCGAAACGCTCACCGGCACCACGATAACCGCCTCGGAAAACCGTGGGATCGAGCCCGACTGGTCGCTGACACCGGAGGCGAGTGATTGACCGTTCACCTCCAGATCCAGGGCCACTCCGTTGTAGTCGATCGCCGTTTCATTAGGGTTCTGCACGCGCAGTTTTACCGCGAAACGCACTTCCAGTTCCTGGCTTGGCAGTGGCTCGATACCGACCACGTTGATGTTCAGCGGGTCGTGTTGGGGGAACAGGGCGCAGGCGCTCAGGGAGAGCAAGAGGAGGGACAGGGACAGGGCAAACAATCTGCGCATGGACAGGTTCTCGTAAAGAAAAAGGCCGAGCCGCTCGTGGCTCGGCTCTTGAGCATTACGCACGGTCTAACTGTGCGACAGCCGCAGGTGAAACGGGTTCACCCTTGGCCGCAACATCCGGGTTCTGCATCACCTGAAGCACCGAGGCTTCCGGGTCGAACTCGTCTTCTTCCAGCTCGATGAATTCTTCGGGCAGGAAGATATTCAGCACGATAGCGCACAACGCACCGACGGTGATCGGTGATTCGAAGATGTTGTGCAGCGCCTTCGGCAACTCGCGCAATACTTCAGGCACTGCCGCGACGCCCAGGCCCATGCCGAGGGAAATCGCCACGATCAGCATGTTGCGCCGATGCAGGCCGGCCTCGGCGAGAATCTTGATCCCGGCCACTGCCACGGTGCCGAACATCACCAGTTCGGCGCCGCCGAGCACCGGTTTCGGCATCAATTGCAGCACCGCGCCGATCATCGGGAACAACCCCAGCACCACCAACAGGCCCGCGATGAAAAACGCCACATAACGGCTGGCCACGCCGGTGAGCTGGATCACGCCATTGTTCTGGGCGAAGGTCACCATCGGCATGCTGTTGAACACCGCAGCCATCGCCGAATTGAGACCGTCGGCCAGCAACCCGGATTTGATCCGGCGGATATAAATGGGGCCTTTGACCGGTTGCCGGGAAATCATCGAATTGGCGGTCAGATCCCCGGCAGCCTCCAGGGGCGACACCAGGAAAATCACCGCCACCGGCACAAACGCGACCCAGTCGAATGAGAAGCCATATTTGAACGGTACGGGCACACTCATCAACGGCACGGCGGGCAGGCTGGTGAAATCGACCTGGCCCATGAACCACGCGACCGCATAACCGAGGGCCAGGCCGATGACGATCGCGCCCAGGCGCAGGAATGGCACATCCACCCGGTTCAACACCACGATGGTCCCCAGCACCAGTGCCGCCAGCGCCAGATGGCTGGCCGCGCCGAGATCCGTCGCACCAAAACCGCCGGCAATGTCGGTCATGGCGACCTTGATCAGCGACAGGCCCATTAGGGTAATGATGGTGCCGGTCACCACCGGGGTGATCAGCATCCGCAACTTGCCGATGAACTGGCTTAGCACCACTTCGATGAACGCGGCGAAAAAGCACACGCCGAAAATCGTCGAGAGGATTTCATCGGTGCCACCGCCGCGCGCCTTTACCATGAACCCGGCGCTGAGAATCACGCTGATAAAAGAGAAACTGGTGCCTTGCAAGCACAGCAAACCGGAGCCGACCGGGCCGAACCGCCGCGCCTGCACAAACGTGCCCAGCCCCGAAACGAACAGCGCCATGCTGATCAGATAAGGCACTTCACTTTGCAAGCCAAGGGCGCTGCCCATGATCAGCGTCGGCGTGATAATGCCGACGAAACTCGCCAGTACGTGTTGCAGGGCGGCGAAGACCGTGGCGGTCAGGTGGGGGCGATCGTCGAGGCCGTAAATGAGGTCGTTGTTGCGTGGGGGGGCGGTTTTTTCAGAGGCGGTCATGGTGATTTGCGTGCCGAAAGGCGGGCCGGGTCAGAAAATGGAGGCGCAGGATGCCAGCCGCGGGCAGTGAGGGCAACGTACAACGCGATCGCTTGCCACACTGCCAGTCAGTCAGATGCAGAACCTGTGGGTGCGGGCTTGCTCGCGAAGGCGGTATACCAGGCAACATTAATGTCGACTGACACGGCCTCTTCGCGAGCAAGCCCGCTCCCACATGGATTGCGCTTGACGCAAGCCCCTGCTATTCAAGCAAACGCCGCAAGCAAGTCTTCTTCAAAGGCTTTTTGCGCATCCCCCGGTACCTGCGCGCGATGGCGGGCCAGATGGAACGCCACCTCAAAACTCATGTCGCCCTGACGCACGGCGCGCAGCAACCCTTTGTCTTCCCAACTGCGGGCGAAGTGATCGGGCAGGTAGCCAACGTGCTTGCCGGAAAGAATGAAGGCGAGGGTGCCTTCGACCTGTTCGGAACGCGCCGAACACATCTTCCCCTGAAACGGCTCGTCGCTGCGCAGGAAGCGGTAGGGATGATCGACCCGGTCGCAGGCCTGAAGAGCCTGATCGTCAGGCGCCCCATCGGCGAACAGCGGATGCCCCGGGGCGCAATACAGGTGCTGGGTTTCCGTGAACAGTTCGCGGTAGTCAAAAGCGCTCTGCACCTGTGAGAAATAGCCGATCGCCAGGTCCAGCCGTTGTTGCAGCAACAGCCGCTCCATTTCGCCGGGCATGGCGCTGATCAACTCGATACGCACCGACTCGTCCCGTTCGCGAAAGCGCCGGATCGCCTCGGCAACCCGTTGCAGCACCGATTGATCAAGTGCTTCGGACAAGCCCAGGCGCACTTCGCCGATCAACCGTCCGGCCACGCCGTTGGATTGATGACGGAACGCTTCGATCGACTCGAACAAGGTACGAATGGCAAGGAGCAGCTGTTCGCCCTTGGGGGTGATTTTGAACCCGCCCTTGCCGCGACTGCACAGCCGATAACCAAGCCGGGTTTCGAGCCTGGCCATCTGCTGGCTGATGCTTGACTGGCTCAGCCCCAGCTCACCCTGAGCCGCGCTGAAACCACCGCATTCCACCACGCTGACAAACAGGCGCAGCAGCTGCAGGTCGAGGTCATGAAGTTGACCGAGCATCAAACATTACTCCGCAATAAAGTCAGGATAATTAACTTGGTATTTTTCCAATGTAACTGACGACGCATCCTGCAGTCACTTCCTCCGGTCAGGTGTTCGTCATGGCTCCGCTCTTCAAGCTGTGTTTACCCGCACTGTTCCTCGCCATGGCCGTGCCGGCCCAGGCCGAGGAAAAAGTCCTCAATCTCTACAGTTGGGCCGATTACGTCGCGCCCGAGACCTTGCAACGGTTCGAAAAGGAAACCGGCATCCATGTGCGCTACGACACGTTCGATGCGCCGGAAGTGCTGGAAACCAAGCTGCTCACCGGCGGCAGCGGCTACGACGTGGTGGTGCCGTCGTCCAGCGTTCTGGCACGCGGCCTGGCGGCGGGCGCGTTGAGGGAAATTTCTCACGATGGCCTCAAGGGTTACGCCAACCTCGACCCGGACATGCTGGAAAAACTGGCGGCGGTCGACCCCGGCAATCGGTATGGCGTGCCTTACACCTGGGGCACGCTCGGATTGGGGATGAATGTCGAAGCGGTGAAACAACGTTTGCCCAACGTACCGCTCAACAGCCTGGACCTGTTGTTCAAGCCCGAATACGCCAGCAAGCTCAAAGACTGCGGCATCGCCATTCTCGATTCGCCCCAAGAGGTGATTGGCCTGGCGCTGCACTATCTGGGTAAAGATCCCTACAGCACCGACAAGGCTGATCTGACAGCCGCCGATGCACTGTTGCGTCAGTTACAGCCGTCGGTGCTGTACGTCGCCACCGGGCGGCAGATCAACGATCTGGCCAATGGCAGCGTCTGCCTGGCATTGACCTACAACGGTGACGCGAGCATGGCCGCCGATCAGGCGCGCAAGGCCAACAAGCCGTTCGAGGTGGCCTACCGCATTCCGCGGGAGGGCACGCTGGTGTGGCAGGACAACCTGGCGATTCCCAAGGACGCGCCGCACCCGGAAGCCGCCCGGGCCTTCATCGAGTTCATGTTGCGCCCCGAATCCGTCGCGGCGCTGACTAACACGCTGTTCTTCGCCACGGCCAATCGGGCAGCGACGCCGTTGGTGGATGAGGCGGTGCGCAGCGATCCCGACATCTACCCGCAGAGCGAGGTGCGTGAACGGCTGTACGCCGACCGCAGCATGAGCCTCAAGGACATGCGTCAGCGCACCCGCCTGTGGACCACTTTCCGTAGCCGCCAATAAGCCAATAACAAGGAATACACCATGGACGTCCCTGCACAGAACGATCAGGCCATGACCCGCGACAGTCTTTACGGGACTGCCGCCGAAAGCACCTACGCCGGTATCACCAGTTTCATGCGCCGCCGCTACAGCCGCGACTTGCGTGGCGTCGACGTGGTGGTCAGCGGCGTGCCGTTCGACACCGCTACCAGCAACCGCCCCGGCGCGCGTTTCGGACCGCGCGGCATTCGGGCGGCGTCCACCGGGATCGCCTGGGAACGCCACTGGCCGTGGACGTTCGACCCGTTCGATCACCTGGCGGTGATTGACTACGGCGATTGCGCCTTCGATTACGGCACGCCGCATTCGGTGCCGGAAAGTATCGAAGCCCACGCCGAGCACATCCTGAGTAGCGGTTGCGCAATGCTGACGTTTGGCGGCGATCACTTCATCAGTTATCCGCTGCTCAAGGCCCATGCCCGTCAGCATGGCCCGTTGTCATTGATTCACTTCGACGCCCACAGCGACACCTGGCCGGATGAGGAGGGCAAGCGCGTCGATCACGGCACGATGTTCTGGCATGCGGCCAAAGAAGGGTTGGTGGATCCGTCGCGCTCGGTGCAGATCGGGTTGCGCACCACCAATGACGATCATCAGGGCTTTCAGGTACTGGATGCGCGGCAGGTGCATCGGCAAGGGTGCGAGGCGATCGTCGAGGCGATTCGTGCCCGGGTCGGTGATAACCCGGTGTACCTGACCTTCGACATCGACTGCCTCGACCCGGCCTTTGCGCCGGGCACCGGAACGCCGGTGTGTGGCGGCTTGAGCACGGTGCAGGCGCTGGTAATCCTCGGCGGCTTGCGCGGGATCAACCTGGTGGGCATGGACGTGGTGGAAGTGGCGCCGGCCTACGACAGCGCGGACATTACCTCACTGGCAGCGGCGACATTGGCCATGGAGATGCTGTGTTTGTATGCGGCCAAACACAAGGTCGATCGGTAACACACAAGCCAATGTGGGAGCGGGCTTGCTCGCGAAAGCGGAGTGTCAGCCACCAGAAGTGTTGAATGTTAAGCCGTCTTCGCGAGCAAGCCCGCTCCCACATTTGATCTGTGCCAGGCCATCGAGCGATGGTCTTGTCGCTCCTGCCAGTTTCTGACAGCAGCCTCTGCTAAGCTCCGACGACTTTTCAGGAAAGAGCCTGCCGACCGTGTCGCGAACCAGCCGTTTACTGACTTTGTTACAAGTGCTGCGGGGCAAAAGTCGTCCGGTGACTGCCGCGACATTGGCCAGCGAACTGGAGATTTCCGAACGCACGCTGTACCGCGATATCGCTGAACTCACCGCGCTCGGCGCGCCGATTTTTGGCGAGGCGGGGATCGGCTATGTGTTGCGCAGCGGCCTGTTTCTGCCGCCCTTGATGCTCAATGCCGATGAGACCGAAGCCATCGTGCTCGGCTTGCGCTACGTGGATCAGCGTGGCGATGAGGTGTTGGGCAAAGCCGCGGCCGATGCCCTGGCAAAAATCGCCGCGGTACTCGACCCCGCCGCCCAGGAGGCCTTGCGCAACCCGACGGTGCTGCCGGGGCCGCCGGGCTATGGCTACCCGCAAAATGCCGTGCCTTTGAATGTGTTTCGCCAAGCCATCCGCGATCAGGCCAAGCTGCACATCGACTACGCGGACGCCAATCAGGTGCCGAGTCAGCGGCTGATCTGGCCACTGGCCCTGGGTTTTCTCAACGAGGTGCGGATCATCGTCGCCTGGTGTGAGTTGCGCAGTGCCTATCGCACCTTTCGCACCGACCGGATCTCGGCCGCCAGCGAGCAGGGTGAGCGCTATCCGGGGCGGCGCAGCGACCTGTTGCGCACCTGGCGCAAGCAGATGCAACTGGACGAAGCAGGGCGTTTCACTCCTGACAAGAATTGACACAGGCTTGTTTTAGCATGGCTCCAGAATCAACTCACAAGGAGCCGTAAACATGTCCAATCCAGCCTCTTCACTGGCCCCCGCCATTGCCGCCTACATTGCCGCTGCCAATGCTCGCGACACGTCGAGGGTTGCCAGTTTTTTCGCTGAGGATGCCAATGTGTTCGATGAGGGGCAGCATCAGGTCGGCACACACGCCATCGCCCAATGGATGCAAGACACCGCACAACGTTATCAGCCCCGGGTCGAGGTGCTCGACGTTCAACTGCGCACCGGCAAAGTGCTGGTGCACAACCTGATCTCCGGCACATTTCCTGGCAGCCCGCTGGAACTGCGCTACATGTTCCGCCTCAATGAGCAGGGCAAGATTGCCCGGCTGGACATCTCGCTGTAACCCGGCGCGAAACCTGTGGGAGCGGGCTTGCCCGCGAAAGCGGTGTGTCATTCAACATTGATGTTGGCTGACCCTACGCCTTCGCGAGCAAGCCCGCTCCCACATGGATTGCGTTTTACCTATACTGCCGCGCATGAATGTCGACTCTCCCTTAAGCGCCTGGCAACACGCCATCGAACAGAAGGGCTTCGTCCAGGACGAAGCCCAGGAACACGCTGTGTGGGCGCTGCAAAAATGCCACGAAGCCTTGCATGAAGACCGCACGCCCGTCACCGGCGTGTACCTCTGGGGCCCGGTCGGGCGGGGCAAGACCTGGTTGATGGATCAGTTCTACCAAAACCTGCGCGTCCCGGCCCGGCGTCAGCACTTTCATCATTTCATGGGCTGGGTGCATCAGCGCTCCTTTCAATTGACCGGCACCGCCGACCCATTGAAAGCGCTGGCCCGCGAGCTGAGCCAGGAAGTGCGGGTGCTGTGTTTCGATGAATTGTTCGTCAACGACATCGGTGACGCGATCATTCTCGGACGTTTGTTTCAGGTGATGTTCGAGCAGGGCGTGGTGGTGGTCTGCACCTCCAATCAGCCGCCGGATCAGCTTTACGCGGATGGCTTCAACCGTGACCGGTTTGTGCCGGCTATTGCTGCGATCAAGCAACACATGCAAGTGATTGCGGTGGATGGCGGGGAAGATCATCGCCTGCATCCTGGCGCCGGTCTGCAGCGTTACTGGGTGAACGTACCGGGTCAGCCTGGCGCATTGAGCGAGGTGTTCAAAGCCTTGACCGTCGGCCAGTCGCTGTCCAGCGATCCGGTCAAGATCGGCTACCGTTCGGTCAATGTCAGGCAGGCCAGTCAAACCGTGCTCTGGTGCCGTTACGCCGAGCTCTGCGAGCAGCCATTTGCCGCCATGGACTTCATGGCCCTGTGCGATACCTTCAGCGCTATTGTGTTGAGTGATGTGCCCAATCTCAGCGCGCAAAAACGCGAAGGGCGCATCGCCCGCGGCACTGAAGACGGCGTTGAACGGGTGGCGGCGGGGGATCGCGAGTTACCGCAGTTGTCGGTGCATGACGATGGCGTGCGGCGGTTCATCGCCCTGGTGGACGAATGCTACGACCGCAAGGTGCCGCTGTACCTCGAAGCGCAGGTGCCGATGGAGGCGTTGTACACCGAGGGCTATCTGGAGTTTCCGTTTCGTCGCACCCTTAGTCGTCTGCAGGAAATGCAGCTCAAACGTTTCGCCGAGGTTTGATCTCCGGGAGGAGCGAACATGAATCAGCCCTTGTCCCACCATTTGCTGACCATGGCCTATCAGAACGCCTGGGCCAATCACCGACTGGCCAAGGCCTGGCTTCAGCTAAGCCCGGCCGAACTGGCAGCGCCGCGAGTCAGTTTCTTTCCCAGCCTCAGCGCGACCCTCAATCACATTCTGACCTGTGACTGGTTCTATGTTGATGCACTTGAGCGGGAGTTGCGCGGTGACGAACCGCATCCCGATTGCTACGTGTTTTTCAACGAAGACGAGCCGTTCGCCCACGGCGCCGATCTCAAGCGCGAGCAAGCCCTGGTGGACCGTCGACTGATTGCCTACTGTGAGCAACTGCGCGACGCAGACCTAGGACGGCTCGTGACCATCGCGCGCGACACCCCGCAACATGACAGCCGTTTGCGCATGCTGTCCCATTTGTTCGAGCATCAGATTCATCATCGCGGGCAGGTTCACGCGATGCTCAGTGGCACGTCGGTCAAGCCACCGCAACTGGACGAGTTTTTTTGTGCGGGTGAGTCGGGGTTGAGGGCTGAGGATTTTGCTGAGTTGGGATGGACCGAGTCATTGATCTGGGGTGTTTGAGGAGGAACGATCACAACAGGATCCGGTTGTCGGCACACCGGCACTCGCGATAAGGTCGTCAGACCTTTCAGTGCGCAAGAAGCGAGCTGGGGCAACTTGTGTGATTGAGGATGGAAATGGAATCCGCAGAAATTCTTGTGCTTCAGGCCAGCTACACCAACCCGGTGCATGCAGAGGCGATTAGCCTGGTGTTGAACCATTACGCCGAAGACCCGATGGGCGGCGGTCATCCGTTACCCGCCGATGTGTTGCAACAACTGCCGGGGGAACTGGCCAAACGTCCCCATGCCTTCAGTGTACTGGCGTTTGTCGGCGGCGAACCGGCAGGGTTGGTCAACTGCTTTGAAGGTTTTTCGACATTCGCCTGCCGGCCATTGGTGAACGTGCACGATGTGGCGGTGGTGTCGAAGTTTCGCGGGTTGGGGCTGAGTCAGAAGATGCTGCACAAAGTCGAAGACATCGCGCGCCAGCGCGGCTGCTGCAAAATTACCCTGGAAGTGCTGGAAGGTAATGCGGTGGCTCAGGGGGCTTATGGCAAATTCGGTTTCTCGCCAGGCATGTTCGACCCGGCGCACGGTCGGATGCTGTTCTGGACCAAGGCGCTTTAATTCGCAGTCCTTTGGGAGCGAGCTTGTTGTGGAGTGGGGCTTTTGTGGCGAGGGAGCTTGCTCCCGTTGGGTCGCGCAGCGACCCCGGCATTTCAAAGTTAAACCGCATGTAAAGGGTTTGCGACTGCTTCGCAGCCGAGCGGGAGCAAGCTCCCTCGCCACATAAGCCCGCTCCCACAGGATCCGCGCCAGAATTACTGCTGAACGACTTCCGGCGTGATAGGTGCGCCCTTGGGTTTCATCAGGCTGAAGTCGATCAACGGCCTCTGCTTACGTGCATAAGGGTCGCCGATCATCAATGGCCGAGGCTTGAAGCTGTCGCTGACCAGACTTTTGCTGCGGTCCAGTTCATCGAAACTCAGGCCGGCCAGATCCGCCCACGTGTGAATCAGTTGCGAACTGCTGTACGGCCGGCTCAAGTCGCCAGCAAAACTCCAGTCATGGGTTTCGCGCCATTTCGGCGAAGCCCAGGCCATGAACGGAATGGTGTACATCGGCGCCGTCGGCTTGCTCTCGTTGCGGCCCAGGGTTTTATGGCCAACGGAGTCGAAGACGTCTTCGCCATGGTCGGAGAGGTACAGCAGGAAGCCGTTCGGATCAGACTTGGCGTAGTCCTTGATCAGGCTCGACACCACGAAGTCGTTGTACAGCACTGCGTTGTCATAGCTGTTGTACGTTGGCACCTGATCGTCACGCACGCCGTCCGGAACGCCTTTGCGGTCAGTGAACTTGTTGAATGTCGGCGGGTAACGGTACTGGTAGCTCATGTGCGTGCCGAGCAAATGCACAACGATCAGCTTGCGTGGCGCTGCATCGGCCAGGGCCTTGTTGAACGGTTCGATCACGTCGCCATCGTACTGGGCGGCGTTCTGGTTGCGATTGTTGTTCAGGTACACCTGCTCGTCGGCCTGTTCGGAGAAGGTCGTGAGCATGGTGTTGCGCTTGGTCATGGTCTGCTGGTTGGTGATCCAGAAAGTCTTGTAACCCGCCTGTTTCATCATGCTGACCAATGACGGCGTCGACAGGTACAGGTCCGGGTTTTCTTCGTCGGCGAAGGTCAGCACCTGCTGCAACGCTTCGATGGTGTAGGGACGCGGGGTAATGACGTTATCGAAGACCGCCAGTTGATCCTTGAGCTTGTCCAGCTCCGGGGTGGTTTGCCGAGGGTAGCCGTACAGGCTCATGCGCTGACGGTTGGTGGACTCGCCGATCACCAGCACCAGGGTCGCCGGCTGATTGGCCATCGAATCGGTGAGGTTTTTGAGCGGTGGAATTTTGCTGGCGCTGTCGAGCATGTCTTGCATGCCGGCCAGGGTATCGAGGTAACGGTGATAGGCCACGGCCATCTGCCAAGGCACGGCGGGCTCGATGCGGGTTTCGAACTTCTCGAAGCCGCCCGCCAGGCTGCCGCTGCGTGCGGTGTGCTTGATTAGCGGGTAACCGACCACGGCCAGCAGAATCGCCGTCGCCGCGACCAATGCCTGGCCGCGTGGCAGGTATACCGGGCGCAAACGGGTCCACAGCAAATACGCGAACGCGGTGTGGGCGAGGAACGCCAGTACCATCCACCAGGCAAAATACTGGGTCATGTACTCGCCGGCTTCAGACACGTTCGATTCGAACATGATGAAGATGACGCTCTGGGAAAATTCCTGCTGATAGATGAAGAAATAACCGAGGCTGGCCATCGAGCAGGCCCACAGCACCACGCCGATCAGTGCGGCCATCACCCGTGTTTGTCTGGGGAACAGCAGCATCGGCGCGAGCCAGATGGCGCTCATCACAAAGGCCTGACGGAACCCGGCAAAACCGGAAGTACCTGTCAGTTGAATCAGCAGTTGGGTGATGCCGGAAAAATACCAGAAGAACAGAAATAACCAGAGAAATCCTGCCCAATCAAAACCTTTCGCAGACGTTTTGCTGCGTTTAAACAAAGCCATTCAGCACTCCAGCCTGATAATTACTTCGGCCGTCGGCACTCTCCTTGTCGCAGACGAACGGGCGCCGCGTGGATACCGAGCGGCCACAATGAGCCGGAGTATCAACAAGAAGGTGTGAAAACTTTGTGAGTTGCCAGGGCTGGCAGGGTTGCAGCAAGTCGGAAACAGCAGCGGCTGCTTCCGATTCAAACGAGGGGGTCAGGCGTGGGGAGCACGTTGGGTGACAGGCAAAGGCTGAGCCTGATTGCCTTGGGTCAGCAGGCGCAATTGCGCGACTTCCCGTTTCAACTGGTCGCGCTCATCTTTCAACTGGCGCAGTTCATCGCGACGGATCGTGACGTAAAGGGTTTGTGCTGGCAGTGCTGTGTGTACGGTGCCCATTGCTCACCTCGCAAATGGCTGTCTCAACTGTAAGTTCGCTCCCGAATTCGGGTGCTCACTTACTATCGGCGCCAATTTTGATTTCTTTTGCCCCTGAAGGGAACTTTTTTATTTTTCATGGTCGTTGTGTCTTCGGTACGATTCCCGACGTTATCAGTCTGGATCGGGCACAATGCCCGGAAACTTCATCCCCATACGCTGGACTAACTCGAATGAGTCGCGTTGGGCTATAACCTTTGACACACTTTATTTGTAGTAGGGAGCATCAGTACATGCAACTCGGGATTATTGGACTGGGCCGCATGGGCGGTAATATTGCGCGGCGCCTGATGCTCAACGGACATACCACCGTTGTTTACGACCGCAATAGCGCCTTTGTCGATACCCTGGCTGAAGAAGGCGCCACCGGTGTTGCCGACTTGCCAGCCCTGGTCGCTGGCCTGGCCAAACCACGCGCGGTGTGGGTCATGCTGCCCGCCGGCGCACCGACCGAAGACACCATCGACACCCTGAGTACCTTGCTTGAAGCGGGCGATACCATCATCGATGGCGGCAACACCTTCTATAAGGATGACATCCGCCGGGCCAAAACCCTGTCGGAAAAAGGCCTGCACTACATTGACGTCGGCACCTCCGGCGGCGTCTGGGGTCTGGAGCGTGGTTACTGCATGATGATCGGCGGCGATGCCGACACCGTTAGGCGTCTTGACCCGCTGTTCGAAACGCTGGCCCCGGGCATGGGCGATATCCCGCGCACCAAGGATCGCCAGTCCGATGACGATCGCGCCGAGCGCGGTTACATCCATGCAGGCCCGGCCGGTTCTGGCCATTTCGTGAAAATGATTCACAACGGCATCGAATACGGAATGATGCAGGCCTTCGCCGAAGGCTTTGACATCCTCAAGACCAAAGCCAGCACCAACCTGCCGGAAGACCAGCGTTTCGACCTGAACGTTGCCGACATCGCCGAAGTCTGGCGTCGTGGCAGCGTGGTGTCGTCCTGGCTGCTTGATCTGACCGCCGACGCACTGGCCAGCGATCCGAAGCTCGACGGCTACTCAGGCTCGGTGGCTGACAGCGGTGAGGGGCGCTGGACCATCGAAGCCGCGATGGAGCAATCGGTGCCGGTACCGGTGCTGTCGAACTCGCTGTTCTCGCGCTACCGTTCGCGCGGGCAAGGCACCTTTGGCGACAAGATTCTCTCGGCCCAGCGCTTCGGCTTCGGTGGCCATGTGGAGACCCCGAAAAAATGACCCATGTGATCCGCAGGAAATCCAAGGCAGAACCCGCACCGCCTACCACGCTGTTTCTGTTCGGTGCCCATGGTGATCTGGTCAAGCGCTTGCTGATGCCGGCGCTGTACAACCTGAGTCGCGACGGTTTGCTGGGGAATGGACTGCGGATCATCGGCGTTGATCACAACGCTATCAGTGACGAAGCCTTCGCCAAAAAACTCGAAGATTTCATTCGGGCGGAAGTGGCGGCCAAGGTCGGCAAGGGCGATCAAGCCCTTGATCCGGCGTTGTGGGCCAAACTGGCCAAGCACATCAGCTATGTCCAGGGCGACTTCCTTGACGAACGCACCTACGAAGCGCTGGCGGCGAAAATCGCCGACAGCGGCACGGGCAATACGATTTTCTATCTGGCCACCGCGCCACGCTTTTTCAGCGAAGTGGTGCGGCGTCTTGGTGCTGCCGGATTGCTGCAAGAAACCCCCGATGCCTTCAGAAGGGTGGTGATCGAAAAGCCTTTCGGCTCCGATCTGCATACCGCAGAAGCCTTGAACGCGTGCTTGCTCAAAGTGATGACGGAAAAGCAGATCTACCGGATCGATCACTATCTGGGCAAGGAAACCGTGCAGAACATTCTGGTCAGCCGGTTTTCCAATAGCCTGTTCGAAGCCTTCTGGAACAACCATTACATCGACCACGTGCAAATCACCGCCGCCGAAACCGTCGGCGTGGAAACCCGCGGCAGTTTTTATGAGGTCACCGGCGCCCTGCGGGACATGGTGCCCAATCACCTGTTCCAATTATTGGCGATGGTGGCCATGGAACCACCGGCCGCTTTTGGCGCCGATGCGGTACGCGGCGAAAAAGCCAAAGTTGTCGGCGCGATTCGCCCCTGGACAACCGAGGAAGCGCGAGCCAATTCGGTGCGCGGCCAATACACCGCCGGCCAGATTGGTGGCGAGCCGCTGCCCGGTTATCGCCAGGAAGCCAACGTGGCGCCCGACAGCACGACCGAAACCTATGTCGCGCTCAAAGTCATGATCGACAACTGGCGCTGGGTCGGCGTGCCGTTCTACCTGCGCACCGGCAAGCGCATGAGCGCGCGCGACACCGAGATTGTCATTTGCTTCAAGCCGGCGCCGTATGCGCAGTTCCGCGACACCGAGGTCGATGAGTTGCAGCCGACTTACCTGCGGATCCAGATCCAGCCCAACGAAGGCATGTGGTTCGACCTGCTGGCCAAGCGGCCGGGGCCGGCGTTGAACATGGCCAATATCGAGCTGGGTTTTGCCTACAAGGATTTCTTTGAAATGCAGCCATCGACCGGCTATGAAACCCTGATCTACGACTGCCTGACCGGCGATCAGACGCTGTTCCAGCGCGCCGACAACATCGAGAACGGCTGGCGCGCCGTGCAGCCATTCCTCGATGCCTGGCAGCAGGACGCAACAGTGGAGAACTACGCGGCCGGCGAAGACGGGCCTAAGATTGCTGATGAGTTGCTCACCCGCGATGGTCGCGTCTGGCACAGCGTCGGATGAGTGACGTAACGCAACAGCCCATCCGTTTTCTGCTCAGCGACATGGACGGCACGTTACTGCTCCCTGATCACAGCCTCAGTCAGCGCACGATCGAAGCGGTCCGCGCCTTGCGCGAGGCTGGCGTACTGTTCAGCCTGGCCACCGGACGTCCGCCAAAAGCCATGCTGCAACAGATCGAAGCCCTGGGTGTCGATCTGCCGACGGCGGCCTTCAATGGCGGCACCCTTGTAAACCCGGACGGCAGTGTGCTGGTTGCACATTATTTGCCGGCAACGGCGGCGCTGACGGCGCTGACGCTGTTTGCCGATCAGCCGGACATTGAGGTTTGGGTATTCAGTGGCGGCGACTGGCTGTTGAAGGATCAGTACGGCCCGATGGTCCCGCGAGAGCAGCACGGCCTGGGTTATCCGCCGGTGGTGGTCGAGAATTTCGAGCCTTACCTTGCACGTATCGACAAAATCGTCGCGGCCAGCAACAACGCCGGGCTGTTGATCGAGCTGGAAGCGCAGTTGCTGCCCAAGGTCGAAGGGCAGGCGCAGGTTTCGCGTTCACAACCGATCTATCTGGACGTGACGGCGATGAAAGCCAACAAGGGCGAGGCATTGGCGACACTGGCCGAGTTTCTCGGGGTGCCGCTGGAGCAGACCGCCGCCATGGGTGACGGTGGCAACGACCCGGCGATGTTTCACCGGGCCGGGTTGTCGATCGCCATGGGGCAGGCGGAAGAGGCGGTGAAGCGTCAGGCCGACGTGGTGACCGGAGCCAATACCGAAGACGGCGCGGCCCAGGCGATCGAGCAATACATCCTCCCTCGATAACGACACAAAACCAATGTGGGAGCGGGCTTGCTCGCGAAGAGGCCGTCACATTCAACATCGTTGTTGAATGACACATCGCCTTCGCGAGCAAGCCCGCTCCCACATTTGGCCGGTGTTATAGCCAGTAACTCACCGCATACCAACCCAACACGCCCATCACCACGGTATAAGGCAACGCCATCCATACCATCCGCCCGTACGACAGGCGAATCAGCGGGGCAATCGCCGAGGTCAGCAGGAACAGGAACGCCGCCTGACCATTGGGCGTCGCCACGCTCGGCAGGTTGGTGCCGGTATTGATCGCAATCGCCAGGGTTTCAAACTGTTCGCGGCTCATGTGGCCGGAGAGGAACGCCTGTTTCACTTCGGTGATGTAAATGGTCGCCACGAACACATTGTCGCTAATGGCCGATAGCAAGCCATTGGCAATAAACAACATGCCCGGCTGTTGACTTGTCGGTAGCGCCAGCACCCACTGGATCAGCGGTGTGAACAGTTGCTGATCTTGAATCACTGCCACCACTGCGAAAAACACCACCAGCAGCGCCGTGAACGGCATGGCATCCTTGAAGGCGTTGCCAAGGCGATGCTCATCGGTAATGCCCGTGAATGCGGTGATCAGCACGATCACCATCAAACCGATCAAGCCGACTTCGGCGACGTGAAACGCGAGGCCGGCAATCAGGATCAGCGCTGCCGCGCCCTGAACCATCAACGCAGCGCGCTGACGTGCAGTGCGTGCGGCGTTGTCTTCGGCGGCGTAGTTGGCCAGCACCGTACGCACGTTGTCCGGCAGCAGCGTGCCATAGCCGAACCAGCGCAGTTTCTCCAGCAGTACGCAAGTCACCAGACCCGCTGCCAATACCGGCAACGACACCGGTGCGACCTTCAAAAAGAATTCGGCGAAGTGCCAACCCATTTCATGGCCGATCAACAGGTTCTGCGGCTCGCCAACCAGCGTGCACACACCGCCCAATGCGGTGCCGACCGCACCGTGCATCAGCAGGCTGCGCAGGAAGGCGCGGAACTGTTCGAGGTCTGCGTGATGGAGCGTGGGCAAGTGCCGGTCATCGCCGATTTCGCTGTCCTGACGCGGATCGCCGCCCGAGGCGACACGGTGATACACCGAATAGAAACCCACCGCCGCACTGATAATCACCGCAGTCACGGTCAACGCATCGAGAAACGCCGACAGAAACGCGGACAGGAAACAGAACATTAACGCCAGCAGGGCCTTGGAGCGAACCCCCAACAACAAGCGCGAGAAGAGAAACAGCAGCAGGTCTTTCATGAAATAGATGCCTGCCACCATAAACATCAGCAGCAAGATCACCGGGAAGTTGTGCACCAGCTCATCATAGAGCGCCTGGGGCGTGGTCATTTTCAGCAGCAATGCTTCGACCAGTAGCAACCCGCCGGGCATCAACGGATAACACTTGAGCGCCATGGCCAGGGTGAAAATAAACTCCAGCACCAATAACCAGCCGGCCGCCACCGGACCGACCGTCCACAACACCAGAGCGTTGAGAATCAGGAAGCCGACAATGCTCGCCTTGTACCAACGAGGTGAGTGCCCGAGAAAATTATGCGCGAAGGCCTGGGCGATTGAACCAGACATCGGCTACTCCTTGTATTAAGAAGCGCGCAAGTTGCCGTAAGAACAACAGAAGATCAAGTGTGGAAAATGACGTTGGCCTAACACCGATAACGCGCGACGACCGCGCGGCAGTTTCCGTCCAGTGAATAGCCGCCTATGACAATGCAACCGTTGGCCTGAATGGCCAATGAAGTAGCAGTATGCGAACCGCGACTCAGGTGTGTGCGACACCAGCCGATGCCCTTGGCAAAACTGCGATCCAGCTGCCCACTGGGTAAATATCGGGCAAAAACGAGATCAGCTTCGACCCCGCCGACCGTCGCTCCGACTGTCAGCACTCGCCCGTCCGGTTGAACCCCGGCGGCGGTCCAGTGGCAGTCGCTGCGGCTGACTCCCAATAGCTTTGGCTGGCCACCGTTGCAATGAATATCCGGCCGGCCATTACTGTGAACTTTCAGAGACAGGCAGAGCATCGGGTCGCGACTGCTGCCAAAGCAATGCAAGTCACCGTTTTCATGCTGGACGATCTGGCAGACCCGAGCGCTGTGCTCGCGTGCCTTGAAGGTCATGAAACCATCCACGGCGAAGCGGTCGTCCAGCCGGCCATCCGGGTGATAACGCGCCAGCAGACCTTCCTCGGGAACATTGATTGTTCCACTCACCAGGATCCGACCATCGCGCTGCACCATCAAGCTGCAGAGCCAGGTGTTCATTAACAGGTGCCGGACCATGACGAAACCACGGCCGTTGAAACTATCGTCCAGCGAACCGTCGGCATTGAGTCGTATCAGCATGCCGGCGTGATCGGCCGGGTCGAAGTGATGATTGGCCAGCAGCAGGATTCGACCGTCGTCCTGCACGCAGACATCACAGGCTTCAGTGCCCGGCATGCCGCGCGGTAACCAGGTATCGCGAGCGCCCCGGGAAAGATCACCCGGCAGGCGCACCACGCAGTATCCATTGTCGCCAAAACCCTGGACCAGGCAGCCTTGCTGATCGAACATCGCCAGGGCAGGCAGCGTACGGTGAGCATTTTCGTAATGCAGGCCGGCCACCAGAATGTGCCCGTCGGCCAACACCCGCACCTTGCCGGCCATGGCCTCGAAGCCGTGGGCGAACTGCCCGCTGATGCTGCCTTGTTTGCCGAATGCCAGATCCGCCGAACCATCTGCAAGCAGGCGGGCCAGGCCGAAGCGATGGCCGCCCGGCGTACCGACTTTTGCCGCCACCATCAACCGGCCGACAGGGTCAATCGCAATGTCATTGGCCATGCTGGAGAGACTGCCGGAAAAATACACTTGAGTCTTGCCGGTGCCAGCGAAACTCGCATCGAGCCGTTCGGCGCCATTCACGGTTGCAGGTAAGGCAAAAGCAGTCTGGGGTGACATGCATGCATCTCCTTGCCAGTCGTCCTGATCCGGGTGCCCGGAAGGTGACTGCCTGAGCAAAACATTCAATCCCTGAATGACTCGGCGCACAACTGTTTTCATGGGCCGGAGGGGGGGCGTTTTGTGCCAGAACAGTGTCTTTTCGAACCACTGAAAAGCCTGCCAAGTAATCCGGCGACTAGAAGTTGAAACAGGAGAGTGGTGTCGCGCAGCTGACTGTAGAAAATCGTCAACTAAGAAGAAGAGGGGAGCGGATTGCCGGAAGGCAATCCGCGAAAACACTTAGTGCGGCATGGACCATGATTGCAGTGTGTAACCTTCCTGGCTCAACTCGGCACGGGCTTCTTCCAGCACGTGTTCGAGTTGCTCTGGATCGGAATAGGCGCTGCTTGGAATTTGTTTGCAGCTGATGCGCGTGTTGGTGCGATCAATGATGGCCAGGCTTAGTTCGCTACCGTCTTGTAGAGCCCAGGCCACGCATTGGAAGGGTTGGAATGCGCGGTCGGCAATCAAAAGTGCTTCGTTGATACGGAGCGGGGCGTTCATGGGATCTTCTCTCTATATGCCCAAACAAGTGATGTGCCGTCGGTTGGGCTTACCGTTCGGCTGGTTACTTGTACTGATGTCCGCAACTGGGGTTTAGGTCACACACAATCGAAAGAAATGTTAACTTTCTTGGATTGATTCGATATTCAGGCCACTTCTGAAAGCTGAATGAAAGGTTTAACCCGTTAGGCAACTAACCAACTGACTTCTTATAACTAATAAGCAAACAACCCTATAAGCAATCGATACAAGCTCGCGTCAAAATCTTGCTAGTGTTACATCGAAGCCCGCCAAATGACTGTTTTTACTAATATTTCCTAAATTTGGCGTCAAGGAACAGTCATGATCGAAGCGCCTGCCTTACGACGTCTTTTAGTAGTGGATCCTTGCGACGACTGCCACCGCTTGTTGCCGGGTTTACGCGCCGTTGGATGGGATGTTGACAGCTGCACCCTGGAAAACGCCACTGAACGAACCTGCGATGTCGGCCTGTTGCGTTTGCAGCCATTTCATCTGGAGCGCCCGGAAGCCGTCAAGGAATTGATCACCCGTAGTGGTACCGAGTGGATTGCAGTGCTGAATCAAGAAGTCCTGCGATTACAAAATGTCGGAGACTTCGTCTGCGAATGGTTTTTTGACTTCCATACCCTGCCGTTCGATGTCTCACGGGTTCAGGTCACCCTGGGCCGAGCGTTCGGTATGGCACGCTTGCGCGGCCAGGGCACGGTTCATATCGATCAGCCTGAACATGAACTGCTCGGCGACAGCAAACCGATTCGCGAACTGCGCAAACTGCTGAGCAAACTGGCACCCACCGAATCTCCGGTGCTGATTCGCGGCGAAAGCGGGACTGGCAAGGAGTTGGTCGCCCGCACCCTGCATCGACAATCCCAGCGTCACAGCAAACCGTTCGTGGCGATCAACTGCGGCGCGATCCCCGAACACTTGATCCAGTCCGAACTGTTTGGCCACGAGAAGGGCGCCTTTACCGGCGCTCATCAGCGCAAGGTCGGGCGGATCGAGGCGGCTAACGGCGGAACGCTGTTTCTCGATGAAATCGGTGATTTGCCCTTGGAACTGCAAGCCAATCTGCTGCGCTTCCTGCAGGAAAAACACATTGAGCGTGTAGGGGGGCACCAGCCTATTCCGGTGGATGTGCGGGTATTGGCGGCAACGCACGTCGACCTGGAAGCGGCCATCGAGAAGAAACGCTTTCGCGAAGATCTGTATTACCGCTTGAACGTCCTGCAAGTCATCACCGTGCCGCTACGCGAGCGCCATGGTGATCTCTCGATGTTGGCCAATCACTTTTCCCATTTCTACAGCCATGAAACCGGTCGTCGTCCGCGCAGCTTCAGCGAAGACGCGCTGATCGCCATGGGCAAGCACGACTGGCCGGGTAATGTCCGCGAGTTAGCCAACCGGGTACGGCGCGGATTGGTTCTGGCTGAAGGACGGCAGATCGAGGCGCGAGACCTGGGGTTGCTCAGTCAACATGCCACCGCTTCGCCGATGGGCACGCTGGAAGACTACAAGTGCCGGGCAGAGCGCCAGGCCTTGTGCGATGTACTTAACCGCCACAGCGATAATTTGAGCAACGCCGCCAAGGTGCTGGGGATATCCAGGCCTACCTTCTACCGTTTGTTGCACAAGCATCAGATACGTTGAGCGATTGCAGACCCGGAGCGAGGCTTGCCGGCGAAGAACGATAGCGCGGTGATTCAGTTAAACCGCCTGGCGTTCTTCGCGGGCAAGCCTCGCTGCTACATGATCAACAAAAGTGTGTGCGCGGGATTAGAAGTAGTACGGGAATTTCAGGCTGAAGGAAAAGTCCGGCGAGTCGTCGGTCAGGCCGATGGCCAGGTTGGGAACGATCGTCAGGTTATCGGTCGCGGCCAGGGTCATGCCGATGTTGAAGTTGGCCGAGTTGTAATCGCTGTTGGAAATCGATTGCCAGTCACCACCGTCCGGCTTGATCTTGCTCTTGCTGGCAAACTGATCGGTGAACGAGAACGACATACTCATCTTCTCGTTCAAGGCGAATGCAATACCGGCGCCGATCTGCCAGGAATCCCCCAGTTTCACGTCCCCGGGCACCTTGGAGTTGACCTGAGGGCTGATGTCGCTGAAAGAGTCTTCCATGTTGTAGGTGTAGGCCAGGCTGCCGAACAGTACAGCCGGGTCGAAGCTCTTGACCAGTGAGAGACCCGGAGTGATCGACCAGACACCATTGCCGGTAGGCAATTCCTCGGGTACCGAGAGATTATCGTTGTTCGGGTCATTGACCAGTTTGATGCCGTAAGGGTCTTCACCGGTCGGCGCCTTGACGCGCAGCGTAAAGACCGCATCGGGCAGATTGGCCGACTCATCCAGAAACTTGTAGGCAACGCCAACGTTGATATCGCCGATGGTCGGGTCACGGGTCACGGTTGCGTCCGACGTCACCGGGCCCGCGCCACCGGCGCCACCGGAGGAATACGTTGATTCGCGATACACCACGGGGACGTTAATGTCGAACTGCCAGCGTTGCGCCACGTTGTAGCGGGCGGTCAGGTCCAGGGTCCAGTTATCCGCCTTGATACGGTCGAGGTTGATGTTGCCAAGGAAAATCGAGTCCAGTGCCAGGAAGCCGTTGAGTACCAATGCACGGGTATCGTAGTGCGTGTACGTCAGGCCGGTTTCGAAGCTGAACTTGCCGCCACCGAAGAAGCCGCTGGCTTCGTCATACAGGTTGGAAACGCTTTGCGCAGGTTCCGAGTCGTCCTTGAGCGACTGGCCGTATGAGCTGCCCGTGGTTCCCGGCGCACCGGCGGCCACTGCCTGACCACCGCCGGGCGTTTCTGCGGGGGATTTGGTCAGGCGTTTGGGGGCAGGCGTCGCAGGTGTTTCTTCGACTTGGCGAATGCGCTGCTCGAGTACCATCAGCGCGTTCTGTTGTGCTTCGTAACGCTGTTTCAACTCCATGAGTTCTTGTTTTAGTGCTTCGACCTGGGGGTCCGGTGCTGCGCACAGCAGTGTGGCCGGGGCCAGGCTACTCAAACAAACGATAGCTCTAAACGTCAACGATCGGTGCATGGGTTAGCCGTCCCTTCTGACTACATCGGGTGACACTGAGCGTAGATCAGAATCCTTGAGTGCGAAGACCTTTGAGCTGGTCGAGGTTGCCGTTCAGCGACCCGGTTGTCACGTTGTCACGCAGCACGACATTGAAGGATGTGAGGTTGTTGACCTGGTTACCACCGCCGAGCAAAGTCGTGTTCTGCATCAGCCCGCCTTGGGCCAGGCGTTGTTCGGTGCTGCCCTGGTTGTTGTTGGCCACGATGTTGAGTTGCACACCCGTAGCGGTCGAGGAAACGCTCAACGCGCCCGCGCCATTGGCGCCGACCAACGTCGAGCCTGCGGCCAACGCCTGGCCCTGTTGTTCTGTTGCTGGCGCCTGGCTAGCCTTTGTGACGTTGATCTGAACGTTGTTGTAGGCACTGTTATGGTCGCCGGCAGCACGCACGACTTGAGTGACGCCTTCGGTGCTGTTGAGGCCATTGCCACCCGTGACGATGCCGGTGCCTTGCGAACTCGTGGAGCCATTACCTTTTTCATTGATCATCGACACATAGAACTGTGGCTTGATGGTCGATTGTTGAATTTGCATCGAGGACGTTGCCCCGATCACTTCCCCATTGGCATTTTGCCAGGTGCTGGTCATGACAATACCGAAACTGATGATCCGCCCCGGCATGACATAGCGGCCGCGCAGGGTCGCCAATTCCTGATCCTTCAGCTCAATGGGTTTGAACGTCTGTGCCTGGGTCGGGAGGCTGGCGGCCAGGCAAACCACGACCAGCCAGAGTGGAGTCTTCATTGAATGCTCCCGGAGCGTCGTGCTCCTTGTTATCAGAAGAAGTCGCTTTGGATGAATCCGAAATCCATCAATTCTGCGTCTCGCACCGGGGTGAAGGTGTTGATGCGGTTCTTGGCGGTCAGTGGCATCGGTGGGTCGAGCAACGCATTGGCTTTGTCGTAGCCCTGACCGATGACGGCAAAGATGATGCCGTTCCAGCCTTTTACAAAGTCGTCGACTTTGTAGCGTTTATGACCAAGTACCGGATCTCCGATATAGACCCAGCCCTTGTGGACTCTTTGCATGACCACAAAATGTTTGTAGCCACGGATATCCAGAAGCACCACAACCGGAATTCTGATGTCGCTCAACGTTTGCGGCGCTACCCGGTAGCCACGGGCCCGCATGCCGATACTTTCCACGTAACGCTTCATGTCGAGCATGGAGAAGCCCTGGACACGGACAAGATCTTGATCGGAATGTGCCAGCATGCCTTCGATGATCTGTTCTTCATTAACGTCCAGCCAATAGGCTTGGCGCAATATGGTTGCCAGCGCAGCTGCGCCGCAACTGAAGTCGGTTTTCTGCTGCACCAGGTCGGCAAACTTACGCTCGCGTATGCTCTGGATCGGTTTGTACACCACCGCGCCACCCGGCAGGACGGAAAGCGGCATTTGTGCAGCCTCGCTCACACTGGCCACATAAAGCAAAAATGCCAAGGCGATAATGCGCATGGTGGAACGCCTTCTGGTTGTGTTGAAACAGGCCCCCGTGAGGGGGCCTCCAGAGACAGCCATTAGAACGAGTTGTTGGAAATGGCCAACGAGTTGCTTTGTTGGTTGCCCACACCCGCAGCCACGTTGACGCCCAGGTTGCCACTGCCACCATTCACCGAACCGTTCAGGGTTGCGGTGTTGGTCACAGGGTTTGCCCAGCCAGTTGGAGTCAGCACTTGATAGGAATAGGTGTTGCTCAAATCAAAAGAGCTGCTCTCGCTGTAACTTTTCGATTTGTCGTACGAAGATTCGGACTCTTTACTGCCCGATTTTTCGAACGAGGAGGCGGACGATCTCTCCCACGACTTATCGAACGATCTTTCGAACGAGGAGTCGCTCGATCTTTCACGCGATGCGTCGAAATCTGCATCGATCGATGCGTCAACCGATACGTCGACAGTCCTGGTGCGGGTGCGATCGCCATTGCCATTGTTCCAGGTAACAGTTCTGGTGGCATTAGCAGACGCATCCAAAGCAGCGCTCAAAGAAGCACTGCTGGTAGAGCTGCTGTCCGAGCTTCTGAAGCCGCTCGCATCGGAGCTTCTGGAACCACTCGCATCAGCGCTCCTGGAACCACTCACATCGAAGCTCGAAGAAGCGCTTTTATCAACGCTCAAATCGGAAGACTTGTCGCGAGAGGAACTACCGCTGGCCGTTCTGGTAAATGTGAACGTATCCTGGCGATATGTCCGATCGGCGTTGTTATTTACGACCAGGCCAGGACCTTGTTGATCGGCAGAGGCGGTGGCTGTTGCGTTACCGAGCGGGGCATTGGTGTTGGCAATGGCCATGGTGTTTTTCTGTTGGTTGAGGTCGCCGCCAGCAATGTTGATACCCATATTGCCGCTGCCGCCATTCCCCGATCCGTTCATCACGGCAGAGGCTGTGCTGCCGAAGTTGTTGACCCTGTTGTTGTTGCTGTATTGCGTGACGTCGGCGGTGGCTTCGGCAGTGCCGAACACGAAGCTGTTGTCCTGACTGGAGTTTGAGGCAGCATTGGCGATGGCGGACGCGTTGTCTTGTTGGTTGCCACTACCTGCCGCCACGTTGACGCCGACGTTGCCGCTGGCGCCTGTGGCAGAGCTGCTCATTTCAGCTTCGTTGACCGTCCCCTCGTTACGGATGCGGTTGCCGGTACTGCTCTGGTTATCCCACGCATTGGCCGTCGCATAGACAGGGATCTTTGTTGGAGGAGGGGGTTTATGACCATGGTGGTGGTCATTGTCACGCCAATCGTTCGCTTGTACAGCAACAGCCATGACCGCAGCAATTGCGAAAACCAGAGGCTTGAGTGCCATCGAAGGTTTCATGGTGATTCTCCGTACTTATTTTAGGTTAAGTGTTGTTTCTACCTGTTTGGATCAATCCGTGACCCGTACGCTCAGGGTGTTGGCCATTCGGTTTCCCACCCCGGAGCTCTGATTCAACTGGATCACCCCACGGCTACCGGTGAAGGCCTGATCGCTGGTAGCGACCTGGCGATTGCCTGGTGCAGAGTCAGTTGGATCGGAGTTGTTGATCAGCGTCACGTTCTGCTGCATGAGGACGCTGTCGTCGATACTTTGCGGCTGTGTACTGATACTTATCCGCAGGGCATTGGCTTGCTGGTTGCTGGCGCCTGCGCTCTGGTTGACGCCCAGTACACCGTTGCCGTGGCTGAAGGAGTCGCCTTGAATGCTGGATCGAGCATCGATCCTGGGGTCGACCTGCGTACGCAGCCGTTGGCGAATCTGTGTGGTGGCGCTGGCGTTGTTGCCAATGGCGATGGCCCGGGCGTTGGCCTGTTGCTGCTGATCGCCCGCCGCCTGATTGACCGAGAGGTTGCCCTGGTGCTGCATGCCCGAACCGTCGATGTTGGCGTTATTGATGACGGGTGATTGGGCAAAGGTGGATGCACTGCAAAACATGGCGATCATCAGCAGCGTACGATTCATCTCAACGGTCTCCCGTTACAACTCTCAGAGCACCCAGGCCTTGCTGGACATTTGAATTGACCATGTTGGCAATACCGTTGCCCGAGTTTCCCGAACGTCCAGCGGGGAGGTTGGAAAGCTGGGTCTGGTTGGTGATATTGCCGCCCAGGTTGTTGGTGCCTTGAGTGACCAGGCGGGAGATACCGGCACCACTGGCGACGTTGGCGAAGTCGCCGTCGCTCAACTCGTTCGTTTGCCTGAGGACTTGTTTGGACGGGTTGGCATTGGCGGTCGTGGGGCTAGGGTCTGGGATCACCGGTGCACGCGTTGCCATGCGCGGTTGGACATCACGTTTGATAATGATGAGGCCGTTGTCAGCCTGAACCGGCAGGCTGACACTTGAGCCCAGTACACATCCGATCAGTAGGAGGCTAAAGATGCTGTTATCAAATGTCCCCACGGCGGCAATTCCTTCTTTGTTGTGGCTGGTCCTGGTCAGCGTTGTGAAGGAATGAGCGAAAGCTGTGCCGGTTTTTGATTATTGTTTTGATTCAGAGGGTTATCGATCAACGCTAGTGGATCGATAAAAGGGTGTTTCAGGTCTGAGACAACCGCCGGGACGGCAATATTGATAAGAGATCGCAATAGCACTGGATCCAAGCTTTGTTCAGGATGTATCAGCGCTCTAACACATCGCATGACAATAAGATGACCAGCGTTGAGACGGGTTGTTCGAGAGGGGGCGGTGTTTCAGAAGCGGACGTATTTGCAAAAATTCTGCAACAAATGCTGGGGTATTTGGCCAGTGTCCTTCAGCTCCGCGCAAGCCAATGTGGGAGCGGGCTTACCCGCGAAAGCGGTGTGTCAGGCGACATCAATATTAACTGTGCCGCCGTCTTCGCGGGCAAGCCCGCTCCCACAGGGATTTAGGTGTTGGCCGGCTCAGCGCCCGAGCAGCAGCGTGACGGCTTGCAATGCCTGAAGCCGGCGTTCGGCCCAATTGCCCTGAAGCACTTGAACAGGCTGTCGATGCTGCACCAGCCATGCCTGAGTCGCGTTGAAAAAAGCCCGGCGTTCCTCCAGCTCGGGCTGACAGCGCTGACCGTCATCGGTCCAATCGACTTGTTCGGGCGACAGCAGCAAGTGCAAGTCATAGTGTCGAGCCAGCAGTGCTTGCTCGAGCCAGGCCGGGCAATCGCCAAACAGGGTCTGGCTCCAGAGCATATTGCTCAGCAAGTGAGTATCGAGAATCAGCAACGACGGCCCCTGGAAGCGAGCGTCGTCTTCCCATTGCAACTGACCGCGAGCGATTTCAGGGATATCGGCCAGGCAGGTGTCGCGCGCCTTCTGCTCAATAAACCAGCGCACGTATTCACCCACCAGAACACCACCGAATTGCTGTTGCAGTTCGGCGGCGAGCCAGCTCTTGCCGCTGGACTCAGGCCCCGTCAGTACCAGTACTTTCATGTGCGCAACGCCGGGTCGGTGCGCCATGTCCGCCAGCCATGCACAGCCAGCAGTGCGAATACCCCATAGAGGCCGGCGGTCAGGTACAGCGCTTTATAGATGAACAGGCCAACAAAGATGATGTCCAGTGCGATCCACAGCGGCCAGCATTGCAGACGTTTTTGCGCCATCCATAACTGCGCCACCAGGCTGAAACCGGTCAGTGCCGCATCGAGCCAGGGCTGCGCGGCATCGGTCCAGTGGGCCATCGCGGCGCCCAGCAGCAAACTGCCGACTGCGCCGACGGCCAGTCCGAGCGCAACGGATTTGCCATCGAGCAGGCTGACATGCCGCTTGCCATGAGTCGCGGTCCCCTGGGTCCACTGCCACCAGCCGTAGATCTGCAAACCGGCGTAGATCACTTGCAGCAGCATGTCCGAATACAGCTTCACTTCGAAAAAGATCCAGCTATACAGCAGCACCATGACCAGACCGATCGGCCAGCACCAGGGGTTCTGTTTGACCGTCAACCAGACGGCAATCACGCCGAGGGCGGCAGCAAACAGTTCAAGCCCGGACATGGAGGTTCCTTGGTGTTGTAAAAATGAAGGGGGGCGAATTGTACCCGGATTGTTGGGGAATGGGCTTGTTGTGGGGAAGGGGGCTTGCCAATGCCAGTCAATCAAACGCAATCCCTGTGGGAGCGGGCTTGCTCGCGAAGGCGGCGGCACAGTCAATATTGATGCTGCCTGATACACCGCTTTCGCGAGCAAGCCCGCTCCCACAAGGGATCGCGTCAGGTGAAGAAAAGAGTTACACCCGAAATTGCTCCAGCAACCCGTTCAACTGCTCGCTCAATTCCTTGAGATGAACGCTGGCCACGCTCGACTGCTCGGCCGCCAGTGCCGTGCTGTGGGACAAGCCTGCGGCCTGGGTCACGTTCTGATTGATGTCTTCCACCACGTGGGCCTGTTGCAAAGTCGCGCTGGCAATCGAAGCGTTCAACCCATTGAGATTGCGCAAGGCCTGGCCGATGGCATTCAGGCTGGCGCCGGCAAGGCCGGCCTGCTCGATGGTCAGTTGCGAGGCACGGCTGCTGTCGCCAATCACCTTGACCGCCGCTTCCGAATGGCTTTGCAGGCGTTCGATCATCGACTGGATTTCCGCCGTCGATTTTTGAGTACGCTGGGCCAACAGGCGCACTTCATCGGCAACCACCGCAAACCCGCGACCTTGCTCGCCGGCTCGGGCGGCTTCGATGGCTGCGTTGAGGGCCAGCAAGTTGGTTTGCTCGGCGATGGAGCGGATCACTTCCAGAACGCTGCCGATTTGCGTGCTTTCGGCGGCCAGCGTACGAATCACTTCAACGGCTTGATCGATGGTCGACGACAGCTTGTCGATCTGCTGCAGGCTGCCGTCGATATTGACCTGGCCCTGTTGCGCTTGAGACTCGGCATTGCGCATTTCGCTGGCCGCGTGTTCGGCGTTTTTGGCCACATCCTGCACGCCGTAGGTCACTTCGTTGATCGCGGTCGCCACCAGTTCCATTTGTTGGGATTGCTGTTGGCTGCGCTGCTGGGCTTGCGCGGCATCGTTGCCCAGTTCATTGGAAGATTGGCCCAGCGCACCAGCGGACACTTGCAGCTGACTGATCACCAGGCGCAGTTTCGCGGTGAAGGCGTTGAAGTGCCGGGCCAGTTGCGTGACTTCGTCCTGACCGTGGGTATCGAGGCTGCGGGTCAGGTCGCTTTCACCGCTGGCAATGTTGGCCATGGCGTTCACGGTTTCCTGGAGCGGACGCACGATGCTGCGGGCAATCATGATCACCAGCAGGGCCATGATCAGCGCAATGACCAGACCCACAAAAGAGGCCTTCCAGACTTGGGCATAAAACTCGGCCTGCATGTCATCGATGTACACGCCGGAACCGATCACCCAACCCCAGGGCTCGAACAGTTTCACGTAGGAGGTTTTTTCCACCGGCGCGCTGGCGCCCGGTTTCGGCCAGCGGTAATCGACCATGCCGGCACCCTTGGCCTTGGCGATGGCGACCATCTCGTTGAACAGCGCGAAACCGTCGGGGTCGCGGATCGTCGAGAGATTCTGACCTTCAAGTTTCGGATTGGTCGGGTGCATGACCATGACGGGCGTCAGGTCGTTGATCCAGAAATAATCGTTCTGGTCGTAGCGCAAACCGCGCACGGCGGTCAGTGCCTGTTTTTGCGCGGCATCGCGGGTGAGGGTGCCGGCAGTTTCCAGGCCGTGATAGTAGGTGAGGATCCCGCTGGCGGTCTGCACCACGTGCTGGGTCTTTTGGGCCTTGGCCTGATAGAGGTCGTCGTGAATTTGCTTGAGCATCAACACGCCCAACGTCAATAGCATCACCACGGCCACGATCAAGATGAGCCACAAGCGTCGGCTGATCGACACACTGCGCAAGCTGTTCATAACGCGGTTACTCCGGTTTCTTGTTCTTGTAATAAACGATCGCCAGCATCCAATCACACTTTGCCGATCGGGCCTATCCGACTCAGGTCCTATTACGCGGCAGCGTAAACGAGGCTTGTCTGATAGGATTTCGGCCCCGCGCAGGAAAACCTGAGCCCAAGTCTTTTTTCACGCAATTTTTACCGTGTTGCGTGGATCTTGTGCGCGCGGGGATTCAGCTAAGGTTGATCGCAGCTAATGCATATGAATTATTAACGGAGCATGCCTGGGGGCATTGTTTCTTGGGGGATTGATGGATCTTTGGACGGCCTTTCAGGCATTGATTTTAGGCGTGGTAGAAGGGCTGACGGAGTTCTTGCCCATTTCCAGTACCGGGCACCAGATTATTGTGGCGGACTTGCTCAATTTCGGCGGCGAGCGGGCCATGGCTTTTAATATCATCATTCAGCTCGGCGCGATCCTGGCGGTGGTCTGGCAGTTTCGCCGCAAGATCTTCGACGTGGTCATTGGCTTGCCGACGCAGCCCAGCGCTCGGCGTTTTACCGCGAACCTGTTGATCGCTTTCCTGCCGGCGGTGGTGTTGGGGGTGATTTTCGCCGACTTGATTCACGAGTACCTGTTTAACCCGATTACCGTGGCTACCGCATTGGTCGTGGGCGGGGTCGTGATGTTATGGGCCGAACGTCGTCAGCATGAAGTGCATGCTGAAAGCGTCGATGACATTACCTGGAAAGACGCTCTCAAAGTCGGCTTCGCCCAGTGCCTGGCCATGATTCCGGGGACTTCGCGTTCCGGCTCGACGATCATTGGCGGCTTGCTGTTCGGGTTGTCGCGCAAAACGGCCACCGAATTCTCGTTCTTCCTCGCCATGCCAACCATGGTCGGGGCGGCGGTGTACTCGGGTTACAAATACCGCGACCTGTTTGTGCCGGCTGATTTTCCGGTATTTGCCATTGGCTTCATCACCGCCTTCATCTTTGCGATGATCGCCGTTCGGGCCCTGCTGATATTCATTGCCAGCCACAGCTACGCGACATTCGCCTGGTATCGCATTGCGTTCGGTCTGGTGATCCTGGCCACCTGGCAATTCGGCTGGGTCGACTGGACCGCGGTCAAGCCATGAGCGATTCCAGTGCACGCAACAACAACCCCGGGCGCAAGTCCGGGGGCGCCATGCAGAATCTGCGGCTGAAACTGCTGGTGTTCGTTGTGCTGTGCGCAGTGCCGTTGTTTGGCTCGGTGTCGATGTGGCTGCGCGGGGTGTCGGTGATTCCCCTGGCGGCCTACGGCATCGTCAGCGTGCTGGCGTTTTTCCTGTACTGGAGCGACAAGCACAAGGCCCGCGCCGATAGCTGGCGCACGCCGGAGAACGTCTTGCACGCGGTGGAGCTGGCGGGAGGTTGGCCAGGAGCCTTGCTGGCCCAGCAAGCGTTTCGGCACAAGACCCGCAAAGTCTCGTTTCAGTTGGTGTTCTGGCTCATCGTGCTGATGCATCAAGTGTTCTGGATCGATCAGCTGTTTCTGGGCGCTAACCTGTTTGCATTGTTTTAAAGCGCTTCAAAGCAATAAGCCGACCTGCGTGCGCTTGGGCAACTTGCTCACCACCAGTTGGTGGGAACGTTGCAGCAAGCCTTGCAGTTCTTCGGTGCCCAGCGGGTAGGGCGTTTCCATGATGACCCACTGGGCCCGGGCCAGATACGGTGCCGGGTGAATGCCCGGGCGGTCGCAATGGCCCAGGAACAGGTCCTTGTCGACCTTGAAAGCCAGGGACTGTCCCCGCAGGTTCTGCAAGGCAAACATCTTGTTCCCCGCAATCGAAAACACCCGCACGCCACCCCACTTGTAATCCTCCCGCGCGCCGGGCAACGCCAGGCAGTATTGCGCGACATCCTCTTCGCTCATTCGTCCCGCTTTCATAACAGTCTGTCCCCGCAAACATTGAATGATTCGATCAAATGGTCGATCCAGGCGCGCACCGCCGGCATCACCCCGCGTCGATGAGGGTAGACGGCTTGCAGCCAGCCGCCCGGCAATGACCAGTCGGGCAATAGTTGCACCAGCGAACCGTTTTCCAGCTCTTGCTCGCAATACATCATGGGCAGCATGGTAAAGCCCTGGCCGCTGAGGGTGCAGGCTTTACGCACGATGAAATCTTCGCAGCCCAATCGCGCCTCGAGGCTCAGGTCGTAGCTTTTGCCCTGTTGATCAAGCATGCGGATGTGCACCATGCGATCGGCCTCCAGAGCGCCGAGCACGGGCAAGTTTTTCAGGTCTTCGGGGTGATTGATTTCATGGCCCCGCAAAAAGGCGGGACTGGCAAGCAACAGCATCTGAGCCTGACGCAGGCGACGGGTCACCAGCAATGGATCTTCATCACCCAGATCCCGCACTCTCAAGGCAACGTCGACGCCCTCGTTGATCAAATCAACCCGACGATTGAGCAGCATGACTTCCAGTTGAACCTGAGGGAACTTCTCCAGGAAGTGACTGATTACGCCAGGCAGCATTTGGTGGGCCAACCCTACGGGGCAGGACACTCGCAAGCGCCCCCGGGGTTCGCTGGACATGCTGGCCACCGCTTCGTCGGCCATTTCGGCCTCCAGCAGCATCGCCTGACAATGGCGCAAGTAGCGCTCGCCCACGGCGGTGAGGTTGAGTTGGCGGGTTGTGCGTTGCAGCAGGCGCGCGCCGAGGCGCTCTTCCAGCTCAGCAATGCGTCGCGACAATCGCGACTTGGGAATCCCCAGCAAACGCCCGGCTGCAGCAAAGCCACCGGCTTCGACCACTTTGGCGAAATAGTAGAGGTCAAGCATTTTCCTAGAAAGACCACTTTCATCAAACGCATAAGCTTTTGAAATTGATATGAAAAATGGTCATTTTTGGATTGACGATCGTCAAAGAAAAATCCTATCGCCAGTTGTGACAAAGCTTATGTTTACTCGCCTAATTCTCGATAGCAACCCTACACCCCTACACCCCTACACCCCTACACCCCTACACCCCTACACCCCTACACCCCTGCACCCTGCCAATGTCGATTCCGGTCAAAGGAGCCGGTACGTCCGAGCAAAGCATAAGGAAGCGAGTGCCTGTGATGTGAAACAAACGCCATCACCTGCGATACTACATCCTGCATTTAGACAGTGAGTGAATCGCTCCGTGTACGACTTCAATGATTTGTATTACTACGTTCAGGTCGTCGACCACAACGGATTTTCAAGCGCGAGTAAAAAACTCGACATTCCAAAGTCGAAGCTGAGCCGGCGTATCGCAGCCCTGGAGGAGCGGCTTGGTGTCCGCCTGATCCAGCGTTCAACGAGGAAGTTTACGGTCACAGAGATCGGCCAAGACTACTACCGTCATTGTGTGGCAATGCTGGTCGAAGCTGACGCGGCGGAACAAGTTGTAGAACATTCACGCTCTGAGCCCCAAGGGATCGTGCGTGTCAGTTGCCCTCCTGCGCTGGGTGCTATGGGTGTGAGCGACATCATCGCGGAATTCATGGTGTTGCACCCTAAAGTCCAAGTGCACATAGATAGTACAAATCGCAGGGTGGATGTACTGGGCGAGGGTTATGACATCGCGCTGAGAGTGCGTTTTCCGCCATTGGAAGACGATAACCTGGTGATGAGAGTGCTGGGAGATAGCCATCAGAAACTGGTTGCGCGGCCATCTTTAATCGAGGGATTAAATCTCAACACCCCAAATGACCTAACGAGCTTCCCTAGCATGGATCTTGGTCCACCAAACCGTGAACACCAGTGGACGTTCTTAGGAGGGAAAGATCATCGAATCGAGGTCGTACACACGCCCCGATTTGTTACCTCTGATCTTGATGCGTTACACCGCGCTGCAATACAAGGTGTGGGGGTCGTGCAACTGCCTGAGATCATGGTGCGGCACGCAATATATGATGGGCTATTGGTGGAGGTATTACCTGAGTTCGTGCTGCGTAGTGGGCTCATTCATGCTGTCTTCCCTTCCCGTAGAGGTCTGCTGCCTTCAGTTCGCGGTCTGATAGATAAGTTAGCTCTGGATTTTAGCGCTAACGCTGAGGCGGACAGGGTCGCTTGTGAAAAAGCTGGAAAGGCGCATCCGGCAATGCGCTAATATTACGTTTTGAAAAGTTAGTGTAATTCCTAGTTAAGAGCTTGGGGCTTGCGAATTCCTACACGTTCAAGCCAGCCCGGCTTTGCCGGATTAGTCTAGTCGGGGGTGGTCGGGCAGAGATGGCTTCGCAGAGTCAGTAAATGTGAACCCCCGCAGGGGATAAAACTATCAGCCCGCAAATAGTTCGTCTGTTGCGTGCGCTGGCATTAATGCAGAGTATGTCCGGGCTCTGTATCTGTGAGAGACCACCATTCAATTTCTACATCTTTGTTAAAGTCCTTATCCTTAAGAAGAAAATCTATGTACATCAAGTGGGAGTCTATCAAATAGGTGAGCGTGGTCGGCTGATGACCCATTCCGGACCTCATATTTTCCAGTTTTGATTTCATCTTTTTTACTTCCGCTATGCGCCTTTCGCGGGATAACATTGGTTTCATATTTTGCTCCTTATGCTGAAAGCGAGGTAGTTATTTGAGTGGGCAGATTCTGGCAGTAGTATGTTTTTAACTAAGCGTCTAAAGGAGCTATGATTTTTCGGCGCTGTTTAAATGTTACTACGACATTTGCATCTTTACAGTGGTAAGAAAACGCAGTGCTTTCCCTTTGATTGGTAGTCTGGCCATCTGGTTCGATCTGAAACTCAAGCGATTCAACGTCACTGGTGTTTGCTTGGCCATTTTTCATTGCAGAGTAGTAGTGAAGTCCTAGCTGGTTTACCAGCCCAATAGCTTTTGGCAAGGGGATGCTGAGTGTGTTGGAGATATTGATAGCAACTTTCAAGTAAGCTTTTGATTTTTCTACAAAGGTAGGGAGTGAACAGTCGATGCTATTTTTTGCTTCTTGTTCTAATTCATGGCAATTGGAATAACCTAATATTCTTGCAATCATCTCTCTGCCTTGCCCGAGTTTCAAATCGGCACCAAGCGCTTTTATGAGTTTCCTTGCAGAGCCGGAAATATTCTTGTGTTCTAGATCTTTTTTGCTAACAGGGAAGCGCTCGATCTGCATCATGAAAAAATCTCCTAGCTGTGGGAGATTAAGATAGTTCGAAAATGGTTATCGTCAAATGGGTGGCGCTCAGTGTGCTCGTGCGAATTTTGTGATGGTGAATTTTAGTGGTAGTGAAATTAATTGTGACGATGAATGAAATTGTAAATACGCCTGACAATTGAATGTGTTTTGTTGATTTACTGTAATGTTGACATTACCTTGCAGTTTTTTAATGTAAAGTTTTGTAAGGTTGTCCGAGTTTTTTATCAGTGAGTTGCACTTAATAAAAAATTAAGCATCGTTGTAAGCTAGATCTGATCGGCATTTTAGGCGTGGCGTATGTCCTAAATGCCGTCTTCTTTTTACCGTCCGGTGCGGCGTTGGTGAGCAAATATGCGTCTCGCTAGAGACGAATCTGGTGAGCTTCGCGGGCGGAAGGGGAATGGGCAGATGTCCTGCTACGCTCGGGGTTTTAGATGGAGCCAATGCATAAGAGACGATTAATCGCTGCATGGCGTGTTACAGAGGATGAATCAGAACAAACTTATGCCGGAAGCAGCAATTATAAAGATTACCCCTTGTACCGGAAAAAAAGTGGCTTGGAGGAAGTAGGCGGAAACATTCGAGGAGCGCGCTCAACAATTGAAGAGAACGCAGGCTTCATCAACCAAGGGATGGCCAGGTCGAAATATGAGATATCGCTTTCGGCGTTATAAGAGGGGTCTGTAGCTTGAACATGGTATCCTGTTATTTGCGCTTACACAAAATCGCATGCCTTAAGGCATTTTTTCGTATCGATGGGTAAACATTGCTGTGGGATTGGACTAATATTGCGAGGGGATGAAGTGAGTAAAGAAGAAGTGTTGTTGCAGTTTGATTTGAATAGCAAGTTTGTTTCTACTAAAGAATATGCGGGTGGACTGATTGAAGCTATAAACGATTTGGCGCCGCACCTGAGTGCTGTAGAGAGGGAGGAGCTTTGTTTCAATAAGCTAGGGTTAAAGTCTGATAATGTTGTTGAAAAAGCATATATTCAGGCGGCGGTAGAGGCAACAGTGTGCGCGCATTTTGCCAGATTTTTCCCTGAGAATTTCATTTACGAGGAGAAGGTGAATCCACCTAAAGATGTGGATTGTTCGTTTAAAGTAGAAGGTTTTAAATTTAACATCGAAGTGAAATGCGCCGATTTCTCAAAAAAACATGCTGTTGATGCCAGTGATGGTTTCAAGATTGGATCATTAGGTCGGATGGATGATTACGATGATATCGTATTAGACTTAGGTAATCTGTTTTCCAGCGACGGCCACGTGTTGTCTCGGCAAAGGCATATGGATAATAATCTTAAAGATTTTCTTGTGTCCGCCCATGAAAAATTTACCCCCGCCACTTCAAATCATGAGTTGAATGTGCTTGTTGTTGGATGCGATGACGCCATGGATATGCAGAAGTGGTACTCGTACCTGTATGGTGCCAAAGGTTTATTCACAGTCGAATCTTATTGGGATACATCTGCCTACGACAGGGTAGATCTCGTTCTGTTAACAAACCTTTACCATCGGCATAAAGATCCGGCATCGAAGGATAAATTGGGTGGGCATTGGCGATTGAGCGAGGCATTCTGTATCTTGTGCCAAAATCCGAGTTCGCTTAAGCCCGACGCTACTTTTTTAGAATTTTCAAAAACAGTACGACATCATAATAATGAACTGCATGCTCACACCGTAGAAGGTGATGCTCCTGATTTTATTTTGAGGGGATTAGCAATTCCTAGCTATGTTGCCACAGAGCTTCAAGCTAAGGGGATCGACTATTTTCAGCCCTATGAGTCGAAATCTAAAAGCGATTAAATCCTCTAGGTCCTGCTCAAATTTCGTCAAGTATAGCCAAATCCTTGGGGCGCTTGGCGAACTGCGCTGCCGCTATCTTTTCGGTCACAAATCGCCAATTCAGGTACAGAGTTATAAGGTTATGATTCGGAAGCGTAGTGATAATAATTGGTTTTGTTTTTAATATCGAATCATAAGGATTTCGTAGTTAAATGAATAATGTGCAGAAGCGAGCATTGGGCGATATCACCGAAAAAGTAAAGATTGCAATGAAAGCAGCTTGCAATGATATGTTGAGGTTTTCCGATGAGCCCGCACGCAAAATCAACGCTGAGTATCTGCTGACCGTTAACGTCGCTAAGGCCATCGATGAATTAAATATGCAGCCGGCCGATCCTTATAAAATTTATATCGAGAAGCCAACGAGAGATTTTGCTAGGGATTGCCTTCATCCCGTAGTATTTGGGAATCCTTTGGTGAGGGGGAGCAGTGTTTTGAGAAAGGGGCGTCCCTTTATTAAGAGGAATGGCCGTATTGATGTCGTTGTTTACTACAATGATCCCTTAACAGCCTATTTCGGCACGCAACCGCTGTGTGCGATCGAGCTTAAAGGATTTAATCCTACTCGGGCACTAGTCGTGGCTGATCTACAGCGAAATCTAGAGTTTCATAAAGTATTTGGAAATACCGGTGAAAGTGTGCTGCCATTTTCTTTGTTTTCGGCGCTTCATTCTTTCAACAGTACTTATGATGAGGCTGGGTTGCTAGCGAATCTAGCGAAGGTTGATAACTTTTACAAGTCGCTAATTCCGCAAGTCGGAGATTTAAATGGGCATGAGTTTAGAATTCAGTCTTTCACCGTTAGCCGTGATTTAATCGGTAGGGTTCTTGATGAAGGTGAGGAGCATGAGGCATTAGATACCGATGCTCGACACCATTTTGTAGGAGCGATAGTGTTGTGCTTAAAAGCAAACGCTTAGTTTCTCTTGTTTATTTATCAATTCATGGGCCGAATTTTGGTCCATCGTCCCCTCGAGGTGTATCATAATTTGATTGCAAACTTTCGCTTTTTATCCAGTGTTCATAGTCAGCTGATTTAATGAATGAATTATCAAGCTCAAGATCAAATAATTTGGTCATCGCAACAGAGGCATTCAGAACAAATGCTGGGCGATTTAGGGAGCTGACCGACTCTTTTATGGCGGATACGGCGGCAGGGCTGAAATCTAAATTTAATCCTATAAAGTTGTTAGCAATAGACCTTACCCAGAAATCCCCATAGTGATGTAGTATACGACCAGGCGGAAGTGATGCGCGTTGCATTAGTAATGACTCTACAAAAGTTGTAGACACGGATGACGCTATTGTTGTGCGTTCATGTCTATCTACGTCATATAATAGAATATTGGCCGCGTGTGTGCTCTTTCCAATTCTGGAAAGTTGTTCAAGTTTGATCGATTTAAAACCTATCGGAGTTTGATCAGGCTGAAAAAACTGTCGTTTTGCCTCGTAAAACGCCACTCCTTCGATGAAAGCATCATGTGCCAATTGTATTTTAACAACTAGCGCGATGTCTCCGAATGTGCTTTCAGTTTTTCCTCTTAATTTATAACCTTCCCACTTAACTTTTTGCGCCTTGTCTGTCCAATTTATTTCGAGACCGAGACTTTTGAGTGCTCCCATCACTCGGTTCGTAATGATGTTTTCATTCCACCCATCTATTTCATGTTCGTTGTAGCAAGAAGCTATCGCCTCCGAGGTAGCCAAAAAAGCGTCTCTGATCCATTCTGCGTGTTTCACTCGTCACCATTTTTTTGATTAGAAAATTCCCTATTGACCTGTTCTTAGATGCAGAGTCAATCGTAAGTTATTGGCGCATTGCGGATTACGTTTGCCGGCAGTGGAACTATTCAGATCACCAGACAAGCTTATGGAATAGTAATCCCCAATGCATTCAGCGTCGGTGTATCCATTTTGCCGCTGCTGATGATCCCGGAGTCCACCTGGAAAGCCATTAAAGAACCTCGGGTGCTGTTGCCAAGGACTCCGTCAATTGGCCCCGAATAGTACTTTTTGACCATCAAGGCCAATTGAACGCGTCGGACAAGCATCGATAGGTCATTTGCTGCCGGCTTTGCAGGTGTAGCGCTGTACGCATTTGATCCTGTAGTCGATCCAGTCCCAGGGAGAACTGTGGCGGTGCCTGGGGAGGCTGAACGATAACTGCTGCCTGTGCTTGCTGGTGGCGTGTAGTAATTCGTGCTCGGAGCAGTGTAGGTTCGCGGCGCGCTGTAGCCACCGGAGCCGCTGTAATGGGAACTGTGCGAGCTATGCGAGCGATGAGAGCTGTGAGAGCGATGTGCTGCGTAAACGTTGATAGCGTCTTTCGCGTTGAGCGTGTTCTTGAATGCAGGCGGAGCACTGTTTGGATTCGGCAACCAATCAGCTGAAGCCAGCTGTGCTTGATTGGCATCGGCCATTGGACTGCCGATCATGGGCATTATGGCGATAGATTGGCCGATCAAGAGCTTCCAGCGATCAAGCAGTTTCATGAGGTGCTCCTTGCATTTCTTTCAGGTCGTCAACGGAGAGGGGGTGGATATTACGGCTCTGCCATTTCGTTGAATGGGATTTGAAAAAACCTGCGCATGCGTGTGTTGCTGCGCAGGACTGGCAGGCGTCAATAAACAGGTTCTTCCAGTCGGAAATGCTCTGCCGATAGAAGCGTCCCAATACCGGATCCAGCACGCAAAGCGGTAGGTTATAAATTGAAACTGCGATACCACGGATATCGAGGAAAAATGCGGCGTTATTCAGCTCCGCCTGGTAATCAGCTGGGTCGATCCAAAGCTGGTCGTAATTCTTCTTAGCGAGCCCAGTATTCTCAATGCCCATCAGCGCAACGTGGTGAACGAAAGGCAGGTTTCGAAAAACGAAATGCGCCCATTCTGGAAGCCGGCCAGTGGTCAATTTGCTTAGCACCATGCGAATTTCGATTTTCTGTCCTGCTCGCTGAAGGTTGTAAAGCCCAGCCATTGTTTCGCTGAACGCTCCTGGGGCCTGGACAACATTGTCATGGTCCGCTGCGTTATCCGCGTACAGAGGGACGCCCCAAGTGAGATTGGTGTGATTTACTATTTGAAGATCGGTGATCCATGTGGAGTCACTCAGAAGGCGCCCATTACTGAGTAGGTGTAGGGATTTTTCCGGGACAACGTTTTTTGCATGCTCAATGATTGCGAGTAGTCCTTCCCTGTACAGCGTGGGTTCTCCCCCGCTGATACCCAGCTGTTCTGCGCCTCGGTCAACCAAGTCGATTAGCTTCAGATTTTCGTCGATGTGCCATCTGTCATCGATGTCCTTGGGAGGCTGAGAGCACATCAAACAAAGGCTATTGCACCGATCCGTCATGAACAGAAGGTTGCTATTGGCACCACGACGGTAAAGCACGCGCACGACTTTCGATCCGGGGCTCACGGCGATAACGTCGCCTGGTTGCACCACTAGCGGGTCTTTTGGATTCGTCAGTACGGTAGCGCTGACGGACACAAGTTCGTCCGGATAGCTGGGGAGCAAAAAACCTCCGACCGGCACTGATAGCCACTGCTCCAAGTTGCCGGTGGACGACTCGTCTAGCCACAACATCAGGTCATAAAAAGACGCTTCCCCAGCGCAACTGCCGGTACCTTTGGAGACAAACTCTTCAGGCGTGATGACCTTGAACAATTTGGGAGTCGCGACGTTTTGGATTTCAAAGTGAGTGTCTAGACGCAGCATGGTCAGCCCCGGTAGCCAGCAGAGGGAAGGTCGCTCAGTGACCGACGAGCTAGCCATGACATCAGAATCTTTTGAGTCTCGTTGTCACCGTCACGCAGTAAGCGAAAAAGATGTGTAAGCAGTGCGGTATTTTTCTCACAGAAACTGCTGAACGAGCGGTGACCGATTGGATCGCCTTGGCGAGCGAAATGCTCGATAGGATCAGCTCCGCAGTAAGGGACCAGTGCGCAATCGGAGCATCCAGGTAATGCTTCCGCTACGCCCGCGGATAGCAACATCTCGATCAATGGAGATTGGAGCAGCTCATTCAGAGTCTGCCTAACATTGCCGAGCTTGAATCCGTCTTCCCCCATTTCGAGAAACATGCGGGATTCGTCCGAAGGGTAGACATCACCGTCGTAGTTGTAGACGAGAGTCCCTAGCCCAGCGCCAAGGGGCGAGCGCAGGTCCACATAGCCAGATGCAAACGGGGTAAGAATGTTGTTCAGAAGGAGCGATGCATAGCCCTCTGAAATGAACGTACCTTGAGCATTCAGCTTCATCAAATAAGACAAAGCTTCCATGTAGAAATCGATGAACTGGGTCATCGAATAGTCCAGGCGTTTCGCGGATGTCTTGGCGAATCCGTATGGGCTTAGGGGGCGCAAAGAGATGCTGTTGAATCCACGAGCCACGTATTCATCGATGATTGCTTTCGCGTGCTCCAGGCTTTTCGAGGTGATTGTCGTTAACGCGGATACGGCATCGTGGCCGAGCCTAGCTCGTACTCGCTCTATGCCCTCAACTGTTCGCTCATACGAGTCTTTCGTGGGGGTCGGTCGATTGGCGTTGTGTAGAAACGCGGGGCCGTCGAGGGATGTCGAAAACTGGATTTTGTATCGTTGTGCGAAATCCAGGACTTCCTCATTCAGGTGGTGGAGCGTTGTCGTGATCACATACTGGATGCTTCGCTGTTCAACAACATTTCGGGCTACCACCATATCGACAATTTGACGGATGCGATCAAACGCCAATAGGGGCTCACCACCTTGAAATTCTACTGTGATTACGGGGGAGGGTGATTCGAACAATCGCTCGACTGCCAGCTCTGCATGCTCGGCTGACATGTCATGGCCGGAGCCTCCCAGTGGGGCGCGTGAGACTTGGCAGTACTGGCACGTGTGATTACAGCGCAGCGTGACGACAAATATATGTAGCGCCGGCCCATCAAGGACGAAGCTTTTACGACTGCGGTATTGAGCCGCCATTTCAGGCAAGGGGTTATGTCCGTGCTGCTCGAAAATAAAGTGGCGGGCAAGGAGGTCTTTGTAGTGAGCGGAGCCGTAGTCCACTGTTTTGTAAACTAGATCCTTCAACTGCTTTTCAGAGATGAAAAGGTACTCGCCGGTCTCTGCTGTCAGCAAGATGCTTTCAATGCCATGGTCGTCAAGGCGTGCAAATCGAAACGGCAGCAATCGATAGCTCGACTCTCTAGCGATCAAAGTTGCGCTCACACCCCTGCACCGCGAAGCGCCGCAGCCGCGAGTAGCTCCCGCAAACCTGATGTTTCGTTTTGAATTTGTGCACGCAACGCAAAGTCGTTGAGGCTGCGAAGAATCAGTTCCCGAGCCTGCTGCGCGGATGTGACAGTTGTGGTTCCACCTGCAAGCAAGGTGGGGCAAGCATCTAGATGGATCAAATTCTCTGTCTGCCTGACTTGGATCATCAGTTTTTGAGCGAGTGCGTAAGAGGTTCTTTGCACAACGCTTAGCGGATAAATCACGCTGTCGACGGAAATCGTGACTACCCAGCCCATTTTTTGAATCCATTCATTGAAAGTGGCAGGATGATGACCGCCTGGGCGGCTAAATGCCACTATTTGTAACCAAATATAAGTCGGGGGGATTAGGTATGGCAGTTTTCCCCTCGTGGGCATCGTAAAGCAGCGCTGAAAGCGCCCCTTTACCGGAATTCAAATCGAGTGGTGGTCACCGTTAAACACCATCGGGGACTCGGACATCCGCCTCAGCTTTTCATGAGCCGCCATGGGGAAGAAATTTTCCCAAAGCCAGAGCATCGAGCCGGTAAAGCAAAAGCACACCTCCTCCAAGCTGAGGGAAAGTTGATCTACAACGAGCGACCGCGCCTCAAAACCCAATAACACACCCATTTACACCCATTTAAGGCCGCCACTGAAGCGGTCGAGCAAGCGATCATCAATGCTCTACTGGCTGGCGAGACAGCTCAAGATAAGGGACGGTGATTGTATTTTTACGCTTCAAGAAAGATGGCCGCTGGGATGCCATTGCGAAAATCGATGCGTGGCGGGTAAGCACGAATGGATCGTCGTGTCAGGATCCTAAAAGATCTTTGACTAAAGCTTCTTTAGGTATGAGCTGCAAGCACATGATCGCATCCTCCCAGGGCCCGTAGGGAGCAAGCAAAGCCAAGATGTCATTTCCTAAGTCCAAGTACGTAGGCTTAGTGGTTTGATACCAAATATCTCGGGGCCTCATCCAGAGGTGCAAATGATGCCCTCGGTAGGTCGCCGGAAAGTGCTCGGCGATTTCACGTCCAGAATGTAGAAGTTGCATATTCGACCCTTCGATCCGTTCCGAGCGCCGGAAGAACATGAGTGGATTGAAGCCCGTGTCATTCCGGCGTTGGTGATCGCGCCACTCAGGCACCGGGGTAACGAACTTTAGATCTGCGGCAAAGGGCTCGGCGGGATCCGGGAGGGGATAAAAAATGTGCAGGTTTTTTCTGAAAGGTTCGGCATCTACAATCCACACCATATTGCCGTAAAAACCTTCCCGACTGCGCATCTCCTCGGACGACATGGCTGAATGTTGGAGTTCGATCACGAGGCCGCTAGGCAATTTGACGTCGGCGATGTGTTTCTCACCTGTGATGTCGTGCTGCACAACTTCATGGTAATCCTCAGGAAAGGATCGCTTCCAGGCACGGTGCCACTCACCTTCATTTTCCCACCACGGATCACATACGCGCCGTCCTTTATGCGCCCAGTGCCAGACGTTCTGCTCTCCGCATTTTGCGGTCATGGGCGCACTACAAGCTTGGCAACTCCCTTGCGCACCGGGCGAAGGGAGCACTCGTACGCCATCTACCAAAGCGATTTCCATATCAGTACATCTCCCGAATTGCCCAAAGGTGGTTAGGCCTAGTGTTGTACAGGAAGCACGTTTCAACCAGCCCTACCAGCGAAGCTCGCGCTACGTGGTACACAGCAGTCCTTCAACCCATTTGTCCGATCAATAGGTCTGGCTTCTGAGATAAAGAAATTCCCAACTAATGATTTGTCATGGACTATAGGGGTTTTTTAGCTGCCTCTTCATGAGGCGAGCGCTGGCAGTTTCAGGAGCCTGTAAATGACCATCAAGATTGAGGCAATGATCGCTCGCAAGATCGGCTTCGCTTCCCACCAGAATGCCATTCCGCTTGTACGAGAATTGAGCATTTGGAACCAGGAAGAAACAAATCTTGAAAATCTGGTACTGACTCTAAGCACCGACCCGGATTTCGTTGAAAGCCGAACCTGGCATATAGACCGTATCCATGCGGGTGATCGCCTCAGCATTTCTGAACGCAACATCAAGCTAAATGCTGGCTACCTGTTCGGGCTAAGCGAAAGCTTGAGCGCCGATGTGGTCATGCGCTTATCCCAAGGCGACAACGTACTCGTCGAACAGCGCTTTCCCACCGAGCTGCTTGCTCGCACTGAATGGGGTGGATTGAGTGCCATGCCGGAGTTGCTGGCGGCTTTCTGCATGCCCAATGATCCCGCGGTGGACCGAGTACTCAAAGCTGCTTCACAAGTCTTGCGACGCGCTGGGAAGAAAGACGGTATTGATGGCTATGAAAGCAAATCGCGTACGCGCACTTGGGAGCTTGCCTCTGCGATTTGGTCTGGGGTGTGCAGCTTTCAGTTGAGTTATGCCTTGCCTCCAGCCAGTTTTGAGCAGCAGGGCCAAAAGATCAGGCCGCCAAGCGTCATTCTGGAGAACGGAGTGGCGACCTGTCTGGATACGGCATTATTGTTCGCTGCGGCTTTGGAGCAGGCTGGATTGAATGCCCTGCTGATCATGACAAAGGGGCACGCGTTTGCAGGCGTTTGGTTGCAGCCGCAAGAGTTTTCACAGCTGCTGACCGATGAGGCATCGGCAGTACGCAAGCGACTGGACCTCAAGGAAATGGTGGTTTTCGAAACCACCCTTGCTACGCAGGCGCCCGCGCCTAGCTTTTCCCAAGCTGTCGCGGCTGCTGAGCGACAACTCGATGATGAACAGTTCATCATGGCTATCGATTTGCACCGTGCTCGGATGCAGAAGATCCGCCCAATGGCGCTAGTGTCATCAGTGAATGTATCTGGTGTTGCCGATGATGCTCCGCCGGCGGCTGAAGGGTTGGAGGAGGCCCCCGCACTCCCTGGTTTCGATGTCGAAATCAACGAGGGTACTGAAGGTCCTGCCGACAAATTAACGCTGTGGCAACGCAAGCTCCTTGATCTAACTACTCGTAACCGTCTTCTGCATTTGCCAGACAGCGCTAAAGGCGTGCGTCTTCTTTGCCCGGATCCAGCGGCTCTTGAGGACCTTCTTTCAAGTGGCCAGCGCATCCGCGTCGTGCCGGTACCTGACCTGAAAAGCAGCGGCCGTGATGTGGCAGTTTACGAGCAGCAAAATAATGAAAGCCTGGTCGACGAAGTCGCCCGTCAGGCGCTCGCGCGGGGTGAAGTGCTCGCCAGCCTGGAAAAGGTCAAGCTTGAAGCAACGCTAATTGAGCTGTTCCGAAAGGCGCGCAGCGATCTGGAGGAGGGCGGTGCAAACACGCTGTTTTTGGCCATTGGCTTCCTGAAGTGGAAGAAAAGCGCGGAAGATCCGAAAACGTACTCCGCACCACTGATATTGCTCCCGGTAAAACTTGAGCGCAAAAGTGCCTTGTCTGGGGTGACTCTGACGTTGCTTGACGAGGAGCCCCGTTTCAACCTGACGCTACTTGAGTTGCTGCGTCATGATTTTGAATTGGTCATACCCGGGCTCGATGGCGAACTACCGAGTGATGAGAGCGGAATCGATGTGACTGGCATCTGGAACATGGTGCGGCGAGCGGTACGAGATGTGCCCGGATTTGAGGTGAGTACCGAACTGGTCTTGGGCACCTTCTCATTCGCCAAATATTTGATGTGGAAGGACCTGAATGCCAACACAGCGCAACTGCTGCAAAGTCCACTGGTCAAGCACTTGTTGGAGCCTCACGAGGCAGGTGAGCGCTTCTTTGGCTCAGATGAGTTTCCTAGACCCGAGAGTCTGGACTCCGCTGTAACACCGGCACAGCTTTTTGCTCCACTCCCTGCTGACTCTTCTCAATTATCAGCCGTAGTGGCATCTGCCAGTACACACAGCTTTGTAATGGATGGGCCTCCGGGAACCGGTAAGTCGCAGACCATTGCCAACATGATTGCGCACAACCTCGCGTTGGGGCGTCGCGTCCTGTTTGTGGCAGAGAAACGGGCTGCCCTTGACGTGGTTTATCGTCGCTTGGCAGAGAAGGGACTGGGTGAGTTTTGCCTGGAGCTACATTCTAGCAAAGCATCCAAAGTTGAAGTGCTCAAGCAGTTGGATCGCGCATGGGATGTAAGTGACGCATTGAGCGCCGAGGACTGGGAGCGTGAGGCTGCTCGAATGCAAACGCTGCGGTCGCGATTAAACCAGTTGGTCGAGGTCCTGCATCGACGCTGGAGCAATGGACTGTCCCTGCACCAGGCGATTGGTCGTGTCGTTCGTGACCACGGGCCTCAGACGCCGAGACTTGCTTGGCCGCCAAGCAAGGAACACGATGCTGCCGAGTATGGCCAGTTGCTCGATCTTGCGCGGCGGCTTGGGCTTAATGGTGTCGCCGCTCGCGATTTGTCCGGCAAGTTTGGTGCTCTGGCGCACACCCAATGGTCGAATGCCTGGCAGGCACAAATCGCAATCGCCTCCCGAGAGTTGCCGCAGGCCCTTGACGCGCTAAACACTGCAAGTGAGAGACTTCTTGTCCTGACCCACTTGGCGTTGCCTGTGACTGAAGCTTCACAGGTACAGCAGCTTCACGATCTGGTGAGTTTGGTCGTGGAATGCTATGGGATAAACCTTTCATTTGCATTTGCACCCGATGCTGTCTCGCGTATCGAAGCAGCCCGGCGTGCTTGTCAGCTGTTAGAGAGCTATCGAGAGCTGGAGGAAGGCCTTTCACTGGATTATGCCGATGAAGCTTGCCGTCGCATTCCCCTTGGGTCAATGCACAGCGAGTGGCGGGAGGCCGAGGGCAAGTTCTGGTTCCTGGCTACTTTCGCCAAGAAAAAGGTGGCGAAGAAGCTAGCCTCTTTAGGTGGCGCGGCGGGCCTTCCGGACACGCTTGGTGACCTCACTATTTTTGAGCGCCTGCATTCGCAGCTATTGGAATTGGATGCGCTGGCAAGTGACATGCTGTCGGTACCCGGCTGGCAAGGTCTGACCAGCGACACCGCCCGTATACTGCGGGCGATCACACTAGCCGAAACTCTGCGAGGGATGCTGAGTGGCGTGGCTGAATCACCCGACCACCTGGTTTCCTTGCGCGGCGCAGTCGCGCGTCTTGTCATCGATGCGAATGAAATGTTGGCGCCGGGTGGGCAAATCAGCGCAGCGTTATCAACATTGCAGCAGGCGTTGTCTCGCTATAACGACGCAGCTCGGCTATTCGCTGGACTGGCTGCAAGGGACACAAATGCGCAGCCAAACGTTGCAGCGTTGCGGGCTACTTCAATTTCCATCCAGCAGCAGGAAGAACAACTCAAAGCTTGGTGTGACTGGTGTCGAGTGCGAGAGCAGGCTGGTGAAGCTGGACTGGGAAGGCTTGCCCATGCATTGGAAGAGGGAACCTTAATGCCGTCTGCAAGCGAGGATACTTTTGTCACGGCCTATGCTCATTGGTTTGCGACACAGGGCATCGACGGCGAACCGCTTCTGAGGAATTTTGTTGCTGCCGAGCATATGAGTGACATTGGAGCTTTCGTTCGCCTAGACGACGAGCTTGCGAAACTGACGGTACGTTACATCCGGGCGAAATTATGTGGCCTGATCCCTTCAAAGAACGACATTCCTAAAAGCAGCGGGTTTGCCATTCTCAAGCATGAATTGCAAAAGTCTCGCAGGCACAAACCTGTCCGCCAGTTGGCGATTGAGATGGGTGATGCGCTGAACCGCTTGGCCCCATGCATGCTCATGAGCCCGTTGTCTATCGCTCAGTTCTTGCCGGCCGCTCAGCCTCCATTCGATCTGGTTATTTTTGACGAGGCATCGCAGATCGCCCCTTGGGATGCAATTGGTTCGATAGCCCGGGGCAAGCAAGTCATTATCGCCGGCGACCCCCGTCAGATGCCGCCTACGAACTTTTTCAGCCGTGGTTCGAATGCGGGTGACGATGACACGGCCGAGGATATGGAGAGCATCCTTGACGAGTGCTTGGGGGCAGGCGTGCCGAGCCACAGTTTGAGCTGGCACTACCGTAGTCGTCATGAAAGCCTGATTGCGTTTTCCAACCACCGCTACTACGACAGCAATCTGATCACCTTTCCTGCGGCAGAAACCCGTGCCAGTGCGGTCGAGTGGCGCAGGGTTGAAGGCGTGTACGCAAAGGGAAAAGGGCGCTACAACCAGGCTGAAGCTGAAGCGATAGTGAACGAGACCGTCAAGCGCCTTACCGATCCCGCGTTCATCGCGGCGGGTCATTCCATCGGGATCATCACGCTCAACTCTGATCAGCAAAAGCTGATCAACGATTTGTTGGATTCCGCACGCAAGCAATACCCGCAGATCGAGCCGTTCTTCCAGGACACCCAGACAGAACCTGTTGTCGTCAAAAACCTGGAAACAGTCCAGGGAGATGAGCGGGATCTGATTATTCTCGGGATAGGCTATGGCCCAACCGAGCCAGGTGCGCAGGTTATGTCGATGAACTTCGGCCCCCTCAACAAAGACGGCGGATGGCGCAGGTTGAACGTTGCTATTACACGGTCACGACGAGAGATGTTGGTCTTCACGTCGTTCGACCCGTCGATGATCGACCTGAACCGGACCAACGCTCGCGCAGTCCGGGATTTGAAGCACTTCATCGAGTTCGCCCAGCGCGGTCCAAGGGCTCTTGCCGAGGCTATCCAAGGCTCGGTAGGCGGCTATGACTCGCCGTTTGAAGAAGCTGTTGCTCAAGGGCTGCGTCGCCTTGGTTGGCAGGTAGTCCCACAAATTGGCGTGTCGCGTTTCCGCATCGATTTGGGCATTGTTCACCCTGACCGTCCAGGCGACTACTTGGCTGGTGTGGAATGTGATGGCGCTACTTACCACAGCGCCGCGACTGCTCGTGATCGTGACAAAGTACGAGGCGCTATTCTCAGTGGCTTGGGATGGAACCTGGTACGATTGTGGTCCACTGAGTGGTGGGTCGATAAGGAAGGCGCGTTACAGGCGCTCCACGCAGCTCTGAACAACCTTCTGGACCAGTCCCGAGTAGCTACTCTTAGCGGTCAGGTAACGGAAGCGCCACAGGCCGCTCCGATTCTTATCGATTTCGCAGCTGACTCCACTGTTAGCGAAGAGCATTCCGAAGCGCCGGTTACTTCTGCGAGTGAGTTGCCAGCGGAAATCGGTGAGGTTCGAATCGCACGTGCTCATACTGATCAGCCAGGGTTTCTTGGACAGAAGGGCCAGTACCGAGTCGCTGATCTTTCTGCGCTTGCTCCCATGATCCAACCCGAGCAGTTTCACTCGCCGACTTACAACTCGGTACTGCGGCAGATCATCGAAGAGGTGCTGCGTCAGGAAGCGCCAATCCTCGACACGGTCTTAGTCCAGCGTATCGCCCGCGCGCACGGCTTCCAGCGATCAGGACGGCTTATTAAAGACCGAGTGCTGGAGTTGGCTGAACAGTACCATCACGTTCAGCAAGCAGCTTTTGAAGAGGTTTTCGTCTGGCACGCCGAGGGCGATGTGATGGAATGGTCCACGTACCGTGTTCCAGCATCGGCAAACGACGCGCGTTCAATCGAGGAAATTGCCGCGGAAGAATTGCGCATCGCAGCGAGCATTATCGACGCAGGGGATCTAGCTCTGGAGGTCGCCAGGTTGTTAGGTGTCAAACGTCTCACAGGGGCGGCGCGAGAGCGTATCGAGAGAATCCTCAGCGTTTAGCATTTCGATGATTCGACGTGGTGACCTAAATAGGACTTATGAAGGGTCACCCGGGCGCGTTATTGCGCTGTTACCGGCAGAGGAATGCGTGTATCGCTTCAGCGGTTCGCTTGGCACTGGTCACTACGAAAAAATGCCCCTCGCCCAGCAAGACGTGCAGTTCGGCGCGGGGAATGGTGCTGAGTAGAATCCGCGCGTTGTACATACGCACTAAGGTGTCGCGTTCGCCGGTGAGGATCAGTGTTCGTTTGCGCAGACGGAACAGTCGCAGCAGGCTGGTCCAGCCGACCAAGGCAGTGAGTTGGTGGTAATAAGTTCGCGGGTTTACCGTGAGCATGCCGTTCACCACACCGAAGTGCAGCAGCGCCTGTATCGAATTCCCCGAGCCTTCTGTCTTCCGTTTTCTGGCGCTATTACTCCTGCCGAAAAAAATTGAGAATGTCGGCGGGTTTCATCTGCATAGCCGGCCCGGCTGAGGTCGCCGCAAGGATCAACTGGGGTACCAGGTTCGGGTATCCAATGACGCGTGAATGCCCATGAAGCCGCATCAAAATCAGCAGTCAGCGCCATCCCGAACTGGGTTTCGGATACGATGCCGCCCCAAACACACGTCTAGGGTTTTTGCCAAATGGGGTAAGGGAGACCGTCCGCCTTTTTGTCTGCTACTACGAAACCAAGGCTGTAGCGTGCCCGGGTGATGGCTACATACAGCTTGTTTTGGGCGACCTCTGAGTCCTTGCCCCCAAAAGGATTCTCTAAGCCATACACGAAGTCCAATTGGCTTTCGGAAGGTATAATAAGCACCCTATCAAAACCGAGTCCTTTGCTACCGCCGAAGTTGTGACACCGAGCTTCAGGCGGAAGGTATTTTGTTCCTGACCTCACGTTAGAGCGAAGCACTATTGGGCTGAAGGTCGCGATGTAATCCGAAACCTCCGATTGCCTTACTACGAAAGCTCCTAGATGGTGATTGAATTCATCCGGCACTTTTACGACCGCCGAGTCAGTTTTTTCGTATGCATGTTGGTGAACCTGGTCTGCGATTTCGCAGATCAATTTAATGCAACGCCGATTCATTGCCAAAGGCTTGAGTTCGAATTTCATCGCAGTAAAGGATTTGATTTTATCGACAGCGCTCTGTGGGGCTTTTTGGCCGAAGGTCGTGTCATAAATCGTCTGTCGGAAATCTCCGACGCAGCAGATCGAACCTGGCATTGCTTTGTTTAGATAGCTTAGGGCGGAGTAGTCCCAGCCGACTAGGTCTTGAACCTCGTCAAAGTACACTTTGGTGTAGATTTCTTTCAGCCTGAGTGACGCCGAATTTTTGGTCTCTTTGGCAATGTGGGTGGCAAGCTTCGCAAGCAATCCGGTATGGGCTTTGGTCTTACAGGATGTCAGGTAATAGAGCGGATTCACCTGTCCATCGGCTAGCCTCTCAGCGCGTCCAGGCAGAGGTCTTCGGGTTTTTTGATTCAAATGCGGGTTATCGGCGTTGAAAAAAAAGCTCTCAATACGGTCGGGAAAAACGACACGCTGATACGGTCGAATCATGTCCTCAAGGTAAAAAGAGTAGAGACCTTTAACCACAAACCGCTCGCTGGCCTTGCCATATTCTTTCAGGAATCTGGAGCGCAACTCGATTTGGTTATTGGTAGTGTATGTCACAACCAGAACCTTGCCGCCGCGCTCGATTTCCGCGATTGATTCGGTGACCACCTTGTGGGTCTTTCCTGACCCTGCACCCGCCAAGCAGAGTTCGTTAGGCAAAGCGAAGCACCTCTTTCAAGAACTCTGGATATTTGAAAGCTTCGTGAGTGTCAAAGAGCCGCATCGCAGCATCGACCTTTTTCGTGCCTTTTCCATTGCCAGGTTCGCTCTTGAACCAGCTGACGAGAAAAGCTCTTTTGTCTGCAAGAGAGGTTTCGAGGTCATATTTGTTGAGCGTCTGCTTGGAGAGCACAATTTTTGCGAAGGTGTTCAGCTCTGCCTCGGTGGTAGCGTTAGCAGCAATCATCGCCGGTTCGAGAGAGAACTCATCATCCTCCTCGGATGAGACGAGTTTGATGTTTGCATGGCCGTCGTAATCCTTCCGAGCTGCCACAACGTTTTTTTTGTAGTCGCCATCGTTGTCGCGAAGAACGTTAATCGCCGTGCCAATCTCTTTGCCTATTTCAATGAATGTTTTAAAGCCCACCCCGCGTACCACGATAATGTCGATGCCATCCTGTTCTGGCAGCCGTCCGTGCGTGTCATGGTAGATTTTTTTCAAAATCAACTCATCAGAAGGCCCTTCAACGAGTACAACCTTTTGAGATAGAGCAACCCGGAGCGTGTCGTATCCAGGAAGGCGTTTTAGCGTCTTAACAACGTCGGGATGAAGCTTATTGAGTCGTTGGTAGCCCGTATGCACCAGGCAAATCTTGTCGATGCTGAGCTTGTTCAGAACGTAGGAGCTATGTGTCGTTATGAACAGCTGTTTGTATGCCCGCTGCTCCTCAATGTAGTTCACGAGCTTGATTAGACTCATGTGAGAGAGGTGGTTTTCTGGTTCCTCCATCATCACCAGATCAATGTCTTTTGCCTTGTTGTGAATCGCCAGCTTGATCTGAACGTTGCTTTGCTCACCTTTGCCAATCAGGTGGAATGGCACGTCATCCACTTCGAGTTGAAGCCCCGTCTGAATCGCTCCCGCCGGCATCGTGTTGGCCGCGATGGAGAGCATTTTTTCGGTGATTTTATTGTCAGCGTCGAGGTCTGCATTGACTGCTTTGACCTCGGCGGAGCTGTTAAAGGACTGGAGATTCTCACGATAATTCAACGTCAGTTTATTGAGTTGATCCTTCTCAAGTGCGGTGCTTAGGACGTTCAGGATGTACTGATTTTTCCCTACGGTTGGATGAATGCGCGTGGGGTCAATGTATAGAGCCCGGAATTGCTTGCTCATGGGCTTGATGATTCCACCAGCGAAATCCAGCCATTCAACTTTGTAAAACTCGACAGGGATGCTGGTGATCTGAGCTTTGCTAGCTAAGTAATCCCGGTAGACGGCGTCGTAATCAGGGTCGAAATGGGCGCGTATCATAATCCCCTGCACGTCCAACCCTAAACTGTTGTTAGTGCCTTTATACTCAGGAATACCTTCGATGAACGCCTCAATAACCAGCTCTGGCATTCGCTCTGGCGTCATGTCGGTCGCCAGAAATATCTCTACCGCTTTGGCATTGAACAGATCTGGAGAGAATTCACTGTTGAATGGGCGACCGCGATGGTTGGAATTGAGCACAATTTCTAAAGCTTCGAGGATTGTGCTCTTGCCAGCATTGTTGTCACCGACGAAGACGTTCACATCATCGTTGAATTGAAATTCATAAGAGCTGAATTTCTTGAAGTTGGTCAGGCGAAGAGATTTTACGAGCACTTCAGTTCCCTCTGTGCAGAATCCCATGGTGATCGATGATCACGGATGGCAAAAAGCTACATTGAGTCTGAATGGGTGTCTATAAGCTAAATGGGCCTACGGTTTCGGGTAGCACGTTGGGGTATCTCTTTTTTCAGGCAAAGGATTCAACATGCACGGTGAAGTGGGGTTTTGCGAGTGGCGTTCTTGGGAGAATCGCGGAGAGGTACCGGGGAAGGATTCGCCAGGGGTGTATTTCATTGCCTGTAGCGATAAAGAGCCCGAGAGTTACCGAGCGCATCATGAAGCGATCGTCTACATAGGAGAGACGTCGCAGCGCACCTTGGGCCGTCGTCTTTGGGAGTTTAATACCTCAGCTTTCAACGGAAAGCCCGGTCACTCAGGTGGACATACTTTCAAACGGAACATGCCAGACGCAACGCCCGGTCATCTTTGGGTATCGGCCTGCCCGGTGGCCTTGGGAGAGCCGTACACGACAGCTTACATTAAGTACCTTGAGCGCCGTCTCATCTGGGAGTACGTGAATACTTGGGGGTGCTTACCCCCATGCAATAGCATATGACGTCGTGTCTAGCAGATCCTTGTGTTGGCGTTGGATAAGGCAGTTATCAACCGATTGCTGCACGTGATCAAACGACCAAAAGGCGGAGGTCGAGGGCGGTAACCCAAGAGGTCCGTACGGCCCAACTGGCACATCTGGATCTCTCAAATTGCCAGTGTTGCGATCCGTCCCATAACTATAGAAGTGCTTCAGAACACTAAGATGTTGAGCGCCTTTTCGCAGCTTTAAGCGCAGGATGCGCTTACTGATGGCAGCCCGCGACGAAAGGTGGCAATCGACCCATAGCTGCCGCTCAGTCGTCCGCAGATGCCGTCTCTTGGAAGGAGGGTGGGGTATTCCTAGTATTGCCTCCGTCTGCCCCTACTGGGACTCGGATTCTTTCAAGAGGTGTGCGAAAGTCGAACTGAGGAAATATACTGGGGAAGGGAGGTTCTATGATTCTGGATTTTGACATGCTGAATGACGGGGCGGCAGTGAAGCAGACTGACCCCAGGAAAATTTTCACGACACTGAAACGTGATGGCCGGTTTAAGCGGCCCTCCGATGAGCAATCGGATGTACTTGATGCGTGGTACACCCGCCGACAAGCGTCGGATTTGACCATCAAAATGAACACGGGAGGCGGCAAAACGGTTGTCGGCCTTCTCTGCCTTCAAAGTTCTCTGAATGAGAATGTGAAACCTGCGGTTTACATCACGCCCGACCCGTTTTTAGTTGCTCAGGTAACGGCGGAAGCCTCAGCGCTGGGGATCCCAGTAACAGTGGATGAAAAGGATCCTGACTTCATTGCGGGGCGATCCATTCTGGTCGCTAACGTGCATAAGCTTTTCAACGGGCGTTCAGTATTTGGAGTCGGTGAAAGAAAGATTCCCATTGGATCCGTCGTTATCGATGACGCTCACGCTTGTCTATCTGTGGTCAACGAGCAGTTCTCAATCACCTCCAAGGTTGGGAGCCCGATCTACGATAGGCTTCTAGAACTTTTCGAAGAAGACCTAAAGGCTCAATCCCCAACAGGCCTGCTGGACGTCAAAGCTCAAGACCCGTCAATTGTGATGACGCTCCCATATTGGGCTTGGGTGGACCGCCAGGATGACGTCCTTGCTCTTTTACACGAACACCGAAACAGCAAAGATCTAGAGTGGTGCTGGCCTTTACTGAATGATTGTATTTCCCAGTGCACGTGTGTTTTTGGTGGTGGTCGTCTTGAGATCGCTCCACGCTTCGTCCCTATTGACCGAATACCCGCTTTCGACTCTGCCCATCGGCGTATATACATGACTGCGACCTTGGCGGACGACACCATCTTAGTAAGCCATTTCAAGGCCAATGCTTCAGAGATTGCTGTGCCGATCCGGCCTAGAGGGGGGGGCGACATAGGTGACCGGATGATCTTGGCTCCTCAGGAAATTAACCCCGAGTATACGGTTGATCAGATCAAGCATCTTGCAGCAGTGATGGCCACAGAGATCAATGTCGTAGTCATTGTGCCCTCAAAGCAGCGTGCGGAATTTTGGAGACCGGTTGCCGCTCAGGTTTTAGATAAGGACACAATTCACAATGGTGTCGATAGACTAAGAGCGGGCCTAGTAGGGCTGACGGTTCTCATTAACAAATATGATGGTATCGATCTTCCAGGGAGGGCGTGCGAACTGCTGATTATAGATGGACTCCCAGAGGTGTACGGGCTAGCGGAGCGTCAAGAGATGCTGCTCCTCGACGGCACTAGGAGGCAATTGGTCCGTCAAGTTCAACGTATTGAACAAGGCATGGGCCGTGGGGTTCGATCCAGTGACGACCATTGCGTGGTGCTCCTTCTGGGCGGTCGATTGACTCAGAGGCTGCACCAGCCCGAAGCGGAGGAAATGTTTTCGTCAGCAACGCGTGCTCAGATCAATCTCGGAAAGGCCGTATCGGTTCAGGTTAAAGGAAAGCCCATTTCAGAACTCAGACCAATTCTGGACCTGTGCCTGAAGCGAAATGATCAGTGGGGGCAAGCGAGTCGTAATGCTGTAGTGAATGCTCCAGCAGCTGGTAACGCGCATTTAGACGACAACCAAGTGTTACTCCGTGAAGCTTTCGATGCTGTCCGTGTCGCAAGGCACGACATAGCGGTGGGAAAGGCTCAAAAAGCAGCCAACCAAACGACCGAGCAAAAACTCAAGGGATATCTAAAGCAATTGCTCGCGGAACACACCAATTTCGTCAATCCGGTACAAGCGCAGGAGCTTCAACTGGCCGCGCTTAGCCTGAACCCTCGTTTGCTGAAGCCCATCGCGGGTGCCACCTACAATAAACTCAGCGCGCCGCCTGCGGGCCAGGTTTCCGCTGCAATCGCCTATATGCAGAAATTTCTAGAGGGAAACGATTTAATAATTTGGGCGAATGGGTTGTTGGACGATCTTAATTGGGGGGAGGAGGGGTCGAACCGATTTGAGGCAGCAATGCACGATCTGGGCAGTTTTCTCGGTTTTGGTTCGCAGCGGCCAGAGGACACAGTGGGCCGCGGACCTGACAACCTTTGGGCGTTAGGTGATCTCAAATATCTTGTGATTGAGTGCAAAAGCGGCGCAGTACTAGCTGAGAAGATCTCGAAGGGCGACACGAATCAGCTCACCGGATCTACGATATGGTTCCGGGAAAAATATGATCAGTCATGCACTATGACTCCGATCATGATCCATCCCAAAACAGCCTTTGAATTTGCTGCCACCCCCCATCCTGATCTTCGTATTGTAAATCGGCCTGGTCTGCAAAGCCTGAGGGAAGCAATTCGTGGATATTCGATTGCCCTCGCCGCTGGGGGAGGGTTTAAGGATGTGAGGGAGGTTGAGCGCCAACTTCGCCATCACCGACTCTCCGCTGCGGATATCGTGGGCCTCTGTACGGTTCCCCAAAACGCCCGGTAGCGAAGCTGCCCGGGCAGCCTCATCCAAGATGGCAGGCTGCTCGGGCAGCAAACGGCAAACTGTGGGTTCATTCCAAGAACGTCACGTCGCTCTTCTGTCCTTTAGTAGCGTCATCGTTGGAGTTTTCCGGCAGACATGGGGCTAGTAAGGTCGAAGCGCTCCCATATGGCATAGCGATGCGTGGCCGCATCTTCACCGATACTCATAACCCACACGGGCTTTTAGCCTTCTCGTGGATGCGTTGCGCTGACGTGATTGACGTCCTTTGCATCGCCATGCTGCCGCTCGTACGCATCCGGGTCTTCGCCGGACGCTTGCGACCTTGTGGCCCGTTCCGCATCAAACCAACGCTTAGGTATGCACTGTTGACCGGCCGAGCCTGATCTTTTCAGAGAATGCTTGAGGCGGATTTATACAAGTTTGTTGAGATAAGCCATCAACCGTTCCTTCTCAGACTCGCTAAGCCGATAGTAACGCGCAAGCAGCTCCGCTTCATCATGACGGTAGGCGTAGAAGTAAGCTGCGGGCAGATTCAGTTCAACTGCGACTCGTTCTATCAACTCAGGGGCTGGAACGCGTTTGCCAAGCTCGTAGCGATTCATACGCGTACTCGCCGAAGCAGGCTCAAGGCCGATTCGTATCCCCAACTCTTCTTGAGACAGCCCTGCACTTAATCGTGCGTGTTTGAGCCGTATGGATAGCGTGCTGGTGGTCATGACGTCTTCTACTAAATCAGTGACGTCATGGTGCAATTTGCTGCTTTTCTAAATACTACCGATTTGGTAGCTTTGTCCGGCGATGGCAAATCAATGGCTCATAAGCGCTCAATTGGCCGTCATTCTGGGAATTTTATAGGGATACAATTCATGGTCCTTGGCCAATATTCGCTGCTAGGGCGCAGGCTGCTTGCGCTCGCAATACCTGCCGGCTGCATGTTGTTAGCCGGATGTGGGGGAGAAAGTGAGCCGCCTAGAGCTGAAAACTTTAAGGCTTCTGCAAGCCCTGCGGCGGTTGACGCAAAGGCGTCTGATCAAGCGGTCTTGCAACAACTCGCTCAAGAAAACGCTCCGCGTGTCGTTGTATTCCAAGACCCGGGGTTGGCAGATCCAAATGCCTATCTTGACGCCAAGCAACCAATGACGACATTCAATTTGTACAACGCGAAGCGCGATTGGAACGAATCACCTGAGGATATTGCTGAATCCATTGCCGATGCGTTCAATCTCCGGAAAGCTAATCCCGAGCTTTATTGGTTGGCGTCAGAAAGACTGTCTGAGCAGGATTCATTTAAGAAGAAAGATCTGACGACAGCGATAGGCGTCTTGGTTGGAGAGGAGGCCGAAAAATCAAAGCAGTACAATTTGGTAAAATTAAGCTCTGATGATTGGACGCCAATTTCACTGAGCAACTATGATCAGCAAGCGAAAGGTTTTCGGATAGATAACTGTTTGTTTTCGGATAAGTTGGAGTATTCAGACGAAGAGAAGCGCAACTCTACTTCTATGGCGCGGGCTCCCAAGCTTCGCTGCTACATAAATCCTGGTCCAACTTCTTACTACCTCGGCTTTCAAGGAGGCTCTGAGTTATTGCTAGATGTTCCAGATGAATCACTTGCTCGAACCTTGGAAGCTTCAAGAGAAAGCTTGAAAATCGACATCTACGGCTATGTGAAATCTGTGGAGCGAGAGCGTTTCGCCGGACAGTTCGGTCCTCAGCGATTTGTATTGATCGGCCCGCAGCGCATTGATTTAAAAGATGCCAATGGGAAGGTCATTTACTCGAAGAGCATTTAATATCCGTAAAATAATATCTTTCGCGAAGGTGGCGTATTATATGGCACTTGTAATACTAGATGGCGTCATTCAAGAAATTGGCTTCGGCTCTTATAATGATGGGCAAAGAATTATCTCGTTTGTAAAAATAAACGGTGTTCGCGTAAAAGATGTCATTTGTGACGACTATATGCGTTCATTTTTGGTGGTAGGGCGAACGGTTAAGCTCGCGCTCGTCCGTAGACTTCAAGGTGTGCATGTTTTGTACTCAGCTCAGCTTGAAGACGGTGAAGTCGTTTCCAAAGGTAAGGGGCTAGCTGTCGCTTGGGTAATAATGCTTGGATTCGCTTTTTCCCTTTTGATGAGTCCAATATTCATAGCTATTTTGCGCGCTACTCAATCGATCATGGTTTCATTAATAATATTGGTAGGAGCTGGAATGGGGATAGCGTATTTTATAATGAAAGATCACTTCAAAGCCCGCAAAGTATTCAATAACACTCGTTAACGATATTCAGTGTTCCTGCGCTGTTGTAATGGTTGTATGGATTTTATCATGCAACCATCCTCTACCTGTGGCGTTCAACAATTGTATTAATTTCTCCAACCCACCTCAATTTTCGCTTTGGCTCGCCGATTACTTATGAGACCGTCCTGTTGGGGCTTCAGCGGTGTTGTGCCGTCTAAACCAGTTCAGGGATCACCCAAACCTGCCCATAGGGATGGGTAGGCGATAATTCTACCGTCTAGGCGGGTACTCGGTGGAAAGGTCTGCGCCAATAAATTAATAGGATGGGGCTGAAAACTACATGTACCTAATAGATGGACAACCTTCTCAGTCTGATGGTATTTCCCTACGCGCGTACCCACAAGGCGACATCCTCAACGCCATTTTTCAAACGCACGATCTGGTTGACGGCAGACTAGCTTTGTCAGAAGTGATGTTTAGGGAGTTCGATTCAGAGATTGAATTTCTGATGGAAGGGTTGCGGGAGAACAGGCTAGCCAAGCAGGGCTGGGCGATAGACAGGGAATTTCGAGGCAATGATACTTTCCAAGCTATGGTTGGAGGCAGTGAAGGCCATTACCGAATTGATATTGCTGCTGGAACATTGCTTGTGGTCCTATCGACCGCTATTGAGTTATGTGCCCTTGAGGAGGGCAGCGCCACCGCCGGTTTAGCAAATCAATATCGTCCAGGAGAGAACTCAATTCACTGTTTATTCCCTGGGGTGCAGGAGCCTGATGAGGCGGGATTCGAGGCGCTAGGGCTGGCACTGGACGCATGTCTTCTGCTCTATTTTCACGAATTGGCTCACGCGATCCACGGTCATTGTGACTACAGACCCAAAAACGATGATGAAGCAAGGGCGTTAGAGTCAGACGCTGATTTCAATGCAGGTACCATGTTCGGGGTCTGGGTTTGGCACTTGCCTGCGACCTACAGGAAGCCTAAATCAGAAGAGGATATGTACAGACGGCTCATTAGAGCTTCCTACTTATTAGGCACATTATTAAAAGCTATGTCAGCGCGTTCTGCGGAGTATCATCACCCTACGAATCGAATCCGCACTTTCCTAAGTGGGGGTGTTTTCGCTTTCGATAAATTAGGCAAGTCAATAAAATTTGATGACGTGAAAGCCGGCGATGACTATTGGGAACAAAAAATTATTTCATATTGCACATCGATCAAAGATGCTTTGGGACGTTCTACTCTGAAGGCGTTCCAAGGAACAGAAATAGACATTGAAGAAGATCGCCGTCAAATGGAGGAGGTCACTGCCCATGTACTGAATCGATTGAAGGATGGGCCGCTGATGCGCTTTAAACTGAAGATATGACGAGATGCATCTAACGCGTGGATTTTCATGTTGTAGGCGAAATATAGCTTTGACCATAGGCATCGTGCGTCAAATGGCTTTCTCTGGCTTGGGGCGACCGTCTGCAATCGACCCATTGCAGACTTTCGCGGAAAGCAGTAAGCGGCCAAAAACGGTCAGAAACGCTCAGGTTAACTGGTTGCGGAGCGCGAAGCGCGGAGGGTACCAACACTGGCCATGAAAATGCCGAAGGCATGGCCAGTGTGGCGTCCGAGTGGAGCCGACAGTTAGGTCTTCAGCATGCGCACATCGGTGTTATAAGTAATCTCCTGCGTCGTTTCGTCATACGACGATGTGTTGTTCGCATTCTCTAGGAACTGCGACCCTAGCGGCGTTGACCAAGCGATCTTGGGCCCATTGATCGAATACTGAATATCGACGGATAGGGGCTGTGGGGAGCCGTCAAACGTAGCTTGGGTCGTGCCGCTTTGGTGGATCGTCTGAGGGCCGGTCTGCCGAAACTCAGATAGCACATCGGGTATCGGGAGCGATGCTCCCGAGAACGACGGAAGAGTGCCCGAGTACGCCATAGTGACCACAGCCACGTTTGGCTCCTGCCACGCCACCGTCTGCAAGCACTGCATGGAGTGAGACGGTAGTGTGAAAGTCGCGATGCGCTGCATCGATTGCAGTGGGGCCATCGAGTTGAGATTTCGCCCCGGCCCCACTTCGACAGCCATATTGGCGCATACGATGGTTAGCCCCAGAACGATTCGACTTAGCTCTGGGCCAATAGCAGGGTCAATGCCGTGATAGACATTCGTGACATGCCCCGTGCTTCTGTCGGCTGTGCCCGTAACTGTTCCATTGATAGTCACTCCATTGATACTTCCGCTGAGTGTGCCAGTAACGGTTATGAGGTTACTGTCAGGAGTGTTCTTTTTTTTATCCATAGACATGCTCACGTCCTCTAGTTGACTGGGGCGCTGCGAAGCTTGCCAAATGTCACTGCCCCCGAAATGACATCTAGCAAGAAACCTTAGACGCCTAACTATAAATAGACACGAAATTAATGGACGAAGAACCGCCCAATTGGTGGATGAAATTCTATTGCAGACGGCCCTGACGGCTCTAGATTGCGCTTTCAGAGCCGAAACGGGGGTTATGCACCAACCTTTGCGTCGGAAGTGCTCGGTCCTGCATGTCCGCTTTTGGCCGCTTTCTGCCCGTCGCGATAGGCAGGAATCGGCCAATTGCAGGCATTCACCGCTGATTGCTCCAACCAAAACCGATTGCTTATACCGCCCTCAAGCAACCAACCTTTTCGATAGAAAAGCCTCTGCAACAAGCTTCACGGTATGGAATGCCTTTGCAATCACACAAGAGTCATGTTGAAAATCTAGCGCCAAGAGTCTATTACTTAAGCAGCTGGATAGCGCGGTAGCAAAAATTTGATTTTGACTCAATACCAGTGTGGCTGGTTTGTATGTAAATCTCTGGCGGTAGTTTTTTTGAGTGCTATAACGGTTCTTGTATATTTCGAAACATCCTTACTCCTAACCTAATTCTCATATTGAAAGCATTTGAGCCGACTGCAATTTAAGGTGGTCTATTATGATTCTAACAGATCAAGATGAAAGGTTCTTCAGAACATTTGGCTTTTTACTTCTTCAAGACTTTTTTTCTTTGAGCGATATTACGGAGCTGTCCAGTGAATTTGATGAGGCTATGAGTAGCGTGCGAAACTTAGCGCCTCCTGCACGTCGCGCACGTTTTTTTATGGATGCCAACACACCGAATCTTGCTGGCTTGGCAGATGGCGAAGGGATCACAGGGGGAGTCGAAAAATTACTGGGCAGGAAAGTCATTTGCATTCACATTGGCGGGATGTACCTGAGGGGGAATACACAATGGCACAGCGACAATTACGATTTACAATATACTGGCGTAAAGCTGGTTGTTTATCTTGATCGACTCCATGCAAGCACCGGTGCGCTGAGGGTAATACCAGGATCGCACCAAAGGCCGATGCGCAATCTGAACAATCTCTCACATGACACCATGTCTAGATTTAACGTGAAACCTGACCGGCTACCGTTCTTTGCAATTCCTAGCAGACCTGGGGATATAATTGCCTTCGACCACCGTCTATGGCATGCATCATTTAATGGAGGCGCTTTACGACGAATGATTGAAATTAATTTTTATGCCGACCCACGCACTCCAAGCGAAGTCAGCGCATTCATCTACCAAATGCAACAAAATCATGCCGCCGCCAGCGCTGCTGGGGTGAAAATATATAATGATAAATGGTGCTCGACTGGATCTAAGCGTCATCTATTTTGGGTCGAAAGACTTAGACAGCTGGGCGTTCTGTACGGAAAGTAATCCTATAAACGCTGCGCCAGCATAATCATCAGCTAAACCACCCCTAATAAACTATAGAACTCATACATCCAAGGCCTCCGTAGCCCATATGATAATTAAAATTCTTGTCAATCTTGACAGTAATGATGTTGGACTCATCAATTGACTGCATTAGAAATCTCTTCGTGCGTGGGCACCTGTCCGGGAGTAATACTGTGCCGGGCGGCAGAAATGCTAAATTTAAAACTCGACGTGCAACTTCAGAAGAAGGAACAACAAAGAGAAGCGCGCCCAACACCTCAGCTGTCATGTGCACTTGAACCCTATAATTATGATAATACTGTTCCGAGACAAGCAGCAACATCTGTCTGGATGTACAGATGAGCGCGCAATGGAGGTCAATGTGCGTCACGCTTATCATCTTTCGACAGCCAGGATGATCTATATGCCCGGGGCTTGGGATGAAAAGCAATCGATAGTGTTTTAGGATATTTTTTATCTGATGTGGCTCATACATTGCGTCCGAAACAACTAGCGTGTCGTTAGTTCGAAGCACCAGGCCGCCTTCGCACCATCGCGATACTTTAACATTAGGAAGTGCCAACTCTTTAGCGATAAATCTTCCCACTGGAGAATTAGCAATTGCTGTGAAATTTTTATACGCTTGGATAACGTCTTTTGGCCAGCGTACAAAGTATGCATCTCGCTCATTTTTTACAGGAACGTGCAAAATTACATCTGCCCTTCTACTCTCAAGCATAGTAGCGATACGTAACGTGTGCGCACTCCTTGAAAAGCATGTTGATGGGTACAGGTATCTCATGTCATGTCCAAGCTCGCAAACCTGATCATATAACTGAATCATACGGTCGGCCGTAGCTTTAAGTTCGCAGCGTTCTAGATTCGATTGGCCAGAAATAAGAAGGAGACTTTTCATGATGGATTTCGGATTTAATACTAGGCGCTTAAGTGTAAGACCAGTCAACAAGCATGACTTCTTGTCTTGCATGCAGACGCGTGAGAGTTCATGCCTCACGACCGCCGAACGCACAGGCGGCACGTTGATAATTTCCAGCATCACGCCCAAAAGATTCCGACTGATGGTAAAACTTCGCAATGCAGAAATGCTCAATGACCAAAGCTACTTTTTTGGGGTGTTTACTAGGAGCAACCAAGAATTTGTTGGCGAAGTGATGCTTTTCGACATACTGCGTAGCAACCGTCAATCCGCAAGCATTGGAGCGACTATATATAGTTCCTATAGGCGACATGGCTACGCAAGTGAAGCTATAAAAGGCCTGATTAGGTATGGCTTTCATTCTTTAAATTTACATCGGATTGAGGGGCAGGTTAATCCGCAAAATACAGCATCTATTGAAATGTGCAAATCTATTGGGTTTTACGAAGAGGGCCTTAGCCCCGGCCGTTTCAAAGAGGGTGGGCGGTGGGTGGATGCTTTAATTGTTTCGTTCACCCATAGTAAACTCAAATCTAACCAGAGCTAAAACTCCCCCCTAGAGGACAATCGAGCAATGATATTTTGCTGGTGTTGGACTCCCGCACGACATTGGCCGCATGAAAAATTTCGCGACGAAGCATCGAAATTTGCGGAAGTGTTTACCATAGAAACCTCCCGCCAGCGACGCAACAAAGGGGAATTCTGAAAAATACTGTTTAGTCTTTCCTTTCGAAAATTTCCAACCTTCAGAGCTGGCAAGCTTTGCATCAAGTCACACCCAAAAACGTCACCATTAGGTAGTATGGATAAACTACTATGACCAGCCACGCATCTACTCTGAGCAACCCACCGTTGTCGATCAAAATTTGAATAGTTAATTCCCCACACAGACTCGAGGAGAGGAAGTATGTTTTCTCTTTCAAGCGGGTCATATAACTCTATTGGTATTTCATCCTCGTGCGGAAAAAGCAAGGACACCAAAACTGAATAATTGGATTTATGAAGAAACTTTGTAAGGCTTACTATTGACCTCGACCATTCAGCATATGTAGGAAAACTGCTCGGGGATTCATTAGCGGCCCCTCCCAAACCAAGCAATATAAAGTTCAGTAATTCAAAATTACTTTTATCTGCAAACTCTACTATTCTCTCAAGGTGAGGAAGGGAGCGAGAGGTGACTGCTGTCATCATTCGATGGCGCACACCTATTTCATTGCAAAGATCGATTGTTCTGAGAGTCCCCTCAAAGCTTTTTTGTTTTCCACGCGATGCGTCATGAACCGCTGGCGTATCCCCATCGACGCTTAATGCAAGCACGTCTATTCCACAAGATTTAATCAGTTCCACATGACGCTTCTTTATGGTCGTGCCATTAGTCAATATCGAGCTAAAAAATCCGAAGCTTCCGAGTAGCCTTATCACATCCTCAATGTCACGGCGTACAAATGGCTCACCTCCCACAATCCGAACGGTGTTCACTCCCATATTCTCTAGCTCTACAAACAGCCGCTCCAACTCCAAAAGGGAAAGCTCATCGCACACCTTACTGACCGGAAGTACGGACACCGAGCAAAACTCACAGCGCAGGTTACAGCGCGCCGTTATATTTATGTCAACATCTAATAGTTGATGATGTCCGCGCATCTAAGCACTCTCATTCGTCTAATTAATAAAAAGCTCAGCCTCACTCTTCTTTTTTATTAGTTTTCTTCTCTGGTGCTTTTTTTACCGCTGCTTTTTTGAGTGTTCCGACATCTTTTTTAAGTAATTTTATTTCTTTTTTTGCTTCCATCAAAGATTCTTTTTGAGTCTCGACTACTTTTTTAAGTGCGGCTAGTTCTTTTTTAAGCGCCTTGATTTCAAGAGATAGCTGCATGTGTCCGTCACGTGGCCACGACATTAGAGTATCCTCTCAAGTAGTTGAAAAATTAAAGCATCCGTTTAGTGCCTCATCTCCATATAAATGTACTAGCTCATAAGGTATCCGAATTCAAGGTTTAGCAGAAAATTTTTAGGGACAATCAAGCGATCGGTAACGTTGACCTCTCAGTGCCGCTGCGAGCCTATTCAGCACTGGAAGCCTGGAAAGCGAATGTGTCGGCTGGCACTCTGTGTTGTGCTGGTTTTACCGACTATGGCTCTGCTGAATGGCTTTTCACCTAGGGAAGTCTGCTCTCTACCGTTTCTGCCATCCACGAAGGGCGGCCCTGGGTCGGTTTCAGCCGTTCATGACAGGCAGAAATCGCCAATAGTGGTCGCTCATGGACGAGGATTATTCCGTCGGTGCTGCCATAGACGCTTTGCGAATAAACTCGTAACCTCCGGCCTGCTGTCGTCGTTCTTTCATAAGCACGATTTGTAAGCAAAAACTTCTAACATCAGGCAGAGCCGTGCACCGAACCGAAGCCGTAACAATCCCTTATATGCTCGATGATAAATTTGTGCTTCACACAAAGCTTCATGTGCTATGTCCGCTACTTCAGCGCCCGTCTTTTCGACGGAAATGTGTATGACCTCCGCATTCTCGGCTAACGATGTCTTTGTGGCACAGTGTGAAGCTGACTACAGCATCGCCGAAATCACCACTCTCGCCCACATTGCTCCTGGAGCAAAGGCCCCGACCCATTTGTTCGGGGTCGTCGAGTTGCTCCACATGCATCTTGAGGGCAATCCACTCATAGGCCTTGGCCCAAAGAATGGCGGGTATCCCCGGCGAACCGATCTCGGAACTCGGGCAGGCAAACTCCTCGTACAACGCTGGCACCTGTCTGTGCGAGAAGGACTCCAATGGTACCGCTCCTGCGCAAACGGTTCGATGACGGTTCCTAGTAGCGATCCACTGAAACCGAATGTCGTGCAACTCAGCCAACTCGGCGACGACCCGCCATGGCCAAACCTCGTAGTCGAGGTCGAGAAGTTCTGGTCTTATTCAGAGTTTTGGGGAAATCGACCGGGTGGATCGCGCTGGCATCGGCTCATTCCCCTCAAAGCTGTCCATATTACCAACGGTTGGCTGCCAGCCGATTTTGAGAATGCTCGTGACTTCTTCACCTCAGAGGCTCATGTGGACCTGTTGTCCAGATCGGTTCTGCTGGGGTCCTGCCACCTTCGATTGCCCAATCCGGTCTTTAGGGACCTCCACCTACACGTTGGATCTGATTGGCAAAGCGTCACCTTCGATCTAGACCTTCACCCCGGCCAATCGCTTGACGAGTTTGAGCTGACTTTCTGGAATCAACGCTCATGGGGAGCTACATCGGTACGGCAAATGACGCTGGAGCCTGGTATGAACGTACTCCAAGTGCCTGAGGGAGTTGAACAAGTCGCTCACGCCGTTTCCTGCAAGAAACGGGGGCTCCTTGGACAGTCTGAAACGGCGGGATTCATCGGTTCGATCGGTATGACGATGAACCTCATCTCCGAGGAGCGGCGGGTCGAGACGCCAAGAGGCAGCTACACCGTCGGCGTAACTGGAGAATCTCAGCCGATCCAAGTGGGAACACCAAGACCCAAAGGCGCCTTGGCTCGACTCGCCGCAGACGAAGGACAACAACGAACGCATAAGGCATGGGCGGAAACAGCATTCCGATGGTTTGATAAAGACAGTGTCGCTGGTACGCAGGCCATACGCGACGTCATACAGTCCGCCTCAACAAGCGTCGACCTGCTCGATCCTTACTTTGGGCGAGGCGACCTTTTAGAGTTTGCTCTTTCAACAACAAGACATGGGCTCCCATTCCGAGTGCTCACGTCGCATGATTTCTGTACGAGCGGTTATGACACAGAATTAAAGCTTGAGCACGGCGATGCCCTTGCGAGGACTCTAGATTCCGTGCTCATGCAGGATCCACGGCTGAACATCGAGATCAAAGTTATGCCCGGCCAAAAGTCCCCAGTGCATGATCGATTTCTCATCGTTGACGGGACCGTCTGGGTCCTAGGCGCATCGCTTAACGAGTTCGGAAGCCGGGGCTCCTTGCTAATGAAACTTCCCACCTCACCCGACTACAGCATCCGCGAACCGCTGGCATTTTCTGTATCCAATAATGTTTTCAACGAGCATTGGGTCACCTCCAACTACATGAACGACTGGGTAAAGAAGCGGGCAGATTCGCGTACTGGCCCCGCAGTTGACACATTCAAAAAGCGAGTCCTATCGACGAGGAATATCCTGAAAGATGCGTTTCGACGTGTTCGAGAGGTTTGGGATGCGTGACCCACGCTTTCTTCAGCCGTGGGATGTTGCGCGTGTCGATGGACGACGTGCTGAGACAGACCGATTCATTTTGAGTATGACTACAACTGATCGAACCGAACTCGACCGTGTCCTTGAGGAGTGGTGGATTGACGTCCTAACGCAAGACTCACCAGGACAACACTGGGAGGCTACGCAGGTCGAGAAGCTTCGAGCGAAGTGTTCCTCCCTTCCTATTTCGAGCCAGGAGGTCGGACTCACGGTGTCTGATTCCTTGGCGTTTCATGCGAAAGACGAAGACCGTGGAATCGCTGAGCGACTTCTTGGTGAATCGGCAGCAGCAGCCATTCGCAACGGCTCCTCGGCTGTCACGCTTGATCGCGCAGTTGTCATTCTTTCTGAATGCTGGGGCGCCGTTGAAGTATTGATTGAGCAACTCCTGGAGGCACCAGCCTGGCCGGTGGCACTAGAGGATATTACGCCGGATGCGACAGACCTTGCTGGCCTTCTTGGTCACTACTTTGAGCGGACGCCGAACAACGATATCTTGCTCGACGAGGAGCATAAAGCTCGCAAGCTGGGTCTCTTGACCTACTTTTGGGAACGCCAGAAAGACACTATTTGCCTTAATGAATCCACGCTCGTGCGTTTTAGGTTGTTGGCCGCGCGTGACTGGAAGAGCTTTGCTCGTCAAGCTGAGGCACTTCCTCTACGCGAGCTTAGGAATGATCTCTGGGGACACTTTCATCTCCACGAAGACCGCGACGCTATCCTCTCGTTGCTTCGCGTAGCCTCGCCGATCTTCACTACCATCGAATGGAGCGGTTGTACGGGGGCATTGGCCGCACTCGTCGCTGCGATTGCGCACGCCGACCTGCTCCACGAGCAGTTGACACAGACATATCCAAAGACGCCTGAATTAGATGCGAAGCTGAAAACCCTAGTAGATCAGGAGATTCCAGAATGGTTGAAGCAGGTTGTCGAAGCAGCTAGCTCGCGTCCAGACGGTCGTCTTCTTCTACTGTTTTTCGGGACGAGCCTAGTTCGTGAACATCTGCGCCCCTCGTTGAATGGAACGCGGCGTTGGTCTTCGGTATGGCACGCTTTGAGCGCGATTCACCGAGTGCTCACGCCAAAGCCGTCGGTCGTCGAGTTGCAGCAGGCGGCGATTTTGGGCGGCACACCAGGTGATCCCACCGACATTGACCACGCAACGTACCTTATAGCTTCGGCCGCCTTCAATTCGTCCGCGACTGACGTTGTAGCTTGGTATCGCGAGCTTCTGCTGAAAAGTGACAACGACCTATGCTCGCAAGCCAAGAATTGGCGACGTGCCTTTTGTTATAAAACGTTGGCAGAGTGCTTCGATCAGCTTGCTGACCCATTTGACGAGTGGCGAGCCGTATGGAAAGCGCTGTTTGTCACCGATCGAGAACATGCTCGGTTCAATCCGCTCGGTCAAAACGCACTATTCCCCAGCATTCACCTCCTCCGTGTCGGCATGGAACTGCTCCGACAAACCCCATCACGGTGCGGCGCGCGGCAGTTTTTTGAAGAACTGCTCACCCACATGCGTCGCCTCTTGGCGAACGATACTCGACGCATCACCCCACTTGACTCTGAACTGGCTGTTGATGGCATCGACGTCGCTCCAAAAGTTCTTGGCTCGGATTGGCCACTGTGCCTGGCGGCTTATCGTCATCTGCTGTTAATTCCCAAGAGCCGTCTCTACGTTGCGACGCTTTTGCTCGAAGGAGGTGCTGCGTTCGGCGACGTTGAAGTTGCCGTCGAAGCTCCTGGACACCGTCTCATGGATACCGTTGCTGAGATAAAGCAGTCCAAGCGCTTAGACATCAGAGTTCACCGCCTCTGCGAGATCATTATGAGTGCTGCTCGGGGGTGAATCGTCCAGGGTTTTAGTACGTCGTCATGCCCCAGTCTCGATGCAATCCTAGGCCGCGTTGCAGCACATTTGAGTTTGCCATTGCAGCATCGGGATATTGCGGGCGATGTTCTACTCACCACTCATAGTTGAATCATGGGACTAGATTGCCACTATCTGTTCTACTGGATGTATAATCACTGGGTATTCATACATATGACCTGACTGTCTGCGCGCACTCATGGAGTATTTTATGACCCCAACGAACGGCATCATTGAGCTAAGAACCCTCGATGAAATCACCGAGCACTACGTGATTGATCCTGGGGGCATCCTTACCAAAGAAAACTACAGCATACCCATCCGTCCCTATCGTCTGATCAAGCCGGACGCAAAGTGCCAATACCTTAAGAAAGGCAAGCGGTGCGCCCAAGATCACCAGCACGGTTATATCGTTGAGTGCAAAGATGGGAGCCAGGTCCTCATCGGCAATTGCTGCGCATTGAATCACTTGGGACTGGATGACGAGGAAATCGTCGGTCGTCTTAAAGGCCTCAGCACCATCGAGCGTCAGAACGTACGCCGGCATCGAATCGAAAACATGCTTGGCCAGCGTATGCAGTTCATTGAGCGCGTTAAAGCTGCCCTGAAGCTGCTCCGGGTGGTACAGGGGCAAGCCAACCATTTCATCTCTACGTTGCCGCCGCAGGTGGTGAGCAATCTTGTCGACCGGTGGAAGCGGAACTCCTTAGAAGTTTTTTGGGAGTACATGATCGTCAAGCGAGCCAAGGACGAAAAGGGTAAGCCCTATGTGGAGAAGAACTGGTACCCCCATTCGTACGGCAAGATCAAAGGTCTCGGAATCTGGCTGGATCTGGAAGAGCAGGGCTATACGCTCAAGCTATACGAGTTTCTACGTCAACTCGAAGGTACCCCAGTAAAGCAGCGACTCTCCCAGGCTGAGCTAGATCAGGCTGAAGCCACGTTTAAATATGTATCTGAGTTGTTGGTAATCGAACGTGAACTCAATGCACAATCAAAGCTATTGGCCGAGTTTTCTAGCCCAGCAAACCTATTACTGTCAGTTCAGCTGTCCTCCAACAAGGAGCTTCGTGCTAAAGCAGTTGAAGCGGTACACCTGCTCATTGGTCAGCCATGTAAAACCTCCTTTGAGAGGTTTGTTGCAGATGTCGACCAAGCTCTTCAGCGACAGCACTCGGCAGATGGCATCCGCATCGCGTCCTAACGAGTTCGCGTTTCGTCCGATTGGCGCGGTTTTTTGTGATGCTTTAGCACGGCAATTTTGTTCTTAGGGGGGGCTTCTTAGTGGCAATGCATATCAGCCCGATGCTGGTTCGGGCGCGGAAAAAACTTCTCGTACACCCTACGCAGCGTGTGCCTTTCGATTATGGCCAGTGGCAAGCCGACTATAAAAACTACACGGATGGGAGCATCGCGGATCGATCATTGTGTGATGGTGCCGCCTGGCTAGCTAGCCATTTTTCGAAAGTGTATGCGACTAGAGACTATTACAAACTGGATCGAAATGAGTTTCTATCCAAGAAAGATTTGGTGCAGATGCATATCGCGTCTGCCAACCTTTTCTATGTATTGCTGGCAGATGAGCGACAACGCGAACTCTCTACCGAGGCAGTGTCCACACTAGAAAATATGCTGGATTACAAGACAAGTCTGGTGGGGAGTGGGGCCAAGCTGCACCCAAATCAGGTCGCCATGTTTAATCTGGACAGCCTCTGCTCTCCATTGTTTGAAATACTTAATGAAAAAGTAACGATTGAGTCAGTTTTATACCCTCAGTCTGAGTCGGTAGAGTTGCTCGATCGATTTAGTTTCTTTCGGAGTGAAGTCCGCTGTGCTCAACTCTATTACAATGGAGTGATAATATGGCAGCAGTTGCTGTACGGGGACTCGCTATTTGCCTATGATTTACAGCATAAAAAAATTGTTATCTCTCAGCTCAGTGAGCTTAATCGGATGCGTGTTGTTTCGGATTATCGTCGGGAACATCACCAGGGTACAGCAGTATTTGATATTTCCTCTGCAATAGAACTACCTCTGTTGGGGTTGAGTTCGGCTTATCCGCGGTTTATATTGACACTCAATCTTGGTTCGGATCTCAACCTCCTGGCTGTAAGCGAATGTAACGAAGCGATGTTGCGGTTTCTTCGTTACAAAAAAGCAGAGCCCTATCTGGGAATAGAGCCACATCTTTTTAGTCTAATGGGGAGGGAAGTCGAATCGGCTGATTGCGCTACGAGCTACTCGGTTCGAGACATTTTGCGCGTGTGGTTTGATCTGTCAGTTTTGGCGTTCCAAATCTACAATCAGAGTTCCACTGTTCAGCCTGAGGATTGGGATCAGTTGGCGTCTTACTGCCAATGGTTCAGTCGTGAAGATTTAGTGAATCGATTGGTAGAAACCACAGAGATGTCGGTCGTAAACGTCAGTGCGATCCTGGAATTGTTAACGTTCCGAGGCTCTGATCGTCAGGATGATTTGTGGACTAAGCCTATCGTTGAGGTGGAAGGTTCTGTGGCATTTGCTATTTCTGCATTGCTTGCCGCCAATATGCGCCGCAATGTAGATATTTGGCTTCAGGCAGTGGACAAGAAGTCTCATCTAAGGGGCACTCATTTTGAAGAGAGCCTTGAGATGACCATGCGAGAATGCCAAGTCTCAAACGCTATAATTGGTGCCCAGTTAAAGTGGGCGCTGTCCTCAATGCTAAAATACGGCAAAAGAAAAGAAGAGGTCGATCTAACTTTTAATTTTGGTAATACAATCGTCGTTGTGGAAGCGCGCAGCCGAAGAACTCCGATCACCCCGCTTGACTATCATAATGCAATGCATGAAGAGTCTGGCGGCATGCTCGCTAAAGCTATCCAGGCGGAGAGAAAAGCAAATTATGTCCGTGAGAATTTGGCAGAGTTTTGTGCTCAATTTTACCCGCACCTTCAGAATGATCTCGACAAGGTTGTCGTTCACCCCTTGGTGCTAGTAAATGACCAATTTCATGCTGGATTTCCAGTCGGTCAGACCCCTGTTCTAGATGAGTCCTTGCTGAAGCACTTCCTGAAGGATGGTAGAGCGCGATTCATGGGGTCTCATCAGGATTTTTCCGACCATCGTTATGCCATGGTCTACTACGAAAACTTGGCAGAAGCCGAAGCGGCATTTCTTGCATACGCGCTAAATCCGACAATTGTGGCGGTTCACAAATTGTCGATCAGGGCTAATTCTAATCTGTTCGATCCTCTTGGTACCGGTATGCCACCGGTTCAATGGTTAAGTTATGAGATCCAGGAACCGAAAGAAAGTCAGCACCTTGAACTTCTCAAGGGCTTGAGCCCTGGAAAGCTGATTGTTAACTATTAATATCTTTTAGAATATAGGGTTACGCCGACTTGCAAGTGTCTGAGTATTTGGATGCTTGCACGGTCGGGTACGTATCACTGAAGTGTAAGGTTGGGTTTGAAGATGAGCTTGAGTGATAGCGTCGGGCGATTGGGGGATGATGCCTATCCCACCAACAACCTGATCACCTTCTCTGATCGGTTGTCCGCCTTTCATCACCATCAAACCATGGCAGCAACCACCCCCCCATTTATGGCTTCATCCGAGCCGGAGCAACGATCAAGCTCCGCTTCATCATGGCGGTAGGCGTAAAAGTAGCCGGCATGTAGATGCGCCCACTCAATCAGCGCTGGTTGGCACTCGCTTACCAACCTTCGATCGATTCATTAGCGTGCTTGCAGAGGTAGGAATCAGGGTCGATGCGCATACCCAGCTCTTCCTGAGAGAGACTGGCACGTGGTCGCACATACTTGAGCCGGATTGGTAGCGTGCTACTGATCACAGCGCTTCCAGTAAATCAGCCCCCTGAGGTGATTTACTGCTTTTCTAAAAACTACCAATTTGGTAGCTTTGGTCGGTGTTTCAAACCAGCGGCTCACAAGCGCCCACGTAGCCGTCTTTCGGAAAACCTCATAGGGAATCGGTTCACGGTCTTGGGCCAAGAGCGTTGCTAATGCGCCGGTTGCTCGCCCTCAAAATGCCTGTTGGATTTGCGTTGAAAGTGGGTGTGGCGGTGAAGGTGAGCCGCCTAAAGCAATGAGTAATCTGGAGAATCAGTATGTTCGAAACTCATGAGCAAGCACGTGTAAAAAATCCTTTTTTCGTGCTTGAGGAAGGCGCCCGTCGTTGGGCTTACATCTCGCAAACGTCTAATGACGAGTGGTTTTTTGTCACGTATGAAACAACGGGCGAGGAGGGTTATTCGCAGCAGCAGTTCATGATTTCGAAAGTGCAGTTCCTACTGGATTTGGCCTCAAGAGACACGCCCGCGCAGTTCATTAATGAGGTTCAGCTCGTATCGCCGCCTTGGTTGAATCGGCAGGGTAAATGGCTGATGGAGCCAATCCGGGAGATTCAGAAAGTGGACGAGCGGATCTGTTACGAGCTAATGGACGGGCAGGTTTACCCCTCGACATTGCACGGGCGGAGCCGCGACCCGTTGTGGTCAAAGGACGCTAGGACGAATGAATAATTTCATCGAAAGGCATCTCGCAGCTCAGTACCGCACTCTTCTCTTTTCGAAAGAATTTTCCGAGGATGCAATCTTCGGTTTTGAATGCAATGACGGGTGGGCGAATCTCATCGAAGCGACTTTTCGGCTAACCCAGCAACATGCTGAGCTGAAGGCGCTCGACGTAAAGGTCACCCAGGCGAAAGAGAAGCTTGGTCAGCTCCGGATTTACCACAGCGGAAGCGATGAAGATATCGGTTCGGTTTTCGAAATCGCCCAGCTTGCCTCAGGCTGTATTTGTGAGCTGTGCGGCAAGCCTGGCGAAGTGGTGAGTCTTGAGGGCTGGCTCGTAGCTCGCTGTGGCAAACATACCGGGAGGGGGCATCTAGATCCGATTGAAGCCCACATCGCGGATGAAAAATACATCACCAGCTACACACAAGCCTTGGACATGATTTTGGCATTTTTCGCAACAGGCGCAGTGCGTTGGGTACAAGACGAACGCACTGCCTTTGCAGGGCGGCGCCCCCTAGAAATGCTGGCGACGGAAGAGGGGTGTCAGACGATTTTCACTTTTCTGAATCGGTTAGAACATGGGGTTGGCGTGTGACTTTATGGAACTGATTACTGCTCCAACTGTGGTGATGGCGGATCATCCAAATCTACAGGATCATTTGCGCCGTGAACTGGAATGGGAATTCAGCCAAGGTCCTGTAGATTTGATGTATGTGCGAAGTCTCGTGTCGTCACCGAGGTTGAGGTCGTTGTTCGTCCGTGCTTTCAGCCATTCCGCACTAGCCGAAGCTGGGGACACGTTTTTGGATTCGCGCACGCTGTTGGCGGACTACCCTCAAAAAACCATGGCCATATCGCTCACGAATTATCTGCTTTTGGAGGGCGCGGTAGAGGTTGTCGATGAATACAGTCCCAACGACCCATCGCTGATGAAACTTCAAGTCTGGCCATACGAGCCAGGAGATCTGAATGAGTTTGCTATGGCGGTTGCGGTGGCGTTGAGTTACACGCCTGCGGAGCTGATGGCTGAATCGAGGATCTCGGCCGCGATAGACGATTTGGTGAGTGAATGGGGCTACTACACTGATGAATTCTGAACCACCTTTCACAGCGAAGAATTCTTGCCTTCGGCACGGCGGCACGCGTGTTGGGCAAGTCGCGCGACTAGCATGCTGATGTGTCAGTCGGCTGGCATATCGGCTGCTTCAGAACTCCAGCCCCACCGATGCTATTTTTTCCCACGCTTCGTCTCGACTGTTCTCGGGGGTTTCCGCTAAAAGGCTTACAAGGGAAAGCTTCCTACGCTTCAATGGCGCTTCAGAAGAAACCCTGTTCGATGGGTTCATGGCCGGCTCTGCCAGCGGGTCCTCGGATGTGATCGGTGGTTTTTTTCGTGTCATGTGGATCCTCCAGGCTCTGCGTCTCGGGTCGTTAGCTGCCTTCCACGATAGGGTAGCTTTCGGCCACAACTGGATTCAATCGAAGGTTCGACTCGCCAGCCACTCAGGGACGAGCTGATTAGGCTGCCACTGGCGAGAAGAACACTAAAATAGTAGCTGAAGCGCTTGGCTTGGCTTACTAAAAATTTTCATTGACGGCCCGCAATCCGCGATTTTGTTTTTATGCCGCGTGGTTGGTTTCGAAAACGCGGCTTCAAAAAGCTGTAGCAAGAACGTTTTTGAAAATATTGCACAGCACAACGTATCGATGTGCTAACTCCTGCTCGCCGTGCAACAGTGTTCCGTCATGCTCATAAAACGCTCCTCCAGGACCTATCAATAGGCGTGCAACTTCAGCAACAGGCATTCCGATGAGGCTGTCAGCCTTCACAACAATCTGACCATACAATTTGTCATCGAGAAGAAAAGGAGCGAAGTAAACAGCGAAATCTCTGCCTGCCGCATTTCCCTTCATTTGAGTGCAACCGGTGGTTTGGCATGGCGCAATCGAGTAGTTGGGTAGCAGTTTTTCCGCCAAAGCCTCCCAATGTACGGCGACATCGTCTAACTCGCAGCTGATCCGCTTCCACTCCCTACCAAACGCTCCCAGCTCTTTGCCAAGGACGTTCTGATCTTTGTTGTACTTCTCCATTTTTGCTCCTGGTGAATTGGGACGATTGCCCGAAGGGTGGATTATCAATTTTCTCCGCGGCGAATGCATTCCAATCACTGTCATTTCTAGGCGTCACTCAAGAAATCCACGCTGCGTAGTGTCCGTGGGGCAAATACCGGTAAAATGGACCTAGGATCCAAGAATTCTTAAACGGAGCGGCAGGTATGCCAACCATCGACTTCACCAATATTCGTAGCGCCCCAAAGAGTAAAAATGACAGCTTCGAGGCATTAGCCGTACAGCTATTTCGCTTCAGTTGCGATGCTCCCGAGGGTTCAAGCTTTTACAGCTTGCGGGGCGATGGCGGAGACGGTGGTGTCGAGGCATATTTTCGGGCGCCAAATGGGTCTGTTTTGGGAATACAGGCCAAGTATTTTTTCCATCTTGGCGCCAAAGAACTAGGACAGATAACAAAGTCGGTCACCGCAGCTCGCTTGAACCATCCGACGCTAACGGATTACTGGATCTACATTCCATTCGACCTAACCGGAAGGGTTGCGGGAGGCGCGCGCGGGCAGGGTGAAGTCGAACGATTTGAAGAATGGAAAAAGGAGCTAGAAGAGCGAGCCGAGGCTGAGGGTAAAAGCCTCAAAATCACTTTGCGCAGCTCAACCGTAATGCGTGAACAGCTCCAGCGTCTGGATACGCATGGAGGGATTCGCAATTACTGGTTTGACGATTCTGTGCTTACCCCAATCCACGTGCAGCAATGCTTGGACCAAGCCCGGGAATTTGCTGGACCACGATACACGGGCCAACTGGACGTCGTGACCGACGCCCATGATATCTTGGATTTTTTTGGTGGCACCGCAGATTTTTCAGACTGGCGACGTCAGGCATTTTCTCCAATTCTAAGCGAACTCAGATCGCTACGCGGACGTACGGGCGAGATATGCAGCCTGCTCAACGACGACAAAAAAACAGAAGCGGAAAGCCTTCTCCAACGATTGTCGACTCTGTTGACGCTGATACGAGAAGCCGACAAGCCCGAGCAATCAGTCACCCAAGCGTTGGAGACGCTCACTCAGCTACAACCCATTTTGCTCACTGCTAAGGAAAGCCAAGAGGCTGCATTTGTTCAGCAGCACGGTCCAAACCAAGATACCCCTAGCTTTCGGCAATTCAATGCAGAGTACATGTGTGCGTTTCCTGCTGGGTCCATGGACTCGGCAAGAGAGCTGTTCCGGCTAACCGAATCTATCAACGAAGTCCTGACCTCTCCCAAAATGAATGTTGCCGGAGGCAACTCGCTGCTGCTCGTTGGCCCAGCGGGTGTCGGAAAAACTCATGCGATAGTGAGCGCTGCGTACCGGCGGTTCGCCGAAGGCGGAATGTCTCTCGTAGTATTTGGAGATGATTTCGGCGGTGGCGAACCGTGGGAAGTTATCCGAAGCAAGCTTGGCTTCGGTGGTCAGATTGGGCGTGACGCGCTGTTCCAGTGTCTGAGCGCATCCGCCGAGCACTCTGGATTGCCTTTCGTAATCTTCATTGATGCGCTTAACGAAAGTAGGGCGGATGCCCGGTGGAAGGCCAAGCTCCCCGAACTCATTCAGCAGTGTAAGCCCTACGCCGGGGTGAAAATTTGCGTATCTGCACGTGATACCTATCGAGATCTGGTCACTGATGCCAGGTTTCCAGGCTATGCATTTGAGCACAAAGGATTTAGCGGGCAGGGCGTGGAGGCACTTCAAGCTTTCGCCGCTTTCTATGGACTGGACTCAGAAATCACACCTCTTTTTTCGGAGGAGTTGAGCAACCCGTTGTTCCTTCACCTGGCTTGCAAAACCTTGAAGGAAGAGGGCAGTACAACCCTCGACGTGTCTTTGCCGGGCTTTTCCGCTTTGCTTGAGCGGCACCTCAAACACAGCAACACCGCAGTGAAAGAACGCTTAGGTTTTGCCAGTCCGAAAAATTTGGTCCGTCAGTCCATGCTCAGTCTGGCGCAAAGGCTCACGAGTGCATCACCGATCGATAGGCTTTGGGATTCTTGCGCTGCCGGCCTTCGCGACGTGGTTGGGCCAGAACTCACACCCGAAGTCTTCATTCGTGAGCTTCAGCGCGAAGGCCTGGTTATCCTCACTGAAGGTCCAGGCGACACGTGGACTGTAAGGCTTGGGTATGAGCGATACGGCGATGTCCTTCGTACGACCGCGTTGATCGATGGCTGCATGGATGACTCTGGCAAGCTCGATGTAAAAAAGCTAGGCGCCAAGGTGGTTTCATTGCCGCCAGAGGATAAAGGTCTGCTGGAAGTTCTCGCCGCGATGCTTCCCGAAAAAACGGGAATTGAAATCGTAAACCCTGATATCGGTTTGGAACGGGAACTCGCCAACCGTTTGTTCGTAAATGGATTGGCATGGCGCTCCCGCAAAAGCTTTGAAAATAACAGCCTTGAAGATGAAATCTTCGCAGCTTTTAAGGTGCCTGGGCTTTGGGAGGATTTGTATGAGGTCTTCATAAAGGTCTGCCTGGTGCCCAATCACAACCTCAACGCAGAACAATGGCTGGACAACTTCCTGCTTCGCAAACCCCTGGTGGACAGGGACGTTTACTTATCGCGTTCAGCATTCAAGTCTTACGACAACAATGGAGCGGTGAGGTCCTTGCTGAATGCCGCTCTGGCCGCTGACATCATGCGATGGCCGTCAGAAAGCAGACGGTTAGCTACTATCGTTTTGGGCTGGCTGACGTCTTGCGCGGACCGCCGAGTCCGTGATCGTGCAACGAAAGGCTTGGTGCGCCTGATAGTAGCGGATGTTGCACTCGCGACCGATTTAGCCAGAAATTTCTTGGCTTGTGACGATGATTACATTCTTGAAAGCGTGACTGAAGCAATATACAGCGCATGCTTGATTGCACGTGAGCAGCGTGCCGCCTTCATTCCTGCTCTCAGATTACTGGCGTCGCATGGATATGATCGGACTAACGTGATCATTCGAGATTCAATTCGGATGCTCGCCGTGTTACTCAAAAATCACAATATCGACGAGCCATTAAAAGAGAGACTGCGGCGCTTTCCAAGTAAAAGCCCAGCCATCGAGACGTGGCCAACGCTGGAGGATGCCAACCCACTTCTTGAGCTGGAGCACCTTCCTTCAGATATGAAGCTGTGGGGCTCAAACATCGGACCTGATTTTTGGCGGTATCAGGTTGAGGGCAAGGTCTCAGGGTTCGATCTCAAGGCCGCTTCGGTAACGAAGGAAAACATCGCTTGCTGGATCATCACCGAGACCCTGCGGCTCGGATTCCCGGGCTACATGGACGGGGCACTAAATTATGATCGAGCCCTGAACAGCGAATTCGGTTCCGGTCGTGCGCGCGCAGCCTATGCTGAACGACTCGGAAAAAAATACTACTGGATCTCACTCCATAGGTTGCTCGGAGTCCTTTCAGATCACGTTCCACCGTGTGAGTCGTATCAAGACACTGTGCCCGGACCTGAACATTACTGGTCAGTTGAAGTACGTAAACGCGATTTAACTGACATGAGAGATGTGATTACCGAAGGGACCTATCCAGACGGCATTTTGCGCCGACGTGAGTACGAGTTTCCTTCCCGAGAAGATGACACCAAGAAATGGGTGACGACTGATGACTTCGCAACGCACGAGGCGAGCTTATCTTGCAATGATGCGAATGGCGTAACGTGGATTGCTCTAGAGCGCAGCGCAAGCGCAAACGATAGATCGGATGAGGAAGATGCATGGATAACTCCTCATTTTGGTTTTGATGTTTTTTACACGTCGGTGCTTGCCACTGAAAACGTTTTTGGAGAAAGACCCTACGAGCGACTCGACCGTGCATTTTCCGATCGGGCAAGCTGTTATCGAAGCTTTATAGGGGAATACCCGGACGGCGCTGCTTTTGATCAGTTGGTAGAGGAAGGCACCACCAACACTCATTCTGAAGGGCTAGCGCGCACCACAGTAACGCTTAGTAGGGGAAGCGAATGGGGATATGAGTTCACATCCGAGACTGATCAATCCAGCCTAGATGTGCCGTGCCAAGATCTTGTTAGGGCACTAGGTCTTATCTGGGATCAGCAGCGCGGATGGCAGGATGAAACAGGTGCACTCATTGCGTTCTCATCAGGATCCTACCGCAACAATGCGTTGTTTATACGCAAATTGGAGCTGGATTCCTACTTGGCAAAGACCGGACAGAATCTGCTGTACAGGCGGTTTGCGAATCGTGGATTTTTTGACTCAAGAGGGGATACTGGCTCTCAAATTGATCTTCGCGCCTTTCTGAAATACATCCCGCAAGATGGCTTCGAAGTCGTCCATGAAGAGTCGGAAGCGTTCAACTGCTGACACGTCTGATTGGAGCACTGCGGCGAAATCAATAGTTTTGGGGGGCTCCGCTGACCGCTTCTGGCCAGCAGCCGCCTAAACTATCCATTACCATGATGCATGATGTGAGTTGCGTGACCTTCCCCCGGTCACTGGAATCCATAACGCAAATAAACGGTCTCACCTTGTCATGTCGGCCCCGTCCGACAGCTGCCAATGCATTCTAAACTTCAGTAGCGCGCCATAACGGCGAGATAGGATGCGCAGAGCGAGACTTTCATTCTGCCAGATGCCACTTCGCTCAAGGCTCGCGGGTGATCACAGCATGCTTACTCCACTGATTCAATGGGTGTGCCTGTGATGGATATCCGGAAAGTGTGGATGGCTATGTTGGATCTGCACATGCTCATGAACATGGCTGTGGGCTCCGGTCCCACTCCAGTCAAACGAATGTTCATGCTGATGATGCTCATCGTGAGTGTGACGATGCCCATGCGTCATCGGCACATGCCGATGCTCATGCGCGTGCGTTTCGGTAAGGTGAAGCCAAACCCCTATCCCCATCAACATAGCTGCCGCCCAGAACGAGAGCGACACGGGCTCCCCCAGAATCAAAATTGCTATGGCCGCACCCAGGAATGGTGCAGTGGAAAAATATGCCCCTGTGCGCGCGGATCCAAGGCCTCTTAGGGCAAGGACAAAGAGCACCAAGCTAACGCCATAGCCGAGGAAACCAAGAACTAGTGTCGGGCCAAGCACCGCCAAATCGGGAATCCTAGCTCCCAGTAGAAGCGCTAACGAACAGTTGACCAGCCCTGAAACCAAACCTTTGAAGCCAGCCACAAAAAGAGCGTCTGACGCCGACACCTTCCGCGTCAGGTTGTTATCGATAGCCCAGCACAAACAGGCCAGCGAGACCGCTATGGGCCCCAGCCAATCATGAGCTTGAGTGGTTTCCTGAGGCCATGCCAACACCGCACCACCTGCAATGATGGCCACCATTCCGACCACAATGCGCCGATCAGCATTCTCCTTAAACACGACCCAAGCCAATAAAGCGGTGAGCACTGCTTCCAAGTTGAGCATCAGAGAAGCTGTTGCACCGGACGTCCTGGTTAATCCAAACATAAGCGCGATCGGCCCAAGGACACCCCCGAATGCGATTGCGCCGAGAAGCCAAGGCCATTCAGATGATGCAAGGCCGGCCGGTTTCCAGCCATGGTCACGCACAAAACGAACAACTATCAGACCCAGACCGCTGCCCAAGTAAAGGAGGCCTGCGAGTAATACAGGGGGGAATGTTGAGACCAAGCAACTTGGCAAGCGGCGTGCTGGCACCAAATAACGCGGCAGCGGCCAACGCATACAAAACGCTCAGGTTCATCAATAACTCCGCAGCAGAATTTCGTGAGGAGTCATCATACCGCGAGGTGCATGGCCTGCTTCATTTGCTAAGGTGTTTTGGCCGGACGGCTACGATGGAAGGACTGGTCACAGTCATCCGATGCACAACTGTCCGAATAAGCTTTATAGGCGATTATGGAGTGATTATAGACCGCAAGACTTCGCCTTTCGGATTGGGATTTCGTCTACGCCGATTAGCCAAGAGGCGCGTGTGAAAAGCTCGGTCCGGCTTAAGTTTCCGGAGGATTCCAAGCTTTAAAGTGCTTGATCGCATCCAAGTCGCCAATCAGCTCCATCGCTTTAGCCAAGCGATACAGCACAGCTTGCCGTTCTTCTGATTCGAGGCGCTGCGCGCTTTGCGCAATGTCTTCAAAGAAAGCCTGAATACTGTTTACCTTCGCCCAGGTCTGAATCACAGTTTCAAGTTGATCTCGGCTGTCCTGAATCGCCTTCAGCCGACGCTTCTCGGCTTCCTTACGTCTCCATTCTTCCATCTGTAATTCATGCAGATGTCGTTCCTGTTCGCTCCGCACTCGTTCGATCTCAACCTTGCCGGCGAGAATCGGAGCCTCGGCTTTGAGTGACTTCACAAGGCTTGGAATTTTGCTGGCCAAGTCACCAGGCTTGGTCTCAGTCCAGCGTTGAATCCAGTCCACGCCGTAGTATGGCGAATAGACCTGCAAGCAGAGTCTGCCCGTAGGCATATCGGCACTCGCCATCCAGCCATCTCGGTAATCGGACCGTCGTTTAGTCACCGGCAGTTCCGTCACCCGGACGTATTTCTTGTCCGGCCGCTTAACGTGTACGTATTCGCTAATCTCATAGATGGACAGGCCAAAGACAACGGTCCCTATATAAACCACCGTAGGCCGCTGGGGTCGCCATAGGGCAGGGTGCACGTACCTCTTAGACTCTTGCTCTCGATGATCAACGGAAGCGCGCCCCACATGCGTGGCTGGATCGGAAAGCGCAACCGCGAAGCCCTTTCCCATGAGAGCCAAGTACAACTGGTTCGCAAATTCAACCGCATGGCTTATGCCGGAGCTACTGACTATCAGATCTGCCATAGACCGCTTGGAGGGGCGGAGATAGCCTTCATCGGTTATGTGGGCTTTCTTGAAGTGCTCTTCGATACCCACCAGTAATGGATGTCTCCGGGGAAGCACCGCAACGCGCGTGGACGATTTGTCGGGGTTTTCGGAAGGAGCCTTTGGAAGTGACCGTGAGATCTGTTCAGGCGCGCCGTTCCTACTCCAGGCAATGAGAGCACCTGGCTGGACCTCCGGAAGAGGCGGATTAGCTTTACGCTTTCCAACGGCTACCTGCGCCCAGTAGCCGACAGCAGGGCGGGGAATATTTAGATTGGTATAGACGCGGGCGAGGTAGCTTGAAGAAACACCATACCTCTCGGCGATCTTGGTCATAGGGGTCGACCAAGCCTGCTCGTAGAGGGACTCCCGGGTAACGGTATCCACGGATGAATCATCAATTACTTCTGGAATATTCGGGGTGTCTTCCATACATGAGCGCTTATAGGTGGTGGCGGACAAGGTTTATTGCCAAACAGCCTAGCTCACGAATGTTGACCCTTGATTGACGCTTTACCCCCCACGGCGGCCTGCCAGTCTCGGAATTTGGGAGAGGCCAGGTTCGGTGTTTATGTACATACCTTGGGCGACTCTCAGCCCGCTTTTCGAAGCTCGCCATTCTCTGTAGTGGTCAGATATTAAAGGGTTGGAGGAACGATAAGCCCGCCTAGTCATGCTAAAAAACAAAGAACAAGCATACCCCCTATCAACGATTCGTTACGTAGGGCACCTATTGCCTCGAATATGCACTTTTGAGACCGTGCAGGTCTCGCCTGCGCGGTCATCATCACTCCGCTGAAATCGATTCAGACTAGAACTGTTCGAAATTGATTTCACTAAAAATGGTTATATAAAAAAGCTGGGTGTTGCAGAATGATTTGTAACCCTATGGAGAAAATTCAATAAATACAATGATTTGATTTTTTGTGAATATTATATAAAAAGCCCCTGCGGATAATAACTAATTAAATATGCATCAAAATTTTAAGTTGCGTATCCGTGTTGTTTTGCCTATTTATTAGATACATCAAACACAAGTGGAAAGCACATTGTGAAGTTGACGCTAGTCCAGGAAGTATGCGGCTGCCTAACAGGGGCGGCGGCCACTTGTGCACTTGGTTCGATCCCTTCGATGAGCGCAATAAAATGATCAACCCTCGGTACATTCGGTTCTACGCGCTATCCGTAATTTCTCAAGCCGACTATGAGAGGGTGGTTTCTAGTAAATCCCAAGCTAATCGTTCGACCTATGAAGTTGCACTCAGGCTTTTTGATGCTTTCTTAAACATCATAAATGCGGTTGTCGGTGTAGGTTTCACAGATCAAATCCTACTAGCCTTCAGAGGATTCCTACTAATAGAAGTCGAAGCAAACGCAGAGAGTGTTTATCGTTATCATAGGGCGATCTGCCATATGATGCCAGATTTTGGGTTTCAATATTTCGAAATTTTTAAAAACAAGTCGGAAGAGTATAAGGGAAGTTGCAAATCTATTTACAATGCTCTGGATAAAAGCAAGAAGATGATAAGGTTTTACAGCGGTTGGTATGTTAGGGCAGGTGATGGACGAATTCACTTCGCTTATTTAATCGACGTTTACAATGCTTACGGAGAGGCTGTAGCGAACAAATTCCATATTGCCCTTAAGCATTATGCAAAACGCTATCCCACAGCAACTGCTAGAACTAAGATCGGCGACATAAAAAAACTTATGGGCTACATATGCGCTGATTTTCCAAATCGAGATGCTTATTCTCTGCTATTTGATCCAACAGAAATCAACGTTTACTTTGGATATCTGTTTAATTATCTTTATTTAGATAGATTGGCCGTTGATGGGGAGATTTCATTGTTTTGCGATGAATGGAGGGGGCTTGTCGTTATCATTGTTGATTTTTTAGTGGAATACAAATTAATTGGCGAGCCTCTATATGCGATATATAAGACGACTTACAAGCGAGCAACTGGTCACAGTCGCAACAACAGCGAAGTTAGCAAGAGATACATTTCAACTTTAACAAATATTCCGCTGCATGTCACAACTGACGAGGCGGCTGATATCATTTTCAACAAAATTGTCGACGATCTCGATGTCGTAGTTAGCGCATGTGAGACAACAAGGAAAATTATCCTGGATCAGCACTATACTCGGACCGGCCTTGCAAGATTGGGTAAAGTTTCTGATGAAGGAATGTCAAAGGACGAAAAGAAAAAACTGGAAAATCAATGTGCCACTTGGGAGAAATATAATTACTCCGTAGTATCTGAAAAAGAGCGGGGGAAGCTTTATGGAGATCCAGCTAATATTTCTGAAAGACTGGGGCTAATAACAAACTCCAGTTTGCAAGCGCACCTGTATCTGTTGGTGGTAGAGCTGCCGGCGATTACACCAAGTTGGCTTGTAAAGTTTGAAGTTGTAGATAAATATACTCATGAATACGGCTTGCGACCCGATGGTTCATTTGCCGTCAGCGAAAAATCACGTCGTGGGCATGAACATGCACAGCAGCCAATCAAACTAACCCCTAAAGCAAAAACTTTGTTTAGAGAGATAATGATGCTTACTGCTCAGCAGCGGGAGCACCTGAAATCCATCGGTGACGATAATTGGCGGTTCCTACTGCTGAGCCCAGGTAAGGGATACTCAACGCCACAGCGCATTAAGTCGATCCAATATATCAATACTAATCTGTACTCGACTTCTATCCTGCAAGCAATTTTAAAAGACCGCCTCGGCGACGCCGATGTCCAAAATCCCGATGGCGTTTACCAGAATATTTCTCTTCGATGCATTCGCGCAAGTGCAGCACTGAAGGTCTATTTCAACACAGGAAGTTGTCAGGCAATGGCTGACGCACTTGGACATACGGCGGTAATCGATGATTTGTTAGGTAGATATTTACCACCTCAACTAAAAGCTTTTTTTATGAACCGATGGATACGCATATTTCTAAATGCTCTTACTTACGAGATAATGAAAGATAGTCCCTATCTGTTTGATTCTGTTGATTTCAGAACTTTTGATGATCTTGATCAGTTTCTTAAGTTACATAAACTTAAGGCGCTTCCTGAGCATTTGTTTTTAGGGCGGTATGGTGCGCCGAAAGATGAAGTGATAAAACAGTTCAATCAGGCCGTAGTCCCGATATCGCCAGCATTATGTACATTACTGGTTACAATGAAAAAAATGATCGATGACGATAGGCTGGTCGGTATAAGACATGTCAACGAGATCGATTCGTGGTACCAGACTGCTCGATTCTTAGAATTATCAACTAACTTGCATATGGATGGGAAAGTTCTCTGTTCATCGCAGGAAGCCGTTGAGATGTTCTCAGGAGCAAAATATTCTCCAGCACTAGCTAACAAGCTAAAAAGCGTCATCAGATGTTGTAATTCAGGTAGTGCTTCGTAGAGATAAGACTTGTTTACGATGCTATTTTTAATCTAGAGAATTGCGATGGCCGATATTGCGAAAATAGTGCCCCACCTGTCAAGGCAGGAGTTGGCGAGCGCACTTGAATACTCTAAAACGCTACCCTATTTAGCGAGGCGGAAATACCTCCGTGAAGTGATAAAGGTCGATCTGATAGGCGAAGCAGATATAACAAATCCTCAATGGCTAGTTGATGGTACTAATTTCTTTACTGATGTATGGAGCTGCAAATTTGGAGAAGGTTCATCTTTGAAGTTTAAAACGATCGACTTTCGCATTATGATCCATGATGGATCCATGTTGACCGATACCAAAAACTCTACCCTGCTTGTACTTATGAAGTATTTGATTTGTGTTCAAATTCATCCGCGATTTAATGGTGGTCAAACATTCGGAAGCTACCATTCGATACGGGTCATCACATTTGCTCTGAACTTTATTGATTGGATTCTCATTAATGGCGAAAAATTCAATATCGGCCACTCTGGATTGAGTTCGCTTTCCTCAAATGATTTCAAAAATTATTTTGTGAATCATGTTGCATCACCTATGTCTGAATCCCTGTACAATTTCAATTCCCGCGTCTCACAATGGCTGATAAACAAAACCAAGCAGTTCAGCGATGAGCAGATAGCGTTAGCTATGGCCGACAAACCATGGACTACTGAAATTCCTGACGACACAGACCGTGTGCTCAGTCTGACAGATGAGCAGCTATGCCGAGCTAAGGCAGTCATTTTTTTGCGTGGGGATTACTACAAACGAAACGGTAGTTGGACCTTTAATACGAAAGCATTCATTGCTGAAGAGTATTGCAACACTCTACATGGTTGTCACATAGCAGCGGCGATGCCACCAGAGTTACAATCTGGGCATTTGAACCGGCATGAGTACCCTCGTGTTCCAGTTGATGGATGGGATGGCGGTAATGATTTATTCGACAGGACCGTTCGACATTTAGGAGCCGTTAGAAAGCTAGCTGCTGTTGATCATTTCTACTACAAGGTTGGATTTGATGTTCACATAATCACCAGTTTGGAAGTGGCAAATCTCATTGAGGACAGCGACACTGGGGCTGATGGCAGATTTCTTTCATTACCTGCGGAAGTTCCATTTAAAGTAATTCGTGTAGCAGCGGAAGCTTTGTTTGAAAGGGTCGACTTGGTATTCGATGCAATGACTAAAATGTGTAGTGAAATTTACACGCGCAGTAAATCAAACAAAAGACGTCTTGCGCAGTATAATAATGTTTTCACTAATTTAGTCACGCCGGAGTTGTCATTGTTGGGTGTTAAGTGCTGGAGCATCTCCTATGGGAAACTCGTAGGCCGCGAAAGCGATTTTTATTACGAGAAATTAAGAGGGTTCGAAGGGCTCTACGAAGCCTATGAAACGGTGTATGGATTGATGCTTGTTTTAATTGGCGGATTGACCGCGCGCAGGCAGGACGAGGTTAAAAAGCTTAAGTCTGGGCACTGCCTGCTTCCGAATACTAATCCTCGGTTAGAAGAGAATGCGCTCACGTTGTATAGCCTTCGTTTTCCTGGAGGTAAAACAGGTCACGCCGAAGATCGTCAAATATTATCAATTCCAATCACTAGTCTGATCGCTAAAGCGATTTGGAAGTTGCAAGAATTTAACGATATATTTGTTGAGTTAAAATTGCTGAAACCTGGCGGTCCACTGTTTTTCTCGATTGCAAGGCGATCACTCGAAACCTATAAATTTACTGTGAAAGAGTACAACCATTATCTGGATGTCGCTTGCGATTATTCAGAATCTGCGATAATTAAATTGGAGGATGGTATAGAGCACCGCTTTTATATCCGCCAGCATCAGCTAAGAAGGTTCTTAGCGATGGCTTTTTTTTGGAGTGCCGGCTTCGATGGATTGGAGATTCTTAGGTACTTTCTCGGGCATGCTGATGTGAGGCATCTATATCGATATGTCACAGAGTGTCTCAGTGGAGAAGTACTCCGAACCGTTAAGGTGGATAAAATTGTTGATTCGATAATCAGCGGTAAAGATGATCTGGTAAATATTGAAATAGTTAAGAGCTATTTGTCGCAGAAATTCGGCTGTGCGGATGTAATCGCAATGAGTGAAAATAGCATGGTAGAGGAATATGGATACCTGCTAGATAACGGATTGGTTACCACGAACGTTCCAATCACTACCGTTGGTGAAAAACGGCGAATTCATGATGAGATAACAGCTCTAGTGACATCACATAAGTTAAAGCTTGAACCCGAGTTCCTTTCCTATGACGCTGATGAGGAGAGCAATCGATTGGGCTTCCGCTTGGTGTTGAAATTGGAGTTCCTATGACCGTGTGTATTTCACTGCGGGATTCAATTGTGAATCTTCGATCGTTGCTATATGACGTAATAGCGAGCCCTGAAAAATATATCGACAGACAGGATATATTCAACGCTCTTGTCACTCAAAGCAGCATGGCTGAATTTGCAAGCGAAGAATTTAGCTTGCTGGGGTGTTCAGTTAACACCTTTAAAACACTCGCCTCTACGACAGTGATCGAAGGATTTAAGGGTCTAAACAACCTACGGCATGAGGCTTACCAGTTACTCGAAGCAGCAAATAAAGAGGTGCGCAGAAAAAATGGTTCGAGACGGAATTTGAACGCCTCGAATAAAAAACTCGAAAAGTCTTTAAGTTATCGGCACGCAGAAATTATTGTTTTAGTTTCGATTTGTAGTGAGTTGAGGGCGCTCAGTCAAAAGCTGGCATTAAGCGACTTGCCCGATAGAGCAGCATATTTTAGAAAAGAAATAGCCGTCGTCGATACAAAACTCCTGTCGATTGGAAGGAACGCTAAATGAACGAGTCTCAACTGCATGAGCCACTTTCTTCTGATGCTCGGATCCCATGGGTTGTTGCTTTCGATGATAGTATCAATTTTAAAACCGCTGGGGGGTTACCATTTTTTCTATGGCCAAATGGGCGCCTTTGTTTTGAAGCAAATGCTTATTTCGTTGACCTGCTGTCAAATAAAAAACTATCACTGAGGCAGAGAGGAGGATCTGCGAGACAGTACGCATTTCAAATAAGCGAGTTCATTAGGTTTCTGTGGCGTAACGGCATAAATGTTTTAGATATGACCGACTCCTATTTCAAGCTATTTATAGATGGATTAAGTGTCCCGAAAGACGCCAAAGGACGGCAGTTGCGATCGAACTCCAGAATAAGACAAATCGGTTCTCGCTGCCTGGACTTCATGCATTTTACAAGTAGTTTTTTTGGTTATCCGATGTTCGTATCTAAAACCGGAGCTGTAAATGGAGTGAAAATCGATAAAAAGCTGCGAGCAAAACTAAAAGGTAAGGCCGCAGGTATAGTTTGGTATCACTCCGTTTTTCCACTTCCAAGTGCAAAAAATAAGCGGTTCCCAATTTATGATCCTGAAATAAAAGCACTACAGCAAGCTACGTTAAGTAAAACACCGTTTCTTAAAAGCAGGACTCAAATTTTATTGTCTGTTTTAGAGTATACGGGGGCGCGCCGAGATGAGGCAGCGCATATTAGAGTGGATGACATTATCCGGGCTTATAATACAAAGGATGTCCAGCCCTTGGTTAGATTGATAACGGTGAAAAATCAGGATATCACATTCCGGTTTGTGCCAGTCCCTCTGGCTGTAATCTCATCGTGGGTCAATCACATTAAAGTTCACCGACGAGTGATTGTTCATAAATACATAGGTGATGTGGCTGATCATGGCTACCTCTTTGTAGCAAGTAACACTGGAAAGCAGATAAGTGTTAACACGATAACCAATGAAATTTATGACTTGCGAAAAGCAGCTGGTTTCAAAGCTCCGGCCCATCCTCACTTATTTAGACACAGATTCATCACTGAAATGCTGGCGCGTCTGATTTACGAGCATGATCTTCAGAATAGTGACGATCTTCGAAAAGCTCTCGCAGGATCGGAAGCCATCCGCCAGAAGCTGCAAGAATGGAGTGGTCATAAACTGATTGGCTCGCTAGAAACGTATATCAAGGATGCCTATAAAATCATAACAAATTTAGAACCTGCAATAAAAAATGTGATGCAGGCCAGGTCGAAGAAATTTTTGTTGGATCAGATTGCACTTTTGGAGGCTGAGCTTGATCAGAAACTCATTAGCGAACAAGAGTATTACGCAGGGTTGAAAGAGGCTTGGTCGTTCGAACTTGCAAGCATTCGAGCCGATTGATGACCTATGTTCTGAGCGCGGCTCCGCTAGGTGTAATCGATGTGGCTGTTGTAACCCGTATCGCAGGGAGCCGCTTCAGCAGATAAGGATGGGGGGCTTAGGACCTGTCGGTGGTGCGACGTAACAGTTTTTGAGCAGCGCGTCTTGCATGCCTTCTCAGAGGCCTTCCAAAGAAGTGCCCGAGCGCAGCTTCAGCTGGTCGTGATCGATGGGCTGCCTGGTCCAGCCAACCGGCGCGGTTCAGATCTTGCGGGACGGAGGTGGCGGTTCGATTTCCCCAGCATGGATCGGCAGAAGACAGGTCGGTCCTGGATCACCTCAGCAGCTTCTTTATCCCTTGAGAATGCAGCTAGATCACTCCCTATGGCAAAGCATGGTTATTGATTTATTAGTATCAAGCAGATGTGGTGAAGGGGGGAGGATTGAGGTGAAGGGAGGTATCAACTGGTCATTCTAGGAAAACGTTGAGGTCTTGCATCGATTTAATACTCGACTGTTCTATCAGTGGGACGAACTATCGCATTGTTACCGACTAATCAGCCATTGCTTTCGTCGGTAGGATTGTCTCCATCAGATCGCCCGGTGGCGATCCTCACCTTGGAGATCCCACATGAAATTACTGCATATCGATTCGAGCATTCTGGGTGACAACTCGGCTTCCCGTCAGTTGAGCGGCGAAGTCGTCAAAACCTGGCAAGCTGCCGAGCCTGGCGTTGTGGTGACTTACCGCGACCTGGCCGCCGATGCCATCAGCCATTTCTCCGCCGCCACCCTGGTTGCCGCCGGCACTGCCGCAGAGCTGCGTAATGCCGCGCAACAGCATGAAGCCGATCTGAGCGCGCAGGCCCTGGCCGAATTCATCGCTGCCGATGCCGTCGTGATTGCCGCGCCGATGTACAACTTCACCATCCCGACCCAACTCAAGGCCTGGATCGACCGCATCGCCGTGGCCGGTCAGACTTTCCGCTACACTGAAGCCGGCCCTGAAGGCCTGTGCGGCGGCAAGAAAGTCGTGATCGTTTCCACTTCCGGTGGTCTGCATGCCGGTCAGGCGACCGGTGTTGCGCACGAAGATTATCTGAAAGTGCTGTTCGGCTTCCTCGGTATCACCGACATCGAGTTCGTCCGCGCCCATGGCCTGGCCTACGGTGATGAAGTGCGCACCAAAGCCATGAGCGACGCTCAGGCGCACATCAGCGAGCAACTGTTCGCCGCTGCGTAAGGCTTGCGTAAAGTCGTAAACAGCTCGGGCAGTACCCCTGAAACTCTGTATTCTGGTCATCGTGATGGCCAGGTACGGAGTTTTTTGTTTCTGGCGGTGATCAGTTTCTGGCCCAGGTTATGCAACCGAGGCTTAACGTCTGCGGTCAGGTAACAAGGTGGGGCATCCCATGGCGCGTCTTTGTGCAACGCTACTGATTTGCCTGCTCGGCAGCCTGAATTCAGTGCACGCCGCGCCTGCGCCGCACCCTCACTGGAGCGTCGGCTTCCATGAAATGACGTTCCTCGATCCGCTGGACTTGCAGCCGATGCGCGCCATTGCCTTTTACCCGTCCAGTGAACGGGAACATTCCAGTACGCTCGAGGGCTACACGGTCGAAGCCGGTGAAGACACCAAAGTCGCCATCGGACGTTTCCCGATGCTGATGCTGTCCCACGGCAACACCGGAACCCCGCTGGCCCTGCACGACCTCGCCACCTCATTGGCGCGCAAGGGCTTTGTGGTGGTGGCGGTGATCCATCCCGGCGACAACTCCAAAGACCACAGCCGCCTCGGCACCTTGAGCAACCTTTATGGTCGACCGATCCAGATTTCCGAAGCCATTACCGCGACCTTGGGCGACCGGATGCTCGCGCCTTTCGTCAATGCCGAGCAGGTCGGGGTGATTGGCTATTCGGCGGGCGGTGAGACTGCGCTGATTCTGTCTGGTGCCACGCCGGATCTGGATCGTCTGCGCCGTTATTGCCAGGAGCGCCCGGACGATCACGATGCCTGCAATACGCAAGGCGAACTGATCGTCGACCGCGATGATTTGCAGCCAGTGGCGGACCCGCGCGTGCATGCCTTGTTACTGATGGCACCGCTGAGCCTGAAGTTCGGCCGCCATACCTTGGCCGACGTGCATGTGCCGGTACTGCTGTACAGCGGTGATGGCGACAAATTGGTGGCGTTCGACAAAAACGCCGCAGCGCTTGCGCGCAAACTGCCAACCGCACCGGACTTCAAATTGCTGGCCGGGGCAGGGCACTTCGTGTTCCTGGCGCCGTGCGACGAAGAACAGATCGCCGCCATGCCGGCGCTGTGTACCGATGCCGACGGCGTCGACCGCAAGGACATTCACCGCAACATGATTTCCGAAGCCGGACGGTTCTTCGCCCATGCCCTGGGCAAACCTACCCGCGCCGGGATGCAGACCGCGGATCAGTAAGATCGGTAATGCAATTGTCCTGACAACCAAAAACCATTGTGGGAGCGGGCTTGCTCGCGAATGCGGTGTGTCAGCAACATTAATGTCGGCTGACACATCGCATTCGCGAGCAAGCCCGCTCCCACAGGGGATTTACGGCAGGCTTAGGTCATTGCGCGGTGTTTCAGTAATAAGGTCAAACCGAGTCCGGTCACCGACAACATCGCCGCACTAAAGAAAATCCACGAATACCCCAGGTTCAACGCCACCGCGCCCATCAGCGGTCCGGCAATCGCCAGCGCCAGATCGAAAAACACCGCATAGGCACTCAAACCCGCTCCACGACTGGAATTGGGCACTTGCTTGATCGCTTCCACCCCCAGCGCCGGATACACCAGCGACAGACCGAACCCGGTCAGCCCAGCGCCGATCAAGGCATAACCCGTCGAGGGCGCCAGCCACAGCAAGACCAGCCCCACGGTTTCAATGGTCATGCAGGCGATGGCGGAGGTGAAGCCGCCGAAACGGCTGATGCTGGAGATGAACAACAACCGCGCCAGAATGAAACAAACCCCGAATACCGTCAGGCAATAAGCCGCGCCGGTCCAGCCAAGGCTGACGTAATACAGGGTAATAAAGGTAGTGAGCGTGCCGTAACCTATGGACGCCAGGCTCAGACTCGCGCCGAAGGGGGCAATTCGCCCGAACACCGCCCAGAACGGCAGGCGCTCGCCGCGAATCACCGGCACCGAAGGTTTGTTGCGGATCAACAGCAACGCCAGCAGGGCCAGTAACGACAGCGCGATCCCGAGGCTGGCGAACCCCAGTTCAGCGACCATCACGACCCCCAGTGGCGCCCCGATGGCGATGGCGCCGTACGAGGCGATCCCGTTCCACGAAATCGAACGCGCCGTGTGCTCGGCACCGACCTGACCCATGCACCAACTGATCGTGCCGACCCCGATCAACCCTTGAGCGATCCCCAGCAACAAGCGGCCAGCGATCAGGATGATCAGGCTCAACAACGGCAAACCCTGCAGTAGGGTCGATAGCAGTGTCAGCACGCCGCTCAACGCAATCCCCGACAAGCCGTAAACAATCGCCCGCTTGGTGCCGATGCTGTCCGACAGACGCCCGGCCATGGGCCGGCTGAGCAGGGTGGCCAGGTACTGAGAACCAATGGTCAGCCCCGCCACGATGGCGCTGAACCCCAACTGTTCATGGACATACCCCGGCAACACCGCAATCGGCAGGCCGATGCAGAGGAAGGCAATAAAGGTATAGAAAACGATGGAGACGATCTGCAGGGTGATCGCCATGGAGCTTTGCGGGGGCAGTTGCTGCACAGACATGGGAGCTCTTTCGCGGGCGGCGGTAGGAGAACTGCATCATGGCGTGGGTGGGGAATAAAAGGAAGCAGGCTAACGATGTGGGTTGCAGAATATGACTGGGCTTCAGCTTTGTGTGTTCCTGAGGGCCTCTTCGCGAGCAAGCCCGCTCCCACAGTGGATCTCCAGTGGTCATCAATCTTCTGTACGCAGTCGATCCACTGTGGGAGCGGGCTTGCTCGCGAAGGTTTCAGCACCACCATCATTCTGGCCATGAAAATGCAAAAAGCCCCGTCACCAGGACAGGGCTTTTCAATTGAAGCTTGCAGCCGTCTTACATCAAAACACCCTGACTCCGCAGGTAGTCGTCATAGGTGCCGCTGAAGTCGATCACGCCATCGGCGCTCAATTCGATGATGCGAGTGGCCAGGGACGATACGAACTCACGGTCGTGGCTGACGAAGATCAGCGTGCCCGGGTAGTTCTCCAGCGCCAGGTTCAGCGCCTCGATGGATTCCATGTCCAAGTGGTTGGTCGGCTCGTCCATCACCAGCACGTTCGGCTTTTGCAGGATCAGCTTGCCGAACAGCATGCGACCTTGCTCACCACCGGAGATGACCTTGACCGACTTGAGGATTTCATCGTTGGAGAACAGCATCCGGCCGAGGGTGCCGCGAACCAGTTGTTCGCCGCCCTGGGTCCACTGGCCCATCCAGTCGAACAGGTTGCAGTCGTCTTCGAAGTCGTGTGCGTGGTCCTGGGCGTAGTAGCCCAGTTCAGCGGCGTCGGTCCACTTCACTGTACCGGCATCCGGGGTCAGTTCGTTGACCAGGGTGCGCAGCAGGGTGGTTTTACCGATACCGTTCGGGCCGATGATCGCCACGCGCTCGCCGGCTTCAACCTGGAAGCTGAAGTCCTTGAACAGTGTCTTGCCGTCGAAGCCTTTGGCCATGCGCTCGACGATGACCGCCTGACGGTGCAGCTTCTTGGTTTGTTCGAAACGGATGAACGGGCTCACACGGCTCGAAGGCTTGACCTCGGCCAGTTGGATCTTGTCGATCGCCTTGGCGCGGGAGGTCGCTTGCTTGGCTTTCGAGGCGTTGGCCGAGAAGCGGCTGACGAACGATTGCAGCTCGGAAATCTGCGCCTTCTTCTTGGCGTTGTCCGACAGCAATTGCTCGCGGGACTGGGTCGCCACGGTCATGTACTCGTCGTAGTTGCCCGGGAACAGACGCAGCTCGCCGTAGTCCAGGTCAGCCATGTGGGTGCACACGCTGTTCAGGAAGTGACGGTCGTGGGAGATGATGATCATCAGGCTGGAGCGCTGGGTCAGAATGTTTTCCAGCCAGCGGATAGTGTTGATGTCCAGGTGGTTGGTCGGTTCGTCGAGCAACAGCACTTCAGGATCGGAGAACAGTGCCTGCGCCAGCAACACGCGCAGTTTCCAGCCCGGGGACACTTCGCTCATCGGGCCAAAATGCTGCTCGATGCCGATACCCAGACCCAACAGCAATTCACCGGCGCGGGATTCGGCGGTGTAGCCGTCCATTTCGGCGAATTCGGTTTCCAGCTCGGCCACGGCCATGCCGTCTTCTTCGGTCATTTCCGGCAGCGAGTAGATGCGGTCGCGCTCGGCCTTGACCTTCCACAGCTCTTCGTGACCCATGATCACGGTGTCGATCACGGTAAATTCTTCGTAGGCGAACTGGTCCTGGCGCAATTTACCCAGACGCACGTTCGGCTCGAGCATGACCTGGCCGCCGGATGGCTCGAGGTCGCCACCGAGGATTTTCATGAAGGTCGACTTGCCGCAACCGTTGGCGCCGATCAGGCCGTAGCGGTTACCGGCGCCGAATTTGACCGAAACGTTTTCGAATAGCGGCTTGGCGCCGAACTGCATCGTGATGTTAGCTGTGGAGATCAATTACTTTACCTATCAATGGGTTGCGAGCTGCGCATTTGGCGCTTGGGCCATTCCTGGGACATTCTGGAGATTCTCTCCATCTCTTCCCAGTCACCGCTAGAGTTCAACCAGCGCGCATAAGTCGAGAGCAGCATCTGGACGTTGTGTCCAAGCTGTTGGGCAAAAAAGGCGGGATTCATGCCAGACATTGTGCATATTGTCGCATAAGTGTGACGGCAGTTGTACGGTGGGCGATAACGTGTCGCACGCTTCTTCAAGGTCCGGCCCCGGTTTGTGCAGAACCGGGGGCTGGCTGGGAGGTCGTTCATCCTGGATAGGCAGGGGAGCGTAGAGCTACCTCGATGTTATTTTTGTTCAGCGTTGTGTTCGGGACACTTGGCGTGGCTCTGGGTAAAGTCAGCACCGCTTGCCCGGCCTCGTGTGTTTCAGATGGATTGCTGAATGGCCAGCACTTGGTCAGGGTGGGCACCTCTTCAGATTCGTCTCTCCATACCACGCGTGACAGCAGAAAGTGGGGAGGGGTCTATTCTTCTTCGTCAGGGCTCGGGTTTCCGGGCGCGCTGGCGCTTCGTCTTGCAGATACTCTTCCTGGTTCTCGCCCAAGACGCGCTCCTCGCCCGCCGTTACGCTGGAAAGCAGGCAACGTGAGAACGCAAATGGTCTCTCATCATGGGTGGGATCAAAATGAAACTGATTTTGGTGATGCTTGTTGTGGGTCTGTTGGCTTGGAAGTTTTCCCCTGAACTACAGTCCTGGGCTACGGCTCAACTATCGAATCCCAAAGAAATCGCTACAGTCGTGACTGCGCCGAAGCCTGTTTCAGCGCCATTCAAATGTGATGGGCGCAAATATTGTTCACAGATGACCTCGTGCGCAGAGGCCAAAAACTTTCTGCAAAATTGCCCAGGAATGAAAATGGACGGCGACAACGACGCAATCCCCTGTGAGTCGCAGTGGTGCCAATGACTGTTTGCAGCTCAGCGACAGGCTTAGTGGTTTAATGACGGTATCAGTGCTGCGGGCGTTGCTGGAGGGAAGAGGGCTGCCGTCAAAACTATTGACCGGCTAATGGATTAGTATTCCTTCACCCCAACCCAAGGAAACATGGAAGTGAGATACAAATATGCAACAGGTTTGTTTTTTCTATTGACGATTGTAACGGCTCAATATGCTTACTCCGGTACTACAGACGAGTCCGTTGAGAACGCCTCATTGCTCTGCAAAATGCTGGATAGCAACGACGCCTTGACTCAGGCCTCCGAGTTCTCAAGCGAGGATCGTTCGGTCAACATCTCGGTAGACAGCTCTCCAGAAGAAGCCAGCAAGCTTTGCCCCGTCATCAGTGCCATCGTCGAGCATCACGACATGGTTTTTGCGCAAGGCTGGACCGTGCAGATCACCTCTTCAGGCAGTGATTATAAAGTTGTCGCTGTCTGCCCACTGTAAACAACTCGCTGGCAGTGGTTGAAAGCCTGGCATTGCCGCACGTTGAACAGCGTGCGACAAGCCGGCGACTGGCCAGGTCGAGACTCAGAGCAAATACCCAGCGGCTTGTCCGAGATGGTTATCCTGCCCTCCAGTAATGAGGTGCAGTGGAATGTGTTGTTGTTCATCGATAGACGGGATTTCGAAACTTCCCACTATTTGAAGGTGCCGCTCACTCAGCCCGGTCGACTCTTCTTCTTTTGCCTTAGCCATTCTCGCGTGGTTCGCTGCGATTTCATTGAGAGTTGACACGTTACATCTCCCGGTGACTGACCAAGCGTATCGCTGGAGTCCTAAGCGTTAATTTAAATGCCGCCGCGTCAGAATTATGTCGCTCTGGGGCTGCTAGGTCCGACCTGTGCAAAGCCTAAGCCAGACGGGGCCGCGTATTGAGTGTCGTGTTTACATATTCGACGGATGGTGGTATGGCATGGGGCTACTATCGGGAGAGCGGTTCGCATTACCGGCCGAGCCGCGCTACTAAGTGGACACATTTTCACAGTTGAAGGTTAACTATTAGTTACAAGGTATGGCTAAAATGCCATCTTTCGACCTCATGCCGTCCATCGGCATGGCTCAAGAACGCGCCATCGGGACGCAGTTTGTTCACTTCTGACGTGTGACGATTTTCGTGAAACTTATCATTGCCGCTATTTATGTCATCTCCGTCGCGTATGTTCACTTGCGCGGAAAGGTGCGCCACAAATTAGGCCGTCAGTTAAGCGACCACTCGACGTTTCTGGCGCCGATCAATTGCTTCCTTTATCTGTTCTCCAAAACGCCGAACAAGCCTTATCTCAATCCGGCAGACTTTCCCGACTTGAGCCCTTTGCAGGCTCATTGGGAAGAGATTCGCGCGGAAGGCCAGAATTTGCTCAAGGCCGGGGAGATCAAACGTTCCAATCAGTACGACGACGTGGGTTTCAACTCGTTTTTTAAAAGTGGCTGGAAGCGTTTCTACCTCAAATGGTACGGCGACAGTCACCCGTCCGCCGCAAAGCTCTGCCCGCGTACGACTGAACTGGTGCAAAGCATCGGCTCGATCAAGGCCGCGATGTTCGCCGAACTGCCGCCGGGTTCGAAACTGGTCCGTCACCGCGATCCGTATGCCGGTTCTTACCGTTATCACTTGGGGCTGGAAACGCCGAACGATGCCGGTTGCTATATCAACGTCGATGGTGAGAACTACCATTGGCGCGATGGCGAGGCCGTGATGTTCGATGAGACTTTCATTCATTACGCCGAAAACACCACTGCGCAGAACCGCATCATTCTGTTCTGTGACATCGAGCGGCCGATGAAGTATCGCTGGGCGGCGGCGTTCAACCGTTGGTTCAGCCATACGGTGATGGCAGCGGCGGGCGCGCCGAACGATGCGGGTGACAAGACCGGTGCTATCAACCGTTTGTTTGCCAAAATCTACAAGATTCGCCTGCGCGGCAAAGCGCTCAAGAAGCGTAACCGCACTCGCTACTACCTGGAGAAATGGGCGGTTTTTGCTGGGTTGCTGGCGATTTTTGTTTTGATCTGAGTTTGGTATTGAGGCGTATGACGCCTTCGCGAGCAAGCCCGCTCCCACATTTGTCCTGTGAACGACACAGATCCAATGTGGGAGCGGGCTTGCTCGCGAAGAGGCCAGTATTTGCACCCCATAACTCATGGGTGCCAACAAGGGTCAGCCGCTCGACCGTTTCGTGGGTTTTTTCTGCGCAGTAGATTTGGCTTTGGTAGCCGCTTTACCGCTGCCCTTGCCACCAAGACTGCGTTTGAGCAGTTCGGTCAGATCGATAACATCGGCGGTTTTACGCACCTCTTCACCCGTCACGGTTTCGACATCTTCGATCTTGCCTTCATTCGCCTTCTTCTCGACCAGCGCCATGATCTTGTCTTCGAAACTGTCGCGGTACTCTTCGGGCGTCCAGTCGGCACTCATGTCTTCCACCAGCCGTTTGGCCATCTCCAACTCACCTTTGGCCAGATCCGGCTTGGTCACTTCACTGCCCAGTTCCAGTTGATCCAGGCTGCGCACTTCGGCGGGCCAGCGCAGCATCACCAGCACCATGGCTGACTCCAGCGGCATGAGGGCCGCCAGGTGCTGGCGCGAGTGCAACACCACGCGGGCCAGGGCGACCTTGTCGGTTTTGCTGAGGGTTTCGCGCAACAGCGCATAGACCTTGCCGCCGCGTTTGTCCGGCGCCAGGTAGTAGGGCGTGTCGATGTTCTGCAGGGGGATCTGCTCGCTGCCGACAAAGGCAAAAATGTCGATGGTTTGGGTCGACAGTGGATGAGCCGAGCGAATCTCCTCTTCACTGAGCACCACGTAACGTCCTTTTTCGTACTCGATCCCTTTGACGATGTGCTCTTGGGTGACTTCCTTGCCGGTGGCCTTGTTGATGCGCTTGTAGCCGACCGGGTCCATGCTGCGGCTGTCGAGCCAGTTGAAATCGATCCCGTGCGAAGACGTCGCCGAAACCAGCGCCACGGGGATGTGCACCAGACCGAAACTGATTGCGCCTTTCCAGATTGCCCGTGCCATCGTCGTGACCTCGTCGTTGATGTACTGGTGACCTGTGGCCAAGGGCAAAAGTTTCAGTCGGCGGCGGCCCGGTCCAGCGGGCGGATCGGCGGTGCGGTTAACTCGTGTTACATGTTGTGGGGGAGGTTTTAGTTAACAAATCCGAACCCTGGGCGTAGCGTGGCTCTATTCATCCATGAAACATGGCACGCTCATTAGAGAGGTCCCCCATGAATCGATGTGTGCTCGGCGTCATCGCGCTGGCATTGAGTGGCGTGCTAAGCCCTTTGGCGCTGGCAGACGCCGCATCGTCGTCTTCGCCCTTGCTGCTGGCGCAGAACCTGCCGGGAAGCAACAACAACCCCTACAACAGCCCTATTCGCCGGGCCAATCCCAACAGCATGCAAGGTACGCAACCCAGTATCCCGGTAATCCGCGGGCCAAACACGGTGCCTGTGCCACGACCGCCAACGCTCGATAACGGCGGTATCGGCAATCGCTATCCGCAAGATCGGCAGGCTCCCGCCAGCCAACCGAAATTCATTCCCAATCCACCTCCCCGGGGCTCGGACCGCAACTACCGTTGAACGGCGAGACAGAAGTCTTGCCAGCACTATTGACGACAAAAGGAATCGTGCATGTTGCGTAAAACCCTCTTGGCCACTTTCTGTGCCAGCGCGTTATTAACCGTCACGGCGCCCGCCTTTGCAGCGCCAACACAGGATTTTAAAAGCGAGCAGGGCACCCTTGAGCTCACGCCGATCGTTAAAGGCCTGGACCACCCTTGGTCACTGGCGTTTCTGCCTGACCGCCAAGGGATGCTGGTGACCGAACGGCCCGGCAATCTGCGGCTGGTCAGTGCCGACGGCAAACTCTCGGGTCCGCTCAATGGTGTGCCTCAGGTCTGGGCCAAGGGGCAGGGCGGATTGCTCGATGTGGTGTTGTCGCCCGATTTCAAGCAAGACCGCATGGTCTATCTGTCTTACGCCGAAGGGGGCGGTGAGGGCGGCAAGGCCGGCACGGCGGTCGGTCGCGGACGGTTGTCGGAAGACCTGACGGCGATCAAGGATTTCAGGGTGATTTTCCGTCAGGAACCCAAGCTCTCGGTCGGCAATCATTTCGGCTCACGACTGGTATTCGACCGTGACGGTTATCTGTTCATCACCTTGGGCGAGAATAACGACCGGCCCACGGCGCAAGATCTCGACAAGCTGCAAGGCAAGATCGTGCGGCTCTATCCGGATGGCAAGGTGCCGGAAGACAATCCCTTTGTCGGGCAAAAAGGCGTTCGCCCGGAAATCTGGTCTTACGGCCAACGCAACCCGCAAGGCGCGGCACTCAATCCCTGGAGCGGCACGCTCTGGGAAAACGAGCACGGCCCACGGGGCGGCGACGAGATCAACATCATCGAGCGTGGCAAAAATTATGGCTGGCCGATGGCAACCCACGGCATCAACTATATCGGCCTGCCGATCCCGGAAGCCACGGGCGAAACCGCCGAAGGTACCGTGGGCCCGCACCATGTCTGGGAAAAATCCCCTGGCCTCAGCGGCATGGCCTTCTATGACGGCGATCGCTTCAAGGCCTGGCAGCACAACGTGTTTATCGGAGCGCTGGTGAGTCAGGAGCTGATTCGCCTGCAGTTCGAAGGCGACAAGGTTGTTCACGAAGAGCGGTTGTTGGGTGAGCTCAACAAACGGATTCGTGATGTACGGCAGGGGCCGGATGGTTATCTGTATTTGCTGACCGATGAAGATGACGGGGGGCTGTACAAGCTTGGCCTGAAGTAGCGCACAAGTCCTGTGGCGAGGGAGCTTGCTCCCGCCGGGGTGCGAAGCGCCCCCATGCAATCGACTGCTTCGCACTCGAACGGGAGCAAGCTCCCTCGCCACAGGTTTACTCACGCCGGTAGAGAATCACCGCAGCCCGCAGCTTGCCTCGTCCGAAACTGCACATCTTGTCGAATTCCCCATGGCTGACCGGCAAGTGCTGGCAGTCCATCGGCTGACGATGCTGGCTGTGATCCACGTCCGGATCGTGCAGGTAGACGAACTCTTCGTCGCAATCGGTGACGATCACCCAGTGTGGTGCTTTGGAACGGGTCAGGCGATAGCTGCTGATCAATACCAGCGGCTGTCCGCCATCGTGCAGTAACCGTGGCAGATCCAGTGGTCCGCCGATCATTCGTTCCACGTCGGTGGCTTGCAACTGCGCCGTGAACGCCTCGTGTACCAGGCGCATTACGTCTTTTTTATGCGCATCGCGCACGCCGTCAAGAAACAGCGGCCCGGCCATGCTCAGTTGTAGCTGCACCCGAAAGCCACGCCGCCACGCTGCCAGCGCCAGACCTTGAGGGCTGCAGCCACCGTGGCCAGACGTCATGAACACCGTGGTCGCCTCGCGCCAGATTTGCAGTTCTTCGCCGCGCTCCAGCGTTCGATCGTCTTGCAGCGCGCCCATGGCCATCAGCAGGCAGGCCGGACCACAGGTGAACTCGGTGGTCTGCGGGTAGTAAGGCACCTTGATGTTGCGTGAATCGCGGTGCTGGAGGATACGTTTTTCCAGGCGCAGCGCGTCGGCATGGTCCTGGTAATAGTCGTGAATCAGCGCAAAACGCCGGTAGCCGTTACGCTCATACAGAGCAATCGCCGTTGGATTGTCGATGCGCACTTCCAGCCGCAGGTAGGCGCAGTCATGCTCAATGGCGCAGGCCTCGACACGTTCGAGCAATTGCTTGCCCAGTCCACTGCCGCGAGCATCAAGGGCTATCGCAATCGAGTACAGGCGCGCCAATGAAGTGCCCCGGTGAAACAGCACCACCGCATAGCCCACCAATTGCTCGCCTCGTTGGGCCACCAGCAGTTGCCCGTGAGCCCGAGTAATCATCCATTGAAAACTGCGACTGTTGAGCCGGTCCGTGGTGAAACATTGCTGTTCGAGTGCCAGCAGTGACGGTATATCTTCAACTACCGCCAAGCGAAAAACAGGATTCATATAACCGCCGTAAAAGTTGCGTAACGAAACGGGACTTTAAAAAAAGTTCGTGCTTAATAGGAAAGGTCTTGTTCTTCAAATGGATCAATCACTATGTCAGCGGTACAAGGTCATTGGCGCGAAGTATCTGAGCAAACGTTACCAACAGCAATAACCTCTACAAACTATTTAAATGGCTCGATCAGAACTTCCAGCCAGCTGATGATCATCGTCGAACGCAAGGAAGACTGGGCCTCCTATTTCCCCAGTGAAGACATCGTCACTGCTCAGGAATACCTCGAACAGACCCGCGATAACGAGCAGGGCAAGCGGGTTCAGGTGATCAATCTGTGCCGCAACTACAAGTACCTCGGGCACGGCTATTACTGCTCGCTGCTGGCCGAAGCACGGGGGCACAAGGTTATACCGTCGGTGCGGACCATCAGTGAATTGACCCGAAAATCCCTGTATGGGCTGGCCCTGGATGATCTGGATAAAACCCTGGAAAAGGCCCTCAGCAATCATCTTTACAGCGATACCGAAGGATTTACCCTGACACTGTATTTCGGCAAAACCGCTATCGAGCCATTACAGGATCTGGCTCGACAGTTGTTCGAGGTTTTTTCATGTCCGATATTGCTAGTTGAGTTTCGTCGAACTAACGGTTGGCACATCGAAGGTGTAAAGTCTGGCGCCTTGCATAAGTTGCGTGAAGATCAGGAAGATCAATTCGCTAATGCGCTCGACAGTTTCAGTCGCAAGATCTGGCGCATGCCGCGCTCCAGGCGATTGGCCCGTTATGACCTGGCCATTCTGCACGATCCGCACGAAGCATTGCCGCCCTCCAATCCCAAGGCTTTGGACAACTTCGTCAGGGTTGGCAAGACGCTAGGCATCGACGTCGAGCTGATTGAACGCAAGGACTACGCCCGAATCGCCGAATACGACGGGCTCCTGATCCGCGAGACAACGAGCGTTGACAACCACACCTACCGCTTCGCCAAAAAAGCCGAGAGCGAAGGTTTGGTGGTGATGGATGACCCGGCGTCGATCCTGCGCTGCACCAACAAGGTTTACCTGACTGATTTGCTCAAGAGCCATCAGCTGGGCATGCCCGCCACTGAAATCCTCTACAAGGAACGACCGGAAGATTTCGAGCGGGTAGGCGAGCGTCTGGGATTTCCACTGGTATTGAAGATACCCGACGGTTGTTTCTCAAAGGGCGTCATCAAGGTCGAAAGCCAGCAAGCCTTGCTTGAAGCCACCGCCGAACTGTTCGAACACTCGGTGTTGCTGCTGGCCCAGGAATTTTTCTACACCGAATACGACTGGCGCATTGGCGTGCTCAACCGCAAGCCGATCTTTGCCTGCCAGTACTTCATGTCCAAGGGCCATTGGCAGATCTACAACCACAAAGCCAAAGGCCAGGACATCAACGGCGAATGCCGCACCCTGGCGGTTCACGAAGCGCCGCGAGCGGTGGTTGAACTGGCGGTGAAAACCGCGAATCTCATCGGCGATGGCCTCTACGGCGTCGACCTCAAACAGTCCGGCGACAAAGTGGTGGTGATCGAGGTCAACGACAACCCGAACATGGACGCAGGCATCGAAGACGCCTACTTGCAGGACGATTTGTATTCCTTGGTGCTGGAAGAGTTTGTCCGTCGGCTGGAGCTCAAGCGCCGCGGTCAGGCTTGGTGAGCGGCCGATGATCAAGAGCTTTGAACTGAGCCACGGCGCCCTGCACGCGGTCGAACGGCTGGACGCCGACGTGATGCTGTTCAGTAACCCCGATGCGGCCGAGCGGGATCTGTTGCACAGCCATTTCAAGCTCGATGAACACGCTCTGGCCTCGGCCCTGGACCCCGACGAGGTGTCGCGCATCGAGTTCCACCCCGACAACCTGTTCCTGATCTGGAAACGCCCGGAAAACTACTCCGGCGGCGGCAGCCTGGCCTTCGAAGTGTCATCCTGCGGCTTACTGTTTTCCCCGGGGCGTCTGCTGGTGATCGCCACCGACGACTCTCCGCTCAGCGGCCTCGGCACGCGGCAGTCACTGAAGACACCACTGGATGTGTTGCTCGACCTGTTGTTCAACAACATTCACCACTATCTAGGGCACCTCAAGGTGATCAAGATGGTTGCCCGGGAGCTGCAGCAAAAATTCAATGCCTCGATGCAAAACCAGCATCTGGTCCAGATGTTCAATCTCAGCGAAAGCCTTATCTATTACATCAACGCCATTCACAGCAACGGCGCGGTCCTGACCCGGCTGCGTAATCATGCGGCGAAGGAACACTTCAGCCCTGAAGCCATTGGTTTGATCGACGATCTGATTATCGAGAACAACCAGTGCTACAAGCAGGCGGAGATCTACTCCACCGTGTTCTCCGGGTTGATCGACGCCCGGGGCAATCTGATGAACAACAGCATGAACAACCTGCTGCGCAAACTGACGTTGATCAACGTGGTGTTTCTGCCGTTGAACCTGATTGCGAGCATTGGCGGCATGTCCGAGTTCAGCATGATGACCACTGGCACGCCGTGGTGGATTTCCTATCCGTTGTTTCTGACGGCGATGATGTTGGGGGCGGGGGGGATGGTGATTGGCCTCAAGCGCCTGGCGAAGTGACTTCGGCGGCTGTCAGATCGCCTTCGCGAGCAAGCCCGCTCCCACATTAGATCTTCCGTGAACACATCATTTGTGAACACCAGAGATTAAATGTGGGAGCGGGCTTGCTCGCGAAGGCGATCTCAACTGCACAACAACGCCTGGATCAGGCCTCTTGCGCTGCCTCGCCAGAGTTTTTCCGCTCCTGAAGCCCCCGCACCACCAGGTACAACAACGGCCCGACCGATACAAAAATCGCCGTCACCACCAGATAGGGAGCCACCGACAACCCGACTGCCCCCGCTGGCGCGCATCCTTGTACATCCAGATACCGGCAAGCGTCGCCAACAGGTATAAATCGATCACCACTTGCGCGGTATCGGGCCGCGACATCAGACTGATGCCGAAGTCGAGCAACGACTGTTCCGCCTGCAGCATCACCGAAACGGTGTAGCCGGCGAAGGCGATCAAGGCAATGAGGGGCAGGGCGACAGACTTCATGGTTTCCTTCCTTGGGACAATGAGCAGAATCGCCAGCCTACAGCGGCCTTCGAAAATTGGCCATTGACTTGCCATCAGCCTCCGGCTAATTTCCAGCCATGACTTCCACCGTATTGCGCTGCCAGCCAAGCATTATTACCGCCATTCCTTATTTGGCGGGCTAGCTCACGACTGCAGCACCCAACCCGCCCTAGAGGCGGGTTTTTACTTTCTGTCTCTTGGGTTTTGAGCTTACCGGGCGCATGCAGCTCCTACGCCGACCGCGTAAACCCGGATACCAAGGAGACGACCATGAACAGTACCCCCGCCCAGCAGCGCTTGCTTGAGCACTACGTGAAAAAGATCCTCGCCGCGCCGGTTTACGAACTTGCCGTGCGCACGCCGTTGCAAGCGGCGCCGGCCTTGTCCGAGGCGTTGGGCAATCAGATCCTGCTCAAGCGCGAAGACTTGCAACCGACCTTTTCCTTCAAGATCCGTGGCGCCTACAACAAACTGGTTAACCTGAGCGATGAACAGAAGGCTCGTGGCGTGATCACAGCCTCGGCGGGCAATCATGCCCAAGGCGTCGCGTTGGCGGCTCGCGAGCTGGGGATCGGCGCAACCATCGTCATGCCCTGCACGACGCCGGAATTGAAGGTGCTTGGGGTTCGTAATCGAGGCGCCGAAGCGCTGCTGCACGGCGAGAGTTTTCCGTTTGCCCTGGAATACGCGCTGAGCCTGGCGCAGCAAACCGGTCGCACCTTTGTCTCGCCCTTCGACGACCCGGACGTGATCGCGGGGCAGGGCACCGTCGCCATGGAAATCCTGCGCCAGCACCAGGGGCCGCTGGACGCGATCTTCGTTCCGGTGGGCGGCGGTGGCTTGATCGCCGGCATCGCCGCGTACGTCAAATACCTGCGCCCTGAAATCCGCATCATCGGCGTCGAGTCGGAACATTCCGCTTGCTTGCAGGCCGCATTGCGGGCCGGCGAACGGGTCGTGCTGCCAACCGTCGGCACCTTCGCCGATGGCGTGGCCGTCGCTCAGATCGGCGCCCATGGTTTCGAGATCTGCCGGTTTTGCGTCGATGAGGTACTGACCGTCAGCAACGACGAACTCTGCGCCGCGATCAAGAACATCTACGACGATACCCGCTCGATCACCGAACCTTCCGGCGCCCTGGCCGTGGCCGGGATCAAGCAGTACGTGGCACGAACCGGCGCGCGAGGGCAAACCCTGGTGGCCATCGATTCCGGAGCGAACATCAATTTCGACAGTTTGCGGCATGTGGCCGAGCGCGCCGCGTTGAGCGGCGTGTTGGCGTGAGGGCTGGTCCGATTATTCCTGAACGGCTTTCTCGACATGACTCGACGCCGACCAGATCCGGTAGCGCACTTCGACATCCTTGGGCACGTAGAGCACGATTGGCAGCTTGCTGTTGTAACGCAGCCTGAAACCGTCACCGACCACCGGTACGAAGTCCTTTTTGCGCTTGCCATCCGGGCAGGCCATTAGCGTGCTCATCGGGCCGGTGACTTTCTCCAGCCGGTAAAACGGGTAACCCCAGCCCTCAAGGTTCTTTTCTTCAAGCATGCCGCCCAGGCGCTGACGGTTGCAGTCCACGGTCAGGATCTTGCCGGCAAGAATTTCGACCTGATAACCGTCTTCCTGTTGTTGCGGGGCGAGGTGAATGACCTGGCGGGTAAAGCCGCTCTCAGGCTTGGGATACGGCGCGACGTCTTCGAGGGTTGCGGCGTGGGCTACGGACGACAGAACGGCAACTATCAGCCCGACGGTCGTGTTTAGCGGCAAAGCACCCATGATGCCTCCTTGCGTGTGTGTGGGGTCAGCGGATACTGAATGGATGGGCCGCATTCTCACTGCCGTCCTCAGCCAATGCAAACCCGCCATCGGGGCGTTTGCAAAATGCAGGTCTTGAAACAGACCTTTCTTGCATTTTGCATGACGAGATGTGTTGCCATTTCTCCCAAACTCTTGATTTGCCGACGAGGCGCAGAGCGAAATCTCGGGCATGTTTTATGCTGTAGCTGTCTTGAGCTGACCGTGATTCCTACCCAGTCAGTGCTAAAACAAGAAAACGGTCGGACGTTGGAACAATGAAGCCCGTACGGAAGAAAAAGAACGGGCGATTTGAGCTCCGACCGACATTGATTTTCGATTGGCAATCTCACCATAACGAGAGGGTGGCCATGTTTCTTTCTGCCTTGGAACTACGCAATATCATTGAGAGCAGTTTTCTCCCGAAACGCTGCCAATGCACGCTGTCGCCGGACCTGTCGATGACCGTCAAGGTGTATTCGGACGTCGAGACTGACCAGCTCGACCTGATCGTCACTGGCATAGACGCCCAGCGTCTCAATGGATGCAGGGAAATCAACGACCTGATAGCCGAGTTGCGCACCGGCCTGGCGCACAACACGCATGGTCAACTGTTCATCGCGAAGTCAAAACTCCATTAACCGGCCGCTTCACCCATTTTGGCCGACACGCGCCGGGTCTGGATAAACCCCAGACCCAGCGCCAATTCCACCAGGATCGCCAGCAAAATGCCCGGCCCGGCATGTCCATTGAGCCATTCGCCGAAGCCCAGTGCCGCCAAACCGAAACACCCCACCATAAAACCGCTGCACATCGCGCTTCGCGCTGCCGAGGGCGGGGCCTGCCGCACCAGATAAAACATCACCCCCAATGCGCCGAACAGCACTGCACTGCGCCTGGCGATAAAGCCCGCCGCGGACGAGTACTCGATACTCCAGATCGCCAGCAACCCTTGCGGCATCAAACCCCAGACCAGCGCCAGCAGAAAACAAAGTGCGGCGGTGAACGTCGACAGCGTGCGAAACGAGAACTGCATGGCGAATCCTGCGGCAGTGAGGGAAGCGCCAGAGCTTAGCGCCAGAACCCTCACAGGCCTACTGTCAGTTCTGATAGCTACACGCCTCAGACAGTTTTTGGTACGTAATCTGCGCAGGCTTACCCGATGTGTCGATGTACTTCATGTTGGCCGTCACCACTTTGCACCCCTGCGTTTGCGGTTCAGTCAAGGAAATGACCTTGGCCACCCGTAGTTGCATGCCGTAGTGATAAGGCACGGCCTGGGAGGACGACGTCTCGTTGGCTTGAGCAAGCCCGGCGAACGCGGTGCAGGCGAGGGCGGTGGTTATCAGTAGTGTTCGCGTGTTCATGGTGAATCTCCAGTGCAGAGGGGAAATCAGTTCGACTGAAGAACGTCGAACCTGCCGCACTGGGCGTCAGAGGAGCTGAGGGCGTGCGGTCCAGTAAAGTTTTGGACCATGGGGTTAAGCGATGGTTAACCGGGTTGTATGCCGCCTGTCGTGAGAACGGGCTTCGGCTCTTCCTGACCGCCCCACGCCCCGGCATTCACCAGATTAGCCGGCCGCTCCCCAGCCAAAGCCGCCAACAGATTATCCACTGCACAACGGGCCATCGCCTCCCGGGTCTCATGCGTCGCCGACCCGATGTGCGGCGTCGCCACCACGTTGTTCAACTGCAATAACGGCGAGTCATTGCCCAGCGGCTCACGCTCAAACACATCCAGCCCTGCCGCGCGAATCCGCTTCTGCCGCAACGCCTCGATCAGCGCCGGCTCATCCACCACCTTGCCCCGGGAAATGTTGATGAAGATTGTTTCGGGGCGCATCAGGGCGAACTGTTCAGCACCGATCAACCCTTCGGTTGCAGCGGTCAGCGGCAACGTCAGGCACACGAAATCGGCCTGCTGCAGCAGATCGCTCAAGCTGCGGTATTGCGCATTGAATCGCTGCTCCACCGCCGGTTTCGGCGAATGGCTGTGATACACAACCGGCATGCCAAAACCGAAATGCCCACGTTGCGCCAGCGCCTCACCGATCCGCCCCATGCCAATAATGCCCAGCGTCTTGCCGTGTACATCGCTGCCGAAATGCGCCGGGCCGATGTTGCGGTTCCACTGGCCGGCGCGAACCATAGTGGCCAGTTCCACCACGCGTCGGGCGGTGGCCAGGATCAGCGCGAAACCGGTGTCGGCAGTAGTTTCGGTCAACACGTCGGGGGTATTGCTGAGCAGGATCCGGCGCTCGGTCAGGTAATCGATGTCGTAGTTGTCGACGCCGACGGACACGCTGGCAATGGCTTGCAGGTTTGGCGCCAGATCCAGTAACCCGGCGTCCAGTTTCAGACTGGCGCCAAGCAAACCTTGGGCGCGGGGCAAGGCCTGGCGCAGCTTTGCCAGCCCCTCGGCGTCGAGGCTGTCGATCAGCGTCACTTCGGTCTGCTCATGCAAGCGAGCCATCAGCAACGGCGAGAGTTTCTTGTACAGCACAACCTGCTTTTTCATCGTTGTCATCTCTATCTCAAATCAAGAATGAGCCGCCATCGGCCGGGGCACAGCGATCCGGTCACTGGCGCCGGGCTTGAGGAAAATCGTCAGCACCACCGACAGCAGCAACGCGCCGCTCATCAGCAGATAAGAGGCACCGGGCGATCCGGTGGAGCTGTTCAGATAACCGACCAGATAAGAGCCGCCAAACGAGCCGAGCGCGCCCATGCTGTTGATCAATGCCATGGCCCCGCCTGCAACGTTGGCCGGAAGAATCTCCGGGACGATGGCGAAAAACGGCCCGTACGGGGCGTACATGCAGGCGCCGGCAATCACCAGCAGCGTGTAGGACCACCAGAAATGTTCAGCGCCCAAGGCGTACGAGCCATAGAACGCGATCGAGGCGATCAACAGCGGTGGCCACACGAAGCGTTTGCGTTTTTGCAGTTTGTCCGAGCCCCAGGACACCAGCAGCATGGCGATCACTGCGGCCAGGTAGGGCAACGCCGACAGCCAACCGGCTTCGATCATGTCCATTTTCGCCCCAGCCTTGAGGATCGACGGCAGCCACAGCACGAAACCGTAGACGCCGATGCTCCAGCAGAAAAACTGCAAGGCGAGGATGATCACTTTTGGCGAGCGGAAGGCTTCGGCGTAGTTTTTCACCGCTTTGATGCCGACCTGTTCGGCGGCCAGGGCGCTTTCCAGATCCTGCTTTTCCTGGTCGCTCAGCCACTTGGCCTGAGCCGGACGATCATCGGCCAGCCGCCACCAGATAAACGCCCACAGCACCGCCGGCAAGCCTTCGATAATGAACATCCAGCGCCAGCTGAAATGCTCGATCAGGTAGCCCGACACCACCGACATCCAGAGCATGGTCACTGGGTTGCCGAGGATCAGGAAAGTGTTGGCGCGCGAACGTTCGGCACGGGTGAACCAGTGGCACAGGTACACCAGCATCGCCGGCATCACCGCGGCTTCGACCACCCCGAGCATGAAGCGAATCACGATCAGCCAGTAGGCGTTGGAGACGATCCCGGTCAAGGTCGCCAGGCCACCCCAGAGGATCAGGCTGACGAAAATCAGCTTCTTGACGCTGTGCTTCTGGGCGTAGATCGCGCCCGGAATCTGGAAGAAGAAATAACCAAGGAAGAACAGCGCGCCGAGCAGGGACGACAGCCCGGGGGTAATCATAAGGTCTGCAGCCATCCCGGAGGCGGCGGCGAACCCATAGTTGGCGCGGTCCAGATACGCCAGGCTGTAGGTGATGAACACGATCGGCATGATGTACCACCAGCGGCGGGTGGCCAGTGTTGCGGTTTTCATAGTGATGCTCCTGAGCTTGTTGTTTTTGTCGCAGCAGGTAACGGTTTTGGTTCAGATCTTGAGTGACGGTGCGGGCCTCTTCGCGAGCAAGCCCGCTCCCACACTGGAATCTGTGTCGGACACAGAATGTGGGGACGAATCCGATTGAATGTGGGAGCGGGCTTGCTCGCGAATGGCGGACTCAAACTCGGCATACATCTCGGCCCGGTCGGGCAACCCCTCCATATCCCCACGGCTCTGCACCGCGCGGCTACCAATCCAGTTGGCACGCTGCACCGCTTGGGCAACGCTGTGGTTTTCCAGCAGGGCGCTGATCAGGCCGACGGCAAACCCGTCACCGGCACCGACCGTATCGACCACCGTTTCCACCGGCACGCCTGCAACGAAACCTTCATCCAGATGGGTTCGGTAATACGCACCGGCCGGCCCGAGCTTGATCGCTACGGCTTCAGCGCCCTGGTCGAGATAAAACGCCGCGATGTCGGCGGGGTCTTCGAAACCGGTCAGCAAACGCCCTTCGCTCAAACCCGGCAGCACCCAATGGGCGAGGGCGGCCAGACGGTTGATCTCGCGGATCATCTGTTGCTCGCTGGACCACAGGCTCGGGCGCAGGTTGGGGTCAAACGACACGCTGCGCCCGGCATTACGCATGCGGGTCATCAGCTCGAAAGACATTTCCCGGGCCGCCGCCGACAGCGCCGGGGGAATGCCCGTGGCGTGCAAGTGCCGAGCCTCGAGCAGTTGCGGGGCAATGGATTGCACCGACAAATGACTGGCGGCCGAGCCACGGCGGAAGTACTCGACCGCCGGATCGCTGCCATCGTCAGTGCGGGACTTGAGTTGAAACCCGGTGGGGTGCGCCGGGTCGATGTTGACATGGCTGCAATCCAGGCCTTGTTTTTCCAGCGTATCGATCACGAACCGACCCAAAGAGTCAGCACCCACCCGGCTCAGCCAGGCGACGTTAAACCCCAACCGCGACAAGCCAATGGCGACATTACTGTCGGCCCCGGCAATGCGCTTGTGGAAGTGGTCGACGTCAGCCAGTTCACCGTTCTGCTCGGCGACGAACATCGCCATGGTTTCGCCGAACGACAGAATATCGATCTCAGACATGAGCAGGCTCCTGGCGGGGTTGACCGAGGCGGGCGAGGACGGCGACATGCTCGGAGGTCAACTGCACCAGGTCATCGCCTTGCAGTGGATACTCCGCCGCGCGCATCACGCCCTGGGGCATGTGCCGCAGCAGTTGCCCCCACAGATGCAGGTCGCTGGCGGCCGGTGGCACCGCCACCAACTTGCCGTCGGCCCGGCGCGCCACGGCTTTGCAATGCACATAGCCGACGTGTCGGCCGAGCAACCGCGCGGCACTGGCGGCGGACTGGTCCTGCCATTGCCAGTTGCCGATATCGAAGGTCATTTTGATCGGCAGGTTGTGCTGCTCGACGTTGGCGAAGAATCGCTGGAAGGGTTCGATTCGGCCGCCGTGCAAGGTCTGGTCGTTTTCCACCAGCAGCTGCACCGGGCTCTGATGCAACTGCAGCGCGAGTGTTTGCAGATCATTATTGTCGGTGAAATAGCCCAGGGAGACTTTCAGCCATTGGGCGCCGAATGCCTTGGCACGCTTCAGGGTCGGGAGCAGTTCAGGATTGGGGGCCGACTGCCCGGCCAACCACAATTCCATCGGTGAGGAATACACACTTTCCAGACCCCAGGATTGCGTGGCGCTGGCCAATTGCGTGGGGTCTTCGAGTGTCAGCAGCTCTTCGCGCCATTCAATGTGCGTGGCGCCGGCAGCGGACAGAACCTCGACAAAACTGCCTTGGCCACATTGGCGGACGAGGTCGGCGCCGTAGCTGGACAGGCTGATGGAAACGGGTGGTTTGTTCATTGTTATTCACCTCTGAAACCGGTTTCATTTTTGGTCAAAAAAAATGTCTTGCTTGGGGGATGCGTTGTTCTTCAGGCCGTCTTCGCGAGCAAGCCCGCTCCCACAGGGGATTGTGGTGCACATTGTATTTGTGTCTGACACAAACCCCCTGTGGGAGCGGGCTTGCTCGCGAAGAGGCCAGCACAATCAACCCAAATGCCCAAGAGTCGACCCCCGCACTATCAACCGCGCCGAAAAATCCAGGTTCCGCACCGGCCCGTCATCCCCACGCAGTCGCTTGAGCAAACACTCGAACGCACTCGCACCCATCTCCGCCGTCGGTTGGGCGAGGGCGGTAATCCCGCTCCCCACCAGCGGATACCAATCCAGATCATCCAGGGCAATCAGCCCGACATCCGCAAACAGGTTGCACTTCAACTCCCGCAACGAATGAGTACTGGCCAGCGCGGCGATACCGTTGGCGCAAAACAGCGCTTTCGGGCCAGGGCCAGGCGTTTGCAGAAAGTTTTTCAAACGAGCGGTCAGATCGCCGCCGGTTTCAACCACCGCGCCCGAGAGCGCCGGACGCCGCTCGATCTGTGCCTTGAAACTGCTGACCCGCTCGATCCGCGAACTGGTGCCGTCATACGGCTCGGTGACCATCAGCACATCGCGATAACCGCGTTCTTCAAGGTGGGCAACGGCCATCTCGACAGCGGCCGGATTATCCAGCCCCACCAGATCGCTCTCGAGCTGATCGACCTTGCGATCCACCAGCACCATGGGCATTTCCTGATGCAGTTCGCGCAGCTCATCGCGGTGATGACCGAGGGTGTTCACGATCAAGCCTTCGATGTTGTACGAGCGCAGCAACGCCAGGTGTTGACGCTCTTGCTCGTCATCGCGATCGGTGTTGCACACCACCAGGCTATAGCCGTGCTGACGGCAAGCGGTTTCCACCCCGTGCATCACGGCTATCGAATAAGGGTTACGGATATCGGCCACCAACATGCCGATCAGACGAGTGCGTCCACGTTTCAGGCCGCGGGCCATCTGGTTTGGGCGATAGCCTAATTCGCTGATCGCCTGCTCGATGCGCAGGGCAATGGCATCGGAGAGCAGGGCGCGGTCATCGCCGATGAAGCGCGAGACGCTGGCCTTGGACACGCCGGCGCGTTCGGCGACATCGAGCATGGTCACGCGGCTGCGTTGGGCGGCGGAGAAATCGTTCATGGGGCGATCTTCTTATTGGGCTACTCGACAGGTCACATTGCCTGGTGATGAAACCGGTTTCAGAAGACAACATTACCCTAAGGATCGTCAAGTTTTTTAGACAACCGCGAAACAGCGTACGGCGACAAGACCGACGAACGGTCGAAAAACCTGTCAGATATGACAGTAGGCGGAAGTGGCACAAGGGGGTCTAATTTCCCTCAGGGCTGAAATGGCGCTCTTTCGGGGAAATGGACATGTCTTCAGTTACAGAAATTCCGGTTGGTTTATTTGCTTTGCCTCTGGAGATCGAAGGGGTTGGCGCCGATGGCATACTCCCGCCGGCAGCTTCGACCGATGGCGCCAGATTGCTGATCCCGATGTGGGCTGCGCCATCCATTGAAGACGGTAAAAGCGACTTGCTGGAGATCTGGATAAGGGAGCCGGGTGCGACGACTGAAACGCGGTTTTACAGCAATTTTTTTCCAGTCCCGGTCACCATTCCGCCATTCTTTTTGTTGCCTGCGCAATATCTGCAGAGTGACGGCGACATTGTTCTGCGCTATCGGGTCACCAGCGGCGATAACGGCAATGAAGATACTTCGCTGCCACAGACTTTTATTGTTCGTCGTCCTGTACCGATAAACCTTGAAAAACCGACATTTCCTTCTGCGACATTGTGGGGGTATCTCAACTGCAATTCGACTCCGAAGTTGTGGGAAGAATTGTGGATCGGTGTCGAGGCTCAACCCGGTCGATTCGAAGCCGGTGATGTATGCGTGCTGGATTGGGAGGGCTTCGATAGTCTCAACGGAATTAAACCGATTCCGGGAACAAAGTTACAAGTCACAAAAGTACTGACAAAAACACAAGCTGACAATGGAACGTTTTTTATTCTCGGAAGCGATAAATACGAGCAATACATAAAGCCGATGGAAAGAGATTCGTCCGCATTGGCCAGTTACACCCTGTATCGAAATGGCATTCCCCTGGGGCGCTCGAAATCAGCGTTGGTAAAAATTGATAGAGTCATTCCGGGCAGTAGTCAAACTTGCAGTCCCCCGCCTCGGTTCGGAGGACTAAGTTCAACCGCTGTAAACACTGAAGTAATAAATGATGTGCAAAGCAGTAAAACGTTAGTGCCGGGAACTTGCAGCCTGCCGTCGCACGATTCTTCGTTTGGCAATAACGCAGACAGTTCGAACACACACTCACTGATGGAGAGTACGACGATGAATATGCCTGTAGATCCAAGCGTTCAAGGCAGCAAGGTGGCGAGTGACGTCGGAGCGCTTGCCGAGCCTCCGAAAATTGTTGATCAACTGCCCGATGGTCGACTGACGTACAAGCAGCTTAAAGAGGACAGGATTGTAAAAGTCCAGTTGATGGACATTGAAGATAAAAGTGAATACGGCGGAGCAAGGGTTGAACTGCACAAGGTTCCTGATGCCAGCACTACCCCGGTTCCTTTCGATCCATTGACTTTGGTTGAGACGATAAGCAAGCCTGACGGTGGTTGGGACTTCCCGGTCGCATTCGATGCGCCTACCACTGGCCTGGTTGACAGGTTCGACTTGGCGGGTAACTACACCCCGTATTATTTCGTATTCCTCATTGTTGACGCTTTTGATAACATCGACACGTCTAGCCCGCTCGAAGTTCTGGTCGATCTGACCGCGCCTTATCAGTCACAGCCAGGCAGGGGGAATGGTACCGGGCCGCGGCCGCCCCTTCTGACGCTGGGCGGAACCGTACCCGCCGAAATCAATGACGCATGGCTGAACGACCCAGCGAACGCCAGGGGGCTTGATCTGACTATCCCCACCGGCTATACAAAGTTCGAGCCGGGTTTGGATGGCTACAAATTTTATATCTCACAGCAGACCACCTTTGCGCTGATGCAGGGTGAAGACGAGGCGTCCAGTGGTAAGCTGGCCGCCGGTGGCATCATCAATGTTCCGCTTGATTTCCTCAGGGCGCTGCCAGAGGGTACGTATTACTACTCGTACAACCTGACTGACCTGCCGGGCAACATTAGCAACAACGCCGCGATCACTAATATGTTCAGAAGGGTTGTCGCACCGGCACCGGTCCTGAATGTTCCACATATTCCGGTCACAGGTGCCGGTGGTGGTACGCCGATCACCTTGACGACCGTGGCACCCGCCCCGTCAAAGACCATCATGGAAATCAGCTACACCGCCGCCTCCAACTGGTTGCCAGGTGACCGGATTATCCCGTTCATCATTTCGGACAAGTCAGATGGCCCGAAAGCGCTTCCAGAGCAGGCGGTTCCACCGCCCGGTACAGCTGGCAAACTAGAGTTCCTGGTGGATTACGACACATGGGCATCTGTCTTTGGCGATTCGAATGGTGCCGAGGAGGTGCAGTTCGAATACTGGTATGAACTGCAACGTACGACCATTACGCAAAACCCGACCTCTCTGTCCGTCTTCGGCGCTCTTGATCTTTCTTATGCAGGGCCGGAACAGCCAAATCTGCCGGAGCTGGAAAACCCCAACATTGCTCCAGTCGTTGTCCAGGGGGCGGGTACGCCAGCACCGGCTCCCAACACACTGACTCCCGCGCAGTCCGGTTTCGATGCGACGATGACCTGGCCTCTGTGGACTGAGCCGGACCGGCCGATTACGGGGCGTGAGGTCGTCACGTTCTACTACCAGGGAAAACAAGTCGGTACACCGATACAGGTGCGTAAGGAAGATACCCAGGTCACCACCACGTTGCCATGGGACACCATCAGGACCGAAGGCAACGGCACGGGCGCCAATGCCCGCAAAGCCTACATCACGATCGGTTACCCCGGCAGCCTTACTGTCATGTCACAAAAGATTCCGACCGATGTTCATGTCACTGCCATCGTGATCAATCTGCCGGTGCCGCAACTCGTGATCTCGAGTTACAGAGCTCCGACGGGAAGCACGATAGCGGAGCGTATTGCGACGTCAATCAACTGCCCTAGCTTCAACCATCCGGTTGTGGCGAATGGCCCGATGCCGCCTTACCAGACTCGCCGTCTGCGCATCCGTATTCGGCCCGATAGCAATATTCCGGCCGGCGCGACGGTCAATCTGGAGTTCGAAGGTCGCACCAGCAATGCAGTGGGTGCCCCGGCCATTCCCGGCACGCTGATCACCCGTTCCGGCCCGATGCCGGCCTCGGGAAACCTGGAGTTTTTCCTCACCGAATACGAACAGATCAAAATCATTCAACTGCCCCCTGTTGGCAACTCACGGCCTGCGACTCGTTACGCGCGTATCGCTTATACGGTTAATGGTGTCACGGCGGAGACCACTGTGCCGGTGGCACTGCTGAACTCCAGTCTGGTGTATTGCGAGATAGAGCGCCCTGAAGTGCCTTGATATCTGTTGTCCGTATGAGTCTGTGAATGGGGACGAAAGAATTTTCGTCCCCATTCCCGGATCGCGAAGTCGTTTACGTTCAGATACGGAACGTCGCACATATTAAAGGGACAAGTCTTACGAATCTGTGGACTTATCCTACATATCGTTGAGAGGTTAATCCGTAGTCTGGCGACCATTAATTGTCTGGCTTGAGCAGTTCAGGTCGGCAACTCGTTCCTGACGGAATGCAATCGAGTGAGACTCCAGTCATGTCGCCAAAACCGTTTTTTGCTTTTCCCAAATCCCCGATTAGTGTCTGCCTGTGGTCCTTGGCGCCGCTGCTGATCAATTCCTCCCTGACCCAGGCGGCCACCGTCCCGGCGGGCACCACGCAGACCATCAATGCCGGCACTGCGCTGGACATCTGGCAACTCCAGACCAATGCCGTCCTCAATGGATCGGGTGCTACCACACTGGGGATTACCGGTTCTACGGGGAGTCTGGTCGACCTGACCAACTCCACCATCACCTCGGCCGGCGAGGGCGGTATTCAACAGGGTATTTTTCTAACCAACGCCACCGCCACGCTGAACAATTCGACCGTTACCAGTGTCAACGGGATCGGTATTTCTGCCGTGCGCAACGTTGGCAGCGTCGGCGGCTCCTCCGTCAACCTGAGCAACAACAGTGTGGTGCGCGGCCTGCAAGGCGGGATCGCGGGCAACCGTTTCAGCAATCTGAACCTGCAGAACTCAACCGTGGAAGGCACGGGGGCGACGAGTTTCGGCATCCGCCTGCTCGAGGGTTCGCTGACCGCTACCGGCAGCACCATTCGCGGCGGCCTTAACGCGGTGAGCGTAGGAACCGACACTCAGGTAACGGCGGTCATTCCCTCAACCATCGTGCTGGACAGTTCCCGGGTGGAGAGTGGCACCGGCTCGGCAATCGTTGTCGGCTTCAACGCGCCAAACTTTCCGACGGTCGCCAACATTCAGGTACGTAATGGCTCCAGCGTGGTCGCCGGCAACAACACCTTGCTTGAGGTGCGTACAGGGGCTTCGGCCAACCTTCTGGTGGATGACAGTGACCTGGCCGGCAATGTTACGGTGGTTCAGGGCAGCACGGCCAATGTGACCTTGCAGAACACCGCATCGCTGACCGGCGACATGCTGAACGTCACCACAGCCGTGCTGAACAACCAGGCGCGCATGACCGGTAATGTGCTGACCGCTTCGAGTGTGTCGCTGGACAACGCCTCGACGCTGACCGGCAACCTTCAGGATGTGGCCAATGTATCGATCAACAATCGCAGTGCGATGACCGGCGATGTGTTGCGCTCCTCCAGCGTAATCCTGGACAACGGCTCGACATTGAACGGCAATCTGCAGGATGTCGCCAATGTGCAGGTCAACAACCAGAGTGTTATGAGCGGCAATGTCACGGGTGCGGTGGACAGTGCTACCAGTCTGACCCTGGACAATGGCGCCAGCCTTACCGGGCAGGTCAACAACGTCACTAATTTCGCCATCAACAACCAGGCGCGGTGGCAGATGACAGACAGTCAGTCGGTGAACAACCTGTCATTGAATGGCGGCCACGTGCGGTTTGGTGGCAATCAGGATTTCTTTCAGTTGAACGTGGCCAGTCTCGCCGGCAGCGGTACGTTCGAAATCGGCACCGACTTCAACCAGGGCCTGACCGATTTGCTCAACGTCACCGGCAATGCCGCTGGCAGTCACCAACTGTTGGTGTCTAGCAGCGGTGCCGATCCGGTCAACGACACACCGATCAAAGTCGTCCAGACGGTCGGCGGCGATGCGCGGTTCGGCCTGCTCAACGGCCCGGTCGATGCCGGCGCCTTCACTTACCAATTGGTCAAGACAGGCGAGGATTGGTATCTGCAGCCCGATAAAGAGGTAGTGAGTACACCGACCCGTTCGGTCATGGCGCTGTTCGGCACTGCGCCGACGGTGATCTATGGTGAAATGGCTTCGCTGACCAATCGTATGGGCGACTTGCGCGTCAACGGTGGTCAGTCGGGTGGCTGGGTCCGTAGCTATGGCAACCGCTACAGCATCGACAACAACGCTTTCGGCGATGGTTACAGCCAGAACCAGTACGGTATTGCAATGGGCGCCGACACTCCGGTACAGATCGCCGGCGAGCAAGTGTTACTGGGTGTATTTGTCGGCTATAGCAAGTCGGACCTGGACTTGCACCGCGGCAGCTCCGGTGAGATTGACAGCACATCGGTCGGTGTCTACGGCACCTGGCTGGGTGACAGCGGTTACTACCTGGATACCGTTGCCAAGCTCAACCATTTTCGCAACGAAGCCAAAGTGGCGCTGAGTGACGGCACCCGCACCGAAGGTGACTACAACAACTGGGGCGCCAGTGCGTCGGCCGAGTTCGGCAAACACATAGACATCAAAGACGGCTACTACGCCGAGTTGTTTACCCAGTGGCAAGCGGCATCGATTCAGGGTAAGGATTTTACGCTGGACAACGGTCTGCGGGCCGACGCCGATACCACGCATTCACTTCTCGGCAAGGCTGGTGCAACCCTGGGTCACAGCATGACCATGGCCAATGGCAGCATCGTACAGCCGCATATCCGCGCAGCAGTAGTGCATGAGTTTGCGCAAAGCAACGAAGTTCGAGTCAACGATAACAAGTTCAACAACGATCTCTCCGGTACGCGTTTTGAAGTAGGCGCAGGTGCATCCTGGACGTTGAATGATCGTTGGCAGTTGCATGCCGAGCTCGATACCAGCAAGGGCGATGGCGTTACCAAGGACTTTGGTTTGAACATGGGGGCACATTACAAGTTTTAAGTGCCACTGCAGGCGTCAATAAAAAAGGGAAGCCAGGCTTCCCTTTTTTATGTGTGCTGGTGGATCAGCCCGCTTTCAGTACCTGGAAACGCGCATTAAGGGCAAAGGTTTCTCCCTCTGAGCCCGGGACGTCAAGATAGGCCTTGATTTTACATTTGACCACGTCCTCCTCCGAGGGCAGGATCTCGAGCGTGCCGGAAGTCGCTTCAACGACATGGCCGTTAGTGTCTTTGAAACTGAGGCTGGTGCCGTCAGTGCCTTTGAGCTCATATTTGCCGATCGCGAGTTCGATCGGAAGCGAAATGGTCAGCTCCCGAACGCTGGAATGGCCTGCTCTGGTGTGAGGAAGAGTGCGTTCGATGGCGGTGATTTTCACCACGTCGAGTTTCTTCAGCCCGGCCTTCAATGTATCGATAAGTCGGGAAGTGGCGTTGAATTCCTCAAAGGAAAACTTTCCACCGGTGAACGCATCGCCGATGAAATAGTTGCCTTCTGCAAAACCACTTCGTTTGATCACAGGATTAATGATGCTCATGGACGTAGCCTCCGTTACTTTGAATAAGAGTATCCAAAGGCCTTTGCTGGCCCTACGTCTGGATGAACTATGGAAGCCTGTTTCTGCTCCCCCTGTATACTGTCATTGTTGACAGTTTACAGCGCTGGGCAAACGTGGCTGCAATAGGCACGCTGGGCGATCCCCCGTTTCAGACCAGCAGTGGCAGTCACGCCGAACACAACAGCCTGCACACAGAGGTCAGCCAAACAGTCCCGCAGCAATGTTGATCGAGAAGCCCAGGATTGCGGTGTTGAACACAAATCCGATCAACGATTGCGCCAGCACGATCTTGCGCAACTCCCGCGTGGCCACGCCGACATCCGCCGTCTGCACCGCCACGCCGATGGTGAATGAGAAGTACAGAAAATCCCAATAATTGGGGGTTGTCAGGCCCTCGGCAAAACGCAGCGCCGGTTCCTTGCCGTTCCAGGTGTAATACAGCCGGGCATAGTGCACGCTGAAGATCACCCCGATCAGCAGCCATGAGCCGATCACGGTCAGCGCGGTGAAACCGTAGCGCAGCAGTTTACGTGTGGTTTCCAGATCCCGGCTGCCGGCGAGTTCGAAGGTGATGGTGCCGAGGCTGGCCAGCGCCGCGATGCTCACCAGCAGCAATACCAGACCGGCGTTTTCATCTTCGACCTCGGCAATGCGTTTCACGTCCGGGGCCTTGGCCCGCATGGTGAGCCAGAGCATCAGCACCAGATAGGTCCAGACCCCGGCGTTCCAGCCGATGAGGATTTTGCTGATGATCGAGTCGGCGGGGGCCAGAATGCCCACCGCGATGCCAAGTGTGGCAGCGGCGGACAGGCGAGGGTGGGTGCGGGCGAGTAGGGGCATGGGAACTCGATGGGCCTGGGTGTCTAAACACCTTAGCCCAGCGCAATCCGTTGTGGCCACAAAGTTGAATCCAATGGGGTCGAATGTGGGAGCGGGCTTGCTCGCGAAGGCGGCGTGTCAGCCAACATCAATGTTGAATGTGACGGCCCTTTCGCGAGCAAGCCCGCTCCCACAGTTGATTGGTGTTTGGTTAGATGTTTTTGTGGCGCTTGCGCACCAGTTTCATCACCACCACAAAAAACACCGGTACAAACACCACCGCCAAAGTCGCGGTGATCATCCCGCCGATCACGCCGGTGCCGATGGCTTGCTGGCTCGCCGAGCTGGCCCCGGTGGCGATCGCCAATGGCACCACGCCAAGGATGAAGGCCAGTGACGTCATGACAATCGGCCGCAGGCGCAAACGCGCGGCTTGCAGGGTGGCGTCGATCAGGTCGTGACCTTCGTCGTACAGGCTCTTGGCGAATTCGATGATCAGGATCGCGTTCTTCGCCGACAGGCCAATGATGGTGATCAGCCCGACCTTGAAGAACACATCGTTGGGCATCCCGCGCAACGTCACGGCCAGTACCGCACCGAGCACACCCAGCGGCACCACCAGCAACACCGAGGTTGGAATCGACCAACTCTCATACAGCGCCGCCAGGCACAGGAACACGATCAGCAGCGACAGCCCGAGCAGAATGGGGGCCTGGCTGCCGGACAAGCGTTCCTGCAACGACAGCCCGGTCCATTCTTGCCCTAATCCCGCCGGCCCTTGCGCCACCAGCCGTTCGATTTCCGCCATGGCTTCGCCGGTGCTGTAGCCGGGCGCCGGTTCGCCGGAAATGCTGATGGCCGGGTAGCCGTTGTAACGGGTTAATTGCGCCGGGCCCTGGGTCCAGTTGGCCCGAACGAAAGCCGACAACGGCACCATGTTCTCGCCGTTGTTGCGCACGTGAATCTTCAGCAGGTCGTCGACCTGACTGCGCTGATCGCCTTCAGCCTGGACCACCACTCGCTGCATCCGTCCCTGATTGGGAAAGTCGTTGATGTAGGCCGATCCGACGGCGGTAGACAGCACGTTGCCGATGTCGGCAAACGAAATGCCCAAGGCGTTGGCTTGCTTGCGGTCGACTTCCAGTTGCACCTGCGGCGCTTCGGCCAGGGCGCTTTCGCGTACGTTCATCAAAACCGGGCTCTTCTCGGCGGCGGCCAACAATTGGCTGCGCGCCTGCATCAACGTGGCATGGCCGAGGCCGCCACGGTCTTGCAGGCGGAACTCGAAACCACTGGAAGTGCCGAGGCCATCGACCGGCGGCGGCAGGACCGCAAAGGCCATGGCATCCTTGATCTGACTGAGCGCGATGTTGGTGCGGTCGGCAATCGAACTCGCCGAGTCGTCGCTGCCCCGATCCGACCAATCCTTGAGCGTGGTGAACGCCAGTGCGGCGTTCTGCCCGCTACCAGAGAAGCTGAAACCGAGAATCACCGTGCTGTCGCCGACGCCCGGTTCGGTGGCGTTGTGCGCTTCGATCTGCTCGACCACCTGCACCGTGCGATTCTTGCTCGCGCCCGGTGGAAGCTGGATGTCGGTGATGGTGTAACCCTGGTCTTCCACCGGCAGGAACGAGGAGGGCAGACGACTGAAGCACAGCCCCAGACCGATCAGCAGCACGCCGTAGATCAACAGGTAACGCCCGGTGCGTTTCAGTGCATAGGCGACCCAGCCCTGATAACGCTCGGTCAGTTGTTCGAAGCGCCGGTTGAACCAGCCGAAGAAGCCGCCCTTGGCATGATGTTCGCCCTTGGCAATCGGCTTGAGCAGGGTCGCGCACAGGGCCGGAGTCAAGGTCAGGGCGAGGAATGCCGAGAACAGGATCGACGTGGCCATCGACAGCGAGAACTGTTGGTAAATCACCCCGACCGAGCCCTGCATGAACGCCATCGGAATGAACACCGCCACCAGCACCAGGGTAATGCCGATGATCGCCCCGGTGATCTGTTTCATCGCCTTGCGCGTCGCTTCCTTGGGCGACAGGCCTTCGGTGGCCATGATCCGTTCGACGTTCTCCACCACCACAATCGCGTCGTCCACCAGAATGCCGATGGCCAGCACCATGCCGAACATGGTCAGCACGTTGATCGAGAAGCCCAGTGCGAGCATGGTCGCGAAAGTCCCCATCAGCGCCACCGGCACCACCAGGGTCGGGATCAGCGTGTAGCGGATGTTTTGCAGGAACAGGAACATCACCGCAAACACCAGCACCATCGCCTCGATGAGGGTGTAGACCACCTTGGTAATCGAGACTTTGACGAAGGGCGAGGTGTCGTACGGAATCTTGTATTCCACGCCGGCCGGGAAGTAGCGTGCCAGTTCGTCCATCTTCGCCCGCACCAGCGTCGCGGTACTCAGGGCATTGGCGCCTGGCGACAGTTGCACGCTGACGGCGGTCGACGGTTTGCCGTTAAGGCGCGTGGAGAATTGATACTCCTGACTGCCGATCTCGACCCGCGCCACATCGCCGATGCGCACCGTGGAGCCGTCAGGGTTGGCCTTCAGGACAATGTCGGCGAATTCTTCAGGTGTCGACAGCTGGCCTTTGACCAGAATAGTCGCAGTGATTTCCTGGGTGGTGCGGGTCGGCAAGTCGCCGATGCTGCCCGCCGAAACCTGGGCGTTCTGCGCAACGATGGCGGCGTTGACATCGGCCGGGGTCAGGTTGAATCCGATCAACTTGCGCGGGTCGATCCAGATCCGCATCGCCCGTTCGGCACCGTACAACTGGGCCTTGCCGACGCCGTCCAGACGCTTGATCTCGTTCATCACGTTGCGCGCCAGGTAGTCGCTGAGCGCTACGTCGTCGAGCTTGCCGTCACTGGAGGTGAGGGTGATCAGCAACAGGAAACCGGCGGAGACTTTCTCAACCTGCAAGCCTTGCTGAGTGACCGCTTGCGGCAAGCGCGACTCGACCACCTTGAGGCGGTTTTGCACGTCGACCTGCGCCATTTCCGGGTCAGTGCCTGGTTGGAAAGTCGCGGTGATGGTGGCGCTGCCGAGGCTGCTCTGGGATTCGAAATACAGCAGATGGTCGGCGCCGTTGAGCTCTTCCTCAATCAGGCTGACAACGCTTTCGTCCACGGTCTGCGCCGATGCGCCGGGGTAGGTGGCATAGATTTCGACTTTCGGCGGCGCAACGTTCGGGTACTGCGCCACCGGCAATTGCACAATGGCCAATGCACCGGCCAGCAGGATGAACAAGGCGATCACCCAGGCGAACACCGGGCGGTCGATAAAGAACTGCGGCATAAAAAAGCGTCCTGCTTACTGACCAGAAACCTGGGCAAGGGGAAGAGGGGTGTCATCGATCTGGACTTTTTCACCGGGGCGCGCATGTTGCAGGCCTTCAGTGACAATGCGGTCGCCGGGCTTGAGACCGTTGGTGACGATCCAGCGATCGTTCTGCACCGCGCCCAGTTCGACCGGTTGCTGGCCGACGCGCTGTTCGGCGTCGAGCACCAGCACTTGGGCGATGCCGGCACTGTCACGCTGGATGGCCCGTTGCGGCACGCTGATGCCTTGCTGATTGAACGCTTGCTCCAGGCGCACGCGAACGAAGCTGCCCGGCAGCAAGTCGAGGTCCGGGTTGGGGAATTCGCTGCGCAGAATGATCTGACCAGTGCCCGGGTCGACGGTGATGTCGGTGAACAGCAACTTGCCCGGCAGCGGATAGAGGCTGCCGTCGTCCTGAATCAATGTGGCTTTGGCCTGGCCCTGGCCCACTTCCTTTAACTGGCCGGAACGGAACGCGCGGCGCAGGTCGTTGAGTTCACGGGTCGATTGCGTCAGGTCAGCGTGGATCGGGTTCAACTGCTGAATCAGTGCCAGCGGCGTGGTTTCGTTCTGCCCGACCAGCGCGCCTTCGGTCACCAGTGCGCGGCCGATGCGCCCGGAAATCGGCGCGGTGACGGTGGCGTAACCCAGGTTCAGTTTCGCCCGCTCCACGGCGGCTTTGTTGGCGGCGACATCGGCGGCGGTCTGCCGGGCATTGGCCCGGGCGTTGTCATAATCCTGACCGCTGATGGCGTTGCCTTCGATCAACTGGGCGTAGCGCTGTTCTTGCAATCTGGCCTGGAATGCATTGGCCTCGGCCTTGCGCAATGCGGCTTCGGCGCTGTCCAGGTCGGCCTTGAACGGCGCCGGGTCGATACGGAAGAGAACGTCGCCTTTTTTTACGTCGCTGCCTTCACGGAAGGCCTGCTGCAACACCACGCCGGCCACACGGGCGCGCACTTCGGCGATGCGTGGCGCGACAATCCGCCCGCTCAGCTCGCTGCTGATCGACAGCGGCCGGGCTTCGACGGTTTCAACCCGCACGGTGGCGAGCGGCGCCTGTTCTTCGGCGGTCGAGGACTGGTCACAAGCACTCAGCGTCAACGCCAGTGCAATCAGGCTGAGCCGGGCAAGCAGATTCTTTGACATGTAAATACCCCAATATTGACCCCCGTATCCTACGGGGGGGCGACGAGGGTAGCGGTGAAGCTTTGTAGGCGCTGTGTGAAATTGTGTAAGGGTTTTGCTCGCG
>NZ_AKJE01000029.1 GCF_000282495.1 Pseudomonas sp. GM79
GGGAGCGGTGCCTTTCTTAGTGCTGCAGAATCTTCTCGAGGAAATGCTGCGCGCGGTCGGAGCGGGCGGTGATGTCGCCGAAGAACTCTTCCTTCTTGCAGTCTTCGATGATCTTGCCCTGGTCCATGAAGATCACCCGGTCGGCCACTTTGCGCGCAAAGCCCATTTCGTGGGTCACGCACATCATGGTCATGCCTTCGTGGGCCAGTTGCACCATCACGTCGAGTACTTCGTTGACCATTTCCGGGTCCAGCGCCGAGGTCGGTTCGTCGAACAGCATGACGATCGGGTCCATCGCCAGCGCACGGGCAATCGCCACACGCTGTTGCTGACCACCGGAGAGTTGGCCCGGATGCTTTTTGGCATGGGCGGAGAGGCCGACGCGTTCGAGCAGTTGCAGGGCTTTCTTGGATGCCTCTTCCTTGCTGCGACCCAACACCTTGACCTGTGCGATGGTCAGGTTGTCCATGATGCTCAGGTGCGGGAACAGTTCGAAATGCTGGAACACCATGCCAACGCGCGAACGCAGTTTGGGCAGGTTGGTCTTCGGGTCGGCGATGGATGTGCCATCGACGATCACGTCGCCTTTCTGGAACGGTTCCAGGGCGTTGACGCATTTGATCAGGGTGGATTTGCCGGAGCCGGACGGCCCGCACACCACAATCACTTCGCCTTTTTTGACCTCGGTGCTGCAGTCAGTCAGTACCTGGAAGTCGCCATACCACTTGTTGACATTCTTGATAGAGATCATACGGCAAACCTTTTTTGCAGACGCTTGACCAGCAGCGAGGCGGCAAAGCTGATTGTGAAGTACGTGAGACCTGCGAAGATCAGGAACTCATTGGAGCGACCGATGATGTCGCCGCTGGCACGGGAGGCATTGAGGAAGTCCACCAGACCCACCGCGTAAACCAGCGAGGTGTCCTGGAACAGGATGATGCTCTGTTGCAGCAGCAACGGGGTCATCTTGCGAAACGCTTGCGGCAGGATGATCAGTCGCATCATCTGGCCGTATTCCATACCCAACGCCTGGGCAGCGCCCATCTGACCCTTGGGGATCGACTGCACGCCAGCCCGGACGATTTCGCAGAAATACGCGGCTTCGAACATCATGAAGGCCACGATGCACGAGGCGAACGCGCCGATCGGGGTGTCTTCGCCGGTAATCCAGCGTAATACAAACGGCACCGCCAGGTAGAACCAGGTGATGACCAGCAGCAACGGGATCGAGCGGAAGTAGTTAACGTAGGCGCCGGCGATGTTCGACAGCAGTTTGTTGTGGGACAAGCGCATCAGCGCCAGGAGCGTGCCGAGGATGATCCCGCCGATCACGCCCAGGGCCATCAGCTTGAGGGTCATGATCATGCCGTTCCACAAACCCGGCAGGGACGGAATGATGCCCGAGAAGTCGAATTCCATCATTTACCCCCTACGGAAATCAGGCCCGGTACGGCGACTTTCTTCTCGACCGAACGCATCAGCAGCATCAAGCTCATGTTCAGCGTGAAGTAGATCAGCGTGGCCAGGGTGAAGGCTTCGAACAGGTTGGCGGAGAACTCGGCGGTCTGTTTGGTCTGCGCGAGCAGCTCCATCAGGCCAATCAGCGACGCGACGGAGGAGTTCTTGAAGACGTTCAAAAATTCCGAGGTAAGCGGCGGAATGATGATGCGGTAAGCCTGGGGCAGCAGCACGTTCCAGTAAATCTGCGGCAGCTTGAAACCCATGGCGCGAGCGGCGGCTTCCTGGCCGCGGGGCAGCGCCTGGATACCGGTGCGCACTTGTTCGCAAACGCGAGCGGTGGTGAACAGACCCAGGCACACGACGACGCTGAGGAACGCCGAAGTGGTGGGGTTGAGATCCTGCTTGTACCACTCCTGGATGTCCGCAGGCAGCAGGTCGGGCACCAGGAAGTACCAGATGAACAGCTGAACCAGCAGCGGCACGTTACGGAAGAGTTCGACGTAGCAGGTCGCGATGCCCGATACGATGCGATTCGGTACCGTGCGCATGACGCCCAGAATCGAGCCCAGCAGCAGCGCGATGATCCAGGCTGCGACGGCAATGGCGATGGTCCAGCCCAAACCGGAGAGGTACCAGTCGAAATAAATCTCGCTGCCCACGCCGGTGGACTTGAAGAACACGCCCCAGTCCCAGTTGTAATTCATTAGGGTCTCCCCTCGGATTCGTTCGATGTACAAATGCCCGCCTGGGGAAGCTCCGTTCCCGCCCGATCTTGAAGATCAGGCACACACGAGCGGCTCGACAGCCACCGGTTCGAGTGTTTCCAGAAAATGCCAGCAGGGAGTGACAACCCCTGAAAGGGCAAAGGCTCTCTCAGGGGATAAGGTTAGTCAGAAATCAGGATTTCTTTTCGTCAGCCGCTTTGTCGGTCGGATTGGCGATCAGGGCCTTGAGCTCTTCGCTCATCGGGAACATCAGGTTCAGGCCTTTTGGCGGAATTGGCTGCATGAACCATTTTTCGTAGATCTTGTTGATCTCGCCGGACTTGTAGGTCGCGATGATGGCGTCGTCGACAGCTTTCTTGAACGGCGCGTCGCCTTTGCGAACCATGCAACCGTAAATTTCATTGGACTGCGCAGTCCCGGTCACGGCCCAGTCGGTCGGCTTCTTGGCCTTGGCCATTTCACCGGCCAGCAAGGCGTCGTCCATCATGAAAGCCACGGCACGGCCGGTTTCCAGCATCTGGAAGGACTCGCCATGGTCTTTGGCGGAGATCACGTTCATGCCCATCTGCTTGTCGGCGTTCATCGACTTGAGGATGCGCTCGGACGTGGTGCCGGCGGTGGTCACGACGTTCTTGCCTTTGAGGTCGGCGAAGTCTTTGTATGGGGAATCTTTCTTGGACAGCAGCTTGGTGCCGATTTCGAAGATGCCGACGGAGAAGTCAACTTGCTGCTGACGTTCGACGTTGTTGGTGGTGGAGCCGCACTCGACGTCCACGGTGCCGTTCTGCACCAGCGGGATACGGGTTTGCGAGGTCACCAGGTTGTATTTGACCTGGAGGTTGGGCATGTCCAGGTCTTTCTTGATGGCTTCGACGATTTTCAGCTGGATATCGTGGGAGTAGCCAACCGGTTTGCCGGAAGCGTCCGCGATGTAGGAAAACGGAATGGAAGCGTCACGATGCCCGAGGGTGATGGTGCCGGACTCTTTGATCTTCTTCAGTGTGCCGGTGAGTTCGGCGGCGAAAACTGGAGTGCTAATCAGAGCGGCAGCAATGGCTGCGCCCAGGATATGGGGAACGATGCGCATCAAATTTTCCTCGACATTGTTTTTATATGGAGCCAGTTCATCGGCCCTTTTTGGTGCTTCGAATGCTTGCCGGCTCCTGAAGGGGTGGCGCAACGAACATTCGTCCAAGAGTGTAGAGCATGACTCGTGCCAGGCCAGGCGATATAGATCAAGTTATTGATTTATAAAGATATTAAATATTTATGGCGTGAATTTTCATGGTGAAGAATCCGGTTAACCGAATCGACTGACAAGTCGCGTTCGGAAAACCGAATGATATCTAGCGCCATGCACATATCTGCCTGTGGGAGCGGGCTTGCTCGCGAAAGCGGTCTATCGGTCGGTGGATAGGTTGAATGCTAGTCCGTCTTCGCGAGCAAGCCCGCTCCCACAGTTGATCGGCGGCGCCTGCCGGAATGCAAAAAGCCCCTGAATCATGAGATTCAGGGGCTTGGTTTTAACCGGATTCCCGATCAGGCCGCTTCGATCTTGCTGCGGTTCTGTTCGACCTTGTTCAGGTAATCTTCGAGCTTCTGCTGTTCCGCCGGGGTAGTGAACAGCCCAAGCTTTGTGCGGCGCCACAGAATGTCGTGGGCGGTGGTCGCCCATTCTTCGCTGCACAGGTAATCAACTTCGCGAGTGTAGAGACCGCCGCCGATGTGTTCGCCCAGATCATTAAGGCTTTCCACACCTTCGAGCATGCGCCAGGTGCGGCTGCCATACGTGGTGGCCCAGCGTCGGGCGATTTCGGTGGGTACCCAGTCGAACTTGTCGCGGATCCGCGAGCTCAAGGCCTGCGGGGTGGTCATGTCTTCGCCGCCGGGCAAGGTGGCGCTGGCAGTCCAGCTCGGCTTGATGTGCGCGAAGTACGGGGCCAGTTGCGCCAGCGCCGATTCCGCCAGTTTGCGGTAAGTCGTCAGTTTGCCGCCGAACACCGACAGCAGCGGCGCTTCTTCTGCACTGCCCGACAATGCCAAGGTGTAGTCGCGGGTGACGGCCGACGGGTTGTCGGATTCGTCGTTGCACAGCGGGCGAACACCGGAATAGCTGTGCAGGATATCGTCGCGGCTGATTTGCTTCTTGAAGTGGGCGTTGACCACTTTGAGCAGGTAATCGGTTTCGCCTTCGGTGATTGCAACTGCGGCCGGGTCACCGGTGTACTCGCGGTCGGTAGTGCCGATCAGGGTGAAGTGGTTCAGGTAGGGAATGGTGAACACGATGCGCTGATCTTCGTTTTGCAGAATGTGCGCGTGTTCGCCTTCATACAGCTTCGGCACGATCAGGTGGCTGCCCTGGATCAGACGGATGCCATACGGCGATTCCATCTTCAGGTCATCACGGATGAACTTGGCGACCCACGGGCCGGCTGCATTCACCAGCGCTTTGGCGCGGATCGAAAACAGGCTGCCATCGGCGCGTTCCAGGTTCAGATGCCACAGGCCTTTGGTGCGACGAGCACTGACGCAGCGGGTCTGGGTGTGAACGTGAGCGCCTTTCTCGCGGGCGGCCATGGCGTTTAGTACGACCAGGCGTGCGTCATCGACCCAGCAATCGGAATATTCGAAGCCTTTGGTGATTTCGCTTTTCAGTGCACTGTCCGGGCCGAACTTCAGGCTTTTCGAACCTTCGAGTTTTTCCCGTTTGCCCAGGTTGTCATAAAGGAACAGGCCGGCGCGGATCATCCAGGCCGGACGCAGGTGCGGGCGGTGCGGCAGCACGAAACGCATCTGCTTGACGATGTGCGGCGCCTTGGCCAGCAGCACTTCGCGCTCGGCGAGGGCTTCGCGCACCAAGCGAAATTCGTAATGTTCGAGGTAGCGCAGGCCGCCGTGGATCAGCTTGCTGCTGGCGGACGAAGTGTGGCTGGCCAGGTCATCCTTTTCGCAAAGGAACACCGAAAGACCGCGACCGGCGGCATCCGCTGCGATCCCCACGCCATTGATCCCACCACCGATGACGGCGATATCGTAAACCTCGGCGAGAGGGGGCGTAGGCAAGGTAGAAGTGGGCATCGGCTGGCCTCGGGCTTTGATTTTCTATATTTGAATTCGAACATTAATGTTCATTTACGAAAATACTAGCCCATAAAGACGCGCACAGCCAGTCAACTTCGATTGAAAATACTGATCGAAGGGCGGTTAAAGGAAAATTTACGAACATTTAGACGCGCGATTGGGCGCAAGAGGTGTGTTGTGTGGCCTGTCGCCATCGCGGGCAAGCCCGCTCCCACAGGTTACATGCAGACCCTGTGGGAGCGGGCTTGCCCGCGATGGCGTCGGTACAGACGACGAAAATGTGGGGGGGGTTAAACCACTTCCAACCGAATCTTGTGCTGGCTCAACAGTTGCGCCAAGGCTGGCGAAGGCTGCTGATCGGTGACCAGGCAATCGATCAGGCTGATCGGCCCCAGGCGAATCATGGCATTGCGCCCGAATTTGCTGGAGTCCGCCGCGAGGATTACCTGCCGGGCGTTGGCGATGATCGCCTGGGACACCCGCACTTCCTGATAATCGAAATCCAGCAAGCTGCCATCTTCATCGATGCCGCTGATGCCGACCAGGGCGAAGTCGACCTTGAACTGGTTAATGAAGTCGACACTCGCCTGACCGACCACGCCACCGTCACGCCGCACGTTGCCGCCGGTCAGCAGCACGTCGAAATCGTCCTTGGCGCTGAGCATCGAGGCCACATGCAGGTTGTTGGTGATGATCTTCAGGTGGCTGTGGTTGAGCAGCGCCCGAGCGATGGATTCGGTGGTGGTGCCGATATTGATGAACAGCGAGGCGTGATCGGGAATCTGAGCGGCAATGGCTTCGCCGATACGCTGTTTTTCATCGCGCATCTGATCGGCGCGCATGGCGTAGGCAGTGTTTTCGACGCTGGAGTCGTAGGCTGCGCCGCCGTGGTAGCGACGCAACAGATTGACTTCCGCCAGTTGATTGATATCGCGGCGGATGGTTTGCGGTGTAACGACGAACAGCTGGGCCATTTCCTCGATGCTGACATAGCCGCGCTCGCGGACCAGTTCGAGGATTTGCTGCTGACGGGGAGGCAGATTCATGGGGCTTCCTTTGGGCTGCCGTGCAAAATTTGCCCATGATGCCGCAGGAATCTGCTCCCTACCAGTTAGAACCCGACCTTGGCTTATTCAGCACCCTCATGCGGTTCCCAATCACGAGTGCGGCTGACGGCTTTTTTCCAGCCGGCGTAGAGTTTTTCCTTCGCGGTTTCGTCCAGCGTCGGTTCGAACTCGCGCTCGATCACTGCCTTGCCGCGCAACTCGTCCAGGCTGCCCCAGAAGCCACACGCCAGGCCCGCCAGGTAAGCCGCGCCCAACGCTGTGGTTTCGCGCATTTGCGGACGCTCGACCTGAGTGCCGAGGATGTCGGCCTGGAATTGCATCAGGAAGTTGTTCGCGACTGCGCCGCCGTCCACGCGCAGGGACTTGAGGCGTTCGCCGGAATCCTGCTGCATGGCGTCCAGGACGTCGCGGGTCTGGTAGGCAATCGACTCCAGCGCGGCACGAATGATGTGATCCACGCGTACGCCGCGAGTCAGGCCGAACAATGCGCCACGGGCATACGGGTCCCAGTAGGGAGCACCCAGGCCGGTGAAGGCTGGCACCAGGTACACACCGTTGCTGTCCTTGACCTTGTTGGCGAAGTATTCGGTGTCGTGGGCGTCGTTGATGATTTTCAACTCGTCACGCAGCCACTGCACGGTGGAGCCACCGTTGAACACCGCGCCTTCCAGGGCGTAGGCCACTTCGCCACGCGGGCCGCAAGCGATGGTGGTGAGCATGCCGTGTTTGGATTTCACGGCTTTGTCGCCGGTGTTCATCAGCAGGAAGCAACCGGTGCCATAGGTATTTTTCGCCTGGCCTGGCTCGACGCACATCTGGCCGAAGAGGGCCGCCTGCTGGTCGCCGGCGATACCGCCAATGGCGATGCCACTTTTGGTGTGGCCGTAGATCTCGGACGAGGATTTAACTTCCGGCAGCATCTCGCGCGGGATGTCGAGGACCTCCAGCATCTTCGCGTCCCACTCCAGCGTGTGGATGTTGAAGAGCATGGTGCGCGAGGCGTTGGTGTAGTCGGTGACGTGTACTTTACCGCCGGTAAATTTCCAGATCAGCCAGCTGTCGACGGTGCCGAACAGCAGTTCACCCTTGCGCGCACGTTCACGGCTGCCTTCGACGTTGTCGAGGATCCACTTGAGCTTGGTGCCAGAGAAGTACGGGTCGGTGACCAGGCCTGTGGTGTCGCTGATGTATTGCTCGTGGCCATCGCGCTTGAGCTGTTGGCAGATTTCGGTGCTGCGCCGGCACTGCCAGACGATCGCGTTGTAGATCGGGCGGCCGGTGGTCTTGTCCCAGACCACGGTGGTTTCGCGCTGGTTGGTGATGCCGATGGCTGCGACCTGATCGTGATGCAGGCCGGCTTGAGCCAGGGCCTCGACCATCACGGCGCTCTGGGTGGCGAAGATTTCCATCGGGTCATGTTCGACCCAACCGGCTTGCGGGTAATGCTGCGCGAATTCGCGCTGGGCGGTGCAGACCACGTTCGCGTCACGGTCGAAAATGATCGCGCGGGAGCTGGTCGTACCCTGATCGAGGGCAATGATGTAGTTCTTATTCTGTATGTCGGTCATGTCGATTGCCTTGGACGAAAATTAGGAAGTGAGGTCAGGCGCGGGACCGCATGGGCAGGATCACGCGCCAACGGTTTCAAGACGTTCTTGGTTTGCCGTCAATGGCCGGTACTGCATCCTTTGTAGCAGGTATGGCGCTGGGAAGATGACGGGCAATCAGCCCGCGATAAGCTGCAGCACCGAGGCAGGCACCGACAATCGGTGCAAAAATCGGGATCAGGAAGTACGGGATATCGCGCCCGCCAGTTAAGGAAATTTCACCCCAGCCGGCGAAGAAAGTCATCAGTTTAGGACCGAAGTCTCGGGCCGGGTTCATCGCGAAACCGGTCAGAGGGCCCATCGAGCTACCAATCACGGCAATCAGCAGGCCGATCAGCAACGGCGCCAGCGGCCCTTTGGGCAGACCGTTGTTGTCATCGGTCAACGACATGATCACGCCCATCAATATGGCGGTGATGATCACTTCAACCAAAAAGGCCTGGGCAGTGGTCAGGGCAGGATTTGGGAAAGTGGAGAACACCGAAGCCAATTCAAGGCTGGCCTGGGTGCCACGAACCATTTGGTGAGTTTGTTCGAAATCGAAGAAAAGGTTGCTGTACAGCGTGTAAACCAACAAGGCCCCGCAGAAGGCACCGGCCACCTGGGAGAAGATATAGAAAGGCAGTTTGCGCTTTTCGAAGTCAGCGAAAATGCTCAGCGCGATACTCACGGCAGGATTGAGGTGGGCACCGGAAACGCCGGCGGTGAGGTAGATCGCCATGCTGACGCCAACCCCCCAGATGATGCTGATTTCCCACAGTCCGAAGCTGGCACCCGCCACCTTGAGCGCGGCAACGCAGCCGGTACCGAAAAAGATGAGCAGTGCAGTACCCAGAAACTCGGCCATGCATTGGCTCGAGAGCGACGGTTGTTGTAAAGCAGTTGTCATTGAAAACCTCTTTTTTGTTGTTGTCTGGCGCTTTTTCATCCAGGTCAAAGCGCGATTTTCACCGAGGCAGGATCCCCATCCTGTGCTCGGCTTACTGCTGGGTGCTGCGGTGAGACATTCGTACAGTATTCAGATTCGAAAAAATATAGACAAGAAACGCTGCTGTCAAAGGTCGAAAGTGAACTGTCGGTCACATTTCAACTATTAGTCACGTGAATGACCGCATCGTTCATCAGGCAGGCCGACCGTGGACGAACGGCACAGAAGCCCGGACATGCTTTTGAAATAGCGTTGTAATAGAGCCTTTTATCGATCAATGACCTAGAATCCTGCGCAGTATTTTTTCTTCTGCCGCCAAGTCTGGAGTTGCCATGACACCCGCATTGGATTTGTTGAAAAAAGTTCGTGCCGAACATCGCGTGCACAGTTACGAACATGATCCGAAGGCAGCGTCCTATGGTCTGGAGGCCGCGGAAAAACTGGGGTTGGACCCGGCGCAGGTGTTCAAGACATTGCTGGCGGCCAGCGAAAAGGGGGAATTGTTGGTGGCGGTGGTGCCGGTCGTCGGAAGTCTGGACTTGAAGGCGCTGGCGCAGGCCGCTGGTGTGAAGAAAGTCGAAATGGCCGATCCCGCGGCTGCACAGCGGTCGACAGGTTATCTGTTAGGCGGCATCAGTCCGCTCGGGCAGAAGAAGCGCCTGCGTACCTTTATCGATCATTCGGCTCAGCCATTTTCCAGTATCTTTGTCAGCGCCGGACGGCGTGGTCTGGAAGTTGAGCTGGCGCCCGCCGTATTGGCCGAACACACCCAGGCGAAGTTCGCCGATATCGGTCGCGCCTGAGCAGAAGGTCTCGGGCGTTCAGCCCGGCGCTGTATGGTGAAAATTGATTCGCTCTGTCACTGGTGAAGGGTTCTTCGTGGCTCCATGCTCGTCGACCTGAAAAAGGGAGATGTGGCATGCAGCTAGAGTTTCATCAGGTGGACGCGTTCAGTGATCGGCCGTTCAGTGGCAACCCGGCGATGGTGTACCGGCTCGATACCTGGCTCGACGATGAGTTGATGCAAAAAATCGCCGCCGAACACAACCTTGCCGAAACCGCATTTCTGGTACGTGAGGGTTCCGTCTGGCACATCCGCTGGTTTACCCCGACCACCGAAGTCCCGTTATGCGGCCATGCGACCCTGGCCAGCGCCTATGTTCTGTTTGAAATCCATAAGGAGCCGGCCGAACGTCTGGACTTCATCTGCAAGTCCGGCCCGCTGAGTGTCAGCCGTGAGGGCACGCGCTTGTGGCTGGATTTCCCGGCCGTCGTGCCGACAGAAGTGGGCGTGACCCTGGATGTCGAGCACGCCTTGGGTGTGAAAGCAGTCGATGTGTTGGGTTCCAAAGAATTGTTCGTGGTGCTGGAGTCCGAGCAAGCCGTGCTCGATTGTCAGCCGGACATGGTTGCGCTGGCAAAACTGCCCTGGCCAGGCGCCATTGTGACGGCCAAGGGCAACACGCATGATTTTGTATCGCGGTACTTTGCGCCAGCAATCGGTATCAACGAAGACCCGGTGACCGGGTCGACCCATTGCAGCCTGATTCCGTATTGGTCGGAACGCTTGAACAAGTCGAATCTGACGGCTTATCAGTGTTCGGCGCGAGGCGGGGAGTTGTTCTGCCAGTTGGAAGGGGATCGAGTGAGTATTGGCGGTAATGCAACGCTGGTTGCGAGCGGAACACTAATGTTGGGTTAACCAAAATCCAATGTGGGAGCGGGCTTGCTCGCGAAAACGGTGTAACAGTCAACAATGATGTTGAATGTTATGGCCCCTTCGCGAGCAAGCCCGCTCCCACATGTGTTCGCGTTGTTCAGCTGGCGGTGCTGTACCGCCGAACACCGGATTCGATTACCGGAATCTGCGCCGCCGTGCTGCCGGAGGCCTGGAACAGCACCAAGTGTTCAGCCGCCACCCGAATGCCTACTTCAGCACCGACCAGATGATCGGCATGACTCGGGAAAATCGACTCCAGCTGCGCGCCCGTAGACAACTGCAAGCGGTACAGAGTCGATGCCCCCTGGAAGCTCTTGCCAACAATCTGCGCCCTCAGTGGGCTGTCCGGCGCATAGACGATATCGTCCGGACGCAACAACACGTCCACGGCGCATCCGATCGGCCAGGTGTAGGCACGGTTGCCGCGTAATTCACCCAACTCGGTCTGCACCGATTCCGGGCTGCTTAACTGGCCGCGAATGAAGTAACCCTGGCCAATGAAACTGGCCACGAATGGCGTCAGGGGTTCGTGATAGAGGTTGTAGGGCGTGTCCCACTGCTCCAGGCGACCTTCCTTGAAAACGCCCACGTGGTCACTGACCGCGAAGGCTTCTTCCTGATCGTGGGTCACCAGGATTGCACTGGTGCCGCGAGCCTTGAGAATGGCGCGTACTTCATGACTGAGCTTGCGTCGCAATTCGCCGTCCAGGTTAGAGAACGGTTCGTCGAGCAACAGCAGTTGCGGTTCCGGCGCCAGGGCGCGGGCGAGGGCGACACGTTGCTGCTGGCCACCGGACAGCTCATGGGGGAAGCGCTTGCCGAGGTTTTTCAGGTTGACCAGTTCGAGCAGCTCTTCGGTGATGCGATCCTTTTGCGGGTGCTTGCGGATCCCGAAAGCGATGTTCTCGGCCACACTCAAATGCGGAAACAGTGCGTAATCCTGAAACACCATGCCGATCCGGCGCTTCTCCGGGGCAAGGGTGAAGCCGGCGCTGGAGATGGTCTCGCCCGCCAACTGGATTTCACCTTCATGCACCGGTTCAAAACCGGCAATCGCCCGCAGGGTGGTGGTTTTGCCGCAGCCCGAAGACCCCAGCAGGCAACCGATATCCCCAGCATTCAAATGCAGGTTGAGGTTCTGCACGACCCGCTGGTTTTGGTAACCGCAGGCCAGATTGCGCAGGTTCAGCAGTAAGGTCTGGCTCATGCGTGGTGGTACGAAGGCGGGACGAGGAATTCGAGCAAGGCCTTTTGTGCATGAAGACGGTTTTCGGCTTGATCCCAGGCCACCGAACGCGAGTCGTCGAGCAGGTCGAGGCTGATTTCCTCGCCACGGTGGGCCGGCAGGCAATGCATGAACAGCACGTCCGGCGCGGCCAGGTCGAGCAGGGCACGGTTGACCTGGAACGGTGCGAACAACTTCAGGCGCTTGGCGGTTTCCTCTTCCTGGCCCATGGAGGTCCAGACGTCGGTGCTCACCAGGTGCGCACCGCGCACGGCTTCCTGCGGGTCGCGGACGATGGTCACCCGATCGCCGGCTTTAGCCACGAACTCAGGGTTGGGTTCGTAACCTTCCGGGCAGGCTATGCGCAACTGGAAGTCGAACTGGATCGCCGCTTCTATATAGCTGTTGCACATGTTGTTGCCATCGCCGATCCAGGCCACGGTCTTGCCTTGAATCGAACCACGGTGTTCGAGGAAGGTTTGCATGTCGGCCAGCAATTGGCAGGGGTGCAGGTCATCGGACAGGCCATTGATCACCGGCACGCGGGAATTGGCGGCGAATTCGGTCAGGGTACTGTGGGCAAAGGTACGGATCATCACCGCATCGAGCATGCTCGACATGACGATGGCGCAGTCGCCGATCGGCTCGCCTCGACCCAATTGGGTGTCGCGTGGCGACAGGAAGATCGCCTGGCCGCCGAGCTGGATCATGCCGGCTTCGAACGAGATGCGTGTGCGGGTCGAGGACTTCTCGAAAATCATCCCCAGGACGCGGTTTTTCAAAGGCTCGAACAGTACGCCGCGGTTACGCAGGTCCTTGAGCTCAACGCCTCGACGGATCACGCTGACCAGCTCTTCGGGCGTGCAATCCATCAGGGAGAGAAAGTGCCTTGCGCTCATCATTGACTACCTTTTTGCAACAGACCGCAGATACTCAAAGCCTTGTTTAACTGAAAAACGGGCGAGACCTGCGGCGTAAGCCGCACGGGGCGACGAAATAGGGGAAGGCGCGATATTGACATTAAATGTCGCGTTTTTCCAATGGGCTACGGTGTTTAGGGGATTTCAGAGGGGCTACGGGTGACCGCAGTAGCGCTTTTGAAGCCTGTTTCCTGACAGCAGCTAACCATTTGTACACCGCGCTCGCCGGACTTGGCAATCAAACAGGACGCGGGCGACACGCTGGCGGTCGGTTTTTGACCTGTCATTCGGACCTTTGGCGGGCAATGTGTCTTGTCCGAAACATTTGCTAAAGCAAAGTGCTGCGTTATAACTAAGGCACGAGCGACGCAGGAAGCCATCTGGAATGGAATCGAAAGAACAGCTGTTAATGGAATTACTCGGGCTTACGGCCCGCTCTCTGACTCACCTCACCGCTTCCATGACCTCGATGTCTTTCGAGTTGTTGCGCAGTGAAGACGAAGTCACGAAAGCGGCTGGCCGGCGCATGATTGACCGCATGGCCACCATCAGCGCCGGGCTCGACGAACATTGGCGACTGATCGGCGAGCTCACCGGCGTGCATGTTGCCCATGAGCAGATCGAAACCATCGAGGAGATCCAGTTGCAGGCGCCGCCGAGCCTGCCGTCGAACTGATCTTTTGCTGCCATTGGCTGGCCTGATGGCCGCCGATTCACAAGACGAACGTCGCTGGCCAAGGGGTGAGTCGCGCGCCATAGTTTTGTTCCCGCGGCCGATCTTGCCCGCCCAGAACAAAACAGAGACTGGCCATGACCAAGACTCTCCATCACCGTGCGTGCCACCTGTGTGAAGCCATCTGCGGCCTGACCATCGAAACCACCGAGGTCGAAGGCGGCGTACAGATCACCTCGATCAAGGGTGATCCACAGGACACTTTCAGCCGCGGGCACATCTGCCCCAAAGCAGTTGCCCTGCAAGACATTCAGAACGATCCGGATCGCCTGCGTCAGCCGATGCGGCGAACAGGCAGCGAATGGCAGCCTATGGAGTGGGAAGACGCTTTCAGCCTTGTAGCCGAACGCCTGGCGGCGATCCAGGAGCGTCACGGGCAGAACGCGGTGGCGGTCTATCAGGGCAATCCCAGCGTACACAACTACGGGTTGATGACCCACAGCAATTATTTCCTCGGCCTGCTGAAAACCCGCAACCGGTTTTCCGCGACATCGGTCGATCAGTTGCCCCATCACTTGACCAGCCACTTGATGTACGGCCACGGCTTGCTGCTGCCGATCCCGGACATCGATCACACCGATTTCATGCTGATCCTGGGCGGCAATCCACTGGCCTCCAACGGCAGCATCATGACCGTGCCGGATGTGGAGAAGCGCCTCAAGGCGATTCAGGCCCGGGGCGGCAAAGTCGTGGTGGTCGATCCGCGTCGCAGCGAAACAGCGGCGATGGCTGATCAGCATTTGTTCGTGCGTCCCGGTGGTGATGCGGCGCTGTTGTTCGGGCTGCTCAATACCTTGTTTGCCGAAGGCTTGACCCACGACAGTCATTTACCGGTCGATGGCCTGGATGAAGTGCGTGAGGCAATCGCAGGGTTCACCGCCGAGGCCATGAGCCCGCTGTGCGCGATACCCGCCGAGCAGATCCGCCAACTGGCACGGGACTTCGCGGCAGCGCCGACAGCGGTCTGCTACGGGCGCATGGGGGTTTCGACCCAGGCTTTCGGCACCCTGTGCCATTGGCTGGTGCAACTGATCAATCTGGTCACCGGCAACCTCGACCGGGTGGGCGGTGCGTTGTGCACCGAGCCTGCGGTGGATCTGGTGGCATCGACCTCGGGCGGTCATTTCAACCGGTGGCAGAGCCGCGTGTCCGGGCGTCCGGAATACGCGGGAGAGCTGCCGGTATCGGCGCTGGCCGAAGAGATGCTCACCGAAGGGGAAGGGCAGGTCCGCGCGCTGATCACCGTGGCGGGTAATCCGGTGCTGTCCACGCCCAATGGCCGACAACTGGAGCAGGCGCTGGACGGATTGGAGTTCATGGTCAGCGTTGACCTGTACATCAATGAAACCACGCGTTATGCCGACCTGATCCTGCCGTCGACTTCGGCGCTGGAAAACGATCACTACGACACCACGTTCAACATGTTCGCGGTGCGCAACGTCACCCGCTTTAACCGGGCGATCCTGGCCAAACCCGAAGGCGCGCTGCATGACTGGGAAATCTTCGTGGGGCTGGCCAAGGCTTTTGCAGCGAAGACTGGCAAAGAGCTGAAGCCGACCATTGCCCCCGCGCAGATGATCGACCTGGGGCTGCGGATGGGGCGGTATGGCGACGCTTCGGAACACAAACTGTCATTGGCGACCCTGTTCGATCATCCTCACGGTATCGATCTGGGCGCGCTCAAACCCAACCTGGCGCCACGCCTGAAGACCGCCAATCAGCGAGTCCAGGCAGCACCCGTCGAGATCCTCGCCGACCTGGCGCGCTTCGCGGCGCTACAAGCACCGGCTGCCGATGAGCTGCTGATGATCGGCCGCCGCCATGTGCGCAGCAACAACTCATGGATGCACAACTATCACCGTCTGGTGAAGGGCAAACCGCGCCATCAACTGCTGATGAACCCGGATGACCTGGCCAGCCGCGGGCTCCACGATGGGCAGCGAGTGCGCGTCAGTTCGCGGGTCGGGGTGATCGAGGTTGAAGTGGTCGCCAGCCTGGATATGATGAAAGGTGTGGTCAGCCTTCCTCACGGTTGGGGTCATGCGCGACCGGGTGTGCAGATGACGATTGCCAGCGCTCAACCCGGCTCCAGCGCCAATGACCTGACTGACGAATGTCAGCTCGATGAGTTGTCGGGTAATGCGGCGTTGAACGGCGTGCCGGTGACCGTGGCGGCGGCATGAATATGACTGTCGGGGAGGCCGAGCATGGCGCTCGGGTTTCCGTTACAATGCGCCACCGTGCCGACCACTGAGTCGGAAAGTTCAGCCGAGGTGCTCCATGGATATCATCGAAACGATTAAAGAGCAGATTGCCAACAACACCATTCTGCTTTACATGAAAGGCTCGCCGAATGCCCCACAGTGTGGGTTCTCCGCGAAAGCCGCTCAGGCTGTAATGGCCTGTGGCGAAAAGTTTGCCTATGTGGACATCCTGCAGAACCCGGAAATCCGCGCCAACCTGCCAAAGTACGCCAACTGGCCAACCTTCCCGCAACTGTGGGTCGGTGGTGAGCTGGTCGGCGGTAGCGACATCATGACTGAAATGGCTGCTGATGGTTCGTTGCAAGCGACGATCAAAGCCGCTGTTGAAGCTGCTGCGGCCAACAAGACCGACGCCTGATTCGCTGTTTGTGGGAGCGGGCTTGCTCGCGAAGGCGGTATGACATTCAACAGATAAGTTGACTGACCTACCGTTTTCGCGAGCAAGCCCGCTCCCACATTTGTTCCAGGGTGAGCCTGAAGTTCGGTCATTAAAAAGCCCCGCCTCTTTAAAAGAGAGCGGGGCTTTTTATTGCATCGCGATTAGCGGCGTAGCATTTACTCTTCGCCCATCTGCGACTGCAGATAGTTCTCAAGACCGACTTTGTCGATCAGGCCCAGTTGGGTTTCCAGCCAGTCGATATGTTCTTCTTCGGATTCAAGAATGTCTTCGAGCAGTTCACGGCTACCGAAGTCGCCGACAGTTTCGCAGTGAGCGATAGCGACTTTCAGATCGGCATGGCCTTCGCGTTCGATCTTCAAGTCACACTCAAGCATTTCCTTGGTGTGTTCGCCGATGTTCAGCTTGCCCAGGTCCTGGACGTTCGGCAGGCCTTCAAGGAACAGGATGCGCTTGATCAGCTTGTCGGCGTGCTTCATCTCGTCGATGGATTCGTGGTACTCGTGCTTACCGAGCTTGTTCAGGCCCCAATCTTCATACATGCGTGCATGCAAAAAGTATTGGTTGATCGCGACCAGCTCATTGGCAAGGATCTTGTTGAGATGCTGGATGACTGTAACGTCGCCTTTCATGATGGGGTCCTGCCCTGAGTAGCTGTCTATAACGCAGAGTTTGAGCCGCGTAATTAAGAGTGTCAAACCTAAGTTATTGAAACTTAAATGAAAATTAATCGGAATAAGAATGTTTTTGTTCCGCGTCTAGCGCCTAAGCGATTGATTTCCAGACATAAAAAAACCGGACATCAAGTCCGGTTCTTTGAAAGACGGTAGTTATGCGGCGGTAAATTCTGCGGGGTAGGGGATCGCCGCCTGGGCCGATTGCAGTTTGCCCAGGGTTTCACGGACCACTTCCTTGGCAAGGCAGGCGCATTTACCGCATTGGCTGGCAACGCCGGTGGCCTGACGGACTTCCCGATAGCTGCAGCAACCTTCATAGATTGCATCGCGGATTTGACCGTCGGTGACGCCAGTGCAGAGGCAGACATACATAAGTGAAAACCGTCGCTGGTTGTGACTCAATTGCGATGGATCTTAATGTTAACGAGAATGATTGTCAAAGTGGTTTCTGAAAGGTTTTCGTCATAAGGGCATGTGACTGACGAACGGTTTCTTCTCACGTTGTCAGGAGAAAAATATAGCAGCGGTCTTTTTACCTTCCAGGAAAAAAACCATTAAGGCGCTAAGGACAGGTGAAAAACGCGGTGTATGATGGTCGGCCTTTTGCGAAGCAGGTTTGTGTCACAGGGCTGTCGCCCGAGGGTGGCAGGCTGGCATGAACCCTGTTCTTCAACGTTATTACACCAGGAGATATCCAATGAGCGTACTCGTAGGCAAACAAGCCCCTGACTTCACCGTACCGGCCGTACTCGGCAATGGCGAAATCGTAGACAGCTTCACCCTGTCCTCGGCCATCAAAGGCAAATACGGCCTGGTGTTCTTCTACCCACTGGACTTCACCTTCGTTTGCCCGTCCGAGCTGATCGCTCTGGACAACCGCATGTCTGATTTCAAGGCACGCAACGTGGAAGTGGTAGCCGTTTCGATCGACTCGCACTTCACCCACAATGCCTGGCGCAACACCCCGGTCAACAATGGTGGCATCGGCGAAGTTCGCTACACCATGGCGGCCGACCTGAAGCACGAAATCGCCAAGGCCTACGACGTTGAGTCCGAAGGCGGCGTGGCTTTCCGTGGCGCGTTCCTGATCGACGACAAAGGCGTTGTCCGCTCGCAGATCATCAACGACCTGCCGCTGGGCCGTAACATCGAAGAGCTGATCCGTCTGGTCGACGCTCTGCAATTCCACGAAGAGCACGGCGAAGTTTGCCCTGCCAACTGGAAAAAAGGCGACAAAGGCATGACCGCTTCCACCGAAGGTGTTGCGGCTTACCTGACCGAGAACGCTGCTGCGCTGTAAGGCACGTTCGAGGCATAAAAAAACCGGCTGCCAAGGCCGGTTTTTTTATGGGCGGGATAAACCCAGGCTGTTCACTTGTGGCGAGGGAGCTTGCTCCCGCTGGGCAGCGAAGCGGCCCCACTCTCTTCCTGAAAGAATGGGATTGCTGCGCAGTCCGACGGGAGCAATCTCCCTCGCCACAGGTTTGCGTCTCGAGAGATCAGTGATGGATCAGTCGTTGTAGTCTTCCCAGCCGCCCATTTGTTTCCAGCGATTGACGATGCCGCAGAACAGCTCGGCAGTCTTCTCTGTGTCGTAGCGAGCCGAATGAGCCTCGCGACCGTCGAAGTCGATATCGGCTGCCTGACAGGCCTTGGCCAATACGGTTTGACCGTAGGCCAGACCTGCGAGGGTCGCGGTATCGAAGCTGGAAAATGGATGAAACGGGTTACGTTTCATGTCCAGGCGTGCGACAGCGGCGTTGAGGAAGCCCAGATCAAAGCTGCTGTTGTGCCCGACCAGAATCGCCCGTTTGCAGCCGTTGGCTTTCAGGGCCTTGCGGATGCCGCGGAAAATATCAGTCAGGGCTGCTTCTTCACTCACGGCCATGCGCAACGGGTGATCGAGCTTGATCCCGGTGAACTCCAGAGCGGCCGCTTCGATGTTCGCGCCTTCAAATGGCTCGACGCGGAAGAAGTAGGTGTGATCGGGATACACAAAGCCCTTTTCGTCCATGGCGATGGTGGTCGCCGCAATTTCCAGCAGGGCATCGGTGGCCGAATTGAAGCCACCGGTTTCTACGTCGACGACAACCGGCAGGTAACCACGGAATCTGGCAGCCATTGGATGACGAGGACCACCTCCGTTGCCTTGACCGTCCTGTTCGTCGTCGAAATGGTCTTCACTCACGCGTGTTCCTCCAGCAGGCGCCAGCGCAGTTTTTCACCGGCGCGCAGCGGGATTACAGTCAGCTCGCCAAACGGCAGGCTGGTTGGGGCGGTCCACTCATCGCGGACCAGGGTGATGCGATCGGTGTTCACCGGCAGGCCGTAGAAGCGCGGGCCGTTGAGGCTGGCGAAGGCTTCGAGCTTGTCCAGCGCGTTGCGCTGTTCAAAGGCTTCGGCATACATCTCGATTGCGGCATAAGCGGTGTAGCAACCGGCACAGCCGCAAGCCGCTTCTTTGGCGTGCTGGGCATGGGGTGCCGAGTCGGTGCCGAGGAAGAACTTGTCGCTGCCACTGGTGGCGGCGTCGAGCAGGGCTTCCTGGTGAGTATTGCGCTTGAGGATCGGCAGGCAGTAGAAGTGCGGCCGAATCCCGCCCACCAGCATGTGGTTGCGGTTGTACAGCAGGTGATGCGCGGTGATGGTAGCGCCGACGTTGGCCGAAGCCTCGTTGACGAACTGCACGGCGTCAGCGGTGGTGATGTGTTCGAACACCACTTTGAGGGTCGGGAAACGCTCGACCACTCGACGCATGTGCTCGTCGATGAAGATTTTTTCGCGATCGAAAACGTCGACATCGCCACGGGTGACTTCACCGTGAACCAACAAGGGCATCCCGACGTCGGCCATGGCCTCGAGTGCAGGGAAAATCTTGTCGATGCTGGTGACGCCAGAGTCCGAGTTGGTGGTCGCGCCGGCCGGGTACAACTTGGCGGCGTGAACGAAACCGCTGGCCTTGGCCTCACGAATTTCTTCGGGCTGGGTGCGGTCGGTCAGGTACAGAACCATCAGCGGTTCGAAACGGCTGCCGGCCGGACGCGCGGCGAGAATCCGCTGGCGATAGCCATTGGCTTCAGCCGCGTTGCGCACCGGCGGTACCAGGTTGGGCATGATGATGGCGCGACCAAAGGTGCGCGCGACATCCGCGACGGTATTGGTCAACACAGCACCATCGCGAAGATGAATATGCCAGTCGTCGGGACGCAGCAGGGTCAGGCGGTCGGACATGAGGGGATTCCAGGCGGGTCGAACTCAGGGGAATGCTACCGGAAAAGACTCTTGCAGGCACTCGCTATCAAGTTTTGCGGCAACCTTCCGATACCCAACAGGTATGCCGTAAATGTGTGTGTCGGTCTTTTTGTTGCACAAGCCAGTGGAGCCTCCCGTGCGCCAGCGTTATTTAGCCTTGCTCAGTGTGTTTGCCAGCCTTCCCGCGATGGCGCTCACTTTCCAGACCCGTCTGGAGAGCATCGAGTGGACGGTCGAAGGTGACAAGTTCGAATGCCGCCTGACTCAACCCATCACCGATTTCGGCTCGGGAGAGTTCGTGCGTCGTGCCGGCGAACAGGCGACATTTCGCTTGAAGGCCTACAACTCGATGATCGGTGGCGGTTCCGCGACCTTGCTGGCGGCCGCTGCGCCATGGCAGCCGGGGCGTGGCGACATCAACCTGGGGTCGGTACGAATCGGCAGTGGCAACGTGCTGTTCAACAGCTCGCAAGTTCAGGCCGGGCGCCTGATCAGCGGGTTACTGGACGGTCGCAGCCCGGTGGTTCGACACTCCTCGGGCGAGGGTCGGGTATCTGAAGTCCGTCTGCTGCCGGTCAAATTCAGCAAGGCCTACAGTGACTACCAGGGTTGCGTGGCCAGGTTGCTGCCGCAGAATTTCGAGCAGGTGAAGCAATCCGAAATCGGCTTTCCGGGGGAGGGCATCGATCTAGACATCCAAGCCAAGGCTCATTTGCAGGTCATGCTGGAATTCATGAAAGCCGATCCGACGGTCAACCACATTGAACTCGACGGCCATTCCGACAACAGCGGCAACCGCCTGACCAACCGCGAACTATCACGACGCAGGGCGCTGGCCGTGATGGATTTCTTCAAGGCCAATGGTATCCAGGAATCGCAGATCACCCTGCGTTTTCACGGTGAGCGCTATCCTCTGGCACCGAACAACAATGCCGCCAATCGAGCGAAGAACCGCCGGGTTGCCGTACGTCTTGAACGGGTAGCGCCGACCGAGCAACCGGCGCCTCCAGCCACTGCTTCCGCGGGCAGCGCGAAGACCTCCTGAACCAGCTGAAATCGTCGCTCGCTCGACATAATCTGTCGCTTCGTCGTCATAAGCTGTCGCGCCTCTGTAAATTATCCTGCATGAGCGGTAGACTTGACGGCTTTCCGTAGAACCCCGTGGAGTGATGGCATGGCGGACGTAAACAAGGTCGTTCTGGCGTATTCCGGCGGCCTGGACACTTCGGTGATCCTCAAGTGGCTGCAGGATACTTATAACTGTGAAGTAGTGACCTTCACCGCTGACCTGGGTCAGGGCGAAGAGGTCGAACCGGCCCGCGCCAAGGCACAGGCCATGGGCGTAAAAGAAATCTACATCGACGATTTGCGTGAAGAATTCGTGCGCGATTTCGTGTTCCCGATGTTCCGCGCCAACACCGTTTATGAAGGCGAGTACCTGCTGGGTACTTCCATTGCTCGTCCGTTGATCGCCAAGCGCTTGATCGAAATCGCCAACGAAACTGGCGCTGACGCCATCTCCCACGGCGCGACCGGCAAGGGCAACGACCAGGTTCGTTTCGAACTGGGTGCCTACGCTTTGAAGCCAGGTGTGAAAGTGATCGCTCCGTGGCGCGAATGGGACCTGCTCTCCCGTGAAAAGCTGATGGATTACGCTGAAAAGCACAACATCCCGATCGAGCGTCACGGCAAGAAAAAATCCCCGTATTCGATGGATGCCAACCTGCTGCACATCTCCTATGAAGGCGGCGTGCTGGAAGACACCTGGACCGAGCACGAAGAAGACATGTGGCGCTGGACCGTCTCCCCGGAGAAGGCTCCCGATAAAGCGCAGTACCTGGAACTGACCTACCGTAACGGCGACATCGTCGCACTGGACGGCGTCGAAATGACCCCGGCCACCGTGCTGGCGACCTTGAACCGTATCGGTGGCGAACACGGTATCGGCCGTCTGGACATCGTCGAAAACCGCTACGTCGGCATGAAGTCCCGCGGCTGCTACGAGACCCCGGGCGGCACCATCATGCTGCGCGCTCACCGCGCGATCGAATCGATCACTCTGGACCGCGAAGTGGCTCACCTCAAAGACGAGCTGATGCCTAAATACGCCAGCCTGATCTACACCGGTTACTGGTGGAGCCCTGAGCGTCTGATGCTGCAACAGATGATCGATGCTTCCCAGGCCCACGTGAACGGCGTAGTGCGCCTGAAACTGTACAAGGGCAATGTGATCGTCACCGGCCGCAAGTCCGACGAGTCGTTGTTCGACGCCAACATCGCGACCTTCGAGGAAGATGGCGGCGCCTACAACCAGGCTGATGCGGCGGGCTTCATCAAGCTCAACGCCTTGCGCATGCGTATCGCGGCGAACAAGGGCCGGAAGCTTTTCTGAGACCTTTGAGTCGGTAATGAATTTGTGGCCTTGTTGATGACAAGGCCACAAATTGGAAGAGGGGCTGCTGCATATAACCTTTCGCTTTCTTCTTGTTTCCGCTGACCGTTCCTTCTGCTTCCTGTCCTTGATCTGCTTCAAGGGCTGCCTTTCTGATGTGCGACAGTTCTATACCTAGCCCATAATCGTCACGCCCTGTGAGCTCAAATTGTAAGAAATACAGAACGTTGCGCTGTTGCGTTTCTTTATTTGTTTCCAATGTTTGAGCGTGTTTGCCTTCAGCAATTTATCCGAATCGGTACACGTGAGAAATACGATCACTTGTGCGGGATTGTCCGCAGGGTACTGAATGCTCTCCATCAGGGCGCTGAACGCCATTTTTTTGTGTATCCACCGTGCATCGACGATGTGCAGATCCTTTAGGGGGGCAGGCAGGTTTACATGGTGCTGGGTCGAGCTTTCGGGCGCTACGCTGGATGGGCTGTTACTCGGATGATGAACGTTCTCCATGGCTTTTATGAAATGCTTTCCCTTCACAAAATCGGAGGGCGCGTAAAGCGATCGATAGTTGAAGTTGAGAGTAACGAAGAAAAGAAAAAGCAAATAAAAGGGAAAACTGATCAGGAACCACACATAGAGTTCCCTCTCCTCATTGTCGAGAAAGGGTAGGGATACGGCGGCCGATGTTTCAGACAGTGCTGCAAATATGGCAATAATTGTCATGGGGTTGGTGATTCTTTTTTTGAGTTTTATCATATTGTATGCTCATTGAATATTGTCTTTTCTCGATTGGTTTATGGTTGTAGTAACTAATATCAGGTTGTTTTGCTGTTGTGTTGAGCTGTTTTTATTAGCGTGGTGAAGTTGTTATAGTAGCCGTATTGTTGCGGGTTCGGGTATGGCTGTTTAATTGTTTTGATGGCGCTATGTTATTGGTCAAGTGTTACGGTGTGTGAGCTTTTTCGATTGTTGAGCCAGATTGCGCAAGAAGGTACTGGAAAATACCCGTTACTTTTAAGGGTAGCTCAATAGTCGGCGCATCGTGGATTAATGCGTCGACACTGTTTTTTGTCGTTTTTTGGTTGTAAGTCGATACAAAAAAACGGCCGAAGCACTGAACAATAGTAGGTCAGTAAAATCTCTGCTTCTTCGTATGGCAATGATTTTTTGTAGGAATAATCCGTGTTGTTTGTAGGCTATGTCTCTCGCTGCGAGTGGCCGAGGGTGACGGCGTGCCATGGGTGAAACGACTAGGCTATGGTGCGGGCTCTAAAAATTCGAACAGCGAAAATTGGACTTGCCCATGAATAAAGTGCTGATCGTGGATGATCACCCCGTCATTCGTCTTGCGGTACGTATGCTAATGGAACGTCATGGCTACGAAGTCATTGCAGAAACAGATAATGGTGTGGACGCATTACAACTTGCCCGTGATCTTATGCCGGATATTGTCATACTGGATATTGGAATACCGAAACTGGATGGGTTGGAAGTTATCGCGCGCCTGACATCAACGGCGATGCCTCTTAAAGTACTGATATTGACATCCCAGGCGCCAGGGCATTTTTCCATGCGTTGCATGCAATCGGGTGCCGCCGGATATGTTTGCAAACAGCAGGATCTCACTGAGTTGCTCAGTGCAATAAAAGCCGTGCTGTCAGGCTACAGCTACTTTCCTAATCAGGCTCTGCATACCGTGCGTTCCAGTCTTGGGAACGCCAGTGAAGCTGATATGGTGGATCGTTTGTCCGGGCGAGAGATGATGGTCCTGCAACAATTGGCCCGAGGAAAGACAAACAAGGAGATCGCCGACGGAATGTTTCTCAGCAATAAAACCGTTAGTACTTATAAGACTCGTCTTCTGTTAAAGCTCAATGCTCGCTCACTGGTCGACCTGATTGAATTGGCCCAGCGCAACGGCCTGGTATGAAACTGCCAGCATTTGGCGCGATGAACAGGTGTTTGTCAGGGGGCGGCACTTAGTAAAAAGCCTCCGTTTCGGGAGGCTTTTAAGTGTCATAAGTCAAAATCGTAATCGGCCAATTGCTTCTGCAGTCGGCGCTCCTCCAGCAGGTTGTCGATGGTGCGGCGTTTGCTCAGGTTGGTCTTTGCCACTTCCACTACCGGCTCTGCGTCATCGGCCTCAACGGGGGTGAAGTCGTCTTCTACGTCCAATTGCTCTTTGCCAGTGCTCATAAGGTTAACTCCAGGCTAAGGCTGCCCTTTGGCGCTCCTTATATCGACAATTTCCCGGCGGGTAAAAAAGATTTTTTCAATCGATCAATCAAAAAAACTAATAGAGCCTCAATCGTCCGAGGTCTTTTGCTTGTATTCGCACAAATCCTCGATCCGGCAACTGCCACAACGCGGCTTGCGGGCCAGGCAAACGTAGCGTCCATGAAGAATCAGCCAGTGATGGGCGTCGAGCAGATATTCCTTGGGCACGAACTTCATCAGTTTTTGCTCCACCTCGACCACGTTCTTGCCCGGAGCAATGCCGGTACGATTACTGACCCGGAAAATGTGAGTGTCCACGGCCATGGTCAGCTGACGAAAGGCGGTATTGAGCACCACGTTGGCGGTCTTGCGACCGACGCCCGGCAAAGCCTCCAGTGCCTCGCGGGTCTGCGGTACTTCACCTCCATGGCGCTCCACCAGTAAGCGACAGGTTTCGATCACATTTTTCGCTTTGCTGTTGAACAGGCCGATGGTCTTGATGTACTCCGACAGCCCTTCGACGCCCAAGGCATGGATCGCCGCTGGCGTATTGGCCACCGGGAACAGTTTGGCGGTGGCCTTGTTCACGCCGACATCGGTCGATTGCGCCGAGAGAATCACGGCGATCAACAATTCGAACGGTGAGGAGTAGGCCAGTTCGGTCTTCGGTTCAGGGTTGTCTTCGTGAAACCTGCGGAAAATTTCAAGACGTTTTGCGGCATTCATGGGCGATGCGTTTCCTCGAAGGCGGTCAATGTGATGCTGCCGGGCGGCGGGTCCAGGCTTGATGTGCGGCGATCAGCAGTCCTAGCAGAATAAACCCGCCAGGGGCCAGTGTGGCCAGATGCAGGCCACCGTCGACGATCAGCGTCCAGCCTTGCCAGTCCGGTTGCGTGGCACCGGCCATCCAGAACAGATGGCGACCGAGTGTCCCGTTGCCGATGAACTCGCGCAGCAAGCCCAAGCCCACCATCAAGGCGCCGAACAAGCCACACAGACGCAGTCGATCACGCGGTGGGCTCTGGAAAAAACCGTTGTGTTCCAGCACAACGCATTGCAGGGCGATCAATCCTGCGTAGAAACCCAGCTGCTGGTGCCATTGGAGCGACCAGGCTTGCATGGCGAGTTCCGCGCAACTGGTCAGCGTGGCGGCCAGTAGGAGGCAGGCAAGCAAATGTGTGGCCGGCATCAGTCGCGAGCGCAAGACGCCTATGCTCACACCATAAGCACTGAGCACCAGGGCGAACATCAACCACAGGCCCAGGGCCGTTACCAATGAATCAGTGACGCCGATCAACGGCGTAAGCATCAGCGAGTTCTGTAAGGTTGATGACTTATTCATGAGCGCTGCTCCCGATCAGCCGTTGCCGGTGTTCATCGAAGTAGCGCAACGCGTCATGAGTGGCATTGATCACCGCTCTTGAGGTGATGGTCGCGCCCGCAATCTGATCGAATTGCCCTTGGTCCTTTTTCAAGGCCCAGCCATTGTCATCGGGGTCGGTTAGGGACTTGCCAGTAAACACCTCAAGCCAGGTATTGGGCCAGTCGGCGAGCTTGCCGCCCAGCCCCGGGGTTTCCGATTGCTTGAGGGTTTTGACGCCCACTAACCGGCCTTGGCGGTCGATGGCGATCAACAATTCGATGGAGCCGGCGTAGCCCAGAGTCTGGCTGCGCAGCAACACGGCGCTCGGTTGGCCGGCCTTGGAAGCCAGATAGCCACCCAACAGTGTGCTGTTGGCCAGGCGAGTGCTTTCGACGCTGAGGGATTGTTCCAGTGGCTGATTGTCGTAGCTGTCGGGCGGTAGCAGATCCAGTAACCGGCGGCTGTCGATCAGGCGTTGTTCGGCGGCAATGCGCGCGGCACTGGTGTGCTGCACGAGGTAAGTCGCGCCCATCCCCAGGCCCGCCAGCACTACCAGAATCACAACGCTCGTCGCTCGGTTCATGGGGCAACCTGTTCCTGTCTGGACGCGGCAAACCGTTCCAGCGCCGGTACACAGAGGTTCATCAGCAGAACCGCAAAGGCCACGCCGTCCGGATACCCGCCCCACGTCCGAATCAGATAAGTCAGCAATCCCACGCCTGCGCCGAACAGTAATCGGGCCATGGGGCTTTTCGCGCCGGATATCGGTTCCGTGACGATGAAGAAGGCACCGAGCATGCTCGCGCCGGTGAGCAGATGAAACAGTGGCGAGCCATGAGAGTCGGAGCCCGTACCGTTCCAACACAACAGGCTGATGACGAACAGGCTGGCGAGCATGCCGACCGGGGCATGCCAGCTGAACACCCGCCGCTGCAGCAGAAACGCACCGCCCGCCAGAAACGCCAGGTTGACCCATTCCACGCCTCGGCCGCCGAAACGGCCGAATGCCGGATTACCGGCGAACAGTTCTTCCATGGTCAGGCTTTTGTTGATTCGCAGACTGTCCAGCGCCGTGGCCTGGGCCCACGCATCGGGTGTCTGGCCGAAGCTGAAGCCGAACACCTGTTGCAGCCCACCGAACAAATCCATGCCATGGGACGCCGGCCAATGGGTCATTGGCTGGGGAAACATCACCAGGACCAGCGCGAAACCGAGCATCGCCGGATTGAACGGATTCTTGCCGACGCCGCCATACAAGTGCTTGCCGAAAAACAGTCCGAATGCCGCAGCGCTGACTGTCAGCCACCACGGACAATAAGGTGGCAAGGCCAGCGCCAACAGCGTCGCGCTGACCAGCGCACTGCCGTCGCTCAATGTCGGTTTTACCGGTTGCTTGCGCAGCTGCAACACCGCCGCTTCAACGGCCAACGCGGTTGCCGCTGTCAGAATCAGGTTGATCAACACCCCCCAACCATACAGCCAGAACAACATCAGCATCCCCGGCACGGTGGCCAGCAATACCAGCTTCATGGCCTGTTGAAGGCGTTCGTCCACCGATTCAAGGGGCGGCATAGGCATCCACCTGACGTTCGGCTTCGCTGAGCGCGTGTTCCAGCGCTGCGATCTGTTCGGCCGGCGCCTCGCTTGTTTGAGCTTTCTTGAGTTCGGCGCGGCGCATGGCCAGCTGGATCTTTGCCCGTTTCAGCTCGGCATCTTTTGCCGGGGCAGGTGGCGCAGAGACCGGCGGTGGGCTGCTTTCCAGTTGCGCCAGCGCCTGTTCGGCGGCTTCGAACTGCTGTTGCAGCACGATCAGTTGCGATTGCTGTTCGAAGGTTGGCGGATGCCCGAAGGCCTTGAGCGACTTGTTCAACTGCGCCCGACTCATCGCCAGATCCACCTTGGCCTTTTTCAATGCCGCATCGGCATTGGCGGCTTTCTGTGCGCGGACGCGCTCGAGTGCGGCCTGAACCGGGTCGAGCGTCACTTCGCTGTGCTGCACGGCGCGTTGGGCGCGGGCCTGGCGTTCGGCGAGCTTCTGTTCCTCTTCGCGATGCAAACGGGCATTGCGCTGTTCGAATCGGCGTCGCGCGTGATTGCGCTTGGCGGCCCGAGCCTGTTGTTCCTCCAGGCTGAACGCCAGCCCGCCGACAATCGGCAGCACCGTGGCCAGCGGTAACGGATGCATCTCGATGCAATCCACCGGGCAGGGCGCCACGCAGAGGTCGCAACCGGTGCATTCGTCGACGATGACCGTGTGCATGAATTTCGCCGCGCCGACAATGGCGTCGACCGGGCAGGCCTGGATGCACTTGGTGCAGCCGATGCATTCGGCTTCACGGATGTAAGCGATCTGCGCGGGTGCCGAACCGCGACTGACGTCCAGTTCCAGCACCGGCACTTTCAGCAGGTCGGCCAGGGCCGCGATGGTTTCGCTGCCGCCCGGTGGGCACTTGTTGATCGGCTCGCCGCTGGCGATACCTTCGGCGTAGGGTTTACATCCGGGGTGACCACACTTGCCGCATTGAGTCTGCGGCAAGAGGGCGTCGATGCGTTGAATCAGACTCATGTTTTGATCAGCCCGCTGAATCCGAGAAAAATCACTGCGATCAATCCGGCGCCGATCAATTCGATCGGCAGGCCGCGAAAGGGCAGGGGGATATCGTTGTCGAGTGTGCGCTGGCGCAAGTCGCTGAACAGACTCAGCACCAGCCAGAAACCCAATCCGGCGCCAAGGCTCAGGGCTATGGCGTGGAAAATTCCCTTGTCTTCTTGAGCGTTGATCAACGTCAGCCCAAGCACCCCGGCATTCCCCAGCAGCAGGGGCCAGAGGCCATCAAATGAAAGCTTCGCCAATAACCGTGAAAGCAGCTTCAACAGGGGGGCGATCAGCAGAACGCTCAACGGCAGGAACGCGAACAGACGCAGCGACGTCAGCCCCAATGGCACCAGTAGCCAGTGGTAGAGCGCATAGCCGAGTATGCCGACGATCAGCATCAGGCACGTCGTCGCGATGCCCAGCGCATGGACCTGCGGCCGCTCGCTGCCCAGCACCGGATCGACGCCCAGCGGCCAGTGCAACACGAGGTTGTTGATCAAGGCTGCGCTGATAAGCGTAAGAAGCAGTTCGGTCATGATCGGTCTACCTGAAGCGTCCGTGTCCACACATCGTTGGGCTGCTGGGTAAATCTGTAGGTGCTGCCGCAGGCTGCGATCTTTTGACTTTGTTTTTTAAAGACAAGGTCAAAAGATCGCAGCCTCGTTTCACTCGACAGCGCCTACAAGGTGAGGCCGGAGTTGAGAGATAGTATGGGCCAGACATGAAAAACCCACAGTCATGCCAGGCACGACTGTGGGATCGGTCCAGCGGATCGAGCCTTACTTGATGCGCTGACCCGGCTTGGCGCCGCTGTCGGGGCTCAGCAGGTAGATTTCTTCACCGCCGGGGCCTGCCGCCATCACCATGCCTTCAGAGATCCCGAATTTCATTTTGCGGGGCTTGAGGTTGGCGATCATCATGGTCAGGCGACCATTGAGCTTGGACGGGTCCGGGTAAGCGCTCTTGATCCCGGAGAACACGTTGCGTTGCTCGTCACCGATGTCCAGGGTCAGGCGCAGCAATTTGTCGGCACCCTCCACGGCTTCGGCCTTGACGATCAGCGCAACGCGCAGGTCTACAGCGGCAAAGGTGTCGAACTCGATCTCTGGCGACAGCGGATCCTTGGCCAGTTCGCCGTTGCCGGCGGGCGCAGCTTCACCGGTGTCGGTTGCGCTGGCGGTCAGGTCTTCTTTCGAGGCGTCGGTCATGGCTTGTACTTTTACCGGGTCGATGCGGGTCATCAACGGTTTGAACTCGTTCAGCTGATGGTTGCTGAGCAAGGTCGCGTGATCGTTCCAGGTCAGCGGGGCGACGTTCAGGAACGCCTCGGCATCGGCGGCCAGCAGCGGCAGTACCGGTTTGAGGAAAATCACCAGTTGGCGGAACAGGTTGATGCCCAAGGCGCAAATAGCCTGGACTTCATCCTGCTTGCCTTCCTGTTTGTTCAGCGACCACGGTGCCTTGTCGGCGATCCAGGCGTTGGCGCGGTCGGCCAGGCCCATGATTTCGCGCATGGCACGTGCGAAGTCGCGAGCCTCATAGGCATCGGCAATGCTTGGCGCTGCGGCCAGGAAAGCGTCGGTCAGTTCCGGCGCGGCGTTGCCGGCTACCAGTACACCAGCATTACCTTTATGAATGAAACCGGCGCAACGGCTGGCGATGTTGACGACTTTGCCGACCAGGTCGGAGTTGACCTTCTGCACGAAGTCTTCGAGGTTCAGGTCCAGGTCATCGACGCCACGGCCCAGCTTGGCGGCGTAGTAGTAGCGCAGGTATTCCGGCGACAGGTGATCCAGGTAAGTCCGCGCCTTGACGAACGTGCCGCGGGATTTGGACATCTTCTGGCCGTTGACGGTCAGGTAGCCGTGTACGTTGATGCCGGTCGGTTTGCGGAAACCGGCGCCTTCAAGCATGGCTGGCCAGAACAGGGCGTGGAAGTTGACGATGTCCTTGCCGATGAAATGGTACAGCTCGGCGGTGGAATCCTTGCCCCAGAACGCGTCGAAGTCCAGGTCTGGACGGCGGGCGCAGAGGTTCTTGAAGCTGGCCATGTAGCCGATTGGCGCATCCAGCCACACGTAGAAATATTTGCCCGGCTCGTCGGGAATCTCGAAGCCGAAGTACGGCGCGTCGCGGGAAATGTCCCACTGTTGCAGGCCGGCATCCAGCCACTCGGCGATCTTGTTGGCCACGGCCTCTTGCAACGTGCCACTGCGGGTCCAGGCTTGCAGCATTTCCTGGAAGTCCGGCAGCTTGAAGAAGAAGTGCTGGGAATCCTTGAGCACGGGCGTGGCGCCGGAGATGGCCGACTTTGGATCCTTGAGGTCGGTCGGCGCGTAGGTCGCACCGCATTTTTCGCAGTTGTCGCCGTACTGGTCTTCGGTGCCGCATTTGGGGCAGGTGCCCTTGATGAAGCGGTCGGCCAGGAACATTTTCTTTTCCGGGTCGAAGTACTGAGTGATCGAGCGCGTGGCGATGTGCCCGGCGTCGCGCAGCTTTAGGTAGATCTGGCTCGACAGCTCACGGTTTTCTTCGGCGTGAGTGGAGTGGAAGTTGTCGAAGTCCACCAGGAACTCGGCAAAGTCGGCGCTGTGTTCAGCCTGGACATTGGCGATCAGTTGTTCCGGGGTGATGCCTTCCTTTTCCGCGCGCAACATGATGGCCGAACCGTGGGCGTCGTCGGCGCAGACATAAATGCATTGATTACCGCGATGCTTCTGGAAGCGCACCCACATATCGGTCTGGATGTATTCCAGCATATGGCCGAGGTGGATCGAACCATTGGCATAGGGCAGGGCGCTGGTGACGAGGATCTTGCGTGGCTCGGACATGGGGCTCGGCTACTTGATGAAACGGAGGTCGGCCACTATAAAGCGCCGGCGCATATTTTTCACCCTTCGGGCCTGTTTCCGGATGCATCGGCCCTGAAAAAAGTGGTGATGAGTTCGCTGGGTGCAAGAGGGCTTTTGTGGCGAGGGAGCTTGCTCCCGCTGGGTGGCGAAGCCGCCCCAACCCCTGCCACCCGGTTCCGACAGAAGGATCGCGTCAGCTGGATTACGACTGCTGCGCAGTCGAGCGGGAGCAAGCTCCCTCGCCACAGGGATGTGTTTGCCACAATTCATCGTGGGGCATGCCGTCTATGATGTAGAACGGTTAGGATACCCGCCTGATTTTCCAGTCTTGCTATCGGAGTTGCCCATGAGCGCCGTCAATCGCGCAGCGGTGGAAGCCGTCCTTCGCCAATACACCGACCCTTACCTGAACCAGGACCCGGTCAGCGCCGGGTGCGTGCGCAGCATCGACATCCAGGGTGATCGCGTCAGCGTCCAGCTGGAGCTGGGCTATGCCGCCGGTCTGTTCAAGAGCGGCTGGGCGCAGTTGTTGCAACTGGCCATCGAAGGCCTGGACGGCGTCGTCACCGCGCGCGTCGAGATCACCAGTGTGATTGCCGCGCACAAGGCCCAGGCACAGATTCCGGGGCTGGCCAACGTCAAGAACGTCGTGGCCGTGGCGTCCGGCAAGGGTGGCGTGGGCAAGTCCACCACGGCTGCCAACCTGGCCCTCGCGCTGGCCCGTGAAGGCGCCAAAGTCGGGATTCTCGACGCGGATATCTACGGTCCGAGCCAGGGCATCATGTTCGGCATCCCTGAAGGTACCCGACCAAAGGTCAAGGATCAGAAGTGGTTCATTCCGATTGAGTCCCATGGTGTCGAAGTGATGTCCATGGCGTTCCTGACCGACGACAACACGCCGATGGTCTGGCGCGGGCCGATGGTGTCCGGCGCCTTGTTGCAACTGGTCACGCAAACGGCCTGGGGCGATCTGGATTACCTGGTCATCGACATGCCGCCAGGCACCGGCGATATCCAGTTGACCCTGGCGCAGAAAGTCCCGGTGGCCGGCGCGGTGATCGTGACCACCCCGCAGGATCTGGCATTGCTGGACGCGCGCAAAGGCGTGGAGATGTTCCGCAAGGTCAACATCCCGGTGCTGGGCGTGGTGGAAAACATGGCCGTGCACATCTGCTCCAACTGCGGGCATGCCGAGCATCTGTTCGGTGAGGGTGGCGGTGTGAAGCTGGCCAACCAGTACGGTGTCGAACTGTTGGCTTCGTTGCCACTGTCGATGCTGATCCGCGAACAGGCCGATGGCGGCAAGCCAACGGTGATCGCCGAGCCAGACAGCCAGATCGCCATGGTTTACCAGGAACTGGCCCGCCATGTCGGCGCGCGAATTGTGTTGCAGGAAGCGGCAACGCCAGCGATGCCGAACATCACCGTCAGCGACGATTAAATCGCTGAAGAAATGCGATCCATTGTGGGAGCGGGCTTGCTCGCGAAGACGGTATAACATTCAACAGATAAGTTGATTGAACCACCGCTTTCGCGAGCAAGCCCGCTCCCACATTTGTTTTGTGTTGACCCTAGATCCGCAACCCGCCATCCAATTCCAGAATCCGACCGGTGTAGTAGTCGTTCTCGAAAATGTAAGCCGCCGACTGGGCAATCTCTTCAGGTTTGCCCATGCGTTTGAGCGGAATCCCGGACGTCATTTTCTCCAGCGCTTCCGGTTTCATGCTCAGGGTCATCTCGGTTTCGATGAAACCCGGCGCAATGCCCGCCACGCGAATGCCGTAGCGTGCCAGTTCCTTGGCCCAGGTCACGGTCGCCGCAGCGACACCGGCCTTGGCAGCGGAGTAGTTGGTCTGGCCAACGTTGCCGGCGCGCGAGATCGACGAGATATTGATGATCGCGCCGCTGTTTTGCAGCTCGATCATTTTTGCCGCGACTTCACGGGTGCACAGGAACACACCGGTCAGATTGACGTCGATGACTGCCTGCCATTGGGCCAGGCTCATCTTGGTCATTTCGCCATCCTTGACCTTCAGCAGCAGGCCGTCGCGCAGAATGCCGGCGTTGTTGATCAGGCCATGGATCGCGCCGAAATCGTCGGCCACCTGAGCGGTCATATGGGTCACTTGCTCTTCATCGGCGACGTTGCACAGGTAGGCGCGGGCCTCGACACCCTTGGCTTTGCAAGCGGCGACGGTGGCGTCGAGTTTTTCCTGATTCAGGTCCACCAGCGCCAGCTTCGCGCCTTTGCCTGCGAGATACTCGGCCATGGAGCGGCCTAAACCCTGGCAACCGCCGGTGATAATGATTACTTTGTCAGTGAGTTGCATTCGCATAGCCCCATAGCAGTTCGGAGTGGTTTTCCTTCTATTCTAGAGGGCCTCTCGATCTGAGCCTGATATGGCCTGGCTGCACATGAGAACTGCCCCTATGGCGTGCTGGAACTTTACCCAGGCGCCTGTCCGTTTTTTTGACGGATTCTATATAAGGAGTCATAAATTGAGCGTTGTAGTGGCTAAGCATGCCCGAGAATTGCTTCTCAAGGAATACCGTGGAGTGCTCTCGACGCACTCCAAAGCGATGCCCGGTTTCCCGTTTGGCTCCGTGGTTCCCTACTGCCTGGATGAGCAGGGCCGACCGCTGATCCTTATAAGCCGCATCGCTCAGCACACTCACAACCTGCAGAAAGATCCGAAATGCTCGCTGCTGGTGGGTGAGCGTGAAGCCGAAGACGTACAAGCCGTTGGTCGCCTGACTTACCTCGCCGAGGCAGAAAAGCTGCAAGACACCGCTGCCATCGAGGCGGCCGCCGAGCGTTACTACCGCTATTTCCCCGATTCGCAGAACTATCACAAGGCCCATGATTTCGATTTCTGGGTGCTCAACGAGGTACGTCATCGTTACATCGGTGGCTTCGGTGCGATCCACTGGATCGATCAGTTGACCCTCGCCAACCCGTTCGCCGGCAAAGCCGAAGTGAGCATGGTCGAGCACATGAATGCCGATCACGCCAAAGCCATTGCGCACTACGTCGAGCTGGCGGGTCTGCCGAAAACCGCTCCGGCGCAATTGGCCGGCATCGACACCGAAGGCATGCACTTGCGCATTGGTCAGGGACTTTACTGGCTACCGTTTCAAACGCCCTGTAATACGCCGACACAAGTCCGGGAAGCCTTGGTTTTCCTGGCTCACGCCGAGCATTGGCCGAAAAATGAAGTGGCCGACGCTTGAATTCACGAAACGGCGACGTCATCTAAGGAAAACTGGCAAGGCATTCTTGCGTTGAGGAACCATTTGATGCGCCCTTTTTTGTTGCTCTTTGTACTGTTCCCGGTGTTGGAGCTGTTCGTATTCGTCAAGGTCAGCGGGGCGATCGGGTTTTTCCCGGCCCTGCTGCTGATCATTCTCGGCTCGATGCTCGGCGTGTTCGTGCTGCGCATCGCCGGTCTTGCTACTGCGCTGCGCGCCCGTGAAAGCCTGAACCGTGGTGAGCTGCCGGCCCAGACCATGCTCGAAGGCCTGATGCTGGCCCTGGCGGGCGGTCTGTTGATTCTGCCGGGCTTCGTCACCGACGTGCTGGGCCTGATCATGTTGCTGCCGATCTCTCGTCGGCTGCTGGCGAACAAAATGCGTCTGCGCGCCGAGGAACAAGCGATGCGTCAGCGTGCGTTCGCCGATGACCTTCAGCCACGGGGCGGTCCTGCTCCGCGGCAGCCACTGGGCCGTGAGCCGAACGTGATCGAAGGCGAGTTCGAACACCGCGATTCCAAGTAACCCTTCCATCGACACGGCACCTTCGGGTGTCGTGTTCATTTTCAGGGCATTGAGATAAAAATTTTTCGCTCCCCGCCCTTGAAATAAGCTTGTACGCCCTTATGTAACGGTCACCGCAAGGTTTCTGGCAATTGCGCCAGACAGACTTCCGCGGTTCGCTTGACGAACCGCACCCGGCGCCGCCGGATTTGTTAAACCCGCCGGGACTACACCGGCCGATGAAAACCACAATTAGGAGAGATCGACAATGAAGCTTCGTCCTCTGCATGACCGCGTCGTCGTCCGTCGCAGCGAAGAAGAAAAGAAAACCGCTGGCGGTATCGTCCTGCCAGGTTCGGCTGCTGAAAAGCCAAACCAGGGTGAAGTCCTCGCTGTAGGCCCAGGCAAAGCACTGGACAACGGTGAAGTGCGTGCGCTGGCCGTGAAAGTGGGTGACAAGGTTGTGTTCGGCCCTTACTCCGGCAGCAACACTGTGAAAGTTGACGGCGAAGACCTGCTGGTAATTGGCGAGAGCGAAATCCTCGCCGTTATCGAAGGCTGATTCCCCGCTCATTTTCCCGCTACTACAAAGTATTTAAGGAATATCGATCATGGCTGCTAAAGAAGTTAAATTCGGCGATTCCGCCCGCAAGAAAATGCTCGCCGGTGTCAACGTCCTGGCTGACGCAGTAAAAGCGACCCTGGGCCCTAAAGGCCGTAACGTGATCATCGAGAAGAGCTTCGGCGCTCCGACCATCACCAAGGACGGCGTTTCCGTTGCCAAAGAAATCGAGCTGAAAGATCGCTTCGAAAACATGGGCGCGCAGCTGGTCAAAGACGTTGCCTCCCGTGCCAACGATGACGCAGGCGACGGCACCACCACCGCTACCGTTCTGGCTCAGTCGATCGTCAACGAAGGCCTGAAAGCCGTCGCTGCCGGCATGAACCCGATGGACCTGAAGCGCGGTATCGACAAAGCGACCATCGCTATCGTCAAAGAGCTCAAAGCCCTGTCCAAGCCTTGCGCTGACACCAAGGCCATCGCTCAGGTCGGCACCATCTCGGCCAACTCCGACAGCTCCATCGGCGACATCATTGCCGAAGCCATGGAAAAAGTCGGCAAAGAAGGCGTGATCACCGTTGAAGAAGGCTCGGGCCTGGAAAACGAACTGTCGGTTGTTGAAGGCATGCAGTTCGACCGTGGCTACCTGTCCCCGTACTTCGTCAACAAGCCAGAGACCATGACCGCCGAGCTGGACGGTCCGCTGATCCTGCTGGTCGACAAAAAGATCTCCAACATCCGCGAAATGCTGCCAGTACTGGAAGCCGTTGCCAAAGCCGGCCGTCCACTGCTGATCGTTGCCGAAGACGTTGAAGGCGAAGCCCTGGCGACTCTGGTTGTGAACAACATGCGTGGCATCGTTAAAGTCGCAGCCGTCAAGGCTCCAGGCTTCGGCGACCGTCGCAAGGCCATGCTGCAGGACATCGCTGTTCTGACTGGCGGTACCGTTATCTCCGAAGAGATCGGCCTGAGCCTGGAAAGCACTACCCTGGAACACCTGGGTAATGCCAAGCGCGTGATCCTGTCCAAAGAAAACACCACCGTGATCGACGGTGCCGGCGTTGAGGCTGACATCCAGGCCCGCGTTCTGCAGATCCGTCAGCAAGTGGCTGATACTTCGTCCGACTACGACCGTGAAAAACTGCAAGAGCGTCTGGCCAAGCTGTCCGGCGGCGTTGCAGTGATCAAGGTTGGCGCCGGTTCCGAAGTTGAAATGAAAGAGAAGAAAGCCCGCGTTGAAGACGCCCTGCACGCTACTCGTGCAGCCGTTGAAGAAGGCGTGGTACCTGGCGGCGGCGTGGCACTGGTTCGCGCTCTGCAGGCTATCTCCGAGCTGAAAGGCGACAACGATGACCAGAACGTTGGCATCCAGTTGCTGCGTCGCGCTGTTGAAGCGCCACTGCGTCAGATCGTTGCCAACTCCGGCGACGAGCCAAGCGTAGTTGTCGACAAGGTCAAGCAGGGTTCGGGTAACTTCGGTTACAACGCTGCTACCGGCGAATACGGCGACATGATCGAAATGGGTATCCTGGACCCGGCTAAAGTGACTCGTTCGGCTCTGCAAGCGGCTTCGTCGATTGCCAGCCTGATGATCACCACCGAAGCCATGATCGCTGAGATCAAGGACGACGCACCAGCTGGCGGCGGCATGCCAGACATGGGCGGTATGGGCGGCATGGGCGGCATGATGTAAGCCAGCCTTACCCCGTACATAAAAACCCCGCCTGCGTTGAGCAGGCGGGGTTTTTTATTGCCCTGATTTCGAGGGTCACCTCGGTCCATTGCGGGAGCGGGCTTGCTCGCGAAGGCGGTGTGTCAGTCACCATCAATACTGACTGACACACCGCCTTCGCGAGCAAGCCCGCTCCCACATTTAGATCTGTGTATCAGGCGCTGACGGATTGTGCCTTGGTGACTAGCTCAGCCTTCGAAGCCGGGCGATAAAGAATGTAGTAATACGCCCCCAGACAAATCAGCCAGCAGAAAATCGCCGTCCACACGTTGTGCGAAAAGAAGTGCGCGCCCTGCATCATCCGGCTGATGGAAAACACCGAACCCAACGCGAAGGCGAAGACAAAGGCTTTGCGCGCCAGCCGCGGGCGACGGTCGCGCAATACAAAGAACAGCGCAAACAATGTGAAGCCAGTCGCCGCATGACCGCCAGGCCAGCAGCGGCCCGGCTTGTCGGTATGCGGGCGAGGGCTGAGCAGTTCGCTGTAGGTTTCGTGCCCGCCGAATTGCTCCAGGCTCCATGGGCATTGCACCGCCGTCACCGCTTTGACCGGGGTGACAAACGAGGTTGCCAGTGCCAGAGACAACACCAGGCAACCCAGCTCACGTTTGAACGGTTTGAGCCTGTCCATGAAAAAGGCGCCGATGAAGCCCAGGATGGCGAACACCGAGAAGGCGATGACCACTTGCTTGGCCCGGTCATGCAGGATGTCTTCCAGGAAGTAACTGTGCCGCCCGATGAACGCCCCGGCGACCGGGTCATAGAACAGCTTGGCAAGGTCCATGTCCAGGGACGTCAGTTCGAGCAACAGCAGGGTGATCGCCGCAATGGCGGGCACTCCCAGGCATAGCCAGGCATTCAGTGGCCTGGAAGCGGGGCGGGCAGCGGTCGAAGCCATGGCAATTCCTTGGTGAGTGAAATGTTCTGAAGAGCGCAACCGCGGGAGTCTGAACACGCCTCTGTCGTCAGCTTGTGAATCGATGGTGAAAAAGTTGTTAAGGCCGTTTCAGGTTTTTTTCTCGGATTTACCCCTGCACGCCGCCACTATCCCTGAGCCACACTTGGCCTTAAGCTGCGCGCCAAGACAGCCGTTACTGTGTACGGAGGAGGTGCCGATGCGAATTCTATTGGTTGAAGACAACCGCGATATCCTGGCCAATCTGGCCGATTATCTGGGGCTCAAGGGTTACACCGTGGATTGCGCGCAGGACGGTTTGTCGGGCCTGCACCTGGCGGCCACCGAACATTACGATTTGATCGTGCTCGACATCATGCTGCCCGGCATCGACGGTTACACCCTGTGCAAACGTCTGCGCGAAGACGCCCGCCGCGACACGCCAGTGATCATGCTCACTGCCCGCGATCAACTGGATGACCGTTTGCAAGGCTTCAAATCCGGTGCAGACGACTATTTGATCAAACCCTTTGCCCTGTCCGAACTCGCCGCGCGGATCGAGGCGGTCATGCGCCGCGCCCAAGGGGGCGGTCGCCGTGCCTTGCAAGTCGGTGATCTGAGCTACGACCTGGATACCCTGGAAGTCACGCGCGAAGGCCGTCTGCTGAAACTCAACCCGGTGGGCCTGAAGTTGCTGGCCGTGTTGATGCAGAAAAGCCCCCATGTATTACGCCGCGAAGTTCTCGAAGAAGCCCTGTGGGGCGATGACTGTCCGGACAGCGACAGCCTGCGCAGCCACGTCCATCAACTGCGTCAGGTGATCGACAAGCCGTTCGACAAGCCCTTGCTGCACACGGTGCATGGCGTCGGTTATCGCTTGGCCGAGGGCCGTGATGGAGTTTAAACAGAGCCTTGCGCAACGGATCATCATCGCCTTTGCGTTGATGAGCGCGCTGGTGGCGGGAGCCTTCGCCATGGGCATTGTGGCGACCGTGCACCTGGTGGAAGAGAAACTGATTTCGGCAGGTCTGGGCGGCGATTTGCAACGCCTGCTGCTGATGGACAGCGTGTCGGACTGGAGCCACCGCCCCGAGCCGGACCAACTGTTCTATTTCAGCGGCGGCCCGGGCGACTTCGAATTACCTAAGGATTTGCGGCACCTGGACTCAGGCTTTCATGAAGTCTTTCGCGAGCAGCTGTCATATCACGCGATGGTCGAAGTCGTTGACGGTCGGCGTTACGTGCTGTTGCAGGACCAGAGCGATTTCGAAGAGCGTGAGCGGGTGCTGTTTGCCGTGGTGCTGGTGGGTTTCGTACTGAGCCTGGCATTGGCGGTATTTCTGGGCTGGGTGCTGGCACGCAAGGTCATGGCGCCAGTGGTGCGACTGGCCCGTCAGGTGCGTCATCGCGATCAACTGCTAGGGCTGGCGCCGCCACTGGCGCCGGACTATGCCGCCGATGAAGTGGGCGAGCTGGCCGTGGCCTTCGACGCCACCCTTGGGCGTTTGCGTCAAGCATTGACCCGTGAGCGATTGTTCACCAGTGACGTCAGCCACGAGCTACGCACGCCGTTGATGGTGTTGGCCAGTTCCTGTGAACTGTTGCTGGAAAACCCCGGTATCGATCAGCGCGGCCGTGCTCAGGTGGAGCGAATTGCCCGTGCGTGTGCCGAGATGCGCGAGCTGGTGCAAACCTTCCTCATGCTGGCTCGCGCTCAACATGAAGACGCCAGCATGGCTCCCCAGCAGACCCTGAGCCAAGTGGCCGACGGGCTACTTTCTCAATGGCGCGAGCCGATCGAAGCCAAGGGCCTGACACTGAAATTCGAGCCGGAAAATCCGCCGGACACCCGCTATAACGCGACGCTTTTGCATGCGGTGATGGGCAACCTGTTGCGTAATGCGCTGCATTACACCGAGCACGGCTACATCCTCCTCGCCCTGACGGACACGGGGTTCGTGGTCGAGGACAGCGGCGTAGGCATTCCCGAGGAAAAACGCGAGGCGATGTTCGAGCCTTTCGTGCGCGGCAACGAGAAACGCGGCGAGGGCCTCGGGTTAGGGCTATCGCTGGTGCAACGGATTTGCGAGAACCAGGGCTGGAACGTCAGCCTGACCAACATGGAACCCAATGGTTGCCGCTTTCAGGTGGATTTGAGTCCGTCTTTGATCTGAAGGAAAAACGAAAAGATCCTGAATTGGCCCTGTAAAACCCTGAAATAATTCCGGGTTTTACATGACAATTTTTTCACGAAGGCACGACCTGACACTGACACGACGCTACCTAAGGTGGTGGTCATCAGAAGTTCAGGAGACTGCAGTGATGGCTGGTCCGATCAAACTCGATTTTTCCGAAAAGTACGATGATCAACACGCCCAGAAATATTTGCGCAAGCATCAGGAAGGTCCCAGCCGCCGACTGTCCCATTGGCGTGACGAACAATTGGCGCGAAAAGCGCTGACGCTGGCCGGTGAGCCAGGATTGGTCCTCGATTTACCGTGCGGCGCGGGGCGTTTCTGGCCGCTGCTGGCGGAAAAACACAACCGTGTCATCATCGGGGCCGACAACTCGGAGTCCATGTTGAAGACTGCCATGCAGGCGCAACCCGCCGACGTGGTGAAACGGGTACAACCCTTGCACACTTCTGCATTCGACATTGCCTTGCCCGATAACGCCGTCGACAGCATTTTCTGCATGCGCTTGCTTCATCACATCGGTGAAGCCGAGCATCGACTGACCATCCTGCGCGAATTCGAACGAGTCACCCGTGACAGCGTGATTGTTTCGTTGTGGGTGGACGGCAATTTCAAGGCCTGGAAACGCAAGCGCGCGGAGAAACGACGTAGTCAGGAGGGTTACCAGAATCGATTTGTGTTACCGGTCGCCACGGTTGAAAAGGAATTCAAGCAGGCGGGTTTTCGGATCCAGGAACATCTGGATTTTTTACCGTTCTATGCCATGTGGCGGGTATACGTATTACGCAAGAGGTAACAAGATGGCAATGCAATGTGCAGCACAAACAGAAGTGGCTTCTCAGGACCGCTTCGACTACTTCTGGAACCTGCGCGGTGAATGGGTAGAAGAACCCAACGTCCGTCGCGGTGGCGAAAGTGGCGTGCAGCGCGTTAGGGGCCGTGATGGACAGTTGCTCTACACCAAGCGTCAAACCGGGCATATCTATCGCAGTGCGTTACACCCGTTCGGCCGACCGACGGTGTTGCGCGAGCGCGATGCGCTCATTGGCCTGCGTCTGCTCAACGTTCGTGTTCCGGAAATCGTTTTCTGCGGGGCGCAGCGCGATCCCATGCACAAATGGCGCGCATTGCTGGTTACCAAGTCCCTGGATGGCTTCGGGGAAATCCAGCACTGGTACGCGGGTGGCGGTCGCGAACGTTACGGTGAGGCGCTGCACGATCGCGTGTTGAAGGATCTGGCCGACAACCTGGCCCGCATGCACAAGGGCCGTTGGCAACACAGCTGTATCTACATCAAGCACGTATTCGTGCGGGTCACCGGCGAAGGCGAGTCAGCCAAGGTCGAGGTGGCGTTGATCGATCTGGAAAAATGTCGGCAGCGCTTGACCCCCCATCAAGCGGCGGCCCATGACCTGAAGCAACTGCGTCGCCACTCGTCGTTCAGCGATACGGACTGGAAAAAACTCGTCTATTTTTATGAGACGGCGTTTGGCAGCGCTATCAAAGGCTTATAACAATGAAACTCGAAATTGCACGAGGTTTGTTTTTAGCCGGAGCCTTGGCAGTTGCTTCATTGGCGGTGGCGGCCTGGGAGCAACCCCGCACGCAAGTCCTCAGCTCCGTGCACGGTGACGCGCATTGTCCGTTGCCCCGGGTTGCCAAAGCACCCGTGGCCACTCAACCCGATCATGACTTGTTACTGTTCATGTTCGGACTTTCTCAGGGACTGAGGCCACAAAGTTGAACAGATTGAAGCCCAAATAAAAGGCCTCGCAGTTGCGAGGCCTTTTTTGTATCCGTGTCTAGTCCTGAATAAGGTTTACACCTGTTTCAGGACTAGACACCGATCGTTCAATGTGGGAGCGGGCTTGCTCGCGAATACGGTCTGACATTCACTAGTGATGTCGACTGACACACCGCCTTCGCGAGCAAGCCCGCTCCCACATTGGTTCTGCTTCGCCCATAGGATTGAAGGCTTCAAAGGTTTATGGGTGTTTTTCAGGTTTATCGGGCTTGGCCAGCAACGTGTAGATGCACGGCAACACAAACAACGTGAACAGCGTCCCGATCGACATCCCCGTCGCGATCACCGTGCCGATGTCGAACCGGCTGACCGCACCCGCGCCCGTGGCGATGATCAACGGCACCATGCCGAACACCATCGCCGCCGTGGTCATCAATACCGGACGCAGACGAATGGCCGCCGCTTCCTCCACCGCCTCGCGAGGCGACAGGCCCTTCTCCTTGCGCAACTGGTTGGCGAACTCGACGATCAGGATCCCGTGCTTGCTGATCAGCCCGATCAACGTCACCAATCCCACCTGGGTATAGATGTTCATGCTCGACCAGCCAAGGAACAGCGGGATCAACGCGCCACAGATCGACAGCGGCACGGTGACCAGAATCACCAGTGGGTCGCGGAAACTTTCGAACTGGGCTGCCAGCACCAGGAAGATGATCGCCAGCGCCAGGGCGAAGGTGACCCATAGCGCGCTGCCTTCCTGAACGTATTGCCGTGATGCGCCGGCATAGTCGACGGCGTAACCTGCCGGAGCTTCTTCTCGAGCGATCTGGCGCACGGTGTCGATGGCTTCACCCATGCTGACCAGCGGGACCCCGGAAAGAATCGCCGAATTGAGTTGCTGGAACTGGTTCAACTGGCGCGGCCGAGCCCGGTCGGTCACGGTGATCAGGGTCGACAGCGGCAGCAATTCGCCCTTGGTGTTCTTGACGTAATAGTGGTTCAGCCAGTCGGGGTTATCGCGAAAAGGTCGCTCCACCTGCGCAATGACTTTGTAGCTGCGGCCTTCGATAGTGAAACGGTTGATCTCCGCCTCACCCAATAACGTCGCCAGGGTCCCGCCCAGGGCCTGCATGGACACGCCCATTTGTGCGGCCTTGGCTCGATCGATATCCACCACGACTTCGGGTTTGTCGAAGGCCAAGTCGACGTCGACGAAGGCGAACTTGCCGGATTCCATCGCTCTTTTTTTCACCCGGTCCGTCACTTCCAGCAATGACTCGTAGGTGTTGGCCGAGTTGATCACGAATTGAAACGGCAAGCCTTCGCCGGTACCCGGCAGGGAAGGCAGGTTGAAGCCGAAGATTTGTAACCCGGGGATGTTCTCCAGCTTGCTTTGGACCTCGGGGAGGATCTGCATCTGGGTCCGGTCGCGTTCGTTCCAGGGTTTGAGCAGGAAGCCGCCGATCCCCGATTGCACGCCGTTGAAACCGTTGATCTGGAATGAGGAGTAGTACTCGGGGAACTCCTTGAAAATCGTGAGGAACTCGTCGGTGTAGGTGTTCAGGTAGTCGAGGTTGGCCGTCTGCGGAGCGCTGGCCATCATGAAGATCACGCCTTGGTCTTCGTCCGGCGCCAGCTCCGATTTGGTGAATTTCAGCAGCACCGGAATCAGGCACAGCACGATCACCGCGAACACCAGCACCACCGGCCGGGTATTGAGGGTGCCATGAAGCACACTCTGGTAGCGGCGCTTGAGGCCCTCGAAGATCACGTCCAGGCGATGGGCCAGGCCGGTAGGGTTTTCATCGTGGCGCAGCAGCAGGGCGCACATCATCGGCGACAGCGTCAGGGCAACGACGCCGGAGATCACCACCGCCCCGGCCAGGGTCAGGGCGAATTCCTTGAACAGCGCCCCCGTCAGACCTGTCAGGAAGCCGATCGGCGCATAGACCGCCGCCAGGGTGATGGTCATCGATACCACCGGCATGGCGATTTCCCGGGCACCCTCGATAGCCGCATCCAGCGGCGTCTTGCCTTCTTCGATATGCCGGTGGATGTTTTCCACCACCACGATGGCATCGTCCACCACCAGCCCGATGGCCAATACCATCGCCAGCAGGGTCAGCAGGTTGATCGAGTAGCCCATCATCTGCATGAAGAACATCACGCCGATCATCGACAGCGGAATGGTGACCACCGGGATCACCACCGAGCGCAAGGCGCCGAGAAACAGGAACACCACCACGATCACGATCAGCACCGCTTCGAACAGGGTTTTCACCACTTCGTCGATGGAGGCCTGGATGAACAGCGTGGCGTCGTAGGCGATTTCACCTTTCAGGTTCGGCGGCAGCTGGGCTTCCAGCTCCGGCATGATCTTGCGCACTTCCCTGATCACATCCAGCGGGTTGGCGCCTGGCGTGGCCTTGATACCGATGTACACCGAGGGGGTGCCGCCAAAAGAGCTGATGGTGTTGTAGTTCTCCGCGCCCATCTCGACCCGCGCCACGTCCCGCAGCAGCACGCGGCTGTCGCCATCGACCTTGAGCGGAATCGCGCCGAAGGCTTCGGCGGATTTGAGTTCGGTGTTGGCGTTGATGCTGGTGACTACATACTCGCCTTTCACTTCGCCGGCGGCGGAGAGGAAGTTGTACTGGCGCACGGCGTTGGTCACATCGCTGGCGCTCAGGCCGTAACCGGCGAGTTTCACTGGGTCCAGCCACAGGCGCATGGCGAATACCTGGTTGCCAAGAATCTCGGCTTCGGCCATACCCGGCAGGGTCGCCAGCTTCGGCTGGATAACCCGTGACAGGTAATCGGTGATCTGCGGATTGCTCAGTTCGTCGCTGAAGAAGCTGATGTACATCAGCGCCGAAGCGTCGGCGGCTTCCTTGCTAAGCACCGGGTCTTCGGCGTCCTGAGGTAGCTGGTTCTTGACCTCGTTGGCCTTGGCCAGCAGCTCGGTGAACAAGCGATCGCTGTTGGCGCCAATGCGCGCGTAGATCGAGATCACCGAGAAATTCTGGCGACTGACCGACGTCATGTAGTCGATGCCTTCGGCGCTGGCCAGACTCTGCTGCATCGGTTGGGTGATGTAACCCTGGATGGTTTCGGCGTTAGCCCCGGGGTAAGCGGTGGTCACTGTGATCAGGGCGTTTTCCATTTGCGGGTATTGGCGCAGCGGCAATTTGCTCCAGGCCTGGAAGCCCAGCAGCACAATCAACAGGCTGACCACGGTGGCGAGCACCGGGCGGCGGATGAACGGGTCGGTAAAAGCCATGGGGATTCCTTGATCAGTCAGCGTGCGGCTGACTGCTCTTCTCGGCTAGGGTCTTGTCGTCGCTAATGGCAATGTGTGCGCCGTGGTCCAGTTTGATCTGGCCCCCCGTGACCACTTTTTCGCCGTTCTGCACGCCTTTGGTGATCATGACCATCCCGTCGCGGCGCTCGCCGGTTTCGATGAAGCGCCGCTCGGCGATCAAAATCGGCTCGCCCTTGTCGTCTTTTTCGAGGCTGCCGTCTTCGGCCTTTTTCTGCGCGACGACGTACAGCGAGTTGCCATAAAGGGTGTAGGTGATCGCGCTTTCCGGCACGACGATGCGTGGCTGCGGATCGGGCAACATCACCTGCAGGCTGGCGAACATCCCCGGCAGCAGTTTGTCATCGGGGTTGGCCAGGGTTGCACGCACCAGCACGTTGCGGGTGCTGCTCTCGACCTTCGGGTTGATCGCACTGATAGTGCCGGGGAAACTCTCTGTCGGGTAGGCTGAGACAATGACTTGCACCGGTTGGCCGAGGGCGATTTTCGGCACCGATTGTTCGGGCACAAAGAAGTCGACGTAGAGGCTGCTGATGTCTTGCAGGGTGGCGATCATCGTGCCGCTGGCCACGTAGTCGCCGACGTCTACCTGACGAATGCCGATGGTGCCGCTGAACGGGGCGAGGATGCGTTTTCTCTCCAGTGCCGCCTTGAGCTGATTGACGGTGGCACGACTCTTTTGCAACACCGCCGAGAGTCGGTCGAACTCGCCTTTGGAAATGGCCTGGCTGCCTACCAATTGGCTGCCGCGACCGTAATCCAGTTGCGCCAGTCCCAGGTCGGCTTGAGCGGTTGCCAGCAGGGCCGTTTCAACGGCGGTGTCGAGTTGCAGGATCGGCTGACCGGCCTTGACCTTCTGTCCCGACTCGAACTGCACCTCCTTGACGGTGCCGGCGATCTCCAGGCTCAGGTCGACCCCTTGCAGCGCCGTGAGGGTGCCGACCGTTGGCAAACGGCTTTGCCACGGACGTTCGGTGGCGGTGGCCACGGCGACACTTATCGGTGGTTTCGGCACGGAGAAGCCCTGCATCATCGTGTAGATGGAGAAGGCTTTGTAACCGGCCAGGACCAGCACGATTAGCAGGACAACACCCAACATGATCAGCATGCGGCGACGCAGCATATTTCCATTTCCTTGGAGAAAATCAGGTGAGACAGGCGGGAACATTACTCCGAGTGTAAGGGGGATTCCAATGGATGTTTTTTGCGTGATCTTACGGAAAAGATCGCAGCCTGCGGCAGCTCCTACAGGTACGCATTCCCCTGTAGGAGCTGCCGCAGGCTGCGATCTTTTAAACCATCAGATGCAGATGGTTGTCCCAGAGCCCCGCAGGTAACTCCAGAGGTTTTGCGACAAGGGTTGTCTGGCGGCAATCGTAGTAGCGGCAACGGCCTTGGCCGGAGGTCACGACAAAACCATCGGCCACGGCCCCGACGCCGGCGCAGTCGGGAAGTGGCGCATCCAGGCGTACTTCACCGCTGTCCAGGTCCCACATAAAAAAGCGGTTACCCCGCGGCGCGGTCAGGGCGACCAGACGCAGTTCGCTGTGCACGGCGACGCTGGCGGTGTAATGCCCCATGGCCTGCAACTGATGCTCGGGCACCGGGAACGCCACGAACGGTTGGCCGGGACGCTTGATCGCCAGCAGCTCCGATGACTCGTGGGCATCGCCCATGAACTGCTGGCCGGCGACGATGGTGCCATCGCTGGCGACGCCCAAGTGCCGCACGCTGTTCATTTGCTGAGCCAGTGTTTCCTTGCTCAACAAAGTGCCATCGCGCTGCATTAAAACCAGGCTCGGCTCCATCGCGTTGAGGTTCATCTCGACCCGGCTTTCGGCCTCGGTGCGAATGCCACCGTTGGCCACAATCAGCGTCTCGCCATCGGGCATCCACGACACCTGATGCGGGCCGACACCGTGGGTGGAAAGCTCGCCGCTGTGCACCAGCCGCTCACCTTCGAACTTATACACACCGAGCAGGCCACGGCCCGGATCGGAGGTGTCGTTCTCGGTGGCGTACAGCCAGTCGCCGCTGTGGTGAATCACTGCGTGACCGTAGAAGTGCCGGTTCGGCTGCGAGACCACGGTTTGCAGCAGCGTGCCGTCGCGCAGGTCGATCAGGTAACTCTCGGTGCCCGGACGCCGAGCGACGAACAGTGCTATCGGTAGCGTCGGGTGGTTGATGATGTCGTGGCACCGCTGGCCGACCTGGGTGGCGAACACCCGGGTGCCATCCAGCCGATAACCGACGGCGTAATGCTTGCCGTCACCGTCGTCCCGCGCCGAGAGCAACAGCGGGCTTTTGTCCTTTTGCTTGAACAGCGTCCAGCCGCCCAGTGTCACCGCACCCAGCAGCAAACTCCCTAACGTCAGAGCCTGGCGTCGCAGCATGGCACTTGCCCTCATCAGTCACCGTCGTTGGCGTTGAAGCCCAGTTGGATGCCCAGCGCCTTGGCCAGTTCGCCTTCGTGCAGGCGATGGACAACGTTGAGGCTGTCGTAGATGGCGTTGAGCTGCTGGCGCCCGGCATCGTCAGTGAGCATGTCGGTCAGCGAGCGCTGGTTGCTGGCGAGCAGTTTCAGGGACGCTGCGTAGGCCTCGTCGATCTTGTCGGCCAAGGGTTTCTGCTCGCTCGGCAACAGACCGCGCAGGCCTTTGTTGTCGACACCGACCCAGACCGTTTGCGCCGCGCTCAGGCTCGCTTGCAGGCCTTGCAGCGACGATTGGCTGCGCCAGGCATCGGCCTGGAACGGCTGGGGCGTGCCCTTGCTCTGACGGCCCATCGGCGTGCCGAGTTTTTTCTTCAGGGTGTCCAACGCCGTCACTTGCACGCGCAGCAGATCGGCGATCGCCTCGTGGGAGTCGGCGTAGCGCTGGTTCGGGAATTTGCTCATCTGCGCGAGCATGCCGTCGTTGGTGTTCCAGCGTGACAGGATCTCTTCGGCCAGTTGCTTCTGACGTTCGCCAATGGCAGTCAACAGCGGGCAGTATTTGGCTTTCTGAGCGCTGTCGGCCATGTCGATCTTGCTGTCGAACAGAATGTATTCATAGGCCGAGAGCCCCTGAACCACTACGCTGGACTTGGTCAGGGCGGCGGCATCGATCTGCGGCTGCGCGGTCACCAATTGCTCGACCTGACGGCCGACGAGGTTCTTCTTGTCCGGCCAGAACTGCACTTGCCACGAACGGTTGCCCTCGGCCAACGGCCCGATCAGCAGCGGTTGCAACTCGGCCCAGGCTTTCTGCGCGTGCAGGAAGTCGGCGCGGGCGGTTTCGAGGTTTTCCTTGCCTTGGCAGAACGCCAGGGCGCTGACCGCCAATTGACGGTCGGCTTCGACCCAGCGGCTGTAGGTCGGCAGGATGACTTGCTTGGCGATGGCCGCCGACGTGACCGCTTGCGGATCCTGGGGCGAACAGGCGCCCAAGGCGAGGGCGGCAAGGCTGGTGAACAACAATTTGGGACGGAACATGTCGGGCTCCCGCTGAAGGAAAACGTATTAAAGGGAATTCAAAAACGCCAGCAACGCTGCACGCTGCTCGGCATTGAAAGACAAAACCTGTTGCTGCGCCGCCTGTGCCTCGCCGCCATGCCAGAGCACGGCTTCAAGCAGATTGCGGGCGCGGCCGTCATGCAAAAACTGGGTATGGCCGCTGACCGCTTGTGTCAGGCCTATGCCCCACAACGGCGGGGTGCGCCAGTCGCGGCCGCTGGCCTGGAATTCGGTGCGGTTGTCGGCCAGGCCGTCGCCCATGTCATGCAGCAGCAGGTCGCTGTAAGGGCGAATCACTTGATTGGCCAATTCAGGTTCCGCGGCGTTGGCGGCGGTGGTGTATTTCGGGGTGTGGCAGGACTGGCATCCCGCCTGGAAAAACAGATTCTTGCCGGCCAGCACCTGCGGCGCGCCGACATCGCGACGGGCCGGCACCGCGAGGTTACGGCTATAGAACAGCACCAGACGCAGAATGTTGTCGCTGACTTCCGGCTCGCCATCCGGGCCATTGCCGTTGGGCGCCTGCTTGCAAGCGGTTTGCGCATCGGTGCAGTCATCAACGGGTCTCAGGCTGGTCGTGAGGCCCATATCACCAGAGAACGCGTGAACGTTTTGTTGATTGAGGTTCGGTTGCCCGGCCTTCCAGCCAAATCGCCCGAGGACGGTTTTCTGCTGCGCGTCATCCCAGACCCGGTTAGGTCGCCCGGTGATGCCGTTCTTCTCCCGAGCCTGGGCCTCGGCGTTAGCCAGGATGGCCTCGTCGGGGATCGCCTCAAGCAAGCCCAGGCCAATCATCGGCGGTGCGATGCGCGCCGAGAAACGCGTGTCGGGGTGCATCGGGCCGTAGCCGAGCTGGGTCATCTGCAAGGTCGGTTTACGCAATTCGATTTCGCTGCCGTCCTTGAACCGCACCGGGACCGCTGTGTAATCGACGCGCACCTTGCCTTCCGGAACGACGCCGGGCACCGACATGTCCTGGAACTGCCCACCGTAGACAGGCTCTGGCACCACGCCCAATTGTTCGATGACTTTGGCATAAGCCGGCGTATCAGGAATCGACAGGCGCACCAGCATCGACACCGCATTCGGTGCATCGGGCGCGGGCGGGTGACCGCGCCCGTCCTTGATGTGGCAGTTCTGGCAGGCGTTGGTATTGAACAACGGGCCAAGGCCATCGCGCGCGGTGGTGGTCGATGGGGCAATCACCCAAGGGCTGCGAAAGAAACTGTTGCCGACGCTGAAATCGACGCGCCGTGACGGCGGCAGATTGGCGGACGGCAGGGAGAATGCGTTCTGATCGGTCTTGCGCACCGTTGCGCTGCCGCCGGAGCGGGCTTCACCGGGTTCGGCCTGGGTGAAACGCGGGGCGTCATCGCAGGCACTCAGGCCCAGGGCCAGCAACAGAGCGGACAAGCGAAGAGGCAGCGAGGGCATCGGACATCCTGCAAGACGAGCAAAACAAGGGCGCAAAGTCTAACAGGGCAGGGGAGTTTGAATAAGAGGAATTATCGTTTGGTTGATTTGGCGCAATCGTTCTCTTGGAACCGGGTGGCATCGCGCAAGAGTCACATTCGCCCAGGTCAGCACAAGACCCTGTGGGAGCGGGCTTGCTCGCGAAGGCGGTGTGTCAGGCAACATTGATGTCGACTGACACTCCCTCTTCGCGAGCAAGCCCGCTCCCACATTTTGATCTGCGTTCGGGCTAACAAAAAAGGCGACCCGAAGGTCGCCTTTGTATTCACTCAGCCAGCGTTGATCAGAACTCGTGATCAGCGTTGTCCGGGTTCAGGTCGCTGATGCCCAGTTTGCCAGCGGCGGCTTCGATCGAACCGGTCTGCTTGACCAGCGAGGCGATGGCGTCGCGCACGATCTGGTTGCCAGCGGTGTTACCGGCAGCGATCAGTTGGTCGTAGTGCTCACCCTTGTTGGCGTGATCGACCATGACCTGAAGCTTGGCTTCGGTGGCGGCCAGGTCGGCTTTCAGGGCGGTGTCGGCTGCCGGGTCGGCTTTGGCGACCAGCGACGACAGGCTGGCGCCGGTCATTTTGCTGCCATCGACGCGGGTGTATTCGCCCAGGTACACGTTACGCACGCCTTTGGCGTCGTAGAAGTGCGAGTTGTGGGTGTTGTCGCTGAAGCAATCCTGTTCGTCTTCCGGGGAGTTGGCTTCCAGGGAAACCTTCATGCGCTCGCCCGCCAGTTCGCCCAAGGACAGACTGCCCATGCCGAACAGCATTTTGCGCAGACCGGTTTCAGCCGGTTCCGCTTCCAGGGTGGCGCGGTAGTTGTCGGCCACGTTCGGCTTCCAGTTACCAACCATTTCTTGCAGGTCGTTGACCAGCAGTTGGGTCACGGATTTCAGGTAAGCGCGGCGACGATCGTTGTGACCGCCGGTAGCGCCTTTGCCTTCCAGATAGTCGGAAGCCGGACGGTTGCCGGCGCCAGGGCCGGTGCCGTTCAGGTCCTGGCCCCAGAGCAGGAATTCGATGGCGTGGTAGCCGGTGGCGACGTTGGCCTCGGAACCGCCCAGCTCGTTCAGGCTGGCGAGTTTTTCCGGGGTGATGTCTTTCACGTCGACCTTGTCTTCGCCGACCTGAACTTTAGTGTTGGCGATGATATTGGCGGTGGCGCCCGGGTTACCCAGTGCGTGTTCGTAGGATTTGTCGACGTAGTCGATCAGGCCTTCGTCCAGTGGCCAGGCGTTCACCTGACCTTCCCAGTCGTCGATGATGGTGTTGCCGAAGCGGAACACTTCGCTCTGCAGGTAAGGCACGCGGGCCGCGACCCAGGCAGCCTTGGCGGCTTTCAGCGTATCGGCGTTTGGCTTGGCCAGGAACGCGTCGACGGCGGTTTGCAGGGTTTTCGCGGTGGATTCGGCATCGCTGTAAACGGCGAAGACGATGTCGGCGTAGTGCGCAACCACAGCCTTGGCGGCGGCTTCATCGACTTTACCGATAGCAGCAGGCGCAGCCGGGGCAGTGGTGCTGGCGGCCGGGGTCGGCGCTTGTGGAGCGGCAGCCTTGTCTTTGCCTTCGCCGCAACCGGCGAGGGAAATAGCGATGGCCAGCAGACTGGCGGTGGCCAGAGGCATACGAATCATGGCGAACATCCTGCTTCGGTGATTGATGGACGCGCGTGGAGGGCGCGCAAAACTGCGACATAATGCAAATCTTTCGCATTATGTGTAAAGGGTTGTTCCTGTAAATATTTCTTATTCACGCAAAGATGTGGGGCGCATTAAAAGATCGCAGCCTCGTTTCACTCGACAGCTCCTACAGGGGAACGCGGTCCACGTAGGAGCTGTGTAGGAGCTGTCGAGTGAAACGAGGCTGCGATCTTTTGATGTTCTACAAAATAGCCGCGTTACTGCGTTGGGCTTGCTTGAGGTAGGCACTCAATTCCCGTGCCGGCAGCGGTTTGCTGTAGTGATAGCCCTGACCTTCGTGGCAGCCTTCGGAGATGATGTAGGCCTCTTGCTCGGCGGTTTCCACGCCTTCGGCGATCACCTGCATGCCCAGGCTCTTGCCCAACTGGATGATGGCGCGAACGATGGTCGCATCGTCGTCGTCATCGAGCAGGTCCTGAACGAAGCTCTTGTCGATCTTGATCTTGTCCAGCGGCAGGCTTTTCAGATAACTCAGGGATGAATAACCGGTGCCGAAGTCGTCGATGGCGATCAGCGCGCCGGAGCGACGCAGGCTCAACAAGTGCTGGGCGGCGGTGCTGATGTCTTCCATCAGGCCGGTTTCGGTGACTTCCAGTTCCAGGCTGCGCGGTGGCAGGCGGTACATCTGCAGCAGGTTATTGACCACCCGCGGCAACTCGGCGTGGTGCAGTTGCACAGTGGACAGGTTCACCGCCATGCGCAGGTCGAAACCCTGATCGTGCCATTCGCGCAATTGTTTGCAGGCCTGATCCAGCACCCATTCGCCGATGGCGATAATGGTGCCGTTCTGCTCGGCCAGCGGAATGAACAGGTCCGGCGGCACTAGCCCGTGTTCGGGATGTTGCCAGCGAATCAACGCCTCGACGCCCACCACGCGATGATCGCGGTAGCTGATCTGCGGTTGATAAACGAGGTAGAACTGGTCGCGGATCAAGGCATCGCGCAAGTCTTTTTCCAGCTCGCGGCGCCGACGCATTTCGGTGTCGACGCTGGCGATATAGAACTGATAGCGGTTGCGCGAGCGCGTCTTGGCCAGGGTCATGGTCTGCTCGGCTTTTTGCAGCAACTTCTCGGTGCTGTCACCGTCCTCGGGGAACAGGGTGATGCCGATGGTGGCGCGCAGGCGAATTTGCTGATGATCGAGGGCGAACGCCGCTTCCAGATCGTCAAGAATGCTTTGCGCCAGTTCGGCGGCTTCGTAGGGTTGTTCGATGTCGGCCTGGACCAGTGCGAACTGGTCGCCCCCCAAACGGGCGAGGGCGCCGAGGCGGCCGCTGTGGGCCCGCAGTCGATCGGCCAGGGCCAGCAGCAATTGGTCGCCGGCCTGATAGCTGAACTGTTCGTTGATGCCTTTGAAATCATCGAGCCCGACACACAGCACCGCAACCCGACGCTGCAATTTACCGGCGTCGACGAGGATTTTGTCCAGTTGTTGCTGCAATTGCTGGCGGTTCGGCAAACCGGTGAGGAAATCGTACTGGGCCATGCGCAGCAGGCTGTTTTCCGCTTCGTGGCGCAGGTGGGTGTTGCGCTCGATGGATTCGAGCAACTGGTTGGCGGTGTTGATCCACACGCCCAACTCATTCTTTTCATGACCCTTGAGCTGGGGAATCTTGTGGGCGCTGGGCCGGTCCGGGTTGATTTCGGTCAGGTGTTCGATAATCCGCGACAGCGGTTTGGTCAGCAGCCAGTGATAGACCAGATACAGCACCAGGGCCATGGCCATGGCGCGCAATACGCCAGAGATGAAGATGATCACCGAGCTGACAATGAAGCCCTTGCCGTAGGTGGCAGTGTCGAGGGTAATGCTCAGGTCGCCGTAGTATTCGCTGTAGGGCCCGCGGCCCACCAGTTGGGTGGTGAAGGTGCGTTCCTGGCCGAGGATCAGATCGGTCAGCCAGCGGCTGTTGGAGTGCTGCAATTCACGGGTTTTTTGCGCCAGCATAGCTTCGTGAGGGTGGCCGATGGAGGCCATGCGCACGGCGTCGTCCTGAAACAGGCCCTCGATCACCTGCATGCCCATTTCCCGGTCCAGGCTGTAGACGGCCTGGGTCGAAGGGTCACGGAACATATCGAGTATGCGCTGGGCATCGCTGGCTACGGCCTGACGTGTTTTATAGGCATCGAAAACGATCTGCGCGCAGCTCAAGACCACGCCGACGATCAATGCCGACAGGAGCACGACCCGAAGCAACTTCACCGACAAGCTGTTCTTGAGTTCCAGCTTCAAAGGGTTATTCCTTGTTCCGTGCGGCTAGCGTCAAGTTGCCATGAGTATTGGCAATCCCGTGAGGTCAGTCAAAGGGACAATCCAACCCAGGGGATTTTGCCGGTAGCTTGGCCGATAGGCTGTTGTTTGGAGTATTTGCCCTATTAGCACTGTGTCGGTTGTTGAGGCCCTCAACTTGAGGGGAACGGGACAATTTTTCCTTGTGGTTGATGTTAGACGGCTGTGGTGTGGGGGCAAGAGGGCGAATGCCACTCGCATTTGTGGGAAAGCGCCCTGATTTTTAATGGAAGCCCCGCCAATCCCATTATGAAATGGTATGGACCGCGTTATCGTTCTTCGCGGGCAAGCCTCGCTCCTACAGGGGAAGCGGTCATATACAAAAAACTGTGTACGACACAAACCCTGTGGGAGCGAGCCTGCTCGCGATAGCGTCCTGACAGCCGACTAATTTCTTTCTGCTGCACTCGACCGATCGTTCCTACGCTCTGCGTGGGAATGCCGCCAGGGACGCTCGCGTTCCGCTTTTGAATGTTTGATGGATGTGTCAAAACCTAGAACTTTCCCATGCATTTTTCAGGTTGTTCGTCGGAAGCGAGCCCTCTAGCCTTGGGCTGTCGCTGAAAACTCAGCGATCGGGTGTGAGAGCCCGGCAACTTATGGTCATCCAGTGTCTGTACACGCATAATCGCCGCCAGCTTATTGCTGCCGGAAAATGCGTTATGGCGGCTGTGTGCGGGCGGACTTCGGTCCGGCCGGGTGTCCATAACCGGTCTTCTCACCTCGCACATAGCTGCCACCTCTTCGCCGTGTGAGAAGCGGCAAGTGGAGGCTCCAACGCTGGAGAATTTCCAATGGACAAATTGATTCCCGACCCACCTTTCAACACCACCACTCCCAACGCCGAAGCCTTGCGCACCGAAGAATTGCTCAAAGACCGCGAAGCCATCAAACGCGCCCTCGACTGCTACCTCGATCCTCCGGCGCAATACACCGAAAAACCCCGTCGCCCCAGCACCCTGTTCTTGGTCGCCCCGGATGCCGGCACCGAAAGCCTGCTGGCCCACGCCTGTGAATCGTTAGCCTCAGCGAGTGTCCTGGCCAGCGATTTTGCCAACAATCTGATCGGCCCGCAGCGCCATACGGCGATGGCGATTCAGCAGGTCATCATGCTGGCGGAGCTGGCGGTGAACCGGGCGCTGGATAACGTCGATCCGGCATAGACCGCGTTATCGTTCTTCGCGAGCAAGCCCGCTCCCACAGTTGATTTGTGTTGTACACGGAATTTGTGGGCAACGATGAACCCCTGTGGGAGCGGGCTTGCTCGCGAAGGCGGCTTGGCAGGCGTCGTATTCTTGTCAGGCAAACCAGGTTCCCGAGCTTTCCCACAGCCCACAAAAAAACCCGGCAAAAGCCGGGTTTCTTGACTGGCGCGAAGCTTAAGCGGTGAAGGTTTTGCCTTCGAACTGCTCAGCCACGAATTTCCAGTTGACCAGGTTCCAGAACGCTTCGACGTACTTCGGACGAAGGTTGCGGTAGTCGATGTAGTAAGCGTGTTCCCAGACGTCGCAGGTCAGCAGCGGGGTGTCGCCGCTGGTCAGCGGGTTGCCGGCGCCGATGGTGCTGGCCAGGGCCAGGGAACCGTCAGCCTTTTTCACCAGCCAGCCCCAACCGGAACCGAAGGTGCCGATCGACGTTTTGCTGAACTCTTCCTTGAACTTGTCGAACGAACCGAACGCTGCGTTGATGGCATCAGCCAGCGCGCCGGTTGGTTGACCGCCGGCGTTTGGCGCCAGGCAGTTCCAGTAGAACGTGTGGTTCCAGACCTGAGCGGCGTTGTTGAAGATACCGCCCGAGGAAGTCTTGACGATTTCTTCCAGGGTCTTGCCTTCGAACTCGGTGCCTGGCACCAGGTTGTTCAGGTTCACGACGTAGGTGTTGTGGTGCTTGTCGTGGTGATACTGCAGAGTTTCCTCTGAAATGTGCGGCTGCAAGGCATCGTGTGCGTAAGGCAGCGGCGGCAATTCGAAAGCCATGATGATTCTCCTAATCAGGTCAGTTGCGGTGAGCGCAAGGCCGATCACGGGCGGCCAGACATGCGCCGGGGAGTTTGTACTCTTTGCGGCGCAGGGATCGGATCATAGCACCGGGGGTGCGGCATAACCACGCAACAACTGTGTGGAATAGAGGTTCCAGAGCCTTTTGGAATAAATCACCCGGCGCTGATTAACTGGAACGCTACGGTGAACATCATGACGGCAACCAACAGGTCGAGAATTCGCCAGGTGCTTGGCCGTGCCAGCCACGGCGCCAGCCATGCCGCGCCAAGGGCCAAAGTAAAAAACCACAGCAATGACGCACTGGCCGCGCCCACCACATAAGCACCGGGCTCGGTTTGTTGAGCGCCGAGGGAGCCGATCAGCAACACGGTGTCCAGATAAACGTGCGGGTTGAGCAACGTCACCGCCAACGCACTGAGCAGCACTGCCCGCAGCGAGCGCACGGTCTGGTTTTCACCCTGTTGCAGGCTTTGTTTCGAGCAGGCCCGACGCAACGCCAGGCTGCCATACCACAGCAGAAACGCCGCGCCTCCCCAGCGGGCGATGGCCAGCAGGGTCGGGTTTTGCGCCAGCACCGTCGCCAGGCCGAACACCCCGGCAGCCACCAGCAACGCATCACAGGTGACGCAGAGCGCCGCCACCGGCAGGTGATGTTCACGCCGAAGGCTCTGCGCCAGCACAAACGCATTCTGGGTGCCGATCGCCATGATCAGCCCAGCGGCCACCAACAGGCCGTTCACATAGCTTTGCCACATACGTTTTTACTCCGCGTTGGTCGCCAGGTCCCGCAGTACCTGCAGGGCGCGTTCGGCATCGGCTTGGCCGACGAACAAATGATCGTGGTAATACCCGGCGATCACGTTGCAACTGATGCCGGCCTGGCCCAGCGCCGTGGCGAACGCGGCGGTCAGGCCGACGGCTTCGAGGGCCGAGTGCACGTTCAAGGTGATCCAGGCGGCGACGTAGTCGAAGCTGAAACCGGCCTTCTCGGCGTGGGAACGTTCCAGAATCACCGTCAGGCCTTCCCGTTCACGAAAACTGCCGATGATCTCAAGGCCGGCGGGCAACTTGCCGTCGGGCAACGTGCAGAACACATATTCGCCGTCGTTGAGTTGCGGGCTCATGCTGCGCAGCAGGGTTGCCAATGACGTTTCGCCAGCCATGTCGGTGATCCTTGTTCAGAGTTCTTGCTGGCCATTCTCCGGTTGAAGGCTGTATAAGAAAAACCAATAGTACTGATCGCCCATTAGGAAAACTGATGTTCGACTACAAATTACTTTCCGCGCTCGCAGCCGTCATCGAGCAGGCCGGATTCGAACGCGCCGCGCAGGTGTTGGGCTTGTCCCAATCGGCGATCTCCCAGCGGATCAAACTGCTGGAGGCACGAGTCGGCCAACCGGTGCTGGTGCGGGTCACGCCTCCGGCCCCGACGGAGATTGGCCGGCGATTGCTCAACCATGTGCAGCAAGTGCGATTGCTTGAGCGCGATCTCCAGACGTTGGTCCCGGCGCTGGACGAAGAAGGCCTGCCGGAACGCCTGCGTATCGCCCTGAATGCCGACAGCCTTGCCACCTGGTGGGCCGAGGCGGTGGGGGACTTTTGCGCGGAACAACATCTATTGCTCGACTTGGTGGTGGAAGACCAGACCGTCGGTCTCAAACGCATGCGCGCAGGCGAAGTGGCGGCGTGTGTCTGCGCCAGTGAACGGCCGGTGGCCGGCGCGCGTAGCGTGCTGTTGGGGGCGATGCGTTACCGCGCGATGGCGAGCCCGGCGTTCATTGCCCGGCATTTTCCCGAAGGTGTGCGCGCCGATCAGTTGGCCAAAACCCCGGCCCTGGTGTTTGGCCCGGATGATTTCCTACAGCATCGCTACCTCGCCTCCCTCGGTGTGGATGGCGGTTTCGAACACCATTTATGCCCATCGTCCGAAGGGTTTCTTCGCCTTACGGAAGCGGGGCTTGGCTGGGGCCTGGTGCCTGAATTGCAGGTGCGCGAGCAACTGGAACGCGGCCAATTGCAGGAGCTTTTGCCAGATAAGCCGATCGATGTGCCGCTGTACTGGCATCATTGGCGCAATGGCGGTCAGTTGCTGGGGTTACTCACCGACCAATTGGTGCACTCGTCGAAGCAATGGCTGGTGCCCTTAGAGCAGCGGTAAGCGTCAAGCTGCGAGCGGCAAGTGAAGAGCTTGCCCACCGGTTTTAACTTGCAGCTCGTAGCTTGAAGCTTGTAGCTGCATCTGTAGGAGCAATTCATGAAGATTCTGGTCACCGGCGCAAGCGGCTTCATTGGCGGGCGCTTTGCGCGTTTCGCCCTGGAGCAGGGCCTGGACGTGCGGGTCAACGGTCGCCGGGCCGAGAGCGTCGAGCATCTGGTGCGCCGTGGCGCCGAGTTCATTCAGGGCGATTTGAGCGACCCGCAACTGGCGCGCGACCTGTGTTCAGACGTTGAAGCCGTGGTCCATTGCGCCGGCGCGGTGGGTTTGTGGGGGCGCTATCAGGACTTTCATCAAGGCAACGTCGAAGTCACCGAGAACGTGGTCGAGGCCTGTCTGAAACAGCGGGTTCGGCGCTTGGTGCACTTGTCGTCACCGTCGATCTATTTCGATGGTCGTGATCATCTGGGGTTGACCGAAGAGCAGGTGCCCAAGCGCTTCAAGCATCCCTACGCCGCGACCAAATACCTGGCCGAGCAAAAAGTCTTCGGTGCGCAGGAGTTCGGCCTCGAAACCCTGGCCCTGCGCCCGCGTTTCGTCACGGGCGCCGGCGATATGAGCATTTTCCCGAGATTGCTGAAAATGCAGCGCAAAGGGCGGTTGGCGATTATCGGAAATGGCCTGAACAAGGTCGATTTCACCAGCGTGCAAAACCTCAATGAAGCGTTGCTCAGCAGCTTGCTGGCCAGCGGCTCGGCCTTGGGCAAGGCCTACAACATCAGCAACGGAGCGCCGGTTCCGTTGTGGGATGTGGTCAATTACGTGATGCGCCAAATGGATGTCCCACAGGTGACCCGCTACCGTTCCTACGGTTTGGCCTACAGCCTTGCCGCGCTCAACGAGGGGGTGTGCAAGCTGTGGCCCGGTCGTCCCGAGCCGACCCTGTCGCGGCTGGGCATGCAGGTCATGAACAAAAACTTCACCCTGGACATCAGCCGCGCACGCCATTATCTGGACTACGATCCGAAAGTCAGCCTCTGGACCGCCCTTGATGAATTCTGCGGCTGGTGGAAGGCTCAGGACATTCGCTGACACACAAGGGTGGCCCTGACTGAACCGAGTTCAGGGTTCAGGGTCAACCGGTGCGGCAGCGGGGGTTATACTTCGCCGCATCAAGCCATCACCGCGTTCCACAAAGGTTGACCCTAATGCCCATGCGTAACGATGCCAACGACGACTTCGACGATGTCCCGAGCCTGCGCGCCAGCAGCCTCGATGACGATGATTTTCCGACCACCGCTCGCACTTCCGTGCATTCGCGCACACCAGTGGTCAAGGTCAAAGGCCCGAGCACCGGCCCTCTGTGGGCATTGGTCGGCGCGTTGTTCTTTGCCTTCGCCGGCCTTGCCTGGTGGAGTTTTCAGCAGATTTCGCTGATGGAACAGCAACTGGTGGCGACCCAGGAAAGTTTCGCGCGCATCAGTGAGGAAGCGGCGGGGCGCTTGCAGGACATTTCCGGCAAGGTCGTGGCCAGCCAGTCCAACGTCAACACCGGCAGTGAAGCGTTGAAGCTGCAAATCAAACAGCTTGAAGGCAAACTCCAGGACCAGAGCAAGCAGCTGGAAAGCAAGCTTCAGGACCAGAGCAAACAGCAGCAAGGCGTACTCGGCCAGACCTCCGATCTGGACAAGCGCCTGGCGCAAATGACCGCGCAAGCCACCGAACAACAAACCGCCAATGCTCAGTTGCAGGCCCAGGTCAAAGCCTTGAGCGGCGAACTGGCCGCGTTGAAGAACGCGTCGGACGATACCAGCAAATTCGACGCCCAACTCAAAAGCCTGGGTGCCGACATTACCGCGCTGAAGAGGCAAGGCAACCCAAGCGCCGCCATCGAGCGCCTGGAGCAAGACATGATCGTGCTCAAAAGCCAACAGGACAACCGCCCGGCCGCCGCACAAGGTGGCACCAACACCGCCGAGTTCGACGCCTTCCGCGGCCAGGTCACCCGCAACATCAACACCCTGCAGGCGCAGATTCAGAATCTGCAGCAGCAACTGCGCACCCGGCCTTGATACCCCGAAGGCGAGTCAGTCAGTTAAACGCAATCCATGTGGGAGCGGGCTTGCCCGCGAAGGCGGCGGCACAGCCAACATTGATGTCGTCTGACACACCGCTTTCGCGGGCAAGCCCGCTCCCACAGGTTTTGTATCTTAACCAACTGGTATTAGGGCAAGCCTCTACGCCACCGTTTCCTGAATATTCATACATAGCCCCAAGCCGTCTACGCTCTTGAAACACTAACAAGAACGGGGAATGCACCATGGGGGTTCTTCACAAGCTGGCCTGGCTGGGCGGGATGCTTTTGCTGTGCCTGGGGCCGGTTCATGCCGCCACGACGGAAAAGGCTGACAGCCAGGCCGCCAAAGCCTTGCTGGAAAAAGCCCTGGCCTATTACCACGAGCAGGGTGACAAGGCTTTTGCGGCGTTCAGCCGTCAGGGCGAGTTTGTCGACAAGGATCGTTATGTCTTCGTGGTCGATACCAAGGGCGTGATGCTCGCCAGCGGCGGGCCATCTTCGGCGTTGATCGGTCGCGATGTGTCCGAGGTACTCGGGCCGGATGTACAGAAAGCCTTCAAGGACGCCTTGAAAGTGCCGGAGGGCAACGGCATTCAGCAGGCCGAATACCGCTGGCAGAACTGGGCCGACGGTAAGGTTGAACGCAAGCATGTGTTCTATCAGCGCATCGGCCAGCGGATTCTGGCGGTCGGTTATTACCTGCCACGGGCCTCGCCGCAACAGGCGCAAGCGTTGCTCGATAAAGCAGCGGTCGATCTGGCCAAAAACGAGAAGGGCACACTCACAGCGATCAACTCCCTCAAGGGCGGTTACTTGCAGGATGACCTGTACGTGTTTGTCGTCGACCAGGATACCCAGCGCTATGTCGCCCACGGCACCAACCTGCGATTGATCAATACCGACTTCGGCAAGATCAAGGACCCGGAAGGCAAACCGGTGGGCGAGCCGATTCTGGCGCTGATGGCCAAACAGGATGACGGCGAATACGAATACCGCTGGAAAAACCCGGTGACCGGCAAGGTCGAAGACAAGCATGCCTACCTGAAAAAGGTCGGGCATTTTCTGGTGGCGGTGGGGTATTACAGCCCTTGAAGGGTAGACATTGATCGTTCCCACGCTCTGCGTGGGAATGCCTCAAGGGACGCTCCGCGTTCCAATGGGACGCAGAGCGTCCCGGGCTGTATTCCCACGCAGAGCGTGGGAACGATCGGTCGGAGGGGTTAGCGGACCTTGTCCTCCCGCCCCCGCAACATTCTATTCGGCATGGCAATCGCCGCCGCCAGCCCCAGCAATGACACCGCCGCGCTGACCATCAGCAAATGCCGGAAGGTCAGCAGCAATTCTGCGCGCAAGGCGTCCTGCGCATCCCCCGGCGCGGCGTTCAAACCGTCCAGTAAAACATTTCCCGAACTGCCCTCGGCCATCAGCGACGAGCCGGCCAGGTGCGCAAAACTCGAATCCTGCAACAACGCCAGCAGCAGCGCCGACATCAACGCCACACCCGCTGCGCCGCCCAGAGAACGGAACAGATTGGTGGTGCTGGTGGCGACGCCGATGTCCCGTTGTTCCACCGAGTTTTGCGTGCCCACCAACGATGTGGGGAACTGCATGCCACTAGCGATGCCGCTGAGCAACATGAACAGGCTGCTCAGCACAAACGCCTGAGGCGCACTGAACGCCATGCCGAGAATCGAGAACGGCATCAGCAGGGCGCCAGTCAGGATCATCGGTTTATAACGACCGCTCACCGAGGTCTGGCGTCCGGCAAAGTACGCGCCTATCGGCAAACCCATGGCCAGTGGCAACAGGTGCAGCGCGGCGCTGTCAGCCCCGGCGCCGGTGACGCTCTGGAAGCGCAGCGGCATCAGCACGATCAAGGAAATCGCCTGGAAACTGGTGAAGAAAATCGTGCACCAGCAAAGAATCGCACTGCGGTTGGCGAACAAGTGCATCGGCAGCAACGGTTCCCGCGCCCGCCGTTCATGCCAGACGAATACGGCCAGCACCACCACCGCACAACCGAGCAAACCCGACACTTCAGTGCTGCGCCACGAATGTCCTTGGCCAACCTGAGTAATGCCCAGCAGTAACGCCGTCAGGCCGATGATCATCAGCAAGGTGCCCAAGTAATCGATGATCGGCTTGCGCTGCGGCACTGGCAAACCCACCAGCGTACGGTGGGCCACCAACAAGGCACCCAGGCCCAATGGAAGGTTGATCAGGAATACCCAGCGCCAGGACAGGTATTCGGTCATGTAGCCACCGAGTACCGGGCCGGCCACGCTGGCCACCGCGTACATGCTGCTGAAGTAACCCTGATAGCGACCGCGTTCGCGGGGTGGAACGATGTCGCCGATGATTGCCTGGCTCACCGAAATCATCCCGCCGGCGCCGATGCCCTGAAGAATCCGCGCCAGCACCAGTTGCTCCATGCTTTGCGCCATGCCGCAGAACAACGACGCCAGGGTGAACACGCCCATGCCGAACAGCATCAACTTGCGGCGCCCATACAGGTCGCCGAGTTTGCCGTAGATCGGCACCGCCACGGTCATCGCCACCATGTACCCGGAAATCACCCAGGCCAGCAGGCTGACATCCTTGAATTGCGCGGAAATGGCCGGCATCGACACGGCGACGATGGTCTGGTCCAGCGCGCCCAGAAAAATCGCCAGCATCAGGGCGATCAGCACGCTGCGAATGGCCGGTTTGGGTGTTTCAGGCTGGTTGAGATTGGTCACGGGTAAAACCTGCGGGCAGTAATGGGCCCGCAGCGGGCAAGGCGAGCGGGATGCTCGCCAGTGTAGATCGATAGGAGGCTATTCGATAGCCTCGTATGGAAGGCCAACGTAATTTTCAGCGATGGTTTTTCGGCCCGCCTCGGAGTCCACGAAATAGGCCAGCTCCGATTCGCTAATGCGCTGGCTGAACGCGTCGTGCTCGTCGAAGCGATGCAGCATTGAGGTCATCCACCAGGAAAACCGCTCGGCTTTCCACACCCGCCGCAAGCAGACCTCGGAATACTTCTCCAGCAAATCCACACGGCCTTCGCGGTAAACCTTCAGCAGAATATTGAACAACGTACTGACGTCGCTGGCCGCCAGGTTCAGGCCCTTGGCACCGGTGGGCGGGACGATGTGGGCGGCGTCACCGACCAGGAACATCCGCCCGTACTGCATCGGTTCGACCACGAAACTGCGCAGCGGCGCGATGCTTTTTTCGATCGACGGGCCGGTCACCAGCGTGTCGGCGAGGGCGGCTGGCAGACGGGATTTGAGCTCATCCCAGAAGCGTTGGTCAGACCAATCCTCGACGTTGTCCTGGGCCGGTACCTGGAGGTAGTAACGGGTACGGGTCGGCGAACGCATGCTGCACAGCGCAAAACCCCGTTCATGCCGCGCGTAGACCAACTCTTCGTGCACCGGCGGTGTGTCAGCGAGAATCCCCAGCCAGCCGAACGGATAAACCCGCTCGAACACCTTCAGGCAGTCGGCAGGAATCGACTGCCGCGCCACGCCATGAAAACCGTCGCAACCGGCGATGTAGTCACAATCGAGTCGATACGTTTCGCCGTCCTTGTCGAAGGTGACAAAGGGTTCGGCGGTTTTCATGCCGTGGGGGACGACATTGCTGGCTGCATAGATCGTCTGCGCACCGGCGTCCCGACGAGCGGCCATCAAATCGCGGGTGACCTCGGTCTGGCCATAGATCGTCACGGTTTTGCCGCCGGTCAGCGCCTGCAAATCGATGTGTACCCGGCGCCCGTCGAGGGCCAGTTCGAAGCCTGCATGCACGAGCCCTTCGGCGTCCATGCGCTGACCCACCCCGGCCTGACGCAACAGCTCTACCATGCCTTGTTCGAGGACACCGGCGCGGATGCGTCCGAGCACATAGTCCGGGGTCTGGCGTTCCAGGATCAGGGTGTCGATGCCGGCGTTATGCAGCAATTGGCCGAGTAGCAAGCCAGAGGGGCCGGCACCGATGATCGCGACTTGGGTTTTCAGTGTTTTCATTGTTTTTATGACTCGCAAGCTCCACACGACCAAGGCCGGTGAATGATTTTTATGGATCGAGTACTTGCATTTTTCACTTGCGAGTCTGTCAATTGAAGGGGAAAACTGAGCCGATACCTGTACATTCTGCCAATCGGTGCGATTATCGCCCCGTTACCCTCGAGGCCTGGATTGAAGTGATGAACAAGCCTGACCTGCCATCGATTCCGGTGTTCAAACTCTATGGTGAAAGCCTGGACTGGCCGACCCCTGACTTATTGCACTGTGAAACCATTTCCAAACGCAGCCGCGAACATCAATGGGAAATCAAACCCCACCGCCACGCCGATTTGTGTCAGTTACTCTTCGTTTTCAAAGGTCAGGCAGAGCTTGAGATCGAAGGCAAACGCTCACAATTGACTGAACCGGCAATCCTGATTCTGCCGCCATTATCGGTGCATGGTTATCGATTTTCCGAGGATGTCGAAGGTTTTGTCGTCACGCTGGCCGCGCCGCTGATCGCCCACCTGCAAGCACAACTGGGCAATTCGGTGAACGCTCTGGCACAGGCCGAAAGCTACCCGGCGGGCAAGGACAGCGAGTACCTCAACAGCCTGTTTTCAGCGCTGCAAAGCGAGTACACCGGCCATCAACCGGCGCGGGAAATGCTCATGCATTCGCTGGTCAGCGTGATTATGGTGTGGATCAGTCGCCAGGTGATTCAGCGCCAAACCGCCACCCAGCGTCCGCAGCGGGCTCGGGAATACCTCAACGGCTTTATTCAGCTGGTGGAAGAAACCTATCGCCAGCACGTCAAGGTCGAGGACCTGGCTCATCGGCTGGGGATTTCCGTGTCTCACCTCAATGGCACGTGCCGTGAACTGGCGGGGCAACCGGCGTTGCAGATCATGCACGAGCGTCAATTGCTGGAGGCCAAGCGCTTGCTGACCTACACCAGCATGACCATTTACGAAATGTCCGACGTGTTGGGGTTTTCCGATCCGACCAATTTCACACGCCTGTTCCGACGTCGCGTGGGGATTTCGCCCAAGGCCTTTCGCGACCGCTTGAAGGCCGATCAGGACCATGCCGATCAGGACAACGAGGCCTGAACCCCTTCGTTACCGGAGGGCGTTGAGGGTCGCGTTGTGGGGAATGCAGCGCTCGAAGTTGCAGCTCGCAAAGTCACGGGGCTGTTGTCGCAACTGCTCGACACGCCAGGCGGCTGTGCCATATAGCGCCAGCGTCGCCGCGCAAGTGACAAAAATGGCGAGGTATCTTTTTGTTTTGATGTTCATGGCGTTGACCTCTGAACGAATACCTTTCGGTACTGCTTTGAGCATAGGTCAGCGGTGATGAGTTGCCAGCAAAGCGGCCCTCGCGTTTAACGCGATATTCAGAACATTGATGCCCCCTTGTGGGAGCGGGCTTGCTCGCGAATGCGGTGTGACATTCAACAATGATGTCGACTGATTCACCGCTTTCGCGAGCAAGCCCGCTCCCACAGGGGATCTGCGTGTTGAAGTGGAAAGTATTCCCTCCATTGATCCGGTTACAGGCCTAGATCCCACTCCGGCTCTTCCGGAAATCTAAGCACCAAAAAATCCAGCATGCTGCGCAACGCCGCCGGCATGTGTTTGCGTGAGGCATACACCGCATAGATGTTCATCTGCCGAGGCTCGGCCCGGGGCAGCAGGCGGATCAGTTCGCCGCTGTGGATATGCACACCGGCCTGGTAACTGGGCAGCATTGCCACGCCGGCCCCGGCCATCGTCGCGCGCAACAGCGTGCTGGCTTCGTTGGCGCTGATGTTGCCCTGCACTGGCACCGAGACGGGCTCGCCGTCCTGTTCGAAATGCCACAGGCTCTTGCCGAAGTAGGAGTGGGTCAGGCAGTTGTGCAGGCTCAGGTCCTCGACCCGTTGCGGCATTGGGTGTTCGCTCAGGTAAGCGGGGGAGGCGCAGATCACCGAGCGGCAGACCGTCAGGCGCCGGGCGATCAGGTTCGGGTCCAGCTCATTGCTGGTGCGGATGGCGAGGTCGATGCGTTCATCCACCAGGTTCACCGTGCGGTCGAGCATTTGCATATCGATGCTGACGCCGGGGTAACGTTTGACGTAAGCCGCCATGGCGTCCGCCAGTTGCGCCTGGCCGAACGAGGTGCTGACGCTGATCCGCAGCAGGCCTCGCGGTGCGTCGTCCGGTTCGCTGACGGCGGCTTGCATGTCGCTGGACAACTCGAGCATCTGCCGACAGCGAGGCAGCATTTCCGTCCCGGCGGCGGTCAGGCTCAATTTGCGCGTGGTGCGGTGCATCAGGCGCGCGCCGACCCAATCTTCCAGCTCCGCCAGATAGCGTGAAACCACCGGCCGTGACAGGTCCAGGTGATCGGCGGCGGCCGATTGGCTGCCCAGGTCCACCACCGTAACGAACACCCGCATTGCTTGTAGACGATCCATGATTTGCCCGCTTTCAGAAACAAACTATGTTCAAGCATCGCATTTTTTGTATCGAGTCGGGCAACTAAGCTCTGTCCCATCGCCAAACACGGCATTCGGACAACGGAGCAACAGATGATCGGCTTCACTTCAATCAAACGCATTCTTCTGGCAACCGCCACGCTCGGCTTCGCGGCCCATGCCGCGGCGGCGTCCACCTTGACGCTGGACGTCTATAACCCTGGCACCAACGCGATCTTCCCGGTGACCTCGGTGCTGGTCAGCGGCGAGAAGGAAGCGATTCTGGTGGACGCGCAATTCGGCAAAGCCCAGGCCGAACAGGTGGTGGAAAAAATCCGCGCCAGCGGCAAGCAACTGACCACCATCTACATCAGCCACGGTGACCCGGATTACTACTTCGGCCTCGACACCGTTACCCAGGCGTTCCCGAAAGCCAAAGTGCTGGCTTCGCAACCAACCGTCGATCACATCAAAAAAACCGTCGACGGCAAATTGGCGTTCTGGGGCCCGAAAATGGGCGCCGACGTACCGAACAAAACCATCGTGCCGCAGGTGCTCAAGGGCGACAGCCTGATGCTGGAAGGGCAGAAATTGCAGGTGATCGGCCTGGACGGCAAGCAGCCGGATCGCAGCTTTGTGTGGATTCCGTCGATCAAGGCTGTGGTCGGTGGCGTGGTTGTCGCCGAAAACATTCACGTGTGGATGGCTGACACCCAGACCCCGCAATCCCATGCCGATTGGCTGACGACGCTGCAGGCGATCGAAGCACTGAAGCCGAACACCATCGTGCCGGGTCACTACCTCGGTGAGAGCGCTCGCTCTCTGGCGGCGGTGCAGTTCACCGCCGATTACATCAAGGCTTTCGACGAAGAAACCGCCAAGGCGAAAGACGCTGCCGAACTGATCGCTGCGATAAAAAAACGCTACCCGACCCTGGGCGAAGAAAGCTCACTCGAGCTGAGCGCCAAAGTCGCCAAGGGCGAGATGAAGTGGTAATCCGCCGCACCTGAAACTGAATAAGCCTTTGTGGCGAGGGAGCTTGCTCCCGCTCGGCTGCGAAGCAGTCGTAAAACCTGAGCATGCGGTGAGCCTGAAGAAATGCAGGGGAGCGCTTCGCACTCCAGCGGGAGCAAGCTCCCTCGCCACAATGAGCATTGCCACATCACTACAACTACATCACCGCAACTGGAGAAACGTCATGAGCAACATCGCAATCATCGGTGCCACCGGTCGTGCCGGTAGTCAACTGTTGGAAGAAGCCCTGCGTCGCGGTCACAGCGTCACGGCCATTGCCCGCGACACCTCGAAAATCGCCCCGCGAGCCGGTGTCGTGAGCAAAAGTGTCGACGTGCTCGACGCCGCTGCATTGCAGGCCGCCGTGGCCGGGCATGATGCGGTGATCAGCGCCGCGCACTTCTCCACCATCCCCGCCAGCGCCGTCATCGAGCCGGTGAAGAAGGCCGGGGTCAAGCGTCTGCTGGTGGTCGGCGGTGCCGGTTCGCTGTTGTTGCCGGGCGGTTCCAGGGTGATCGACAGCGAAGGCTTCCCGGAGGAATACAAGGCCGAGGCCAGCGCCGGTGCCGAATTCCTGAATACCTTGCGTCAGGAACAGGACCTGGACTGGACCTTCCTGTCGCCGTCGGCAGAGTTTGTCGAAGGTGAGCGCACGGGTACGTTTCGAATCGGCAAGGATGACTTGCTGGTGAGTGCAGAGGGGCGCAGCTGGATTACCTTTGCAGACTTCGCCATTGCGTTGCTTGATGAAGTGCAAACGCCGAAGTATTCCCGCCAGCGGTTTACTGTCGGGTATTGATGGCGCTGCTTAAATCATTCGCGAGCAAGCCCGCTCCCACATTTGATCTACGCCGTACACAAATACTGTGTTCACTGCAGACTTAATGTGGGAGCGGGCTTGCTCGCGAAGGGCTCACCGCGATTGAGCCTGCTCCACCAACCACCCCATCAATTCGCGCAACTTCGGCGAAGGAGCCGGTTTCTCGGGGAACACCAGGTAATACGCCAACCCGGTTTTCACCTTCAAATCAAAAGGCATGACCAGCCGTCCGGCACTCAGGTCATCGCCGATCAACGACCAATCGCCAATCGCCACGCCCGTCCCCTGGGACGCCATCGACATCGCCAGGTCCAGGGTTTCGAAATGCTGCCCTTTGCCGACATTGCTCAGCCGAATATCTGCAGCCTTCAGCCAGGCGTTCCAGTCCCGTTCATCGCGGGTGGGGTGCAGCAACAAGTGCTGTTGCAGATCGGCGGGTGTCTGCAAGGCCATCGGCCCTTCAAGCATTGGTCGGGAACATACAGGCGTCAGTTGTTCATCGAACAGATGCTGGGAGGCCAGGGAGTTGTCCGGCGGCGCGCCATACATCACCGCCGCATCGAACTGCTCGCGATGGAAATCCACGCCGTGTTTGACCGTGGTGGTCAATTCCACCGGTACATCCGGGCGCTCCTTTTGCCACTGCAACAGGCGTGGCAACAGCCAGCGCATCACACAGGTCGGGGCCTTGAGTTGCAGGGTTTCGCGCTTCTCGCCGATCTGCTCCACCGCCTCGTCGATCAGCCCGAAAATCTGCTGCACCCGTGGCAGCCACTCCCGTCCTTCGGCGGTCAGGCTCAAGCCTCGCGCCTGGCGAATGAACAGCTCATAACCCAGATGATCTTCCAGCCCGGCGATCTGCCGGCTCACCGCGCCTTGGGTGATGTGCAGTTGTTCGGCGGCCCGGGTGAAGTTGCAGCACTGCGCGGTGATCAGAAAAGTGTGCAGCGCCGGCAGGGGAGGCAATCGTTTCATTGGGATCCAAGGTATGACGTGAGGACATGGCTAGTATGACTTTTTATCCATTGTTGCGGCTACGTGTCGCCCGTTCCAATGAGGCCATCCCTGGACCTGCCAACCCATCATAAACACTGCGCAGGCCCGGCGTCTCAAACGAACAAAAAGGGCAAACACATGGCGACGTGCGGCGAAGTATTGGTCAAGTTACTCGAAGATTACGGGGTCGAGCAGGTGTTCGGCATTCCCGGGGTGCACACCGTGGAGCTGTATCGCGGGCTGGCCCGTTCGAGCATCAACCACGTCACTCCGCGTCACGAACAGGGCGCCGGCTTTATGGCCGACGGTTACGCTCGCACCAGCGGCAAACCGGGCGTGTGCTTCATCATCACCGGCCCTGGCATGACCAACATCACCACCGCCATGGGCCAGGCTTACGCCGACTCGATCCCGATGCTGGTGATTTCCAGCGTGCAATCGCGCAGCCAATTGGGCGGCGGTCGCGGCAAGTTGCATGAGCTGCCGAACCAAAGCGCACTGGTCGGCGGCGTGGCAGCGTTCTCCCATACCTTGATGTCGGCGGCTGAATTGCCGGGCGTGTTGGCCCGCGCCTTCGCGTTGTTCCAGGCTGGCCGTCCGCGCCCGGTACACATCGAAATCCCGTTGGACGTATTGGTCGAAGAGGCCGATGACTTGCTCGCCAGCGTGCCGGTGAACATCGACCGCGCCGGTGCTTCGCCCAGCGCGATCAGCCGCATGACCGACTGGCTGGCCGGTGCCAAGCGCCCGTTGATTCTCGCCGGTGGCGGCGCCATCGATGCCGCGGCCGAGCTGACTGAACTGGCCGAACTGCTGGACGCGCCAGTGGCCCTGACCATCAATGCCAAGGGCATGCTCGAATCCCGCCACCCGCTGCTGATCGGTTCGACCCAAAGCCTGGTAGCCACTCGCGCGCTGGTCGCTGAGGCCGACGTGGTGCTGGCCATCGGCACCGAACTGGCCGAAACCGATTACGACATCACCTTCGCCGGTGGCTTCGAAATTCCTGGCGTGCTGCTGCGCGTGGACATCGACCCTGACCAGACCGTGCGTAATTATCCGCCGAAAGTCGCGTTGGTGGCCGACTCGCGCAACGCCGCTCAGGCCTTGCTGAGTGCGCTGTCCCACAAGTCGCTGGCCGAGCGTCGCAACGATTGGGGCCAGGTGCGTGCCACGCATTTGCGCGATGAGTTGGCCGCATCCTGGGACGCCCCGACGCTGGCCCAGACTCGCTTCCTGGAAACTGTTTTGCATGAATTGCCGAACGCGGTGTTCGTCGGCGATTCGACCCAACCGGTGTACACCGGCAACCTGACCTTCAACCCGGAGCGCCCGCGTCGCTGGTTCAACTCGTCCACGGGTTACGGCACCCTCGGTTACGCCTTGCCGGCGGCGATTGGCGCCTGCCTCGGTGGCCGCGTCGAAGGCGGCGCACGCCCTCCGGTGTTGTGCCTGATCGGCGACGGTGGCCTGCAATTCACCCTGCCGGAATTGGCCAGTGCGGTAGAAGCACGCACCCCGGTGATCGTCCTGCTGTGGAATAACCAGGGCTACGAAGAGATCAAGAAATACATGGTCAACCGCGCCATCGAACCGGTGGGCGTGGACATCTACACCCCCGATTTCATCGGAGTGGCCAAGGCCCTGGGCTGTGCGGCCGAGGCGGTCAGCAGTGTTGACGGATTGCGTGATGCATTGCGCCTTGCCACCGATCGCCAGGGCCCGACCCTGATTGAAATTGATCAGACCCAGTGGATGAAGGCGGTGTCGCAATGAGTTTTCCAACTACTTTGGATGGCCTGTATATCAACGGCCAATGGGCCGCCGGCAACGAACATCTGCGCGTGATCAACCCGGCGACCGAAGCGCTGCTGACCACCGTTAATGGTGGCGATGCACACGCTGTCGATCAGGCCGTCACAGCCGCGACCCATGCTTTCAAGGAATGGTCGAAAACCACCGGCGCCGAGCGCGGGGCGATCCTGCGCAGAATCGCCGCGGGCGTGCAGGCCGGTCGCGAGCAGTTGATGAAGTTGCAGTCGAGCAACAACGGCAAACCACTGTTCGAAGCGGCCATCGACGTCGACGACGTGATTGCCACCTTCGAGTATTACGCCGAGCTGGCCGAAGGCCTGGACGCGAAGCAAGACAGCGCCGTGGCGTTGCCGAGCGATGATTTCAGCGCCCGTTTGCGCCGCGAACCGTGCGGTGTGGTGGGGCTGATCGTGCCGTGGAATTTCCCGATGGTCACCACTGCCTGGAAACTCGCCCCGGCCCTGGCCGCCGGTTGCTGCGTAGTGCTTAAACCGTCGGAAGTGACGCCGCTGCCGGAGCTGGAACTGGCGACGATCATTGCCGAAGCCGGTCTGCCAAACGGTGTGTTCAATCTGGTCTGCGGCACCGGCCTGGCTGTTGGTGCGCCGCTGTCGGCTGATCCGCGCATCGCCAAGATTTCCTTCACCGGCAGCAACGCGGTGGGCGTGCAGGTGATGCAGCGAGCGGCAGAAACCGTGAAGGGTGTGAGCCTGGAATTGGGCGGCAAATCTTCGCTGCTGGTACTCGCCGATGCCGACATCGAACTGGCCGTGGAAGTGGCCTGTGGCGGTGGTTTCTTCAACGCCGGGCAAATGTGTTCCGCCACCAGCCGCGTGCTGGTTGCCGATGAGCTGGCGGAAGAATTTGTAGCGCGATTGAAGGTGCGCGCCGAAGCCATTCGCGTGGCCGACCCGTTCGACCCGAACGTGGAAATGGGCGCACTGGTCAATCAGGCGCAATACCAACGTGTGCTGGGCCACATCGATCGCGGTTTGAGCGCAGGGGCGAAGCTGATCTGCGGCGGTAATCGCCCGGCGGACCTGCCTCGCGGCTATTTTTTGCAGCCGACCCTTTTCATCGACGTGCCCCTCGACAGTGCGCTGTGGTGCGAAGAGATTTTCGGCCCGGTGATCTGCGTGCGCAGTTTCACCTCTGAAACCGAGGCCATTGCCCTGGCCAACGACAGCCAGTTTGGCCTGGTAGCCAGCGTGGTCACGCGCGACGCGGAAGCGGCCGATCGGGTCGCCAACGCCTTGCAGGCGGGGCTTGTTTGGATCAACGCGCCGCAAGTGATCTTCCCGCAGACCGCCTGGGGTGGCTACAAACAGAGCAGCATCGGCCGCGAATTGGGACCGTGGGGCTTGCAGGCTTTCCAGGAAATAAAACACGTGATTCGGGCCGTCTGACAGCACGAAAAAGGTGAGCGCATGCCTCGTGATGAGGCATGCGCCAGCGTCATGGCTTCAATGAGTTTTTATCGATAGTCAGGTGTTTTGCACGACCTCAGGATGAACCCGCCGGTGCAGCTCAAGTCCTTTGAAACCGGGGACTGTAAGCCGATCTGGCCGCGCGGATGCAACGGTTGCGACCAACCTCATACTTAAAAAAACAAAGGGAGTCCTTCATGGGCGAGCACGATCTGAACAGACGTCAATTCATCAAAACCGTGGGCGTGGCGTCCGTGGCTGCGGCGGCCATGAGCATGCCATTCATCAAGGCCAATGCCAGCGACACACGTTTCCAGGGCAAGACCCTGCGCCTGCTGACCTGGTCCGACGACACCGGCCTTGCAGCATTGCGCAATATCGCGGCAACCTTCGAAGCCAAGTACGGCTGCAAGGTCATTGCTGACCGCACCGGCAGCACCTCGGAAATGGTCGCCAAACTCAAGGCCGGCGGTGATCGTCCGCAGTACGACATCATCACGCTGGCCGGCGTCGGCGCCGAAGGTCTGGCCGCCGCCAACCTGCTGGAAAAACCCGATCTCAACCGTATCCCTAACCTGATCGACGTGCCGGAGAAATACCGTACTGGCGCCAACGGTCACGGCATCGGTTACCTGCTGTGGTGCAACAGCCTGGTCTACAGCACCCGCACCATCAAAGAAGCGCCGGACAGCTATGCCGCCCTGTGGGACGCGGAACTGTCGCCGAACATCTTCCTGCCGCCGCCGAACTGGACCGAGGCCATGGACCTGATCATCATCGCCGCCAAACTGGCCGGCGGTGACGAACACAACATCGAGCCAGGCTTCAAGAAACTCGCCGAGCTGAAAGATCGCGTCGTGACCTTGGGCGAAAACCCGAACCAGATCGCCGAGCTGTTCCGCACAGGTTCCCTGGACATGGGCGGCTTGTATGCGCCGGCGTTCTTTCCGAAACAGATTCGCGATCCGGCCTACGGTCTGGGCGCCACGTTCGGCATGAAGGAAGGCTTCTACACCGACCTGATGCTGTCGGTGATGCCGAAGAATCGTCCGGGCGATATTGACCTGGCCTACGCCTTCATCAACCACTCTCTGGACCCGCTGGTGCAGGGCAAGATGGCCGAGGATATCTACAACGGCCCGGTCAACGCCAAGGCGATCATCTCCGCCGAAGCGCGCAAGAGCCCGTACATCCTCACGCCGGAGCAGATTGCCGAGAAGGCGATCATGCACGACAACGCCTTCCTGGCCACCGTGCATGACCAATGGATTCGTCGTTACACGGAAATCTTTTCTTCCTGATCGAGTGGCGTACGCAAGCCTTCTGGGACACCACAAATCCAATGTGGGAGCGGGCTTGCTCGCGAATGCGGTGTGACATTCAACATTGATGTCGACTGACACGGCCTCTTCGCGAGCAAGCCCGCTCCCACAGGGTTCAACGTGGTTTCAAGTCTTGTGTTCGTTCAGCTGCTTTCCATTGACGAGACCCTTGCTATGGAACACCAACCTCTGACCCATCCGGTAAGCGCCGCACCCGTGCGCGTCAACCGGGGTGTCTCACCGACGGCGCGCGCCTGGCTTTTCCTCTCGCCGTCGATGCTGTTTCTCGGCGTGCTGATTGCCGCGAGCCTCTTGGTACTGCGCATGAGCGTCGGTACCAAAGGCGCGGAGTGGTCCGGCTTCAGCCTGGCCAGTTACGCCCAATTGCTGGAACCCTATTACCTCAAATCGTTGCTGCTGACGTTGCGCCTGGCGCTGATCAGTGCGGTGATTGCGGTGCTGCTGGCGATCCCGGTGGCCTACACCATGTCGCGACTGACCTCACCGTTTGTGCGGCGGATCTTCCTCGCCGCGGTGCTGCTGCCCTTGCTGGTCAACCTGCTGCTGCAAAGCTACGGCTGGCTGGTGATTCTCGGCCCCGGCGGCATGCTCAATCAGGCGCTGATGGGCCTGGGCCTGATCAAGCGGCCAATCATGCTGCTGTACAACCAGAACGGCGTGTTGATGGGCCTGGTGCAAACCGCGTTCCCGTTGGCCGTGCTGCCGATTGCCAGCGCCATGCGCGGCGTCGCCCGCACTTACGAAGAAGCAGCCGCCACCCTAGGCGCCAGTCGCTTGCAGGTGTTCCGTCAAGTGGTGTTGCCGATGAGTTTGCCGGGGATCATCACCGGCGCGACGCTGGTGTTTGCCTACAACGCCAGTAGCTTCGTGGTGCCGTTGCTGCTCGGTGGTCGGCGCGTGCCGATGCTGGCGGTGATGGTGCATGACCAGATCGCCCCGCTGATGAACTGGCCCGCCGCGTCCGCTGCCGGTGTGGTGCTGATCGTTACCACCCTGGCGATCATGACCTTGTCCGAATACATCACTGGCCGTCGTCGGCGCATGCTGGAGGCTTCCCAATGAGCACCTTGATCAAGAAGCGCCATTCGCTGCTGCCAGGCGATACCGGCAAGTTCGCCGGCATCCTGTCAGGCTTCATTTTGCTGCTGGCAGTGCTGCCGATCCTGACCATGATCGTCATGTCGTTCAGCGGTGCATCGAACCTCGACTTCCCACCCAGCAGCTATAGCCTGCAATGGTACAAAGCCGCCTGGAACACCTTCGTGTCGCCGGATTCCAGCGATGTGCTGAGCCTTGGCAAAGCCATGACCACCAGCCTGATGGTGGCCTGCCTGACCATGATTTTCGCCACGATTATCGCGGTGCCGGCAGCCTATGCCCTGACCCGTTGTGAGTTCCGCGGCAAGGCCGTGGCGCTGCAATTGATGTCGTTGCCACTGGTGTTCCCGATGGTGGTGTTGGGCCTGGCCTTGCTGCTGGTGTTCGACAGCCTGCCGTTCCACATCACCACCTCGCGGCTGGTGATTGCCCACGTGATCCTGGCGCTGCCGTTCGTGGTGAAAAACTGCACCGCGGCGATGCTCTCCATCGGCAGCGAAGTTGAAGAGGCCGCGCAGATGCTCGGTGCTTCGCCGCTGCGGGCGATTGTCGATGTGGTGGTGCCGCTGATGAAGTCGGGGATTCTGGCGGGCATGCTGCTGGCGTTCATCGTCTCGTTCAACGAATTCACCGTGACCTATTTCCTCTACACCATCGACGTCATGACCGTGCCGATCTGGATGTACAGCCGCACCGTGTCCTCGCTCGACCCTACCGTTTTCTCGTTTGCCGTGCTGATCGTGCTGATCGACTTCGTCCTGATCTGGGCGTTGGAGAAGCTAGTCGGTGAAGGTGGCGTTTCGTTCTAGCTTCTGCCTGGAGGTGCCTGCGCTCGATCATGCTGCGTTAAAAGTCCGCTCAGAATGCTCATTGACTAAAGTCAACTCCGCTTCTTCGCAGACTTTTGCCTTGCCTGATCTTCGCTCGGCGACCTCCAGCCAGAACCTTATTCTTGAGGTGCAACATGACTGGTCTGATTCTGGAAAACGTCGAGAAACATTACGGCTCGGCCTGCGCGGTAAAGGATGTGAACCTGCATTTGCCCGAGGGCAAACTGGTGTGTTTCCTCGGCCCTTCGGGCTGCGGTAAAACCACCTTGCTGCGGATGATCGCCGGGCTGGAAACCCTGACCGGTGGCGAGATTCGCCTGGACGGTGAAGACATCGGCCATACGCCGGCGCATCAGCGTAATTTCGGCATGGTGTTTCAATCGCTGGCGCTGTTTCCGCACATGACGGTGGGGGAGAACATTGCCTATCCGCTGAAACTGCGCGGCGTCAGCAAGGCGGATCAACAGGCGCGGGTGGTGGAGTTGCTGGAGCTGATTCAGCTGCAGGAAATGATTGATCGCCCGGTGGCGAAACTCTCTGGCGGACAACGTCAGCGCGTGGCAATTGCCCGGGCGATTGCCTCGCGGCCGAAAATCCTCCTGCTCGATGAGCCGCTGTCGGCGCTGGACGCCAAGCTGCGCGAGTCGATGCAGGTGGAAATCCGTCAGCTGCAACAGCGCTTGAACATCACCACCATCATGGTCACCCACGACCAGCGCGAAGCCATGACCATGGCCGACATCGTGGTGGTGCTGGGTGAACATCGGGTGCAGCAGGTGGGCTCGCCGATTGAAATCTACCGGCATCCGGCCAATGAATTCGTCGCGGACTTTATTGGTTCGGGGAACATTTTCCCGGCCACGGCGCTGGGCAACGGCAAAGTCAGCTTGCCCGGTGGCGATGCGCTGCAAGTGCCGATCTGCAGCAGTATTGTGGTGGGGGAGAAGGTGAAGATGCTGATTCGCCCGGAAGACCTGCAACTGTCACAACCCCAGGCCACGGCGGGCAATCGCTTGCTGGGGAAGGTGACGTTTGTGCGCGATATCGGGGCGACGATTGAAACCACCGTCGAGTGTTCCGGGGTGTCGTTTACCGCGTTGAGCACGCCGTGTCAGGGGGTTGGGTTGAGCATTGGCAATCCGGTGTCGGTGACGTTGCCGGCTGAGGCTTGCCGGGTACTCAGCGCCTGACTTTAGAGGTGGGGCGCCTTTGCCGGCCCCTTCGCGAGCAAGCCCGCTCCCACATTGGATCTGCGGTGTTCACTTATTTTGTGTCCACCACAAATCCAATGTGGGAGCGGGCTTGCTCGCGAAGGGGCCATCAGCCACACCGAAAACGTCAGATCAAACCGACAACCGCAACCGCGCCAAATCCCGGAGCGGCGGCGCCCCGAACAATCGGCTGTACTCCCGGCTGAACTGCGAAGGGCTTTCATACCCCACCCGATAACCCGCCGCCGAAGCTTCCAGCCCTTCGGCCAGCATCAACCGCCGCGCCTCTTGCAGGCGCAACTGCTTCTGATATTGCAGCGGACTCATCGCCGTCATCGCCTTGAACCGGTGATGCAATGTCGACACGCTCAGGTTCACTTCCCGCGCCAGATCATCAATGCGCAACGGTTGCTCATAATTGCCGTTGAGCCATTTGATCGCCTGGCTGATGCGATGGCTCTGGCTGTTGGCGATGGCAATCTCATACAGCCGATGCCCCTGCTGGCTGCGTAACAGCCGATACAGAATCTCCCGACGAATCAGCGGCGCCAGCATGGCGATGTCTTTGGGTGTGTCCAGCAAACGCGCCAGACGCAGCACGGCATCGAGCATTGCCGTGTCGATCTGCTCCACATACAGGCCGCGGCCAGTGGGCCGTGTGGGTACGCCGATGGGGCCGGCGTCGGCAATCAGCGCGGTGATTTCTGCGGGATCGATGTCCAGCCGCACGGCGAGGATCGGTTCCTCAGGCGAGACATTCACCACCCGCCCGCTCAACGGCATCGAGACCGACACCACCAGGTAATTCAGCGGGTCGTAATTGAAGTATTCATCCGCCAGCCGCACTTCCTTGCGCCCTTGGGCCATGATGCACAGGGCCGGTTGCGCCAGCACTGGGGCGAAGTCATGGTTTTGACTGTGACGCGACATGAACAGCGAACCGACGGCAGTGGCATAAGTGCCATCCTCCATCGTGTTACGACGGATGAGGGTGGCCAGTTCCGCGCGCTGTTTTTCCATGTCGGCGGCAAGCGGGGCTTGAAAATGATCGAGCGACGACATGCTGGGCATCCTCGGTGACGCGTTGGTAATGGGCTGAGCTTAAATTTGTGCAAGGGACAGCGGTAGCCACATCCTGCCAAAAGCTTGCCTGATTCTGCACGGGGCTTCGTGTGCCGCCCCGTCATGGCGTGACGCAGATGGGTAACGGCTGACGCAAACTCCCCCTGTAGGAGCTGCCGAAGGCTGCGATCTCTAGATCTTGAAAACAGAAGTCAAAAGATCGCAGCCTTCGGCAGCGCCTACACAAAGCTCGTGTGACAGTGATGTGACGGGTTTTACCGGTTGTTACAGGTGTTGAGCCAAGTCTCGCAGGATTGTGCAATGCGTCGGCAGGAATCGACTAACGGCGACTGCGACACGCCGCCTAATCTTGGATCCTGTCGCAGCCCGTCCCCGGCTGCCCCTGGATGACCTGGGAGGGTTGAACATGTCTACGCAAATCCCCGTCAGTCATATGGCCTTCGTCCGCGCCCGCGCCGGGCGTTCGGCAGAACTCGGTGCGCGCCTGAGCGCCCTGATCGAGCCGTCGCGCAACGCGCCGGGTTGCCTGAGCTTTGCCCTGCAGCACTCGCAATGCGATCCCGAGCTGTGGCTGGTGTCCGGTTTCTGGGACAACCAACAGGCCATGACCGCTTACTTCGGCAGCCCGGCGATGCAGATTTTTGCCGAGCTGGTGCAGGAGCTGCTGGTCAATAGCCTGGATTTTCATACCTTCAAGGATGTCTCGGCGGTCCAGGCCCTTGGCCAGTCCCAGGCAGCGGTACACAAACTCGCCGGTTGAGGGTTTAATGGCGCAACTCTCCATTAGCCAGGATCCGCGACATGGCACGCAAAGCCTTTGAACACTTCGAAGCCGTTTCAGCAGTAGTACCGGGCGAGGGCGGTTACCACGCCGCAATTGCCGTCAAAGCCCTCGGCGGTTCCGGTGCCCCGACTTTTCACAAAGTGCTGGAAGGCCAGACTTTCAAGACCGCTCATGAAGCGGACGAGGCTGCGGCCAAAGAGCTGACCCGCCTCAAAGACGTTAAAGAAGACGCCGACCTGCTCTGGTAATTACTTGACCGCCCCGGGGCGGAACATCTTGAACAATGCCTCTGGCCCCAGCTGAAAGTAATCCGCCGGCCCGCCGCCGCGCAGAATCGGTTCTGCCGCGGCGGTGTCGTACACCCCATCCTTCAACAGCCATTTGGCGATGTGCACGGCAACCACTTCGCCGAGAATCAGCCAGCTCGGCACCACCTCCTTGTTGGCGCGCTGCAACTGAATGATCTGCGTGACCTTGCACTCAAAGGACACCGGGCTTTCGGCGACCCGTGGCACCTGAATGATTTTCGACGCCACGGTGGTCAGCCCGGACAGTTCGAATTCATTGACCTGCGGCCCGACCATGGCGCAGCTCTGGTTCATCTGCTCGGCCAGCGGACGAGTCGCCAGGTTCCAGGCGAATTCGCCGGTCTGCTCGATGTTGTTCAGGCTGTCTTTGCGCCCGACACTGGAAAACCCAATGATTGGCGGGATGTAGTTGAAGGCGTTGAAGAAGCTATAGGGCGCCAGATTCAAGCAGCCATTGGCGTCCTGGGAAGAAATCCAGCCGATAGGGCGCGGGCCGACGATGGCGTTGAACGGATCATGCGGCAGGCCGTGGCCGTTGGCGGGTTCGTAGAAGTGGATGTCGTCGGGCATGAACGGGTCCCTGAGGCGTTGATTCGGAATCGATCATAGTGCAAGGACGAGCGGGTTATTTCCAGCGATGAGATCTAATGTGGGAGCGGGCTTGCTCGCGAAAGCGGTGTATCAGTCAGCATCCTTGTTGAATGTTAAACGCTTTCGCGAGCAAGCCCGCTCCCACAGGTTGACCGAGTTCTTTCAGAAGAAAATGCGGTCGAATGTGGGAGCGGGCTTGCCCGCGAAGAGGCCATAACAGCCTCCATCAATGTAACGGTCAGTCCGTCTCGATCCGCGAATGTTTGCGGGTGTCTTTCATGGTGATGTACACCAGCAACGACACCGCGATGCACGCCGTGACATACCAGTAGTAACCGGTTTCCATGCCGATGCTCTTGAACCACAGCGCGATGTATTCAGCGGTACCGCCGAAGATCGACACGGTCAGCGCGTACGGCAAACCGACGCCCAGCGCACGGATCTCGGTGGGGAACAGTTCAGCTTTAACCACCGCGTTGATCGAGGTATAGCCGCTGACGATGATTAGCGCCGCCATGATCAGGAAGAATGCGCCCCACCAGGTCTGGACAGTGTGCAGGGTGGTCAGGATCGGCACGGTGAACAACGTCCCGAGGATACCGAAGGCAATCAGGATCGGCCGGCGACCGACTTTATCCGACAGCCCGCCAACGATCGGTTGCAGGCACATGAACAGAAACAGCGTGGCTGCCGAGATGCTGGTGGAGTCGGTGATGCTCATGCCGACGGTGTTCACCAGGTATTTCTGCATGTAGGTGGTGTAGGTGTAGAACGCCAGGGTGCCGCCCATGGTCAGGCCGACCACGGTCATCAGTTCCTTCGGGTGGCGCATCAAGGTGCGCATCGCGCTTTCCTTGGCCTTCTCTTTCTTGGTGAACGACTCGGTTTCTTCCATGCCACGACGCAGGTACAGCGCGACCACGGCACACAGCGCACCGATGGCGAACGGGATGCGCCAGCCCCAGGCGTAGAGTTGCTCGGTGGTCAGGGTCTGTTGCAGCACAATCAGCACCGCCAGGGCGATGAGTTGGCCGGAGATCAGGGTCACGTACTGGAAGCTGGAATAGAAGCCGCGACGCTCCTTGGTCGCCATCTCGCTGAGATACGTCGCCGAGGTGCCGTACTCACCCCCAACCGACAAACCCTGCAGCAGGCGAGCAAACACCAGCAGGATCGGCGCACCGATACCGATGGTTTCATAATTGGGGCTCAAGGCGATCAGCAGCGAGCCGAAACACATCAGATACACCGAGGCCATCAACGCACGTTTACGACCGGCGCGGTCCGCGTAGAGGCCCATCAGCCAGCCACCGATCGGACGCATCAGGAAGCCCACGGCGAAGATCGCAGCGGTGTTCATCAGCTGTGCGGTGGAGGAACCGGCGGGGAAGAAGGTTTTGGCGAAGTACAGGGAGAAGGCGGCATAGACGTACCAGTCGTACCACTCGACCATGTTGCCGACAGAGCCGCTGAAGATCGATTTGATCCGGCTGGCAGTGGTTTTTTCTTTGACCGGCAGGGCAGCCGACCCAAGGGGCAGGGTGTTGGAGTTATCCATTGAAGGATCCTCGTTTAATTGTTTTTGTGGAGCGCGAGTTAACGCAGCCTGCTGGAGCTATAGCAGGAGCTGTGCCAAGGGGAGGAGGGCCGGTTTAGAGGGGGTAGCGGGTTTTACTGAGCGGAAATCCGCTTATTCAGGGGCGGGCGCGAGCGGAAAACCGCTTATTTAGGCGTGGTATTGCTTCGTCAGTGATGACCCCTTCGCGAGCAAGCCCGCTCCCACAGTTGATTTGTGGTGTAGGCAAATTTTGTATTCGCCATAGATCCAATGTGGGAGCGGGCTTGCTCGCGAAGGGGCCAGTTCAGGCACCGCAAAGTTCAGCTGTCCTGCAAAAACATCTCGCGCGTCAGCCCATGCCGCTGCATCTTTTCATTAAAGGTACGGCGCGGCAGTTGTAGCTCTTCCAGCACCGCTTTCACATCGCCTTTATGCCGGGTCAGTGCCGCGCGCAGGCAATGGGCTTCGAAGGCTTCTTGCTGCGCCGCCAGTGACTGGCCGGGGTCGATCCCTGCCGGTTCCGGTTCGCCGAGGCCCAGCACTTGTCGTTCGGCGACGTTCGCCAGTTCACGCACATTGCCCGGCCAGTCGTGGCTCAGCAGATGGCTCAGTTGCGGCCCGCTCAAGGGCGCAAAGGTGCGCCCCAAACGTTCGGCGGCACTTCGCGCGAAGAACTCGAACAACAGTGGAATGTCTTCACGCCGATCGCGCAATGGCGGCAGACGCAACTCGGCGACGTTCAATCGATAGGCCAGATCCTCGCGAAAACGTCCGGCCCGGGCTTCATCCAGCAAATCGGGTTTGGTCGCGGCGATGATCCGCAAGTCCACGTGGATGCTCTGGTTGGAACCCAATCGCTCAAGTTTCTGCTCCTGCAACACCCGCAGCAGTTTCACCTGCTGGGCCAGCGGCATGCTTTCGATTTCATCGAGAAACAACGTGCCCCCGTCGGCGTATTCGAGCTTGCCGATGCGTTTGCCCTGGGCGCCCGTGAACGCGCCGCTCTCATGACCGAACAATTCGGCCTCGAACAACTGCTCGGGAATCGCCGCGCAATTCAGCGCCACGAAGGCTTTGTCGGCGCGCGGACCGAAGTCGTGCAGGCAACGGGCAACCAATTCCTTGCCGCTGCCGGTTTCGCCACGGATCAGCACGTTGACCGGCAACGTCGCCAGGTCCAGCACTTGCCGGCGCAGGGTCTGCAAGCCACGGGACACCCCCAGCAGCGTGGCATCGAGTTTGGCGCGATTGTCCGCCTGCTCATGCAGCGCTCGGTTTTCCAGCACCAGTCGACGCTTGTCCAGCGCCCGACGCAGACTGCTCATCAGGGCTTCCGGGCTGAAGGGTTTCTCAAGGAAATCGTAGGCGCCATCGCGCATGGCTTCGACGGCCATCGGCACATCGCCGTGACCGGTCAGCAGAATCACCGGCAAATCGGCATCGCGGCGCTGGACTTCAGCCAGCAGCTCCAGCCCCGTCATGCCGGGCATGCGCACATCGCTGAGAATCACCCCGGGGAAATGTCTGGGCAGTTGCGCCAGGCATTCGTCGGCGCGGCTGAACAGCTGCACCTCGAACCCCGACAGGCTCAACCATTGCTCGACAGCACTGCGGATGCTGCTTTCGTCATCGACCACCATCACCGAATTGAGCATCAGGCAGGGACCTCCAGATCAATAGGTAACGTCAAGGTGAATACCGCGCCGTTTTCGCCATTGTCAGCACTCAAACGTCCGCCCGCTTCGTGAACGATAGCGAAGGATACGGCCAGCCCCAGACCCAGGCCATCGCCCACCGCTTTGGTGGTGAAGAACGGATCGAAGACTTGTGCCAGATTCTCTTCGGCAATGCCGCCACCGTTATCGGCGACGGTCAGGCGCCACAATTGCTCATCGGCTTCGAGGCGGATTTCCAGCCGCTTGCAGGGTTTGTCGTGCATCGCATCCAGGGCATTGCGCAGCAGGTTGATCAGCACCTGTTCCAGGCGAATCGCATCGCCACGCACCCAGGCCGGGCGCGTCAGGTGCAGCACGAGACTGACGTTTTCGTCCCGCAAGCGCGTATCCAGCAACTGCAAGGATTGATCGACCACCGTCGCCAGGTCCAGCCGTTCGCGCAGGCCGCTGGGGCTTTTGCGGGCGAAGGTTTTCAGGTGGCCGGTGAGCGCGGCCATGCGGGTGAGCATATCGTCCACCGGTTTCAGCGCCTTGTAAGCGTCCTCAACCCGACCATGATCGAGCAGCAGGCGCAAGGTCGCCAGTTGCATGCGCTGGGCAGTCAGCGGCTGGTTGATTTCATGGGCCAGCGCCGCCGACATTTGCCCCAGTGCCGCGAGTTTGGCCGATTGCACCAAGCCGTCCTGGGCTGTGCGCAAATCGCGGGTGCGTTCTTCTACCAGTCGTTCGAGTTCTTCGCGGCTGCGCTGGCGCAATTTCGCCAGCCGCCAACGCTGATTGAGGAACAGCAACAGAAACACCACGGCCAGCCACACCCCGGCGGCCGCGAGCCCGGCGTTGCGCAGGTCTTCGAAGGCTACCTGCGGGCGGCGCAGCAAGTGCAGCGTCCAGCCTTCGGTGGCCAGCGGCAGGGATTCCCAGAGGTAGTCCGCCGTCCCCTCGGGGCCATTGACCCGGGTCAAATCACTGTTGTCGTCGAAGCGCCGCACCGAACGATACTCAAGCGGGGTCAGCGGTTGTTTGTCGTATTGGCGCGTGGCCTTGAGTTCGGTGTGATCGCTGGCGCTCAGCGGTCGCAGCAGGCGATAACGCCAGCCCGGCTGATTGGCGATGAAGATGATCCCGCGCGCATCGCTCACCAGCAACGTGTCGCTGCCCTGACGCCATTCGCGCTCCAGTTCCGGGAATTCGAGTTTGACCACCATTGCGCCGAGGAACTCGCCGTCGTCACCAGTCACTGCACTGGACAGGAAGTAACCGGGAATGCCACTGGTGACGCCCACCGCATAAAAGCGCCCGGTGCCCTGAGTGCGGGTCTGGCTGAAGTAGGGGCGAAAACCGTAATTGTGGCCGACGTAACTGCTGGGCAGGCGCCAGTTGCTGGCGGCCACGGCGAGGCCGGTACGGTCGAGCAGTTCCAGGGTCGAGGACTGCGCGGCGCCGTTGATTTTCTCCAGTTTGCGATTCAATGCAAGCTGCTCTTCGGGGCTCACTTCACCGTTTAGCGCGGCGCGCAATTGCGGGTCCAGCGCCAGTACGGCGGGCAGGGCGCGATAGCGTTCAATCAGGGTGTGCAGGGAGTTGGCGTACAACGCCAATTGCTGACTGGCGCGGGCGGCGTCTTCTTCCAGCGCCTGGCGCTCGGCGTGGCGGATGGCAAAGGTGGCAGCCAGAACCGCACCGGCGGCGATCAGCAGGGTGTACAGCGTCAGGCGTAACGTTCGGGAAGTCGCAAGCATGGCGTTGAAAACAGTCAGCAATACGGGCGCGCACCATAACATGTTGCCGGGCGTGGCCCGTTCATAGCTGCTGAAACTCAGGGGGCCGGCGATATCGCGCTGTTCTATCGGTTGGCCGCGCAGGTTATAGCCTGGGTCCGCGTTACTGTCGGCATAGCTGAAGCGTTCGACGTCCGGTTGCGTATGTTCTTCGATGGCGACCGGCCGTAACTGGTCGTCGTAGCGGGTCTGCCAGTGATGGCCGCGCTGATCTCAACGCAGCAGCACTTCGCCCGCCAACCCCGGCAGGCTCAAGCCAGCCGGCATCGACGCTGTCGACTTTCAGCGGCCCGCCGGTCAGGTTGTAGACCTTGGCCAGATTGGCCTTGGGCGCGGTGCCGGACAAGCGCGGATCCCATTGTGCGATCAATCGTCCGGCGGAGTCGTGGTGTTGGCGAGTGACAAGACTTCAATAGTGGTTGTCGTGCGCAAATAGTCCACTTGCCTCACCGTTAGCGTTCGAGGGTCTTGGACAAGCAGGGTAGGCGTATGCAAATGCAGTGATCGTTCACGCGTTGGCACTCCGAGAGTCGGTCATCGTCTAGAGGACTTTCGTGAGGCGGTTCGCGCTTGGCGCAATGAAAACTGATTGTCTGTGGTGCCCATCTCTTTGTAGTAAGCCATTCCTTTTTGAGCGCGATCTATGTAGACAAGGGTGGTTCTGGTTTGCTGTTGCAATACCGAGCGGTGAATTGGTGCGAGCATTTCTTTGGGTGTCATGTGGTTGACGTTAGAAAGCTGGTTGGCCGGGTCGATAACGTTGGCACCCAACGCATTGAAGGCGGATTCGGCGTGCGCCCAACGTTGCTCGGTAGCGGCTTTCCAGTCGCTGAGCATCGTCTCGATTTTATTGATCTTGACCGGGTCGAGCCGGTTGTTGATGTCCTCGGCTTCCTGAACCCGAGAGCCCATATCAAGAGCACCACCGGTGATTGATACGACCGTGGCGATCACCCTGTTCATTAAAAAATCAGGGTTGAGCACCTTACCGGGAAGCTCTCGCCAGTTAATGCCTTCATCTTTAGCGAGACCTAATTTTTTATCAATTGCTGCAACTGAAATGGTCGAGGTTTGCGGTATCAGTGGGCGGATCAGGCCCAAGTTATTGGTAAAGGGAGCGTTCATTCCTCCGGCCATGTCTCCGCCGGCGTTGCCGCCGGTTAATCCTTCGAGGAAAGGCACTGCCGTCTGCGGTTTAAAGGCGGCGTAATGAGAGAATTGCGGAAGGAATGTGCTGGCTTGTGAACTACCAAAAACTCCGCCCTCATAGCCGATGATCCCATTGATAGTCTCGCCCAGCAGGTTCTTGCCCAGTTCGGGCAGGTTGTTCTTTTGATGGATGACGTTGTCCAGTTGCTGGAGTGTCTGATCGGCATAACCACCGAGAACGGAAATAAATTTCGAGTAATTGAAAATCACGCTTTCTGCTTTGTTTGCCCCGTCAGGATCCACATAGCGCAGCGGGTTGTTTCCCACAAACCCATACAGATTCAGCCCGTCCACATCCCCCGCCGGATCGGCACTCACCCAGCGCTGAAGCCACGGTGCGTAGTACCGGGCGCCGTAGTAGTACAGCCCGCTGACATCCATTTCCTTGCCCGAATAGCGCACGGTCTTGTAATCGGCCTCCACCGCCGACGATGCCGCCATCCATGCGGTGGCGCCGAATGGGTAGTAACCTTCGTGGCTGATCAGCCGGGCCTGTTGATCCAGCTCCATCAGGCATGAACCCAAGTGGTCATCCAGGGTGTAGCGCAGTTGATCGGCGTCGATACCCGGCGGTTTACCGGTCACCCAATGCAGGCATCGTACGTTGCCGAGCCCGATGGCGAGGGTGATGACGTGCAGTTCTTCACCGTTGTCCCGGGTGCGGATCTCCAGTCCCGGCAGGTAGCGCACGTCGTGAAAATGGCTGATCGTGGCAGTATGGGTTTCGTGGCGTTTGTGGACCCGCACCCCTTGGCTGTAGCGGTAAAGCTCCACGTCGTCGGGGCCATTGTCGCGATCGACCAGAGTCACCGATGCCAATTGATCGCGCGCGTTCCACTGCAGGTTTTGCCCGGGCTGCAAGGCCTGGAGGTTGCCGTGGCGGTCGAACAGGCGGTCGAACACCGGCGCGGGATCGCCCGTAACCCAGCGCACGCCACGGTTGCTGGCGGGGTCGATGAACATCTGGCGGGTATAGCTGGCACCCTCGCGCACATGGCTGAGTTTGATCAGGTTGCCGCCGTCGTCGTACTGGTAAGTCTGCGTGTAGTTGAGCCGGTTGGCCGGGTCGGTGGGTTGTGGGCGGCCCGGAATGTCCGAGGGCGGGCCGTCGTCGTAACCGCTGGCGCTGTGCAGTCGATACAACGAGTCATAGCTGAACTCGCGGTGGCCATCGATGCGCTGGTTGGCGAAATGCCGGGGCGTGAAAACATGGTCGAGCAGGCGCGTGAGGTGGCCTGCCGGGTCGTAGGCATACCCGAAGTCCTGAAAGGCCGGCGCCTGGTTTTTCTGTGAATAGTGTCGCAGCAGGCGCGCGTCGGCCGAGTCGTAGCGCCAACGGCTGATCACCCCGTTACCCGCGTGTTGCTCAATGATTTGTCCGGCGGCGTTGTACTGCGCGTCCAGCAACACCGGTTGCCAGCCCGTTTGCCCGTTGAGCTGCAACTGCACCTGTTTGAGCTGCCCGGCGAGGTCGTAACGCGATTGCTGCCGATGATCGCCGGCATCAACCAGCTCGAGCACGGTGCCCAAGGGGCTGTAGGTGCGGCGGCTGACAAACGTCTGGGGGTCGTGGAAGGTGCGGGTTTCGCGCAGCGGCTCACCGCTCAGACCGTAGCTGTCGAGGCGCACGCTGCCCGACGGATCCACCTGCTCGAGCAACTGCCCGCGCAGGTTGTGGCCGGCGTCGGCCGCGGCTGTGGCATAGGTGAAGGTTTCGACGTCCGGCTGGGCGTTTTCCTCCACAGCCATCACCCGCAACTGGTTATCGTAAGTGGTGCGCCAGTGATTGCCGCGCGCGTCCCAACGGTGCAGTGCTTCCCCTGCCAGCCCTGGCAGGCTCAGGCGCCAGCCGGCATCGACGCTGTCGACGCTGAGCGACTCGCCCGCAAGACCGTAGACGCGGGCAAGGTTGGGTTTGGGGGCGCCGAACAAGCGCGGATCCCATTGCGCCACCAGGCGGCCGGCCGCATCGTAATGCTGGCGGGTCACCAGGGCAGTTGCCGTGTCACTGGCAACTGTACGCAGATAGGCGACCTGGCGGACCGGCAGGCCACGGCCGTCACTCACCGTGAGCACGGGCGTACGCCGATGGACACTGGCCGTCATGACTATGACTCCGGCGTTTGAGTCGACAGCGTCTCATCGGTGTCGTTGAAGTCTTCGCTGACGTGGTACCAGGGATGATAGGTCTCGCGGGAAAAATAGCCTTTGGCGTTGATCAGTTTGATCGGCCGGCCCTGTACGTCATAGAACAGTTGATCGAAATAGCCGAGCTCGCGCAGGGACTGGTCGTTGACGTAGTGATGGGTGTTGGCAAAAAACGGCCGATACTTCCGGACGGCCTGACCTTTGTTGTTGTAGTCCACCCGTTCGCTGATGCGCCAGCGCGGGTCGGCGAATTCCTCGCGCAACTCGCCACGGTCGACAATCAATGAACCGTCGGCAGCCACCGCATACGCCAGGCCGGGCTCGACCCGTTGTTGGGTTTGCAGCGCCCGGCCAAAACCGTCCACGCAGGCTTTAACGATTTGAATCTGTGCAGGTTCCCTGTCGCTGGGATAACGGTCGGCGCTGAGGATGACGCTGTGCACCGGCTCGCGGTGAACCGTGTCGATGAGTCGGCTCAACGCCTGTTCCGACGTCGTCAGCGGGCTGTGTTGCCGCAACCGCTGGCGCGCGCTGACGCGGATGTGCCCGCTGGGCAGGACATAACCGTCCGCGATCCAGGCGTCGCGCCATTGGACGGTCTCGCTGGCGAAAGGAGGAAGCTGTCCCATCCAGCTGAACAAATCCTTACGCAACGTACTGGCAGCTTTTTGTATGGCATCCACCGGGTTCTCGATGGCCGGGTCCGGCCGATGATCCTCTGGTCGATCGTAATCGCTCAGCGGATCGAAGCCGGCGGTACTGCCATTCTCGGTGCCGTAAAAACTGATGGCCAGCGGCTGTCCGGAAGGTTCGTAAATGGCTTCCTGAACATTGTCGTTGGCATCGATGATGCGCAGGGGTTGCAACGCGTGGTAGTCGTATTCGATCCGGGTCGTACAGCCGTCCGGCAGCTCGACGCTTTTAATCGTCAGGCTGTAGTCGTCGTACTCGGCCTTCGTCTCGCCGTGGCTGAGGGTTTCGCGGTATTTGCGCACGCTGTAAAAATCGGCGAGGTCGTCGTAGCTGGCGAAACCGTAGTGGGCGGACCACAGATTCTCTTCGTTGTCTGCCGGGAGCGACGGCTCGAACAGAAGCGGCATAGGCGTATAACCGATGTTGGCCAGTTCGTCGCGGATGTCGAAGGGCGGCGGCAGGTCGCCATAAGCGTCGAGCGCGGTCTTGTCCATTTGCGCCACTTCAAGAGGGCCAGCCAGGGCTTCGAACTCCGCCCGGCCATCGGGCAGCGGCAACTGATCGGCCGTGGTGAGATACCGCTGCACCGACTGTCGGGTCAGCACACGCAAGGCATTCCATTGCGGCGAAGCCTGATGCCGGGTCAGTTCCTCATACGACACTTGAGCCGGTTCCAGGCCGCTGGGGAGCGGGCCTTTGGGCAACACCAGCGCATTGCCGCGTTGCTCCCAGGCTAACCCTAGCCGCCAGTGCTGCGGGTCCTCATCCAGATCGATGAACCGGGCGCGGGTTTCGTCCACGTACCAGTTCTGCTGAGCGTCGTCATGAGCGTCCCGCCACCACTGCTGTTCATCGGGATCGGTAAAGGGCGGCGTATCGGCAGCGGTCCGGCGCCGCGCATAGCTGACGGTCAGCGCGTGCGTGGGCAGGCCGTAGGCATTCCACCGCAGGGTCACATCATGGCGGCACAGCGGGTCGTCGACACAGCGTTCGTACTGGTAGCGGATCGTCTCCAGCGCCAGGGGCAGCAGCACCGCCGCGGTATACAGTTCACCGCGGGGCCGTACCTCGCGAACCAGGTAGCGGTGTTCTTCCACCGAATAAGGTCGCGCCGTGGCCGGGTCATCCTGGTCGGCATAGGTTTCGATTCTGGCGACCGAGCCGACCAGCGCCCGGGCGATTTCGTAGCGGGTGGTATCGTCGGGGGGCGTCACGGGTTCATCACACTCATCATTGGCGTGATAACGGCTGAACAGCGTGTCGCCCAAGGGCAAGGCCTCGGTGTCGCGATCGAAATAACCATTGCGTGGCCTGTCCATGGACTGCCCGGTATGGAACCAGGTGCACACCCTTACCGGTGCCGTGAAGCCAATATCGTCGTCGCCCGTGGCGGTCTCGCTGTCGGTTTGTCGCAGTTGGCCGAAGCCGCGGAACTCGCGCTCCTTGCCGTCGTAAACACCCTGGCGATAGGCAAACGATTGGGTCAGGCAATTCCCCGTGACTTCATCCAACTGGCGCTGTTGATGCACGACCTGGACGGGGAAGGGTAAAAAGCACGCCGGGACCTCTGTCGGGTTGGCCACGAGTCGTTCTTGCTTTTCGTCCAGCCATTCCTGCGCGCTGCTGCGATACACCGCACGGGCGCTGCAGCCCATGTTGTTGTTGCTGGCCGTCAGCAGGTACGGTTTGGCCGCGACAAAGTCGTAGCGCCAATGCTGCGGTTTCATGTGCGGCACCGTCAGGATCAGGCTGGCACAGCCCAGGCCTTGCAGGTCGGCGAAGGTGACCTGGCACAGAGGGTCGTAACGCACGTCCTGCGGCCAGGGCACAACGATCGGCGTCTGCTCCAGCCCGTTGCCGCCATGGTTCCGGTAAATCTCGAACGCAGCGGATTTCAGATAGATCAGTGCCGGTGCGCCGGAGCCATTGAGGTCGGCGATTCGCACCCGTGCGGAATCGAATTCGCCGTACTCGAACGGCAAGGCGCTGATCACCCGTCCCTGGCCGAATTTGCCGTGCCCCAGATTTGGCCAACATTCGATTTGGTCATGTCGAATGCGGCACAGTTCGGTCATGTCGCTGCCCAGCAGGTTGCCCAGCAGCACCAGTTCGCTGGAGGAATTGCTGAACAGAGGGAGCCGGTCATCCAGTGGCTCATGCGGTGTTTCTTCAGCCGGTGCAAATCCTTGCTCGCGACGATTGGCGTACAGGCGCACGCATTGTGGACCGATCAGCCCCAGGGAATTGAGCCCGTCTCCCGAAAAATCACCCAAGTGGGAAAGGGTGTTGAAAAACTCCAGCGGAAACGCACCAAAGGCAATGGATTCTGCCCAGTTGCGATCGGCCTTCAGCGTGCGGAAAACGCTCATGCCCGGTTGGGCACTGATCCAGTCGAGGCGGCCATCCCCAGTCAGGTCGGTGAGTACCTGATGCACGGGTTGGTTGCGGTTCGCGACGGGGATTTTGTCCAGCGCTGTCCAGGGTCCGTAGCCGATGTCATCGGGCCCCGACGGGGCGCGCAGCGGTTCTCGGTAGTACCAGCTCTGGTCATAGCGGCAGAGAACGCCCGGCACGCCTTCACCGTACAAGTCGACACTCTGGTAGTACTGGCCATCCTCGATGCCTGGCATGTTGTCCGCTTCAAGCCACCGTGTGGGCGTTTGATTGATCTCGAATGGCGAGTAGTCGAACTCCACCGGAGGGCTGTTTTCCACGGCACCGCTGACGTCGTAGGCCTGATAGTGGGCTGCGGTTATCTGGCTGAAGGTCCATGCCGGTGTGTTTTTTGGGTACTCCAGCAACAGACGCCGCACCAGCACCGGCTCGACGCCCAGTTCGGCAGGGAAGTAGTGAAACATCAACACTTGCCGGCAGAGTCGGCGCGTGCCCGTTTCAAAGCCCTGCCCATAGGTCGAGAAGGCGTCCGCGCGCGTCAGCCAGGGTTGCAGTGTGTCGCCGTCATATACGGGTTTTTCGGTCAGCGACGTGCTGCGCTCGCCGTAGTCGAACAGCAGATGAAAATGCCAGTCCAGATCGGCCGGGTTTTCTATCGTCCAGGCATACAAATCCTTGCTGGCCGTGAAGTTGCCGTAGAACACCCGATGCAGGTAACGCTGGGCGCGGTAGTCATGGACGGGGTCGGTGTCTTGATCATCGGCTTTGTAATCGAAGCAAATATGTTCGCCGTGGGCGTTCATGCTTTCGCACAGCAGCCAGGTGCCCACGCGTAGCGGATCGTCGGGATCGGCCCGGCGCGAAGACGTGGTTTTGCCGTACACGTGCAGTGAGCCATCGGCACCGTGCATCAGCCAGAACGAAGGTTGTTCCGGCTCAGAGGGCGAGGTCACTGGTTGCCAGCGTTCTCTGAGGGCAAAGCCGCTTTCGACCCGTGGCCAGTAACGCACCACGGTGTGCGGGCCGACGTCGACGCCGTTGTAGCGACTTTCGAGGCGGGACTTGAGTGTCCTGTCGTCGTTGAGTTCGGGCATCCAGACTTCGCCGTCGTCACCAATGATCTCGTCATGGTCGGTGTAGCGCGGCACACCTTTGTGGGTGCGGCGGCTGATCTGGCCGACCCCCAGGCTCCAGCCGATGCCGAACGGCCCGTTACCCGCCTGGCTGCTGTAACTCAGGGACAGTTGCGGATCCCAGCCCCGCCCGGGGGACGCCGGTATCGGCAGCTCGAAGGATGCCGCCCCGGTCGGGCCCACGGCGACCCAACTTTTGCCGATGGTGGCGATCGATGCGCTTTTTGCGATGGACGGCGTCGTGATGCTGAGGTCTTGATCTGCCATGGTTTCATCCCGTGCGCACGCGGTGGCGTGGGTGAAGTCAACGCTATCAAGGCAGAGGCGCGGCGTAACCTGTCAGATCTGACAGGTGAAGGTGGTTTTTTTAGAATGATTGGTTTGCAAGGCGTGGCTTTTTATCGCGATTGCAGGACACACCACAATCCCTGTGGGAGCGGGCTTGCTCGCGAAGAAGCCGGTACATCCGATAAATATTTTGCGGCTGGTATACCGCTTTCGCGAGCAAGCCCGCTCCCACAATGGGTTTTTTGGTGTTGGGTCGATCGATAAAAAAACGGCCGGGTCATCTGGGGAGACGACCCGGCCGTGGTTGGAGAGGGTTGTGCTTACTGCACTTCCACCGCCAGGCTTTCACTGATCTTTTGCTGCCAGATGGCAGGACCGGTGATGTGTACCGACTCGCCCTTGCTGTCGACCGCAACGGTCACAGGCATGTCTTTGACGTCGAACTCGTAGATCGCTTCCATGCCCAGTTCGGCGAAAGCCACCACGCGGGATTTCTTGATGGCTTGCGCCACCAGGTAAGCCGCACCGCCGACAGCCATCAGGTAAACGGCTTTGTGGTCCTTGATCGCTTCGATCGCGGTAGGGCCGCGCTCGGATTTACCGATCATGCCCAACAGGCCGGTTTGCTCGAGGATCTGACGGGTGAACTTGTCCATCCGCGTCGCGGTGGTCGGGCCGGCAGGGCCAACCACTTCTTCGCGTACCGGATCAACCGGGCCAACGTAGTAGATGAAGCGACCTTTCAGGTCCACCGGCAGGGTTTCACCCTTGTTCAGCATCTCGACCATGCGCTTGTGCGCCGCGTCGCGACCGGTGAGCATTTTGCCGTTGAGCAGGACGGTTTCGCCCGGCTTCCAGCTCTGCACTTCTTCCGGCGTCAGGGTATCGAGGTTGACGCGACGGGCCGATGGGCCGGCTTCCCAGACGATTTCCGGGTAGGCGTCCAGCGGTGGCGCTTCCAGCGAGGCCGGGCCGGAACCGTCGAGCACGAAGTGTGCGTGACGGGTGGCGGCGCAGTTCGGGATCATGCACACCGGCAGGGACGCAGCGTGGGTCGGGTAATCCATGATCTTCACGTCGAGCACGGTGGTCAGGCCACCCAGGCCCTGGGCGCCGATGCCCAGTTGGTTGACCTTCTCGAACAGCTCCAGACGCATCTCTTCGATACGGTTGGACGGGCCGCGCTTCTTCAGCTCATGAATGTCGATGGATTCCATCAACACTTCCTTGGCCATTACCGCGGCTTTCTCGGCGGTGCCGCCGATGCCAATGCCGAGCATGCCCGGTGGGCACCAGCCGGCGCCCATTTCCGGAACGGTCTTCAGTACCCAGTCAACGATCGAGTCGGACGGGTTGAGCATGGCCATTTTCGACTTGTTCTCGGAGCCGCCGCCCTTGGCCGCCACGTCCACTTCTACGGTGTTACCCGGAACGATGGAGTAGTGGATAACGGCCGGGGTGTTGTCCTTGGTGTTTTTGCGAGCGCCCGCCGGGTCAGCGAGGATCGAGGCACGCAGGACGTTTTCCGGCAGGTTGTAAGCCCGGCGCACGCCTTCGTTGATCATGTCGTCCAGGCCCATGGTGGCGCCATCCCAACGCACGTCCATGCCCACGCGCACGAACACGGTAACGATACCGGTGTCCTGGCAGATCGGGCGGTGGCCGGTAGCGCACATGCGCGAGTTGATCAGGATCTGCGCCATGGAGTCGCGGGCTGCCGGCGATTCTTCACGCAGGTAGGCCTCGTGCATCGCCTGGATGAAATCCACGGGGTGGTAGTAGGAAATGAATTGCAGGGCGTCGGCAACGCTCTGAATCAGGTCGTCTTGCTTGATCACGGTCATGAGTCGCGCTCCTCTAAAAGACGGGAACATTCTATAGGGCAGCTTCAAGCGATAAGCGGCAAGCGGCAAGCTGAAGCAGTACGCGGTCTGCTCTGAACTTGTCGCTTTAAGCTTGAGGCTTGAAGCTGACCCTCAGGGTCACAAGGCACGCCGGGCATGCTGGCGCGACGCTAAAAAGGCGCGGCAGTATACCGCGCCTCGATGGCGGGCACATCCGTTGACAGTCAAACGTTGGTCGCATACCGCCCATATTGATGAACCCGCCCCAATGCAGAACCTGTAGCAGCTGCCGAAGGCAGCGTTCGACTGCGAAGCAGTCGCAAAATCAGAGATTGCGGTATGTCAGGCAGACTGCGTCAGCCGGATTCACGACTGCTTCGCAGCCGAACGCAGCCTCGCAAGCTCGACAGCTGCTACAGCGAACGCAGCCTTCGGTCGCTGCTATAAGGAATGCAGCAAGGCTCGGCTCACATGGAACGCGGGTCATGGCTTTGACGCCAGTTTTCTGCCCCGAAAATTGAATGGTCATTTATCAGACTCGCCACTAAAGTGGCATCCGGCCTGTAGAGTAGGACACTCGATCAGCCTCCTTTCCCACGGTGAATCAACGATTGACCCATAACGCCATCCAGCGGCTTTTGCTCAAACGCTTTGCCCTCGCAGCTGGCACCTACGCCCTGGCTTTGCTGCTGCTGTGGCTGGCGTTTTTCACCGGCCATTACGATGAATCCATCGCCGGAATGGCGATCGGCAGCGCGTTGGTGGTGCTCAGCCAGGCGGTGTTGTTCGCGGTGTTCTCGAGCGGTCGCAACCTGCGTTTTTCCGACCCGAGCCTGACCGAAGTGCAAATACTGCTGGGGCTGGGTTGGCAAACCTGGCTGATCGCTCATCTGGACGAGGCTCGCGGCGCGTTTCTGGTGTTTTACCCCCTGATTCTTTTGTTCGGGTTGTTTCATCTTTCGCGCATGGCTTTCGCCCGTTGCGCGTTTCTGGTGTTTTTCAGTTTCAGCGCCATCACCTTGTGGGAGGGCTACCACTTTCAGCTGCCCGACCCGACGCTGGCCCTGTTGCAGGTGTGCGTGCTATTCGTGGTGCTCGGCTGGCTGGTGCTTTACGCCCGCTACGTCCAGCTGTCGCGCCAGCGTATGCGTCAGCGGCGGTTTGCCTTGCAGGCGCATCAAGACACCCTGCGCGGGATGATGCGCCAGCTTGAAGGTTTGGTGGCGACCGATGAACTCACCGGGCTGTTCAACCGCCGGCATTTCCTGCGCCTGGCCTCCCGCGAGTTGAACGCCATGGAAACCGATGTGGTGCACGGCCTGGCGTTGATCGACCTCGATCACTTCAAACGCATCAACGATGTTCACGGCCATGCCGCCGGCGATCAGGTGCTGCAAGCGTTTGCCGGAGTGGCCACCGCCTGCCTGCGCGATGGCGACATTCTGGCCCGCTATGGCGGTGAAGAGTTTGTGGTGCTGTTGCCCGATTGCGATGCCGAGCGCCTGACGGCGTGTTGTGAGCGGTTGCGCATAGCTTTCATGGATGTCGAATTGGTCGGCCTGGATGTGCGCAACCTCAGCCTGTCGGTGGGCATGACTTTGTTGGCGCTCGGCGACGATCTGGATGACGCCCTGCACCGCGCCGATCAGGCGCTGTACCGCGCCAAGCGCGATGGCCGTAACCGTTGCGCGGCGGCTTGGGAGAATGTCGATGCCTGAGCTGCGGGTCGGCGAACGCCAATGGACGGTGGCGGCGGGCAGCAACCTGCTCGATGCCTTGAATCAGAATGGCGTGTCGGTGCCCTATAGCTGCCGCGCCGGCAGTTGCCATGCGTGCCTGGTTAAATGTGTCGAGGGCTTGCCCAGCGACAGCCGTCCCGATGCCTTGAGCCATGAGCAGCGTCAGCAGGGTTGGCGGCTGGCCTGTCAATGCCAGGTGGTCGACGATCTGCAAATCGAAACCTTTGACCCGCTGCGTGATGGGCTTGCCGCTCAAGTGGCCGCCAGCGATTGGCTGAGCCCCAGCGTTTTGCGTTTACGCCTGACGAGTGAGCGACCGTTGCGCTATCAGGCGGGGCAGCATCTGGTGTTGTGGGCGGGCCAGATTGCGCGGCCGTATTCCCTGGCCAGTCTGCCGCAAGAAGACCGCTTTCTGGAGTTCCACCTCGATTGCCGCCAACCGGGGGCATTCAGTGATGCGGCGCGTCGCTTGAAAATCGGCGATCCGGTCCGCCTCGGCGAGTTGCGCGGCGGGGCGTTGCATTACGACCCGGACTGGCACACCCGACCTCTGTGGCTATTGGCGGCCGGCACCGGTCTGGGGCCGTTGTTCGGTATCTTGCGCGAAGCATTGCGTCAGGATCACCAGGGCGCCATCCGTGTCATTCACCTGGCCCATGATGCGGGTGAACATTATCTGGCCAAACCCCTGCAAGCCATGGCCGCCAGCCGTGAAAACCTTAGCGTCGAGCTGTGGACGGCGGCCGAGTTGCCCGCGGCTTTGGCACAACTGCGCCTTGTTTCGCGGCAAACCCTGGCCTTAGTCTGCGGGGCCCCCGACAGCGTCGACGCCTTTGCCCGGCGCCTGTACCTGGCGGGTTTGCCGCGCAATCAACTGCTGGCGGATGTCTTTCTACCCCGTGGTTGAGCGCTGATTTTTGTGGCGAGCGAGCTTGCTCGCGCTGGGCTGCGCAGCGGCCCCAAAAGTTTGTGAGCGCTGCGCACTCAAGCGCGAGCAAGCTCGCTCGCCACAGTTGATCCTCTCAGATCAGGACTCACCATGCCCGATACCATCCAGTTTGAACGCGAGCGCGGCCTGCTGACCCTGCGCATCAATCGCCCCGAGAAGAAAAACGCCCTGACTCGCGCCATGTACAGCCAACTGGCGGAGGGTTTGCGTCTTGCCGACAGCGACCCCGAAATCAATGCGGTGCTGATCACCGGTAGCGCTGAGTGCTTCACCGCCGGCAACGACATCCTTGATTTCCTCCAGCAACCCCCGAGCATCCTCGACAGCCCGGTGTATCACTTCATGCTCAATTTGCTCGAGTGCCGCAAACCGGTCATCGCCGCCGTGGCCGGCGCGGCGGTGGGGATCGGTACGACGATGCTGCTGCATTGCGATCTGGTTTACGTCAGCACCGACGCGCGGCTGCGCATGCCGTTCGTCAACCTCGGGTTATGCCCGGAGTTCGGCTCCAGCCTGATCCTGCCGCGAATGCTCGGGCATGCCAAAGCGGCGGAGCTGTTGTTGCTGGGCGAGGGTTTCAGTGGTGAACAGGCTGCGGCGTGGGGGATAGCGACTGAAGCCTTGGGCAGTGGCGAAGCGGTGTTGGCCAAGGCGCGGGAGATGGCGTTGCGATTTGAGTCGTTGCCGGCGGAGGCGGTGCGCATCAGCAAGCAATTGATGAAAGCGCCGGATCGGCAACAGATACGCAAAGTGATAGAAGAAGAGGGCGCGTTGTTCACCCAGCGGCTGCGTTCGCCGGAAGCGATGGCGGCGTTGACCGGGTTTATCAACAGGCATTAAACCCGCGGTGGCCGGGCGGGCCTCTTCGCGAGCAAGCCCGCTCCCACATTGGATCTGCAGTGTTTACAGGTTTTGTGTCACCCACAAATCCCCTGTGGGAGCGGGCTTGCTCGCGAAGAGGCCAGACCAGACAAAACACCTGTTGGATCAGAATGCAAAAAGCCCCGCCATTCACATGGCGGGGCTTTTGTTTTTCAGCTGATCACTCAGACCATCGGGTCGCCAACGTGCAGGATTTTCATCCCGTTGGTGCCGCCGGTGGTGTGGTAGCTGTCGCCCTTGGTCAGGATGACCCAGTCGCCTTTCTCGACCACACCCAACTTGAGCAACTCGTCGATCGCAGCCTGGCTGACTTGCTCAGGCGGCAAGGACGCCGGGTCGAACGGTACGGTGTAGACGCCACGGAACATGGCCGCGCGGGCCTGGGTTTCGCGGTGCGGGGAGAACGCGTAGATCGGCACCGAGGAACGGATGCGCGACATGATCAACGGCGTGTAGCCACTTTCGGTCAACGCGATAATCGCCTTCACGCCCGGGAAGTGGTTGGCGGTGTACATGGCCGCCAGCGCGATGCTCTGGTCGCAGCTTTCGAAGACCTTGCCAATACGGTGGCTGGAGGTCTTGCTGGTCGGGTGCTTTTCAGCGCCGATGCAGATGCGCGCCATGGCTTGCACGGCTTCCAGCGGGTACAAACCGGCAGCACTTTCGGCCGAGAGCATTACGGCGTCGGTGTAGTCGAGCACGGCGTTGGCTACGTCGGAGACTTCGGCACGGGTCGGCATCGGGTTCTGGATCATCGACTCCATCATCTGGGTCGCAACGATCACCGCTTTGTTGTGGCGGCGTGCATGCAGAATGATTTTCTTCTGAATGCCCACCAGCTCGGCGTCGCCGATTTCCACACCCAGGTCACCACGGGCAACCATCACCGCGTCGGAGGCTTTGATCAGGCCGTCGAGGGTTTCGTCGTCGGCCACGGCTTCGGCGCGTTCGATCTTCGCCACCAGCCAGGCAGTACCGCCGGCTTCGTCGCGCAGTTGACGGGCGTATTCCATGTCGGCGGCGTCACGCGGGAAGGACACCGCGAGGTAGTCGACTTGCATTTCGGCTGCGAGCTTGATGTCGGCCTTGTCTTTTTCGGTCAGGGCCGGTGCAGTCAGGCCGCCGCCGCGACGGTTGATGCCTTTGTGGTCCGACAGCGGGCCGCCGATGGTCACGGTGCAATGCAGCTCGGTGGCGGTGGCGGTGTCGACGCGCATCACCACGCGGCCGTCGTCGAGCAGCAGCTCGTCGCCCACGCCGCAGTCTTTTACCAGGTCCGGGTAGTCGATGCCGACCACTTGCTGGTTGCCTTCGGTCAACGGATGGCTGGTAGAGAAGGTGAATTGATCACCGATCTTCAGCTCGATCTTCTTGTTGGCGAATTTGGCGATACGAATTTTCGGGCCTTGCAGGTCACCCAGCAGGGCGACGAAGCGGCCGTGCTTGGCAGCGAGGTCACGCACCAGCTTCGCGCGAGCCTTGTGCTCGTCGGGGGTGCCGTGGGAGAAGTTCAGACGGGCGACGTCCAGGCCAGCCAGAATCAGCTGTTCGAGAACTTCCGGCGAGTTACTGGCCGGGCCAAGGGTAGCGACGATTTTGGTACGACGGACGGACATGCAAAGACTCCTGAGTTCAAGCGCTAGCAGAGGCTACTATGGTCTTTGGGTGTAGTCATTGTTCGTTTGCACTACTTATTAGTTTCTTTATTGAACGCGACAACTTTGCAGCAAACCGTCCTGAAGATTTCCGCCCAAGGGTCGATACAGAGCTCAAGACAGGAGATCCCCCATGCGATTCGTGCTCATTGCCGCCCTTGCCATCAGTGCCCTCAGTGTCACGGGCTGCACCCGTTGGTCGATGAACCATCATTTGAATAATGCCTACAGCGCCTATGAGCGCGGCAACTGCGAGCAAGTGATGCTCGAACTGTCCAAGGTCGAGCGTGCCAGCCATGCGCGGCCTTATGTGTGGCCGGAAGTGTCGATGATGCGCGGCCAGTGCCTGGAACGGCAAAAGCTGTTTATCGATGCGGCGCAGACTTACCAGTTCATCATTGCCTCTTACCCGCAAAGCGAATACGCCTACCGCGCCCGTGCCCGCCTGGAAACCTTGCAGAGCCTGGGCCATTACCCGACCCGCAGCGCGGCGGCGGTGCGTCCAACCCGGTTCTGATTGTCATGCGACAGCGGTGAGCTATAGTCCAATGGATCGATTTAGAGCCTTGCCTCTAATTCGAGGTAACACCTGTGATCGGCAGCAGTAAGCGACAGCGGTTGGAAGGACTGTCGCACCAGGATCGGGGAGAGCGCGGCTGATGCCTATAAAACAATAGAGCAGGCCCGTTCCGAAGTATTGGTGCGGCCCTGCTTAAGGGCCTTGCGTAGCGAAATCAGCATGTTCACTGACCGCCGGATCGAGCGGCATCAACTGCCGTATTTTCTGAAAGTGTTCAACTGCGTCACCGACAAGCCCATCGGCTTTCTGGGTAATCTGTCCGAGGACGGGCTGATGTTGATCAGCCAGTTGCCGATGATGGTGGGCGCCGATTTTAATCTGCGCCTGAAAATCCCCATGGATGGCCATTGTCAGCAGGTGATCGACCTCAATGCCTGCTGCCTGTGGTGCCACGAAGACGCCACCCCCCACCACTATGACGCTGGCTTCAGCCTGCAACGGGCACCGCCGGAATATGGGCAATTGGTGGAGGCGTTGAAGCAGTACTTCAGTTTTCAGCCGTTGCCGGCTTCTGCTTGAGCCGATAAAAGCTTCGCGAGCAAGCCCGCTCCCACATTTGATCTGCGCAGGCCACAGATTTTGTGTTCAACGCAGATCCCCCGTGGGAGCGGGCTTGCTCGCGAAAGCGCCCGCTCAGGCAACAAAGATTTGGCAGATAAACACTACGTCGCGCCCACCGCCCGCTCGATATCCAGCGACCGTTCCGCCAGCATCAACCCCATCTCGCTCATCTGATAAATCGCCATCGCCAGATGCCGCTGTTTGTCTTCCAGGCTGTCCGCCAGGTCCAGCAGCAGAAGGCTCACCGAAGAAAAGGTTTCATAGGTCTGGATGATGAGGGCTTCGGGGTTTGCATCAGGTACGACGGTGAACATTTTCATGGCACGGTCCTGGGATGGGCGCAGCGATTCGATGGCGGGTTTGAGGTAGTGGTCGAGGGCCTTTTCGGCGGCGGCGTGGAGTTTTTTTGAATCGAGGGAGGCGTAGGGGGAAACCGGGTCGGTTTCGGGTGGATTTGGTGTTGGTTTGAACATGTTTTTGCACACTCGTAGTTGGGGCCTTCACCTGTTCGCGACTAAACGAAATTAGGGTGGCGGCTGTAAGCAGGTTAGTCGACCGGGAGTGCACGAACCGGCGCGCCCTAGGGCGCCCTGCGAACAGCCACCATCGAGTGCGGGGATAGGGAATACCCGACAGGATGACGCTTATACACAATGCACATGATCCCGGGCGACTAAACCCGATCGCTGATGAGCAGCGACGCGGATCAAGTTACGGGGCATGACCAAGGTGCACAAGCCGGCGGATTCTGGCGGATCTGTAGGCAGCGGCGCAAGGTCGTGTAGTCACTTGCCAAACTTTGTAGGAAGCGCGCGAAGACGCCGGAGTGGGGCGTTACCGTTCGTCTGAACTGTCAGTTTTTACAGGTATCCGGCGATCTTTTTTCAGACGTTAATTAACTCCATTGATTTGCAACTAATACAGTCGCACTGGAGTGCTCAATCATGGCAGACCAAGACCAAGACCAGGACCAGGACCAGGACCAGGACCAAGACCAAGACCAGGCAGACCAACTGTATCAAATGGAGCAACCAGATCAGCCGAGGCTTGAGTACTTGCCTTTTGTTACACCTGGTGAGGGGCATGTTGTTGCTCGTACTGGAAGGGAGTTTGTGGCGCGAACATTTGCCCAAAGAGCTAATCTCGCAGAGGTGCATTTCTACGATGCGAACAGTTATATGTATCTACGACTAACAACTTCAACACCTGACAATCCTCTCCGATTCATGCCGAACTTTGATCCACCTCTGCGGTTAGGCAGGAACGCCATCCATTACAGGTTCCGGGTCAATACTTGGTGGACCGAGTGGTACGACACGGGATGGTTTTATGTAATACAACCGCCGGTTATTACTTATCCCTCAGCAACTTATAATGCGGTGCCTTCTCCTGATCCCTTGATTAAGGGCAGGGGAGAGCCTGGTGCCAAGGTAAAACTCATTCGTGCCAGTGACAATGTTGCGCTAAGTGCGGAAGGCACTGTGCTTGCATCTGGTGAATGGGCGCTAAGGTTTACTCGTCCATTGGAGGGAACAGAACATACTATCTCGGTTTGGGAGACGGTAACGGGGCGGGGAGGATGGGCTCGTGCCGAGAATCGTCATTTTCGAGTGCATACGACCGTTATCACTTCGCCGGTCGCGAACGCTGTAGTGCCGAGCCATGAGGTAGTCTTTAAGGGGGATGGTATGCCCGGCTCCTCCCTCCACGTAGTAAGAGCAGACAATTATTCGGTTGGTCTGACGGCTCCAGTTGAATTGACAACAAACACTTGGGAAGCCCCATTAAAAACAAGCGTCGTATTGTCGAGTGGTCCACTGACCGTTGCGGCTCAATATACATATCCGGAAATCCCATCCGGTTATTCGCCCCCTCTCACCTTTCGCGTATTAGGCATCCCGGCGATCATTTCTCCCTCGGCTAATACTGTACAAGACCAGCAGTTCACCTTATCCGGCAACAATGGTCTGGCTGGTTCCAAAGTCGAAGTCTTCAAGGACCTGGGGACCGACAAGGTCGGTGAAAGCAGCGTGTTGACTGGGTCTGGCTGGACCTGTTCCGTCATCGTCTCTGTGGGACCCGTGTCGCTGACCGTACGCCAGGTATTGGGCGGCAAAGAATCGCAGCGCAGCGGTGCTCGCCTCTTCAAAATCCGTCCGCCTGTGTTAGCGGCACCCACCGTGGCTCAAACCAACAACACTGTGACGTTCTCCGGTACCACCGCGCACACCGGGGCCACCGTAAGAATCAGCAAGCTCACCGGGCCGGGTGAGCTCGTATTGCCGACAGCCCTCGTGATTAACTCGCGTTGGGAAATCATCGCTACAGACTGGCCGTTCGGTACCTACCGCTTCTCCGCCATTCAGGACGTTCCCGACAATGCCGGTGGCAGGATTCCTTCCATCGCCTACGAATTCAACGTGACCATCGGCATCCCGGCGCCGACCGATGTTCGCTTCACGACGGCTTATACGCCGGTGATTTCCGGGAACGGGATTAATGGGGCCAAGGTCATCATCAGGTTTTCCGGCGGACAGGACGCTGCATCGCCTCCCACGGTGGTGAACGGGCAATGGTCCAGCACGGTTCTGCAGCAGTGGGGGCCGGTGAAAGATCGCGAGCTGCTGATCACGCAGGAGCGGGATGGGCAGACGTCCGAGCCCTTTTCCCTGAAGGTCACCATTCCCCCCCAAGCGCCCGAGATCACGCAAATCACCGACAATGGACTTTCGCCGGATATCACCGGCACCTGTTGGCCCAACGCCGTTGTCACCCTCACGTTCAGCGACAGCGTGACCACGCATCCGGCGACCGTGAACGGTGGCAACTGGAGCTTCCGGCGGACGACTGACTTTGCCTCAGGCACAGAGCACACCGTTACGGTGACCCAGGCATTCGCTCAGCAGACGTCTGTGCCGGCCTCCAGAACGTTCACTGTCGCGCTGCCCCGACCGACGATCAACGAGCCGGCTACCGACGCCGAAGTTGGCCGTGATCTGACCGTGAGGGGCGACAACGGGATGAACGGCGCTACCCTGAAAATTCGGGATGCGCAGTACGACAGAGAGTTGAATTCCAAGACCCTGACGGCCGATGGCGGCTGGTCGATCGATATTGATAGGCTCGACATTCGCCCGTATTTCATTGATGCCCGCCAGACACTGGCTGGGCGCGATTCCGAGCCCAGTGAAGTACGCGAATTCACCGTGGTGGTGCTGCCGCCCCAAGTGGATGTGCCAGCGCCGGGCGCCGATCTGCCGCGTATCGGCAGTGTTTCCGGCACTGGTATGCCCGGTGCCTACGTAACGGTGCGACTGGCGGGACAAGAGCAACCCTTGATTGAAAATCTTGAGGTTGACGAGCATGGCGACTGGCAAGCGCGGGTTGAGCTGGAAGTTGGCGACCACGAGCTATGGGCGCTTCAACGCTTCGATGGACACGCTTCCCGCGAAACCCCGCGCCAGGCGTTTCGGGTGGTGCCATTGGCGCCTTTTATTGAAAGCCCGGCGGATGGTGAGCGGGTCGACATGGACATGGTGGTGTCCGGCTTCGCCGATCCGGGTCACACCGTCATACTGGCCGCCGCCGATGCGCCGCAGATTCCCTTGGGGCAAACCGTGGTGCGGTCGGATCGCAGCTGGTCGATGGCGATCACCCTTGAGCGAGCGGGCGGCCGTCAACCGTTGATCGCCGTGCAATGGCAAGACCGTTTCAATTCGGCCACCACGCAGCGCTCGGTGCTGCTGGCTGCGTATCAACCACAGATCACTGCGCCCGCCGAAGGCACCTGGCACAGCCATCCAGTCGAACTGGAGGGCGCCGGAAAGATCGGTCGCGGTGAGGTGGTCGACTGGTTCAATCCAGAATCCCGCCAGGCAACCGACTTTCCCATCACCAGTGACAACTGGGGCGCCATCTCGGGCCGGGCACTGCTCCCGGGCGGGCACTGGTTCCGCTTTTGGCAAAGCATTGCCAATGACCCCGGCGGAGCCGACGTACGCGCCTGCTGGGCTGAAACCCGACGCATCGAGATCGAAGGGGCGGACGACCCGCTCGACTGACGATCCACTTCCGACCGGCGGTTGGTAATACTGTCATTTATGACAGTAGACGCCCTCCGCTGGCGAGTATCAAATCCAGCCATCGGTTTGAGCCGCATCCGCTTCGTCCCTCACGGTTCGATGTTGTGTCACTGTCGCAAGGAGCTTGCGTATGACGACTTCCCCCAATCGCCCTTCGTTGCAACTGTTCAATCAACTGTTCGATGTGCAGCGCAGCAAGGAATATTCAGCACTCAAGGAGTATCTGGACGACGGCGGCGCATTTTTCTCGCTGGTGGAGAAGGGCGCACGGGGCCTGGAGCGTGATTTCAATGTGTCCGCGCAAGACGCGCAGCGGTTCATCCGCGCGGCCAATGCACTGGCGATTGTGGTGCGTCGGCAGTTCATCGAACGCACATCATGTCTCGATGAGGCCACCCCTTATCAGCCTTCCAGCGGGTTGCTGTCGATTGTCGCGGGACCCAGCTACGAGGAGCTGTTCCGTCCGAATTTCGATCTGATGTGCCCGCCGAACGCTCTTGAGTCCTGGACTTCGCCGGCCGCGTACCTGATTGATCTGCTGCGCTGGATCAGGGACAGAATCGAAACCGAGGCAGACGGAAACGAGATCCCTCTGCACGAGCGGCGGCATGATTTGAAATCCCTGATGGTCGACGCCAATGCGGTGTATCAGCCGGCATCCGCAGTGGACATCATCGTGTCGGTGCTGGAGGCCTTCATCAAGGAACACAAGCCGAGCGTGGCGGATGTGGATGAGGCGATGAGTACTGCGCACTATCCCAATACCTTGCCGTACTACCGGGACTGGACAACCATCAACCATGTCGCCCGACTCCACGGGATGTCCGTGGGAAATATGGCGCGCACGGTCGATTTGAGCTTTCCCTATTTTCTTCAGCACAACGCTAAAAGCGAGGAGAGCGGGCGGGCTTTGCTGCATGGATCGCGCTTGGGGCCTTATCAGCGAGAAATGCTGACTGAGCCGTTGTTGGACAGTCTTGACACCGAAGAGCTGGCGCCGTTCTACAGGCTGAATTTCGGTAGTCACGGATTTGATCATTGGCAAAACCTGAATCAGGTCAAATACTTTTGCGAACGGACCAATCGGCTGGCCCTGGATATCGAGCAGTTACTGTCGATTCGCAGTTTTGTCCCGTTGCGATCTCCCAATGCCCCTGACGTACCTTTGGCAGCAGAGGCTTACCAGTCAGGCTCGGTGTATATCAATGGAGGGCTACCGCCAAGCCTGGGAATTGATTTCAGAGGATCCATCTCCCTTCATCGATTCACTCAGGATCCTCACACCAGCTCCGCCCGTTACGACCGCATGAATCGCAAGATCCGCCTGGATCAATGGCTGAATCTGCCCACCGAACACGTCGATGCACTGCTGGTGGCAGCCATTAAAGCTGAAGACCCTGGTGCGCCTTACCTGATCACCGACAAAACCCTTCAAGCCCTTGGCCTGTTTCAGGACTTGCGTGAACGCTACGGGTGTCTGGCGGAAGACTTCGCCGTGTTCATCGGTGAGTTGTCGGTCTATGGCCGTGGCGAGACGCTGTCATCGTTCGACCGGGCGTTCAATGCTCAAGCCTTGTTTTCCACCCCACTGCAACTGGATGGCGGTGAATTTCCGGTGTTCCCCGAACCGGGGGTGGAGACGTTGACAGTCAAACAGATCTGCAGTGGCCTGGGTATTGATCTGTACACCTATCGGCATCTGGCCCAGGCCATCGCTCGTGCCCATACCCTTGGAACCTTGGTACGCACCGCACCTGTTCTTTCCAGTTTTTACCGGTTGGTGAAAATTGCACGGTTGTTGGGCATCACCCCAGTGGAAGGCTTGCTGATGCTGGCGACGCTGGGAGGGGTGAGCTGGGTCAATGCGTTGGCCGGTGTCCCTCGCCTGTATGTCGATCCGGAAGGCGTCCTCCCCGACACATTGAACGTCATCCATGCGCTGGAATCCTGTGTCGGCTGGTGCCGCGAACGGGAACTACCGGTACTGTGGATGCTGCAACAGGTCACACCGGTTGTCGCACCGGTGGCCTCGGCCAATGAGCTGCGGTTGTTCGCACAAGTGCGCAGCCTTTATCCCTCGGCGCTACTGTCCAATGCTGCGCTGTTGATGGCCGGTGTTCCGCCGCTGACCGGTGGCGCCGACTGGCTGGATTTGTTGACGTCGCTGGTGAGCCGCAGCGGCCTGGTATTGGCCCAGTCACCGGCCATTGAGCTGGATTATCCGGCGTTTGCCCGTGCGGAACTCGACTTGGCAGTGCGCGACGGCTTGGGCGAGATGGAACCGTCGGTTCGGCTGGCAATTGTCGACACCATGCTGGCGGTGTTGCTGCAGGCGCGGGCCGGCCAGGTATCGGTGGTCAAGGAATGTGTGGCGGTGTATGCCGGCCTGAATTCGGAATTGGTGCCTGCCGTACTGGACTGGGCTGACATGACGGTTTACCAGCTGCTTTTTTACGTACAGGAGCTGGCTGACGTTGAAGAGGCTGGTGCCGACGTGTCCTGGAGACTGGAACCGGTCATCGATCCGTTCCTTGGCCGACTGGCCGAGGTTCGGCGCCGCAGTGCGGTGGTGGTCAGGCTGGAGCTGAGCGTCGAGCTGCTTGAAGACTATTTGAGCTATGGCTACGACGCCTGGCTGGGGTCAAGCGATAAACATGAACTCACCGTGCGAACCCTGTACTACTTGACGGTTCTGGTACGTGCCTTCGGCTTGAGCCAACAGCCACCCGGCAGATTGCTTGAGTATTTGCGCGCGGTCGACGCCCTGCCAGACCCGCTGACTGGCGATGCGTTGAGCCTTGCCCGAGAAGCCGCCGCGATCCGCCTGGCCGCGTTTTTCGGCTGGAGTGTCCAGGACGTGCGCGAGTGCGCCAGCCAGGTCGGCAACTCCATCGGGGTGATCCGCACCCTCACGGAACTGGATCTGCTGATCCGGGTGCGGGTGTTGGCGAGCGCCAACAACATGGACGCGGAGACGATTTTCCTGATGGGGCTGCTTCCGCAGGCGTTGGGCAGAGAAGCCTACGCCACCGCTGCCGAGCATGCATTGCAAAGCCTGAACGAGACCCCTGAGGAGCTGATACCCGATCTGGAAGAGGCGTTGGGGCAGGTAGCCAGGATGACCTGGATCGTCGATAAAACCACACTGATTGCCAACAAGCCGGGAGAGAAGGCGGTCTTCACCGTTACCGTCACCGACGCCAACCTCAGCCCCCTGAGCGGTGTGACCGTTTACTGGCAAAGCAGCCTTGGCGTGATCAGCAAATCCGATACCGACCCCAGTGGTGTCGCGACCGCCGAGTTCGTACCGGGCAACATCATGGGCACCGCCACGCTGTATTGCTGGCTGGATCTGCTGGAGAAACTGCAGGCCGCGACCCTCATCATCGGCCCTGATCCGGCAACGTTGGAGTTCCCGTCGATGCTCATGTCCGAGGTGCCCGATCGCGAGGTGCCGTTCGGTCAGAGCATCGAGTTGTTCGCCGTGATGAAGGATCGTTTTACCAATCTCGGTATCGGCATTCCGGTTCGCTGGGGCTGGGAAGCGATTCCCGACGAGTCGGGCATTGCCAGGGACAACCCGCAACTGACGATCCGCCCGGACGATGCATTGACCAATGATAAGGGGCTGACGCAGGTAGATGTGTCTTCTGCCACGGGCGGCACCTTCGAGGTCAAGATCGATATTGAGCTGCCGGGCAACAATACAGTCGCGTTGTTTGAATACATCACCTTCGCTGGCCCTCCTCTACTCCGTTAGGGCGTGCAGCCGGCCGGGGTGCACCTGTCCGGTGGTCAATGAGGAAACTTATTCCGGGAGCGGGAAACATGGATAACAACAAACTGGCTGAACTGTTCGAACAGCGCCGTAATGCCTTGGTCAGCTTTGCCATCGGGCAGGTCCGAAAAAATTTGCCTGGGGATGCAGATGACAGATTCAACTTCGTCAGGACCCCCGGCGATTTGTTTGAACTGTTGCGCCTGGATCCGCTGGATCGGTATCAGGTGCAAAACACCCGTGTGGCCGAGGCCATCAGCTGCGCGCAGAACTTTATCCATGCCGCTTACCGCAAGCTGGAGCCGGGCTACGCAACGCATGAGTTCGACAAACAGCATCTGAAACTGTGGGAACTCTACGGCAACTATGGTGACTGGCAGGCGCTGCAGATCATTGGCGCCTACCCGGAAAATTTCATCACCCCCTTTGTGCGCCAACGCAAGACCAGCCTGTTCAAGACCCTGGAAAACAACCTGAACCAAACGCGGCTGAGCATGGACTCGGTGCTGTCGGCATTACGCGATTATCTGCACGAGTTCGAGCAGATCTGTTGCCTGGATGTTATCAGTTGCTTTATGGACGGCCCAACGCCTGCCAATGCCGATTATTACTTTGTCGGGCGCCAGCTCGTGGCGCCTTTTCAGTACTACTGGCGCAAGGCTGAGGTGGAGCTGACCAGCCAGAGCAGGACGATAAACCCCGCCGCATGGAGCGAGTGGCAACCAGTGGACATCCCCGTCGGCGCCAGAGTTCTGGACATGCGTTCAGTGTTCTGGAATGGCCGTTTGTGCCTGGTCTGGGCAGAGTGGCAGGACAAGGTCGAGGGCACCGAGGGGGCGTTTCTGCCGTACAAGCTTGATGTTTTCCTGGCGTTCAAAGGTCAAAACGATCAGTGGTCGGCACCGCTGTCATTGTTCCACGATGAACCATACGACGATGTGTCCGACGGCTGTCGGCTGATTGCGACGGTATGGGTGGATCAGCAATACACCAAAGGCCGGCTGGGGGTTTTGTTGACCAATCGTTTACCTGAGGAAAACGAGGACAACGAGTACAGCGCGTACATGGTGCACGATGTGCTGTTGCGTCCGGTGGCGAATGACGATGGGAGATGGCTGGATATCCTGGCCGACAATCGTTTTGTCAGCTCTGAAGTGGTGCAGCACCCCGTGCAGTTGGAGAGCCTGACGATTAACGAGTCGGTGGAGGTCGCGGGCAGCCTGACGGAGTTCTACTCGTTGCAGGCACTGGCGCTGACTGTGGGCACGCAGGATGTACTGTTTGTGCGGGGTGTTTGTGCAAAGACAACCGTCACAGATGGTGGCGAATCCACCTTTGACTTGAAACTTCTGGATGGCACCGGAGATGATCCTGCCCCAGTCGAAGATAATTTTCCCGGCGCGGGCCAGTGGGCAACCGCGTGGATAGCGGTTAAACGGGACAGGGGTGGGTTCACTGGCCGCCTCACCTTTACGTTCGGCGAAAACAATACGGAAATGAGCTACGGCCGCAAAAAGTTCGAGGTAACGGTGGGTGAGGTCAAAGACTTTCTCCCGCCGGCCCTCGACAAGACCGACCCGGCGGGGGCGCAGTTTCTCAAGTTTCTCTCTCTGCCGGGAATCAACAAGGGATTTATCTCTGTACGGCTGAACTCATTGTTTGGCCCCGAACTGGTACAGCGTGCCAACGTTTCCGTCGACGCCGTCATGGATTGGTCTACCCAACATCTGCCGGAACCCGTATTGATCGGCGTCCAGGAGCCCAATGGCGCATTCGACGGCGCCAATGGTTTGTTCTTCTGGGAGCTGTTCTTCCATGTGCCGCACCTGGTGGCCGCCCGTCTGAGCGAGGAAAACCGTTTTCAGGAGGCGCAACAATGGCTGCACTACCTGTTCGATCCGCAGGCACCGGCCAAGCGCTTGCCGGAAGACCCGGATTACGTTCCGGACCGACCTCTGTACTGGCGATGCCGGCCCCTGATGTCAGCGGGCAACCCTGGCCATGAAGTGCTCTATCCCACCGATCCGGATGCGATTGGTTACGGCGCTCCCCGGCATTTTCGGATCGTGGCTTTTATCGATTATGTGAAAAACCTCGTGGCCTGGGGCGACTGGTATTACCGCCAGCTCACCCGTGACAGTCTGGTGGCTGCCAAGTTGTGTTACGTCCAGGCCGAGTTCCTGATGGGCAAGCCACCCAGCGCCCGGACCGTCTCGCGCTGGGCGCCGGCCAGCGTGGCCGACCTCATGGACAGGACACTGTCCCGACCAGCGCTGGAGCGTTTCGAGCGTGAGCTTGATCTGCCTTTGGGGGAGGTGCCGGCGGCTGCCGAGTCGATCCCGCCCCTCGGCTTGTTGGCGGTTGATGGTTTTGCGCAACCGATCAATGACCAATTGCTGAAAATGTACGATCTGCCCGCCCAGCGCCTGTTCAATTTGCGCCACAACCTGACGCTCGATGGGCGGCCTATGGAGGTGCCGTTCTTCAGCCCGATGACCGACCCTAATCAACTGCTGCGTGACTTGGCGGCCGGTGGCAGTGGCACGCAACGCCCGATGGGCGGACAACAGCAGGTGGTGGCCTTCCGCTGGCGCGTGATGTACGAGGCCGCGCTGCGTGCGGTGCAGACCCTGCAGGAATATGGTGGCCAGGTATTGCGCCTGCTGGAGCAACGCGACCGGGCGGAAATGGAAGAAGACCAGCAACGTTATCTGGTCGAGGCGGGAGACTACGCCAAGAGCACACAGGAGCAAACGATCGCCCAATTGGAGGCCAGCGCGGTGGCGCTGACACAGAGCCGGGCGCTGGCGCAGGAACGGGCCAACGCTTACGCACTGCGCTTTGATGAGAACGTGTCGGCAGTTGAATACGATGTGATGGATCAGCTGCTGTCGTCCAAACAAATGGGTTTGGCTTCCAAGGCGATCAAGGGCGGCGGTGCTGTTATTGCCTCGTTGCCAAACATCTTCGGCTTATCCAATGGCGGCCATCGTGGGGACAAGTTGGCCGACGCCATTGTGTATGGGCTTGAACTTGCCTCCATGGCCCTGCAAATCGACGCTGATAAAAACGCCACCACCGAAGGCTATCGCCGTCGACGCAATGAATGGGCGTTGCAACGTGATCAGGCGCTGGCCGAGGTGCGGGTGCTCGATGAGCAAATTACCGCCCAGGGACACGCCGTGGATGCGGCCCGCACCACCCTCAGCCAGACCCTGCACGCCAATGCCCAAGCGTTGAAACTGTACAACTTCCTTAAAAAACGCTCGACCCGGGCCGAGCTGTTCAATTGGCTGCTCGGTCAGCTCAAAGCCTTGCACTATCAGGCCTACGATGCGGTAGTGGGGCTGTGCCTGAGCACACAGGCGTCCATGAGCGCTGAAACCGGTGACTACGATGCGCAGATTGCGCTGCCGCAGGTTTGGCAAGAGGAGCGCCACGGCCTGACGGCCGGTGAACACTTGCGGGTCTACCTGCTGCGCATGGAGCGTGAATACCTGCATCGCCATACCCGGCGTCTGGAGCTGGTGAAAACGGTTTCGTTGCGGCAGTTGTTTGACAAGGGCGAGCAGCCTGGGCAGCCCGATTGGGAGGCGGCGCTGGGTGAGCTGAAAACCACCGGCAGTCTCGAATTCAGACTCACGCAGTTACTGTTCGACCGCGATCACCCCGGCCACTACTGCCGACAGATCAGTTCCATCGAAGTGGATCTGCCGGTATTGGTCGGGCCGTACGAAAACGTCAAGGCCACGTTGACACAAGTCAGCAGCATGACCGCCACCAAGGCCACGACGCTGTCGGTGGAGTATCTGCACAGCACCGCCAGTAACGCGGTACCGCCGCCAGATGTGCGATTCAACTTATTGAGCGGGCAGATGATGGCGCTGTCGATGGGGGTGAATGACACCGGTATGACCAGCGCTAAACCGGACGAAGGTTTGCTCTTCCCGTTTGAGTGCACGGGCGCGATCTCCAGTTGGCGCCTGACGTTTCCGTGGGCGGACAGGGATCCGCAGGAATCGATGCTGCGATCGTTGACCGACATCGTGCTGCGCGTGCGCTACACGGCCAGGGTCGGTGATCCGACGTTCGCCCGCAAAGTTGAAGAACTGGTTCGGGGGGGCGATCCGGATGACGCGGGGCGCCAGACCGCGCCTGTATCGCCGAAAGCCATTCGGTCAGAACAGGGAGCCGACAATCATGAGTAAGCCGGTGATTCAGGCCAACGAAAGTCTGGTGTACAACGGCGACTTTGGTGAGTCGCTGAGGGGATGGACGAGGGGGGCGGAGAATCCAAGAGGGGTGAGTGTCAAGCTGGATACTTATGAAGGTGAACAGATCCGTTACTTGATGGCCGTCCACCAAGGCTCGGCCAGCCAGATTATCGACGTTGCGAAAAGTCAGCGCGAGGATGTTTACTACACCTTGAGTTTTCTTTGCGAAAACACCGCTGCCTTGGTTGGCACCTTGAGCGTCAGTGTTGAAGGCGATACCGGACGGGAACAAACCATCGAATTGACCCCGACCGCACAGCGGAACAGTCCGCTGGATTTCATTCCGGAATCCTATGATGTCCGGTTGACACTGCCTTTGGAGCAAGCTGACCGGATTCGCCTCGCTATCTTCAGTCCGGAAAACCCTCCAAACGACGAAGTGTCGGGGATCAAGATCACCCGCATCCGGATCGACCTGCATCTGGGGCCGCTAGAGCTGCAAGGTCTGATGCTGGATGAGCAACAACTGCCCGCCGCGCGTCCGCTGTACCTGTGCCTGGGGGCTTCGGCCAGTCTGGCGCACAGGTTCAGTTGCACGCCAGTGGCTGATAATCCCTGGCTGGACACCAAGGCGGCGCTGGTCAGTGACGATAACCCGCAAGGGGCGATTATCGCGCAGCCCGCAATGGGGGTTAATCATCCCCTGGATGATCAATGGATCTTGGATTGCCCGTTGATCGAAGGTGATGAACCCCATCTGTTCACCTTGAACCTGATTAACCGCTACACCGCCGACACCTATCCGATCCAGGCGTCATTGGGGCATCACCGTCTGGTGTTTCGTGAGCGTCTGGAACCGGCGTATTTTCCGGTGCTCGAGTACGGGCAAAGCGTGCGCGTGGGCGTGCAGGTGGCGTCGTATTACACCGGCCAGGCGCTTGGTGGAAGGACGGTCAACTGGGGATTAAGTGGCCAGTCACGAACCACGGCTGTGGTCACGGATGACGAGGGGTGGGCGTATTTCGAGGTTCAATCGACCTTGGTCGGTGCAGGTGTGTTTGTCCTTGAGGCTTCGGTGCAAAGCCCGTATTACGCAGGCGGCGTGGTGACTGAGGAGATGCAGGTGCATGTGCTCGCCACCGATCCCTGGAAAACCGTGTTGGCGGTGGTTGAGGGGACATCGACCTTGTGGCCCGAGAAGACCGGCTATCCCAACCGCGGATCGACCTACCATCTGGGCTTGGGATTACCCGCTGACAGCCCTTTGCACGGCACGGAAGTGGCACTGCGCTGGGAGGGGGATTTCTCTTACGAGCAGTTAGGTGTGCAGGTGCAGCCTGAACTGGAAGAGCCTGTCCCCGTGGGAGCAGCGGATCTGTCGTGGGATCTGATTTGTGCGGATCGGCTCGACGGTCGCTTCCAATTGCAGTTGGTGTGCTCGAAATTGCTGCTGCCTTCAGAAAAAAAACCGATGTCGCTGGCGCGCAATCAGGTGCGTATCGGCGAGGTACAGGAAGCCAACAAAGTTGCGGTGCTGGATGAAGGCGACAGTGTGTTGTTGCGGGTGCAGGTACTGCATGAGCTGAACGGCGGACCGGGTGATCCGGTGAACAACGCCTTGGCGGACTGGATAACGCCGGATGGCACGATCCCCACCGTTACCGGTGCCGGTGGCTGGGCCAGCGTGCTCTACCGGCCGACACGGGCCGGCGATCAGGTGGTGACCGCCAGGGTCAGGGCCCATGCGGAGGCGGTGGCCGTAGATCACTCATTTGATGTGGAGGCACTGGCCACCAGTCCCTGGAAAAACCAGGTCGTCATAACGCTCGACAATGTGGCAGTCGATCTCGTCGAGTTGGGGCTGCTGTGCCGGCGGGGAGCAGTGCACACCTTGAAAGTCCTGCCCATGGCCAGCAGTTCCCTGCTCAACCAGCCGGTGACGCTGAACTGGCGAGGTGTCCCTCTGTCCATCGGGCTCACCATCAGCGATATCGGCACACCCCGAACGTTGGGGGCGCAAGGCCTGGAATGGACGTTCAGCTCTCAGCAGGCTTCCAGCTTCAGCCGTCTGTTCACCCTGCAATTGTCCAGCCCGGTGCTGCAATCGCCACGGGATCTGGTCGGTCGTCTGATTGCCTCGGATCTGGCGGACGAGCTGTCGGTGATGCTCGATCAGGTAGCCGCCACACCAGGTGACACTCTATTTCCTTGTCTGAGGGCCGAGCACGCGTTCCGGCTCTTGCCTAATGCCTTAAGCCCACTGACAGGGCTGGATGTTGAGCTGGATTGGCAAGGCACGCCGGTCGATGAGTTGCACGCGAGTATCGAACCGCCGCTGGGCATCGTGCAGCGTTTGAGTGATGGCGGCGTTTCATGGGCCCTGGATTTCACCTCAAGCTCAATCGATGGCGAGTTCTCCCTGGCGCTGCAATTGCCCCGACTAGCGGGCATCACCACGGCCAATCCAATGCACCTGGGCCACAACAAACTGCGGATCGTGGCCCATCGGGAGGCCGCCGTAGATCCGGTCATCGAGCAGGACACTGCCTGGCAGTGGGTGAAAGTAGTGTCGGCGTTCAGCGGTCAGCCGGTCGCGCAGGCCGAGGTGATGTGGACGGCGCAAGGGCAATCCTTGGTCGTCGCCAGCGATGAACATGGCTGGTCAGGTTATGCCTTCGCCCCGGCCCGTGCCGGAGATCATCCTATTGAAGCCTGCGTGCTCAGTCGTTTTGACGGTTACGAGGAACAGCGTTCTGTGTCGGTCACGGCGCTGGCGAGCGATCCCTGGGCAGGCGTGCTGGTACGTTTTGATGGTCGGGCCGCACAACCCTGGGGTGGGCAGACGTACTTTCCACGGCGCAAGGGTGAGCACCTTATCGAAGTCCTGGCCGAACAAGGCAACCCGCTGCTGGACCGGCAGTTGACCCTTGGCCTGACGGGTACCGGGCCTTCGGCGCTGGGGCTGAGCTTCCAGGGGCCCGGGCTCGGCGTGCCACGCTGGTTTTCCAGTGTCGGTTTGCAATACACCTTTAAGTGCGGTGATTTGAAGGATGGCGGTTTCGCCTTGCGCCTGGCGGCCGAGCGATTGGCCAACCTGTCACCGGCCAATGCCATGTCGTTGGGGGTGGGGTCGCAGGTACTGGACATCAGCGCGAGTGCCAATGTGCATCAGGTGCTGGACTGGGAAGAGGAACTGGTCGAACAAGTGACGGTGCTCTCGACAACCACCGGTAAGACCATCGTGGGGGAGATGGTGACGTGGTATCACGCGGATCTGGGCCGCGTGACCAGCCAGACCGATTTCTACGGGGTGGCCAGGATCCGTTTCCGGCCGCGCACGCCAGGCGCGTCTGTGCTGATTGCCACTGTAGGGGATGAGCTGCGTTCTGTGTCGGTTTCGCTACCGTTTACCGTGAACGAACCTCGGAAAATACAGGCGCTGGTCAGCCCGCAGTCAAGCGGTTATCCAGGGAAGGAGGTCTCGGCGACGGCGACCGTGGTTTCCGCCAGGACAGGCGAACCGCTGTCGGGCGTGGAAGTGATGTGGGAATACACGGGCGTCTCGCTTGCACCGACGATGACGAATGCTGATGGAGTGGCAACGGTCTTGTTCAAGCTTCCTATGAAAAGCGATGCGTTGATGGCCAGTGTGCGGGGGGGCGTTGGCGGGTGGGATGTGGCGCAGTTATTGATTACGGTGTTGGCGGATGAGCCTGTTCTTGAAGACATCAACAGTGATACCCCAACGATTCGTCTGGGTGACGATGTGATCGCTTGGGTAAAAGTGGTGGGTCGCAATGGCGGTGTTGAAATGGAGAATGTTGAGGTTACCTGGCGTTTTCCAGATCAGGTGTTGCTGCCTTCATCATCCGATAAGAATGGAATCGCAAGCGTCACGTTCAAGCCTGACAAGCTTGGAACCTACGACCTTACTGCGACGCTGGAGAGCAGTAACCCGAGTTCCGTTGCACGGGTCACCATCATGGAAGCGTGGCATGTCGAGATAACGGAGCTAACGCCTTCGGGCGGATATTATTACCTTATTGGGGGATATCCTACGGTTCGAGCCATTGTTGCTTCCAAATTTACTCAGCAGCCTGCGCAAGGAATAGAAGTATTTTGGTTTAGAAATGGAAATTCGGCGGCACCGGCGACACACACCAATCTGGATGGTTTGACTAGCAAAAACTTTGGGCCTCTCGCCGCTGGAGTGACACGTATTCGTGCTCAGGTGAGGGATCCGCAGGGCAATGTTCTCAGTGAAAAATACTGTGACCTGATCGCTATGAATCGCCCTTGGCCAGTGAATCAATGATGGTTTCGTGAATGAGGCTGTGATCGAAGATGGCGGTGATGAGCTGAGTCTCTGGTGTTTTGTCATGAAGTCTCTCTAAAACACCCCAGCCCGCTTCCAGCTCAAATACCGCGTCACCATCTGCGCGCCCAGTTCACTGGGCCGGGCATCCAGCACCGGCACTCCATGAGCACGCAACTGCTCATGGAGTTCGGCTCGCGCGTTCAAATACTCCACCGTGCCGCAATACGTCAGGGCTTCAGGCAAGGTTTGCACGGGGGCCTGGCGCAAGTGGTCGAGCACCTCTTCGCGCAGGCTGACCACCAGCACTCGATGTTGACGGCCCAGGCGTTTGACGGCGGTGAGCAGTTCTTCGTCGTCTTCGTCTCGCAGGTTGGTGACCAGTACCACCAGTGCCCGGCGTTTTTGTCGGGCCAGCAGCTGGTTGATGGCGGCTGGGTAATCGGCAGGGCGTTGTGTGCTGGCCAGGTCGTAGACGGTATTGAGCAACACGTTGAGCTGGTCTGTGCCCTTGACCGGAGCGAGGTAGCGTGGCGAGGCGCCGGCGAAGGTACACAGGCCCACCGCATCACCTTGACGTAGCGCGACGTAACTGAGCAGCAGGCAGGCGTTGAGTGCATGGTCGAAATGCGACAGTTCACCGTCCTGGCTGCGCATGCGCCGGCCGCAGTCGAGCAGGAACATGATCTGTTGATCGCGTTCGTCCTGATACTCCCGGGCAATTGGCGTGCGTTGGCGCGCGGTGGCTTTCCAGTCGATCTGACGCAGGCTGTCGCCTTCTCTGAATTCCCGTAACTGGTGAAATTCCAGGCCCAGACCACGGCGTTGACGCTGACGCACGCCGAGTTGACTGAGCCAGTTGTCCACCGCCAACAGTTGGCCGCCGTAGAGGTGGGCGAAGTCGGGGTAGACGCGGGTGTGGTGAGTCAGGCTCAGAATGCGTTTGTCGAGCCACAGACCCAACGGACTTGGCAGGCGGATTTCGCAGTGTTCGAAGCTGAAGTGGCCGCGCTTGAGCGGGCGTAGCCGATAGCCGATGTGGCTGCGCTGGCCGGGTTGCAGCTCGACTGGCAGTGGCAGGTTTTCGAAACTCAGGCTGTCCGGTACGTGGTCGAAGAGCTGAATGCTCAAGGGCTGGGCAAGATCATGCTCGACCTGCAGCCGTACTTCGCTCCATCGACCGAGCGCCAGGCTGCCAGGCATATGCCGTTGCACACGAGGCGAGGGCAGACGTTTGAGGCGGATGGCGTCGAGTGCCGCCAGGGCCAGCAGCGCCAGGAGCAATCCCCAGTTGATCGATAACAGGCTGGATGGAATGGCGATGTCCAAGGCTCGCAACGTGCCCAGCACGATGCCGATGGCTAGCAGGGCCGCGAGCCAGATCAGTAGAAGCCGGGACGGTTTCATCAGCGCACACCTTTTGTGGCGAGGGAGCTTGCTCCCGCTCGGCTGCGCAGCAGTCGTAGAACCGGTAGACGCGTTTTACCTGACAGTACGCGTCGACTGGTTTTGGGGCTGCTGCGCAACCCAGCGGGAGCAAGCTCCCTCGCCACAAGGAGGCGTCGCATGACTGTGGTCACAGCCGCGGTGCCGGCACTTGGTCGAGCAACTGCCGGAGCACCTGATCGACTTCCAGCCCTTCGATGTCCAGCTCCGGGGCAATCCGCACCCGGTGGCGCAACACCGACAGCGCGCAACCCTTGATGTCATCCGGAATCACAAACTCGCCACCGCGCAACAAGGCCCGGGCGCGGGCGCAACGTACCAGCGCGATTGAAGCGCGTGGCCCGGCGCCCAGGGTCAACCCCGGCCAGGTTCGGGTGGTGCGGGCCAGGCGCACGGCGTAATCGAGTACCTGATCGTCCATGGGCAGATCACTGGCAATGCGTTGCAGGGCCAGCACGTCCTTGGCTTGCAACACGGTGCGCAACGGTTGCACGTCGAGCATGTCGGCCCGGGTCGAGCGGCTGACCTGGCGCACCATGTTCAACTCCTGCTCGGCATCGGGGTAGTCCATGCGCACCTTGAGCATGAAGCGGTCGAGCTCGGCTTCCGGCAACGGGTAAGTGCCTTCCTGTTCGATGGGGTTTTGCGTGGCGAGTACCATGAACGGTTGCGCGATCGGCAGGGCGCGGCCTTCGAGGGTGACCTGGCGTTCCTGCATGGCTTCGAGCAGCGCCGCCTGGGTTTTCGCCGGGGCGCGGTTGATCTCGTCGGCCAGCAGCAGGTTGGTAAACAGCGGGCCTTTGCGCAGTTTGAATTGCTCGGTTTGCAAGTCGTACACCGCGTGCCCGGTGACATCACTGGGCATCAGGTCCGGGGTGAACTGGATGCGTGCGAACTCACCGCCGAAGCAGCGGGCGAGGGCGCGCACCAGCAACGTCTTGCCCAACCCCGGCACGCCTTCGAGCAGCACATGGCCGCCGGCGATCAGGGCGGTGAGCACGTCGTCGATCACAGTGTTCTGGCCGATCACGGCTTTTTGCAGTTCCGTTCTTACCGCTTGGGCCAACTGACTGGCGCGCTGGCGCTGCTGGGCGGCGTGGGTCTGTGTGCCGGGATCGATCTGTTCAGTCATAAGGCGTTCCTCAAGGTTTGCAGCTGGGCGACCTGACGGCTGAATTCAGCGCTGGGCAGCCGCTGCTTCGGTCGCGGGCTCATGGCCTGGCTGATGGCGCGTGTGGGTTGGCCACTCAGGCGTGCGAGCACCAGCCATTGTTCGGCAACGCCGAGTTGTTCAAAACCGGGATGACGGTGACGGACACGGCGCAGGATGTCTTGTTGCAAGGCTTGCAACAGACTGTGCTGGCCGTTGCGACGCAGCATGAAATCGGCGCTGGCACGCAGGTGTTCCTGAAGTTGACGACGTGCCCTTGGGGCAGGTTCGAGCAATGGGCCGTTGCGCACGCCGACGTGCCAGAACCCCAAGGCGATCAAGGCAATCAGGGCCACCAGAGCTTGTGGAAAGTTGCGCCACAGCAAGGTCAGCAGACTGTCGTGATCAGTATTGAACAGCAGGGTCACGTCTGTGTCGGCCGTCAGGTACCACAGCAGCCAGGCGTTGTCGTACTGGTCGATAGCCGGGGTTTTCCAGAGGTCGGCGTCGGTGACCACGGTGATCGAACCCAGCCCGTGAGTCAGTTGCATCATGTGCGTGGCTTTGCCGCTGTTGGCCCAGGCCTGGGCGAGGTTTTTCGGATCGTCGAGATGGAACGCAGTATCGAAGCTGACGTAGGCTGGCGCCTCTTCGTTTTCCAGGTACAGCTTGGTCAGTTTCGGGTAGGGATCGTCTTCAGGATCGGGCGGCGGCTCCTTGAGGTCTTTGCTCAGGGACTGGTGCACCTGCACCCGGTCGAGCAGCAGGTCATTGCTCTGACCGGTCTTCTCATCCCACAGGGCTTCGGCGACGAACAAAAGACGTCCGCCGGCCCGGGTCCAGTTCAACACCTGATCCACCTGTCGCGGCGACATGTTCGACCGTTCGCCGAGCAACAACAAACTGCGCTGATGAGGCTCGAGCGTCGGCAAGATGTCGAGGCTGTTGGCATGGCTGACAGTCAGGCCCTGTTTTCGCAGAAAATGCTCGGCCACCAGATAGGGGTTGGCCTGGGCTTCGGGGGACGGGCCGTGATCGATTTCTGCCTGATAGGGTATGGCCTTGAAATACAGGTAAACACTCAGCGCACACACTAGCAGGGCGATGAACGCACCGACCGAAAGCCACAAACGCCGGTTCAACGGGCCGCTCCGGGGCCGAATAACGCGCGCCAGCCGTCACAGAGTTCCTGCTGCAAATGCGCCGGTGGCAGGCGATGCCCGTAGGCCATGTTCTGCCAGTGCCCTGTGAGGTTTTTACTGAAGGCCAGCAAGGCAGGTTGTTGCAGTTGTTCGACCCGCTGAAGAACTTCACCTTCGGTGTCGGCGGGCTTGAGCGCCATGTTGAAATCGTGCAGCAAGTGGCTGAGCAGGGCGCGATAGAGCAACCCGAGGGCTTCACGGGGATTGCTCTGCCAGAGGCTTTCGGCGCTGGCTGCGATGTCGGCGGGCAGGGTTTCGCGGTTGAGGTCCAGGCCGAACGCCTGCTGCGGTAATGGCCGCGCGACTTTGCGGTTTAACGTGGGTCGACGGCTGACAAAGGCCTGCAGCCAGTCGCGGTAATACCAGATCAATAGCCCAATGGCGCCGATCACTGTGCCCCACAGCAACACTTCGATCAGGTTGGCCAATACGCCAAAGCGTTGGCTATCCAGCAAGCTGAACAGCGCCTTCAGCCAAGCGGGTGTTTGACCCTCGTCCGCGTTGTTGGCAGCGGGTTTGTCTTCGCCAAAACGATAGCGCGTGACCGTTTCCTTGTTCTTGAAGGGGGGCTGATCGAGGATGGTCTTGATGCTGTCCCGAGATGCCTGACTGGTCAGTGGTTGCTCCAACAGGCGGGCAGATTCGGGTGAAGTATTCGGTTCGGCGGCCCAGCCACTTTGCGCCGTCGGCACCAGCAGCATCGCGGCCAGCAGCAGCGTGACGACCGTGCTGGTCAAGCGTTGGCGCAATCGGCGAAACACCAGTTCGATATCCCAGGCTTCCAGCCGCGTGCGTCGGTTCAGATAAAGGCTGAAACCGCAGGCCACATAGATCGGTTCCCAGACAATCAGCACCAGAACGTAAAAGGTGTTGGTCAGGTGTTCCAGCCAGAGCCAGTCTTGGGTGGCGGCGGTAATCAAGGTCTGCCAGCCCCAGTCGAGTTCGACCTGTTGCGGCAAGAACATATAGAACAGCACCATCAAGCCGATCCACAGCGCGGTTTCCAGATGCACGCCGATGATCGTCAGCCATTGGGCGGCACCCGCGTTGCGCTGCAGCAGCACGCGCAAACGTTGTTGGCGTGCTTCGCCCTCCAGACCTTCGAGTTGCACCACCGGCATCAGAAAACTGCGGCTCAGGCTCAGGCGACGCCAGGTCAGGCTGGCCAGCAATTGCGGTTTGAGCAGGCGCGGCCATTGGCGCAGGGCCTGCTTCAGTGTGGGCGTTTCGCCGAACATGGCTTTGGACAGGATGTACAGCGGCAGCCGATCGAACGCCGGTTTGAGCCACCAGAACAGGAACACGGCGAGGGAGGGCGAATCCCACAACAGCAAGGTGAGCAGGGTGAAGATCGGCAAGGTCACGATGGCCCAACTGGTCATCAACAAGCGTCGATGGCGCTGACCCAGCAGCACGCCCAGGTCCATGGCTTCCCAGGTCGTGCGCGGGCGGATCACCACACTGGCATCACTCAGGCGCATGGCGAGTCCGTCCGGCGAACAGTAGATAAATCGCCACCAAGCCCCAGAGCGCCGCGCCGACCAGGTATTTGGTCAGCGGCGCGAGCCCGGTCCGCGACGACCAGTAGGCTTCGATAAACGCCGCAATCAGCAGAAACAACATGACCCCGCAAATCAGCAACACGCTCTTGCGCGCCGCCAGCTGCAGGGCTTCGGCGCGAGGCAAACGCCCCGGCGCGATCAAGGCCCAGCCCAGTTGCAGGCCTGCGGCGCCGGCCAGGGCAATGGCGCTCAATTCGAAGGCGCCATGGCCGATCACGAACGACCAGAAGGTTTGGCCATAGCCGATGTACGTCAGGTGCCCGGCCACCGCACCGATCATCAACCCGTTGTAGAACAGGAAAAACGCGCTGCCCAGGCCAAACAGCAAACCGCTGGCGAAGGTCTGAAAGGCGATGCCGATGTTGTGCATGATGTAGTAACCGAACATTACCCAGTTCTCACTGGCCGCCCGTTCGGCCGAACGTCCCAAATGACCGGCGACGGGGTCGTACATGCTTTGCATCTCACTGACCTGTTCGGCCGGAATCAGGTTGTAGACCCGTTCCGGGAACAGATAGACCAGTAACGCGAAGCCGATCAGGCTGCCAAAAAATATCAGGCTGGCGGCCAGGACGAAGCGCCACTGTTCGCGCACCAATCGCGGAAAATCGGCGAGGATGAAACTCAACACGTTGGCACCCAGTCGACTGCTATGCCGATAAAGCTGTTGATGCCCGCGCAGGACCAGTTGCTGCAATGAGTCGATCAGGAAACTGCTGTAGCCGCGCTCCTGAGCCAGGGCCAGGTGTTGGCAGAGCCGTCGATAATCGCTGGGGAAACTGGCGACTCCAGAGGCGTCCTTGCCGCGTTCCAGCCGATCAAGCATGAGTGCAAACTGCTCCCATTCGGCACTGTGGCGACTTTCGAAAAGGCTTTGCTTCATGTCGGGCCCAACAGGCCACGGGCGATGCCGTTGAGTTCGGCCACCGCCTGCGGCTTCGATACCTGCAACGGTTGCGCGAGTATCGAGGCGAGCTCATTGGCCCGTGCCTCGGAGAGTTCACCCTGGCGCTCGGCAAACCCGAGGATGGCGCGCTGCTCGGTCAGCGTCAACGCGAAGGCTGCGCGCCGCGGTGGGACATCGGGCAGTTGCGGTCGGGTGAGCGGTTGTTCGCGGTAGATCACCAGCGTACCGGCGGCCAGGTCGCCGAGGCGTTTGAAGGTGGGATGTTGCAGGCAGCTGATTGCTCCGAGAAAGTAGCCGAATGGCAACATGTCGACAAATCGCAGCAGGTTGCGCAGCAAGGACGCGGACCAGCCGATCGGCGTGCCATCGTCATGCACCACGCGTAATCCCATCCATTGCTTGCCCGGCGAGCGGCCCTGATTGAGCACCTCGAACAGCACCATGTACCACCAGCTCACCACGAACAGCAGAATCGAACCCAGCCCGGCGCCGAGTTTTCCGAGAAACGCCAACACAATGAACAGCAGGCCCAGCATCACCCCGCGCAGGCCCAGGTCGATGGCGAACGCCAGCGCACGCACCATCAACCCGGCCGGGCGCAGCGGCAAGTCGATGCCTTCGGGCGTTTCGACGTGATACCGCGTGTCCAGTGGCCGGGACAGCGTCGCTTTCCCTGGCAGTGCTGTGGTGTCGAGCATGGGCAACCTTGATGTGGCCTGGTCCGTCGGATGCTAGCAGCCTCTCGGGGGAAAACGACATAACTATGTATTGCACGGTGCGTGGTCAGAGGTGATTGAATGACAAGATTTCTGGTCGGGGCGGCATATGTGCGCCTAGACTTCGCCGGTCTTCAGTTCAGGAACAGCCCGTGACCTCGATCTTCTGGTACGACTATGAAACCACTGGCATCAACCCCCGTTGCGACCGTCCGCTGCAAGTGGCGGGGATTCGCACCGACTTCGATCTCAATGAAATAGACGAACCGGTCAACCTTTATTGCCAGCCCAGTGACGACATCCTGCCTCATCCGGCGGCGTGTGCGATCACCGGTATTACGCCCGCGCGTCTGGCCGAACAAGGTTTGAGCGAAGCCGATTTCATGACACGGGTTCATGCCCAGCTCGCGGCGCCCGGCACCTGTGGGGCGGGATACAACACGCTGCGTTTTGACGACGAGATGACCCGTTACAGCCTGTATCGAAACTTTTTCGACCCCTATGCACGGGAGTGGCAGGGGGGGGGG